>DKID01000024.1:0-537 GCA_002454045.1 Nitrospina sp. UBA6727 | reverse complement strand
TTGTGCCTCCGCAAGCCCCTGCTCAGCCGCCATGCGATACCATCTCACAGCTTCGCGTTTGTCTTTATCAACGCCTCTACCGTGATTATAGGCTCTACCCAAACTATATTGTGCGTCCGTATGCCCCTGCTCCGCTGCCTTGCGCCACCAATGCACTGCTTGCTTATCTTCATCAATGTCACCGCCATCAAGGCTGAGACTGTTGAAATAATGGTCTATGCCTAACATCCATTGCGCCTCCGCGTCTCCCTGCTTGGCCATCATGCGCCATTCCCCAATGTCTCTCTGCTCCGCCTCCGTGCGCAGTGTTGCAATTTTTTCGTTTGAAGTTTGCACAGCGGCGGTGTTGCATCCTGCAATCGCGATGAGGATTGTGGTGACTAAAACGTGAAATAATTTTTTCATTCTTTGCCTTTTTTGGAATTGTTTTTTTAGCATAAGTTAGATGATCAAAAACCGCAACGGCTCGTGCGAATCTCTGCGGCGTTGTGTGCTGTCATCACCGTCGTCACCATCGCCGCGCATGTCTTACTGGAT
>DKID01000020.1 GCA_002454045.1 Nitrospina sp. UBA6727 | reverse complement strand
TAACAAAAATAATTTGCTGCGCGGATGCTGTTTTTTAATCGCCCGAATATGACCGCTGACGTGCAGCACATCGCCGAGCGAGGTTTGCTTAATCACTAAAATATTCATGCCGCGATGACGGTCGTTATGATTAAGGTTGCGCCGCTGAAAATTGCGCCGGGTTCATTATAATTTTTGCGCGACCAGCGAAGCGAATGCGTTCGGGTTTTCGTCCACTTCGCGGTATCTTAAAACGCGGAGGTCGCCGAATGCCCGCAACAATTCGTTGGGTTCCAAGACCCACTCTTTTTTGAAGTTGCTGTATTTCAGGTAGTCCGTGGTGAAGGTTTCGTAAAAAAGTAATCCGCTGGACTTTAGCGTTGCGCGGATTTCTGAAAACAAATTGCGGTTGAGAAAATTAAAGCAGAGAACCAAGTCGTATTCATTTTCTGGGAGAGAGCCGTCATCCAAATCGGCGCGAAGTGTTGTGATTGTGGTTTTTTTTTCGTCAGCCAGAGCCGCTGCTTTGGTCAATCCATTTTCCGATATGTCCAGGCACGTGACCTCATAACCTTTGCCGGCGACGAAAACGGAGTTCCTTCCTTCGCCGCCCGCCACGTCCAATGCTTTCCCGCCGGTGTTCAGGAGGCTCGCGTTTTCCTTCAGCCAGTTGCTCGGTTCTTTTCCGGTGATGTGTTCTTCGGCGGCGTATTTTTTGTTCCACCTTTCGTTATCTTTTAAAGACATATAAAGTTCCCAATGGCGGAAGGCTTCAACGGCGGCGACGATGACGGTGACGATGGCAAAATGTTTTGTCGGAAATAGGAACGCGCGTTGCGGCGAAGTCTACAGAATATATCCCTTTGTGTCGACAGGCGTTTTCTTGACAAGAGGAAATTTTTTTCATACCATACTCGGCTTATTCGATAATTTGGAATGTGTGGAGTCTTCCTGCGAGAGGTTCCGCAGATGAGATTCGGGGGCGACTAAAAATGATTGCGGTAGTTAAGACAGGCGGGAAGCAATACAAAGTATCCGAGGGCGATGTCATCCAAGTGGAAAAGTTGGACGCCCTCGTCGGGGAGACCATCAACCTGGAAGAGGTTCTTGTTTGCGGGGAAGGTGATGCCGTGGCGATTGGCACTCCGTATGTAAAAGGTTGCTCCGTGGCGTGCGAGGTTACGGAGCAGTTGCGAGGCAAGAAAATTATCGTTTTCAAAAAACATCGGCGCAAAAATTATCGGCGCAAAAGAGGTCACCGTCAATCTTTGACGCGCTTAAAAATTACTGGAATTACGGCTCCGTAAATTAGAGGAAATCATGGCGCACAAAAAAGGACAAGGCAGTACCTCGAATGGTCGCGACAGCCGGGGGCAAAGGTTGGGCGTGAAACGGTTCGGGGGGCAGGCGGTGAAGGCGGGGGAAATATTAGTCCGCCAGCGCGGCACTCACTTCCACCCCGGTAGCAACGTTGGGCTGGGAAGTGATTACACGATTTTTTCCAAAATTGCCGGCGTCGTCAAGTTTGAGCAGCGCAACCGCAAAACGCAGAAGATTAGCGTCCATCCCCAAAACTAAACGCATCTCAATTCCCACCCGCTTTTATTCGTCACGGGATTCGCGAAATATTTCAGAGACGGACGATGTCAAAGCCTCTTTTCGATGAGAGTTCGTTGCCATGTTTGTTGATCAGGTGACCATAACCGTGCAGGCGGGAGACGGCGGAGACGGCTGTTGCAGTTTCCGCAGAGAGAAGCACGTTCCCTTGGGCGGACCCGATGGCGGCGACGGCGGCAAGGGCGGAAGTGTGGTGCTGGAAGCCGACCCCAATCTCGCCACCTTGATAGACCTGCGCTACAAAAAAATATATCAGGCGGAACATGGGAAGTCGGGACGGGGCCAGCAGATGACCGGGAAAAGCGGGGAGAGCATGGTCATACGCCTGCCGCCGGGAACTTTGGTCAAGGATGTGAATTCGGGGAAACTGTTGGTGGATCTCAAGCAGTCCCATCAGCGATTCACCAGTGCAGACGGCGGCGATGGCGGGCGCGGAAACTTGCGCTTTAAATCCGCCGCCCAGCGCGCGCCGCGAAGATTTGAAACAGGTTGGCCGGGAGAGAAGCGGTCGCTTTTTCTCGAACTCAAACTGCTGGCGGATGTGGGGATCATCGGGTTTCCTAACGCCGGCAAGTCCACCCTCATCTCCAAAATATCCAACGCTCGGCCGAAGATAGCCGATTATCCTTTCACCACCTTGGTGCCCAATTTGGGTGTGGTGCGGTTGGAGGAAGGAGCATCTTTCGTCGCCGCTGATATTCCCGGAATCATCGAAGGGGCGCACGACGGGAAGGGTCTCGGTCACCAATTTCTAAAGCATATTGAACGCACCCACCTGCTTCTTCATTTGGTAGATTTTTCGGTCCCGGACCGGGAATCCATTTTGAACCGCTATCACGGTCTGCAAGCAGAATTGAAAAGTTTCAGCCCGGCGTTATCCCGAAAGCCGCAAATCCTGGTGGCGACCAAGGCGGACGACTCGCAGTCGCGGAAAAATTTTGATGATCTTTCCGCGTCCCTGACCAAATTAAATCCCGCAGTTTTTTTAATCTCGTCTCTAACCGGCGAAGGAATTCAGAATCTGTTGTGGAAAATTAAAGGCGGGCTTGCCAAGGAGTCACCTTAAATATGATTGAGGAATTTGTGCGCCCCACTGGAAAAACTTTTTTTGGGAAAACCTGCGGCTTTGCGGTGCGAAGTTTCTTGGCGGTCTTATTTCTCGCGATTTTCTCTGGGTGTGCCAAAAATAAAGTTGAGGAAGCGTTCAAGGGAGGGATTAGTCCCGAAAGAGCCAACAGAGTAATAGGCGAGTACTGCCAAGGTTGTCACGTGCACAAAAGTTTTGACCCCTACTTGCATATTCCCAGGGTTAGGAAACTTTATAATCGCGCGGTTTTTAAGGAGACTAAAGAATGTCGAGTTTGCCATTACATCGAAAAAGACTGGATGTATAACCGACACAAACGCCGAACCAGAATGCCAGAAGACGCGGCTGGGGAAAGCCCAGAAAGTCAAGCAGGGAACCGAGCCGACACCGCAGAGGCAACGGCGGCGGGGGAATAAACCAACCGCCCACCGGGGAGGCAGGCGGTGGGTCTCGATAAAAAACTAGAGGGATTTCTTCAAAGTCGGCGCGGGTTTGAAGGCGACCGTTTTACTGGCTTTGATGCTTATCTCCTCGCCCGTCTGAGGATTTCGTCCCTTCCTCGCTTTCCGGCTTCTAACCGTAAAGGTACCAAAGCCAGGGTAAGCGAACCGCTTTTCTTTCTTGACCGTTTTAGAGATGGCTTCAAAGGTGGCATCAATTACGTTTCCGGTTAATCGCTTGGTCAGGTCATCGCCCCTACAACTTTTGATTACTGCGCTAATTAATTCGTCCTTAGTCACGGCTTACCTCTCCTCTATGTATGGTGAATATCGGGCGCCATTGTGCAACCTTCATTCGGCAATGTCAAACAAAAAATCGACACCCGTTTGACCCTTTATTGACGGCGAAAATTGCCCTCTCCCGCCGTGGGCGTGGATAAAATAAGGTTGAAATTTTTGAGGGTTTTGAAGTATTTTTATCCCAGTCAGCGGTGAAAAAACAGGCGTTTAAGAAATAGTTTGCGCAGACGTTTTCAACCTTTTATATGTTCATCAGGATGGCACCTAAAATTAGAGGGCGGATATGACGGTGTTGAAAATTGCCAAACTAGGCAACCCGGTTTTGCGGCAGGTTGCCAACGCGGTGGATTTGCAAGAGGTCGCCGACCCGAACGGGGAACTGCAAAAGTTCATCGACGATATGATCGACACCATGCGCCAAGGGGGAGGCGTCGGGCTCGCCGCGCCGCAAGTCAATCGCTCCATACGAGTCGTGGTGCTGGAAGTCAAAAATAACAAGCGCTACCCCGGCGAAGCCCCCATCCCCGTGACAGCACTCATCAATCCCGCCTTGTCGGATTTCAGCGCGGAGACGGCTCTGGGGTGGGAAAGTTGCCTGAGCCTCATCGACTTCCGCGGACTGGTCCCGCGGTCCACATCGGTGACGCTCCACGCGCATGACCGCGAAGGAAATAAGGTGGAGAAACGGGCGACGGGTTTCGAGGCGGTGGTTTTGCAACACGAAATTGACCACTTGGACGGCAAAGTATTTTTAGACCGCATGGAAGACTTCACCCGGTTGGCTTATCAAAAAGAGTTCGAGGAATTCTGGCGGAAGAAAAAACCGGTCTCGTAAAAAAACGGCGGCGACCGCGGCGCAACGACAATAAAAATCGGCGGCGGAATGGACAACTCCTTGGAAGAAGAAGTTTTGCGTTTATATCAAGAGCCGGCGATTGGCGCCACCTACGCCAACACCTACGGCGAGGAAAACATCCGCAACCTAGTCGAAAAATATCGCGGCCTCGATGAATCAAGTATGCAAGAGATGCTGGAAATGCTGCGCCGTTTTTCGCGCTCCGCCGACTTGACGACGTGTTTCATCACGGTCGGAGTCCTGCACGCGTTGGGAAAAAATGACGACGTGCAAGAGGCTTATCGGTGGGCGAAAACCCACGACGACCCGACGCGGATTATCAGCCATTTCGATATTGGAAAATCGGTCGCCGACCACTTCACATCGGACTGAACACCGCCGTCGCCGTCGTTGCGGCCACCGTCACCGTCGTCATCGCGTGCCACCGCCGTCATCCCACCACCACCGTCATTGCACGCCGTCGTCATCGCCGTTGCGCACCGCGGTTGTCGTCGCCTGCTTTAATTTTTTCTGGGAAACGATTAGGAATCCCGACCACAAAATTCCCGGTATCGCGATTAGTCCCGCCATCGAAAATATGATTTGGTGGATGTCCGCGCCCAACGCGTCGACGGCGTAGCCCACGCCCCAATTGCTGCAGCCCATAACCAAAGTCAAGATGGCGAGTTCAAAACTGAAAACTCTGCCGAGGTAATGGTCGGGGGTGGTGAGGTGGATCAACGCCGAACTGAATGCCCAAATGATGGAGCTGAACACCGTTGCGCAGGCGATGCCGAGGAAGAGCACCCCGATGCTGTGGTGGGACGTGGCGATGAATAAATACGAGGCGGCTTTCAAGAAAAACGCGGCGGCGATCGCCCATCGTAAAACCTCGGCGGTTTCCCCGAATAGTCGCTTGACCAGCACCGGTCCCAAGGCGGCGCCCAGTCCGCGCGCGGAGTAGAGGATGCCGACTCCCAATGACGGCGACGCGGATATCTGGCTGACCATCAGGGGAATTAAGGTCATGATGCCGCCCGCCACGGCGAACCCGGCTTTCAATAATGACAACGCCAGCACCATCGGTTTGGCGCGTAAGTAGCGCATGACGTCGCATAACTCTTGATAACCCGATTGCTTTGGCAGAACTTTTTGCGCGGATTTTTTGCGGTGCGGAATTTTTGACAGGAACCACGCCGAAAGGAGGAACGTGCCCGCGTCCAATATAAAGGCAAATTTTATCCCGAAAAAATAGACGACCACGCCGCCGCCCGCCGCGCCGAGTGCTAGCATCACGGACCAAGTTGATCCGCTCAACGCGTTGGCGGTGACCAAATCTTTTTTCGGAACGAGGGATGGGATGATGGCACTCCGCGCCGGTTCGAAAAATCCCGCCAGCGAAATCTCAGCGATGACGAGAGCGTAAACCAACCACAGCGCGTCGCGGTCTTCTATCAGCAGAAATCCCAGCACCACCACGCAACGCAACAAGTCGCTGACGATCATCACGGTTTTCCGACTGAAGCGGTCTGCCACCACGCCAGCGATGGGGCTGATGAAGAAAATGGGCAGGAGTTTCGCCATCATCGCGCCGGCTATGGCCATTCCGGAATTGTCGAGTTTAATGATTAGCGCGTAGATGGCGATGGTGTTGAGCCAGTCTCCCAGTTCGGACACCATCTGTCCGTACCACAGATTGCGGAACGCAGGGTTTTCGCGCAACAGGCGAAAATAACCGACCGTGTTTTTGGTCTGCATGTAAAATTCCTAGGAAAAAGCGGATGGCAGGAAGCAATCAACGCGGAGCCCATACTAAAGACCCGCGCGTAAATCTGCAACTGGAATTCGTTTTCGCGGTCTGCTATGTTTGTCGCGGCGAACAGAGACGCGGAGAGTTTATGGAAAAAGAAAAACCAATATTGCAGGAAATTGAAGACACGAAAGAGAAGTGGCTCAGCAGAATTTCTTTATACGTCTCCGTGTTTCTGACGACCGCCATAGTGGTTTGGTATTACCAATCTAACCCGCCGGAATCGCCGGAGGTGGTGCGGATGCGAGTGTTTTTCAAAGAGCAAAACCGGGCGGTGATGAAATTTATCGGCATGAAAAAAAACGAGCAGGTCGCGTTCGCGTTCAAAAGCAAGTATCCCTTCTATATGAGTTACATCAAGTCTTCAACCGTGGAGCAGGAAAAAATCCGCGCGCTCGTCCATAGGTCTACGGATTTCACGCCGAATCAATATTGGCTCAACCTCAGTTTTATGTGGGTGATTTTTTTCACCACCTTCTGGTTTCTCGGCTTGATGACGGAGGCTTGCATCGTGCTCGTGCGGCGCAACTCGGAAGCGCGCATAAAAAATTATCAAAAGGAGAAAGAAGAGACGCAGCGTTTCGCGCCGGACGAAAGAGGGTCTCCCGACGGATAAACTTTTTCGTCGCGCGCGCACCGCCGTCGCCATCGACCGCGGTGAACTTTTCCGTCGGCGACCACGCCGAACTTAATCCGCCGTTGACCGCGGTGAACTTCCCCGCCGTTGAATTTTTCTGGATTTCTATTTTGCTGAAACGAAATACCGTTCTCTGCGGCGGCGTAACAATTCTGCGGCCAGTAACAATCCCACCAAAAGTATTACCAAGATTGTCGCGGCGGCGAGAACCGAAGGGCTTAACTGCTCCCTCAGTCCCGTCCACATTTGCATGGGGATGGTGCGTTCTTCGACGCCGGCCAGAAACATGACGACGACGAGTTCGTCTAACGATGAAGTGAAGGCGAGGAGACCGCCGTATATTATGCCGGGCATGATCAACGGCATGGTGATTTTGAAAAACACGTAGGTGGGAGTTGCGCCAAGGCTTTGCCCGGCGCGGGCGATGTTCAGATTAAATCCCGCCAACGCCGCGGTCACGGAGATGAGCACAAACGGCGTACCGATTACCGTGTGGGCGATGATGATTCCCGGCAAGTTTCCGGTTAAATTATATTTCGCGTAAAAGATGTACATGCCGACGCCTGTGATTACGAGAGGAACTATCATCGGCGAAATCAAGATTCCGACTATCAACTTTTTCAACGGGAGGGAGGGCTTGCTTAATCCTAGCGCCGCCAGCGTGCCGAGTGTAACTGCGAGTGCTGTGGACGCAAGACCAACGATGATGCTGTTCTTCGCCGACACCATCCACATTTCGTTTTCCACGATATTTTGATACCAGCGCCAACTGAACCCGGGCATCGGGTAATTGAAATAAGGTTCGGAGTTGAAGGACAGGGGAAGAACGATGAGCACGGGGAGGACTAAAAACATAAAGACGGCGCCGCAGAAAACGAGAAAAGTACAGCGCCATAATTTACCTAGCAGGGTTGTGTGAGGAGAGAGTTGCCACATAGTCAGTTTAGTTTTATGGTATCGATTTTGGCTATTTTGTTATGCAACCCGTATCCGGAAAGAACTCCTAGGAGCAACAGAGTTCCAAGGGCGGAGGCTAGTCCCCAGTTCAAGGAGTGGTTGGCGTGATAGACGATAAACTGGCTGATCATTTGATCTTGAGGTCCGCCCACCAACGCTGGGGTGATGTAATATCCCAAGGTCAGAATGAAAACAAATAGCGCCCCGGCGCCAACGCCTGGAAGGGTTTGCGGAAAATAAATTTTCCAAAAGGCTGTCCATGGAGTCGCCCCCAGTGACAGGCCGGCGTGGACATAGTCCGGTGAAATATTTTTCATAACGCTGTAAACGGGGAGGATCATCAACGGTAGCAACACGTGCGTCATTGCGACGAGAACTCCAAAGCTGCTGTAGATGAGTTGAATGGGTTCGTCGATCAACCGCAAAAAAATTAGCAGGTCGTTGACGACTCCTTCCCGTTGCAACATAACTATCCAAGCGGTGGTCCTGACTAGCAGTGATGTCCAGAATGGAAGTAGAACCATGATCAGCAGCAGGTTGACACACTTCTTCTGAACCCTTGCGATTAGGAAAGCGATTGGATAACCGAAGAGGAAGCACAAGGAAGTGACCAACGCGCTGACCCAAACGGTGCGCCAAAAAATGGCTAAATAAATTCGCTTATGTTCGGGAACCTTCACGACGGCGCCGTTTATATCCAACTTTTTGTCGACGGCTGCTAGATAATATCCCACAGTTATCGGCGCGCCGGCGTTTTTGATTGTCGCCCAGTACTCCGGTTGGTCCCAGCGTTTGTCAATTTTTGCTAATGTTTTTTTCCATGTTCCCTCTGGGGGAAGCGTGTTGACGGATACCCGCTTCAACTTTCTAGCCGTCTTCACTACCAGGCTGCGCATTCCACCTTTGTCATAATTCAAGCGGGCGGCGATGCGGCCGATGCTTGTCTTCTCTCCCACCGCCTTTAATTCGGCAACGAACGTGGCGTAGGTTTTTTCATCGGGAGTTTTTGAGGAGTCCCATAGTTTCAGGGCTTCGCTGGTGCGGGGAAGATGTTTGGCGAGCAGGGGATTATCGACACTTCGATAAATCATGCTTGCAATCGGGACCAGAAAAAAGACGAGAAGAAATATCCCCAACGGCAGGATGAGGGCGTAGGACTTGGTCGTGTTCGAAGACTCCGCTTTGCGTAGTTTTGCTTTTAACGGGATGTCTTGAGACGCTTTCATTTTGATGCCGACGGCTTCAATCGTCTTCGCGGTAAAAATTTTTTACTTGATCAGCCAGTTATTAAAACGCTCCTTTAATTCATCTTCATGGTCTGCCCACCATTCTGAATCAGTTTGCAGAAAATTTTTCATATGCTCCGGAGCCGTTGGCATATGCGGCAACATCGGAATCCCATGCTCTTTGTGTACGCCGATCAATTTAGAGGACGATTTCCGGACGGGGCCATACGAAATATAGCCGGCTTGGTTTGCTAATGGCTTGGTATTTGTCGAGAAGGCAACAAACTTCAAAGCATTTTCTTTGTTCGGCGAACCTTTTGGGATACCCCACGCGTCGATTCCAACAACTTGGTGGTCCCAGACTATTTCGAAGGGTTTTTTGTCCGCGAATTGCGCATCGAAAATCCGACCGTTCCAGGCTATGGTCATGACCACTTCCCCGCTGGCCAGCAACTGCACTGGTTGCGAGCCCGTCTCCCACCAAATCGCGTGGTCTTTAATCGAGTCGAGCACTTTGAAGGCACGCTTGACTCCAGCCTCGGTGGAAAGTGTTGCGTAAACTTTGGAGGGAGGAACGCCGTCTCCCATTAACGCCATTTCTAAAGTTGACACGGGATTTTTATACAGCCCTCGTTTTCCCGGAAAGGCCTTGATGTTGAAAAAATCTCTAAGCGATTTAGGTGCCTTGCCCGGAAATTTAGTTTTGTCATAGGCATAAATGGTGGACCACACAACCGTGCCGACACCGCAATCCAACAGGGAGCCTTCGATGAAATCAGATTTTGCGGGAGTTCCATCTGGGGCAGACGGTAGGGAAGCATGGTCTATTTCCTCCAACAGTCCCTCGTTGCAACCTCGGTAAACTGCGGACTGGTCAAGGTCAACCACATCCCACGTCACCTTCCCCGCCTCGACTTGTGCTTTTATTTGCGCCAACCCGCCACTGTAGTTTTCGGATATTACTTTGATACCGGTTTTTTCTGTGAAAGGTTTGTGAAGGGCTTTCACTTGGCTCATGGTGTAAGCACCGCCCCAAGAGACCACGGTGATGGATTCTGCGAAGACGATGCCTTGTCCCGCCAAACTGGTAACCATAAATGAAAATAACGCGGCCTTCAGCGTCTTGTTCATACTTCCCTCCATCGATGATATGCGAACAAGGAGCCTCGACATATCTATGATTTTTGGTGCCGGCAATTTAATCTCTTTATTCGCAACGGCGTGTCGACGATGGTGACCGCCGCCGCGCGGGCGACTACTAAATGGGGCAAACGCTGTCGGAGCAGTAGGGGTCCAACGCGCGACAGTCTTCTACTCTCCAACCAATTTCCACAGTTTCCCCGGGATTCATGTTGACCTTTTTTTCGTTGTTGGAAATTTTCACGACGAAATCTTCGTTCTCGCACAGGGAGGTGTGAATTCGTATGTGGTCGCCGCGATAAGTCAACTCTTTTACTTTCACTTTATAAACATTGGGGCAGTCGTCACGATTGGGTTGAATAAGTACCCGTTCCGGCCTGATGGCTAAAGTAGTTCTGGTTCCCGCTTCGTGGATATTGACGGCAAGAGCTTCAACCTGACTTCCGTCTTTCAGTTCTACCCGGCAGGTTTCTCCATTGTCTTGTAGCACCTTCCCGATTAACCTGTTGTTGGTTCCGAAAAATTCCGCGACGAAGGCGTTCATGGGGCATTCATAGAGGCTGTCAGGAGTAGCAAGCTGTTGAATCACGCCTTGATTAAATATGGCAACGCGGTCGGACATTGTCATCGCTTCGTTTTGGTCGTGAGTTACATAGACAAAGGTTACGCCAAGTTCGTTATGGATTTGCTTTATTTCTTGTTGCAGTTGTTCGCGGAGTTGTCTGTCTAAGGCGCCGAGCGGTTCGTCCATCAAAATTAAATCCGGAGTAAACACCAGCGCCCGCGCCACTGCGATGCGCTGTTGCTGACCGCCAGAAAGTTGACTGGGCCATCGGTCGGCGAATCCGCCCATCCATACCATTTCTAAAGCGCGGTGAACTTTTTTATGCGCGTCCGCCAAGGGTATCTTCCGTACTTTAAGGGGAAACATGAGATTGTCGAAAACGGTCATGTGTGGAAACAATGCATAATTCTGAAACACTACTCCAAAATTGCGTTTATGAGGGGCGACGGAGTTGATAGACTTTCCATGCAACTTAATCTCGCCGCAAGTCGCAGTTTCAAATCCTGCCAGCATGGACAGACAAGTGCTTTTTCCGGACCCCGACGGACCGAGTATGGTCAAGAACTCCCCGGAAAAAATATCCAAGTTGAGTTTTTCCACGACCAAGGTTTCGCCATCGTAGCTTTTTTCTACATCTATGAATTGGACATGCGGTTTATCCATCAATCGAAACCTAAATTAGGTTTAAGGCGGGCTCTCTCGCAATTGCCGAGGAGGCTAGCATATAAATTTTCACTTTGGTAGTTAAATCTGTTTGACGGCGTTGAAGAGTTCTGCGTCGCCCGTGGCGGTCGGATGACAGTTTGGATTGGGCTGGTTTGGCGTAGTATAATGGGCGCGCTATTGAAATTAAATTTGCGCGCCGCTAGTCGCCGTGCCGCCGTTCGGTGACGACGGGGCGGGGATTTCGGCCGGGGCAAATTTTGTTCGCCCGTAGAAACTTCACCCGCTGAGCCCGTGGTCCCGCGGGCGGTCAGCGTCGCGACGCCGCGAAAAATTATGGATACCAATCAAATTCGGTTTGCGATTTTTTTAGCGGTGTTTTTATTAATGCTGGGACTGGAGTCCATCATCCAGCGTCATCCCACCGTTGACGCAAAAACCCGCCGACTAAAAATCAATTTAGCTTTAACGGGGATTGATATTCTTGTGGTGCGTTTGTTTTTCGGCGCGGCGGCGGTTGGTGCTGCGCAATTTACCGAGGAAAAGGGATGGGGATTGTTCAACTACTTGCAATGGCCGGAGGGTCTGGAAATTTTTCTTTGCGTGATTATTCTCGACTTAATGATTTATATCCAGCATGTGGTCGTCCATATGATTCCGTTCTTCTGGCGTTTTCATATTGTGCATCATTCCGACCTTGACCTGGACGTTTCGTCCGGGTTGCGGTTTCATCCCATAGAGATATTGGGGTCCATGCTGTTTAAGTTAGGACTGGTCTTCGCCCTTGGTCCTTTGCCGATTGCGGTGTTGATCTTCGAAGCGGTGCTAAATGGAATGGCTCAGTTTTCGCATTCCAACATCACTTTGCCAGCGAGTCTCGACCGTCTGTTACGATATTTAATCGTCACGCCAGACATGCATCGCATTCATCATTCGGTAGAAAAAAATGAGACCAACTCCAACTTTGGTTTCAACCTGTCGATTTGGGACCGGGCGTTGGGGACGTATGTTAAGGAGGCGTTGAAACCGCAGCCCCAAATTACAATCGGGGTCAGCCAGTTTCGCACCAGCGAGGAGGTATCGTTGAAAAACTTATTGATGATGCCTTTCCGAAAAATTCCCGCCGGCTACTCGGTTTCCCCCGATGAAAAGTAGGGAGCGATTGCGGCCACGATGACGTTGGTGGCGATGACGACGGTGCCGCCGCGAGATGACGCCGTCGACAGCGAAAGTAAAAGAGCGCCGCCGCGAATAGGATGAGCGTCTATAACCATCTTGCATCTTCGAATTTTTTTTGGTGAGGTTCCCGCATGTCTCCCCGATATTATTTTGGCACTGCGATTTTGGTCGCGGTTCTCACGCTGGCGATTAGCGTGTGGAAGAAAAAGCAGACCGCGCGCGAAATTTTTTGGGTCATGGCGAAGGTGATCTTAGCCTTGTCTATAATCATTGCGGGAGTTTTCGGCGTGGCAAAACTCCTCGCTTTCTTCGGCGTCGCGCAATCCGGTTTTTTCTTATGAGCACTCAACCCGCCGACTTTTCAGGATTTATAATCGGTATCCTGATCCTGTCTTTTTTTATGATTTCCTACTGTATGGGAATCATGGTGCACTCGGCGCTGATGTATAAGGATAAAAATAATATCGGGAAAGACAGCCGGGGCGGGTGGATATTGAGCATGACCGCGGGGGCCGGTATCACGGGGTGGATGTTTTATTACGGCTACTACATAAATTTTTTAAGATAGCGCGGCGTTTTTTAAAGTGACAGAAGATTAACCAAGCCCTGGCAAGCGTTTTTGTATCCGAGAATTTCTTCGACGTCCTCGTTGTTCAAATCATCCGTCATCGTTTCCTCGATCAATTCCATAGCGTCGTTCAATCCGCCCGCGACGACATCCAGTTCGGTTTCGGTCAACGCATAAATCGAGCCGCTTTGCTTGAGTTTGTTAAACACCCGCATATACCGTGCTTGGAAATTTATGAGTTCGTTCTTTTTTTCGGGAGATAACTCTTGCTTGAGTTCGATACTCATATCCGAGATCGAATCGTTCAGAGCCATTTTGATGATTTCAATTTCTTTATCCGTGATGGATGCGAGTGATTTCATGCTTTCCTGTGTTCAAAATTGAAGCCGCGGTGGTCTGCTGTTTTACTACAAGTCTGCTCCCAAGTCGCATGAAAAATGGAAGGGCGAGAACGGTTTGTGGCGCGGCACCCAAAAAAAACTAAACCGGCTCGCAATAGAGGGCACCCCGCAGGACGCCCTCCGCACAAGCCGACAAGCCACTTCTTATTCCGAAGACTCGGGTTTGATCTCGATTTTCTTCGGCCTTGCCTGTTCCTTCTTCGGCAGGACGATCTTCAGGATTCCCTGGTCCATGCCAGCGGTGACCTTCTCCGAATCGATCTGGTCGCCGAGCCGAAAGTTTCTCTCAAAACTTTGGTTGCTGAACTCCCGAATGCTGTAGTCGTCCTTCGCAACTTCCGCGTTCTGTTCCCGGTGTCCTTTAAGAGTCAAGACGCCGGAGTGAAACTCAACCGATACATCTTTCACCGTCATGCCGGGAGTTTCCGCTTCAATGTGAACGGCTTCGTCTTTTTCTATCACATTGACTTTCGGCAGAATCGGCGGCGGGGAATCGGGCAACCAGTTCACCCTGGGAAAACCGAGAAACCGGTCGGTATCGAAAAATCTGTCTAACATATGCTCTGGATTTAATGTAACGAGATTCATGATGTTCTCCTTGTTAAAAGAGGTTGACAATGCAGTCTTCATGTCTCTCGGCCGAGAGGATGTTTCCTGTCCTGTAGTATGAATAAAATGCGTTTGCGCGGTTGTCAAGCCGGACTAAAAAATAGACGCCGCGGGATGACGCCGTCGTCACCATCGCCGTCATCGTTGCGTCGCCGCGGCAACGGTGGGATGACGTTGCGGGACGCCGCCGCGGTCAAGAAATCTTGGCGATGTGTTGCATAATCTGACTGCTGTTTTGCAACCAATCAAAACGTTTCCTGGACATATAAACGATGTGGTCGGCGGGAGTTAGCATCAGATTGTTTCCCGGATTGAGGTGCAACTTTTTTTTCGCCTTGCTTTGGATGCCTAAAATTTGAACCGGGAGTTCGAGTTGGATGGCGACGATTTTCAAACTTCCGATGCTGAATTCGCGGTCACGGTTGTTCCACGACCCGATGGCGGATTGGCTGATATAAATTTGATTACCGCCGGCGTTGGACGACAGTTCGCGGTAAATTTGATACAAGCCGGGGTCTTCCAGTTCTTGCACCAAAAGTCCCATCTGCAAATCGGTGGTGCTGATGCCGCCGTCGATGCCGAAGGTGCTGAGATTGCTCATGGTTTCGGCGCGGCTACAAGTCATAATCGTGACGACTTGCGGCCAGTTTTTTTCGATGAGGCCAGCCGTCAACGTGTTGGTGTCGTCCATCGCCGGGTCGGCGGCGGATGAGGTGAGGACGCAGACTTTAGCGCGCGCCGCGTTGGCTCGTTGCAAAGTTTCCAAAGCCGATGGTAGCCCGACGACAAACGCGTCAATTTTACGAACCAAAAAATCGGGCAGTTCTTTATCGCGGTTTGGTAAATGCGCGGTCACGATCACGCGGGGGATGTCCTTGAAATCAGGACTGTAGTCCAGTTCCTTCAGCAACTCCGATGTCTCCCCGTAGGAAGGAACGTTTACGATGATCAAGTGCCCGTTGCCTGTGTAATTGCTTTCGCCTTTCATCTTCTTCGTCCTCCTTTGCATAGCCCGTTCTAAGATGACCCCGGTCAAAACTCCGAAGCAACCGATTCCCAGCATCGAAGTCAAAACCGTAGTCCACCGTCCTTCCGGCGTCGCCGCCGAAATATCCCCGTATCCGATCGTCGTCAAAGTGATGTAAGCCGTCCACAGCCCGTCCGCAAAGGTCATGCCCTTTTCGTAGGTCGACAGCACGGCGGCGAAAATCACAATCATCAAAGAGAAGACCAAGCCCAGGGCGAAAAGCAAGCGGACGTCCGGTTGCCTGAGTTTTCTCAAGATGTGTCGAAGTGGATAAAAATACATGCCATCCTCTCGTCGCTGTGACGGTCACCGCGATGGTCGCCGCCACGCCGTCGTCACCGTCATCACTCTCGCCCGTCATTCCAGCGAAAGCTGGAATCCAGTTGAACAGCGGTGCGGCTTACGCCACGTATCTTTCACTGGATTCCGTGTCAAACACGGAATGGCGGCGGGGTGGTGCGCGTTGCGGCTTGCGATGACGAGCCTGTTGTTTTCGTCCGAAGGCTCGTTCGGGAATCATTATAGCGGCAAAGAAAAATTTTCGTATAACATAAAAAAAGCCGCCGCGCGTTTTATCCCCGCGGTGTTGACACGGCGGATTATCTTTTGTAATGTGCTCACCGAAAGCATTCCCACTCTCTTAGTTTAATTTTTCAAAATGTATCGAAGCAAATTTTTGGTCGCGTTCAAACCATTGTTCGGCGGGGAATTTCCTCTTCTTCCTTCGTTGCTGGTCGCTCTTCTTTTCCAAGGTTGCGGGGTTGGAAAAAGCCCGGTGGAAAAAATACAGAGCGAACTGAAAGGCAAAACGGAATACTCGATTATTCTGAATGACATGCGCGAGGAGGGAAATTTCTTTCCGTCCTACTACCACCAATATCGCGTTGATGTCGGGGAACAAAAAACCGTGCGTCCCTTCGCGGAAGTCGACAAATCTTATTACAAAAAAAATCAACCGTATCTCGGCATGGTCTTGGCCGCCAAAAACGCCGACGGCACCGTCTCCACCACGCCCTTTCCAAACGGCTACCAATACGTCGGCAATTCCCAGTATGGTCGCTGGCGGGGTGATAGTAGCGGCGGGAGCATGTGGGAGTTTTACGGAAAATATATGTTGATGTCGCAGGTGATGAACTGGGCTGGGTTTGGACTCAGTCGGAACCACTACAATAATTACGCTTCTTATCGCGGCGCGGGCCGGCCTTATTTTGGTCCGCGACGAGAATATGGAACCGCCGGGACGGTGACGCAAAAACAAAAGCCGGGTTTTTATCAACGCAAGATGGCAAAAAAATCGCGGTCGCAAACGCGCTTCCAGAATAAAGTTAGACAACGCATGGGGCGGAGCAAAAACACTTTTAGAAGCCGCGGTTACGGTTTCGGTAAATGACGATGAATTTCGACCACATCCTGTCTTCGCTGATTTACTTGGCCGCCTGTTTTGTCGTTTTTGCAGTTGGCCATCTAGCGTTCATTCTTTTTCGGCGCAACTACAACATCAAAGATGAACTGATGGAAAAAGACAACGCCGCGTTCGCGCTGGTCTTATGCGGTTATTACGTGGGGTTGACGTTCTCCATCGGCGGCGTAATCGCCGGGCCATCCGCCGGGATAGAAGATGACTTAATCGACATTCTGGTTTACGGACCTTTGGCGATTTTATTGCTCAACCTCTCGGCGTTAATCAACGACCGTTTCATTCTTTCCGAGTTCAACATTCGCAAGGAAATTTTGGAGGACCAAAACTGCGGCACCGGCGTGGTCGAGTTCGCCGTTTTCGTGGCGACGGGACTCAACATCTTCGGAGCTTTGTACGGCGTCGGCGGATCCATTTTCACCGCCGTCGTTTTCTGGGCTTTGGGTCAGACCGTTCTCGTCCTCATCGGCAAATATTATAATCTCATCACGCAATACAATATTCACGAGCAGATTGAAAAAGACAACGTCGCCGTCGGCATCGGTTTTGCTGGAGCCTTGATAGGCATCGGCAACTTGTTGCGCGCCGCTTCCGCTGAACATTTTATTTCATGGGAAGCAAACTTGATGACATTTTTTTTCTACACGGCGGTAGGACTCATTCTCCTTCCCGTTGCGCGTGTTTTCATAGACCGCATTCTTTTGCCCGGGCACAGCTTGGCCGACGAGTTGGTCAACCAAGCGAAACCCAATCACGGCGCAGCTTTTTTGGAAGCCTCCTCTTACATCGCCGCCTCTTTCCTCATCACTTGGTGCATTTGAAGCCGGACCCCTTTTCGTCGCCTTTCATTCATGTCGACCGCCGCCGCAGATAACTCCGAAAAACCCAGCCCCCGCCGTTTGAGTTTCATTCTAAAAATTTGCATCTTCGCCACCGGGTGCACGGCGATGGTGACCGAATACGCGTTAGCCACTTTGGCGAGTTACCTTTTGGGCGATTCCATTTTGCAATGGACAATGGTGATTTCCCTCATGTTGTTTTCCATGGGTTTGGGAAGTCGGTATAGCCGTAAATTTGAATCCAAGTTGTTAGACCGCTTTGTGCTGATTGAATTCAGCCTGTCGTTCCTGTGTACCTTTTCCGCCATGTTCTGTTTTTGGATTTCCGCCTACACGATGTATTTCGGAATCGTAGTTTATGGAATCGCCTGCATGATCGGATTCCTCATCGGACTCGAGATTCCGTTGATCACGCGGATCAATCAGAACTATGAACCGTTGCGAAAAAATATATCCTCGGTGATGGAATACGATTACTACGGCGGCCTGCTCGGCGGAGTGTTGTTTGCCTTCGTCCTGCTTCCGTTGTTTGGGTTGACTTACACCCCCGTTCTTGTCGGCAGTTTCAACCTGCTGGTGGCTTCGTTGATACTGTGGTATTTCTCCGCCCGCTTGACGCACCGCCGCGTCCTCACTGCTCAATTCGTTGCTCTGCTTGCGGTCGCCGTCACGGCGTTCGCCATCGCTAAACCCATCGTCCTATACGGCGAGCAACACAAGTACAAAGACAAAATCGTTCACCAAGAACAAACGCGGTATCAGAAAATAGTCGTCACTCAATGGAAAGACGACTACTGGCTTTTTATAAACGGGAGCACTCAATTCAGTACTTACGATGAGGAAAGATATCACGAACCCTTGGTGCATCCTGCGATGGGATTGATTAAGGAGCGTAAAGATGTCCTGCTTTTGGGCGGCGGCGATGGGTTGGCCGCCAGGGAAATTCTCAAATATCCCGACGTCGAAAACCTCACGCTGGTTGACCTCGACCCGGCGATGACGCGGCTGGCTCAGCAGGACGAAATTTTCCTCGGCATCAATCAAGGTTCGCTCAACGACCGCCGCGTCCGCGTGGTCAATCAAGACGCCTACCAATTTATAAAAAACTCGGGCGACCTGTACGACGCCGTCATCGTTGATCTTCCCGACCCGAAATCGGTTTCGTTGTCGCTACTTTATTCGCTGGGATTTTACAAGATGGTCGCGCAGCATCTAAAACCTTTCGGCGTCATCGTCACGCAAAGTACAAGCCCGTTGTATTCTCCCGAAGC
>DKID01000022.1 GCA_002454045.1 Nitrospina sp. UBA6727 | reverse complement strand
GAAATCGACAATGTCGCGGTGATGTGTTTTTAAGTTCTCGGCATTGGAGTCGGGTTTTAGCAACGGATATTTAACGCTGACATACGAGCGCGTCGTGCGCTCTTTTTTGGTGAGGTAGGAGACATGAATTCCGGTTTCAGAAAAATAAGGAGGACTATAATAGGTGCCGCCTTTGAAGGGGCATGGGTCGTCGGCGTCGGTATTAGTTGTGCCGTAGAGCCGACACCTTTTATATCGATCTTCAAAAATATGATCGCGACCGTAACTGACGCCGGCGGCCATCGACAGCGGGCTGGTCAAAAATCGTTTTTTAAAGTTCAGTCCGATGCGTCGCGGATAACTGTGGCTTTCTTTTACATAAGGGCTGGGTGCCCTAGTGGCAGTGATCTTGATGTCGTTGTCAATCTTGCGCCGACGACCATCCAAACTTGCCGTCAGATTGACTTTCCAGTTCGCATAATTATCACGGCTGGCATCGCGTTCTATCTGTTTTATATCCAAGCCAATTTGCGCTTCCTCCAGCAATTTGTCCTGCGCCAGCACCTTCTCGATAAACTGCGCTTCGGTGATGGCGAAAGACGGGGGGGGGAATAAAAGCAGACAGCAATATGCGAAGGCGCACCTTGCGTGGATGCCGCGGAAACCCGCGCCGCGCCGACGCCGCGGGCTATCGGCGAGCGTACTAAAAAACCGTTGCGACCATTTATTTTTTTCCAGTGAACCGTGATTTTTCTTTGTTTTTAACATTGCAGTTATCCATTTATTATTTATAAAACGGCGAAGTATATAGTATTTTTTTAAAAGCCCCGGCAAAAATTTCCGCGCGTTTTTCGCGATGAAGAAATCTACGGTGAAGACGATAAGAAGTTGAAATTGCGCATCAGCGTGATAGCATCCGCGAACATAGGATAGATATCCCGCGCCAAAACATTGCCGAGTTTCTAATCCATTTTCGTGAATGGAAATCATTTTTTGACCGAGGATAAACACATTCAATATATGCGCAGGGCACTTGCTCTCGCCCAGAAGGCGCGCGGTCGAACCAGCCCGAATCCTATGGTGGGGGCGGTGGTGGTCAGGCGTGGCAAGGTTGTGGGCGAGGGGTATCATTCCCGCGCCGGTCGTCCTCACGCCGAAGTGGAGGCGTTGCGTCGAGCAGGTGATAACGCCCGGTCCGCCGACTTGTATGTCAACGTGGAACCGTGTTGTCATTTTGGTCGGACGCCACCGTGCACCGACGCGATCATTCAAGCGGGAATAAAAAGAGTATTCGTCGGCATGAAAGATCCCGACAAACGAGTTAGCGGGAAAGGTTTGCGCGCACTCAAAGCGCGCGGCATTATTTTTGTGTCCGGCATTTTAAAAAAAGAATGTATGAAGTTGAATGAGTCGTTTGTAAAAGTCGCGACGACGGGGATGCCTTTCGTGATTATGAAAACGGCGATGTCGCTGGACGGAAAAATCGCCGCCCGTTCCGGAGACGCGCGGTGGATTTCCGGGAAGTCGGCGCGAAATTATGTTCACAAAATCAGGAACTATGTGGATGCCATCATGGTGGGAACGGAAACTATTTTGAAAGACAACCCGCGCTTGACTTGCAGGCTTGCGACGAGTCCGGCGCGACATCCCGTCCGTGTTATTCTGGACCGAAGAAATAGAATCCCGCTCGCGGCAAACGTCTTCAAAAATAGTCGCTCCCAATCGGTCATCTATGTGACCGGCCCCGACGTTTCTTCCGTCCGCCGAAAAACTTTGGACGCTAGGAAGGTGGAAGTTCTAAACGGAAAATTCGGGCGCAACGGATTTTACATGAAGCATCTCATGAAAGAATTGGCGTGCCGAGATATAAACTCTGTACTTATCGAAGGCGGCGGCGAACTGAACGCAAGTGCTTTGCGCGCCGGCGTGGTGGACCGAGTGGTTGCATTCATCAGCCCGATATTAATCGGCGGCGCCAAGTCGCCCGGTTTTCTCGGCGGGCGCGGAGTGGCGAAGGTGAACAGCGCCGTGAAGTTGAAGGATTTTGAGGTGACAAAAGTTGGTGAAGATTTGATGGTGGAGGCGACTCCATGTTTAGCGGAATAGTGCAAGCGGTGGGAACCATCGACGAGTATGTTCAGAAAAATGAAGGGGCGGTGCTGGTCGTGAACACGGAAAAAAAATTTTCTAAACTGGAGAACGGTGAGAGCATCGCCGTGAACGGCGTTTGCCTTACCGTCACGGATTCGACCGCGACGACTTTCAGATTAGACCTCGGCACCGAAACTTTGCGCTGCACCAATTTTAGAAATGCGAAGCAAGGAGACCGCGTGAACCTCGAACGGTCTCTCACACCTTCCGCGAAAATAAGCGGACATTTCGTCAGCGGGCATATCGATCAGGTCGGTGAAGTTATGGACATCGAGGAAAAACCCGGCGAGGTTTTGTTTCAGTTTTCCCACCCGAAGGAACTCCGTCCTTTCATCGTGGAAAAAGGTTCCGTCGCCGTCGATGGAATCAGCTTGACCGTTTTCGATTGTAAGGACGACCGATTCACGGTTTCCATCATTCCGTACACTTTGCGTCACACGAACTTGAGTTCAAGAAAGCCCGGCGATTTGATTAACATCGAATGTGATATGATTGGGAAGTATGTGTTCAAAGCCTGCGAAACTTTGTTGACTCCGAATGAAAAAAAACCGTCGCTCGATTTTCTCCGCCGACAAGGTTTCGCGTGATTGAGGGAGCCATGAAAAACGAATTCAGCGCAATCGAAGATGCACTCGACGATGTCCGACAAGGAAAAATAATTGTCATCGTGGATGATGAAGACCGTGAAAATGAAGGCGACTTGATGGTCGCCGCCGAACAAGTTACCCCGGAGATTATAAACTTCATGGCGAAGTTTGGTCGCGGCTTGATTTGTCTTACCTTGACGGAAAGCAGGACTCGCGATTTGGGATTGAGCATGATGGTGGATGACAACCAATCCGCTTTTGAAACTCCGTTCACAGTTTCCATCGACGCCAGACAAGGAGTGACGACGGGGATTTCCGCGGCGGACAGAGCGCGCACAATTAAAGTTGCGATTGATTCGGATTCCACCAGAAACGACTTGGTGAAGCCGGGACATATTTTTCCGTTGCGGGCAAAAAACGGCGGCGTGTTGGTTCGCATGGGACAGACCGAGGCTTCGGTGGACATGGCGTGCATTGCCGGGCTAAAACCCAGCGGCGTGATTTGCGAAATCATGAACGATGACGGCACCATGGCGCGGGTGCCGCAACTGATTCAATTTACAAAAGTGCACGGATTAAAAATGATCACCACCAAAGACCTCGCCGAATATCGACTCAAAAAAGAAGCGTTGGTGGAAGAGGTCACCTCCACCATTTTGCCGACCCATTCCGGTGAGTTTCGCGCCGTCGTCTTCAAAAATATTTTGAACGATCAGACACACATCGCGTTGGTCAAAGGAGAAATTCGGGAGGATGAACCCACGTTGGTCCGAGTTCATTCGCAATGTTTGACGGGAGATGTTTTTGGTTCCTACCGATGCGACTGCGGGGAGCAATTAAAAAAGTCCATGGAAATGATCAGTCAGGAAGGGAAGGGCGTCCTGCTCTATTTGTATCAAGAGGGACGGGGGATAGGGATCGTCAACAAGATGAAAGCCTACGCGTTGCAAGACCAAGGGAAGGATACCGTGCAAGCCAACGAAGAGCTCGGGTTCAAACCTGATTTGCGGGACTACGGAATCGGCGCGCAGATTCTTCGCAAGTTAGGACTCGGGAAGATCAGGATTATGACGAACAATCCCCGCAAAATTGTGGGGCTGGAAGGTTATGGTTTGCACCTGGTGGAACGGGTGCACATCGAGGTTCAGGCGAAAAAGGACAACATCAAATACCTTCGAACCAAACGAAAAAAAATGGGGCACATGTTTCAAAATATCCGATGAATTATTTGCATGGTTAAATATGTGGAAGGGGATCGCAACGCGAAGGGGTTGCGTTTTGGAATCGTGGCGAGTCGCTTTAACGACCTCGTAACCAGAAAACTTCTCGACGGCGCGTTGTCAGCATTGAAGGAGCGCGGCGCCGATGACGAAGACGTGGAAGTCGTCCGAGTTCCCGGCGCGTTTGAAATTCCGCAAGCCGCGAAAAAACTTTGCGCCGCCGGAAAATTCGACGCCATCATCTGCCTGGGAGCGGTGATTAAAGGAGACACCCCGCACTTCGATTTTATCGCGACCGAAGCCAGCCGCGGGATTGGTCGGGTAGGATTAGAGTTCAACATTCCCGTTTTATTTGGCGTGTTGACCACGGACGACATTGAACAGGCGTTAGCAAGATGTGCGCCCGACTCTTCCAACAAAGGAATGGAAACAGCTTTGGCGGCTATTGAAATGGCAAACGTGTTCAAAAAAATTTAAGGAAACTTTTGTTATGGGAAAGCGCCGCGCCGCAAGGGAGTTGGCTTTGAAATTCTTGTATCAGAGCGAATTCAATCCCGATGATCGCGAAGTTCAGATGCAGCAGTTTTGCGAACGAGACGACGCTCATCATGACACCGTCGCGTTTGCAAAAGTGTTGGTTGACAAAGTTTTTTCCCAGGCGGAAGAGGTCGATATGCATCTTAAAAAATTCAGCGACCACTGGGCGTTGGATCGCATGTCCATGGTCGACCGGAATATTTTGCGTTTAGGTATCGGCGAATTATTATTTGAGACTTCCACCCCGCCCAAAGTAGTTATCAACGAGGCCATTGAGATTGCGAAAAAATTTGGGTCCGAAGATTCCCCGGATTTTATCAACGGCATCCTCGACAAAATTTTTCGCGAAACCCGCAAGCATACTTCTTCCTCAACCGTGAAATAAATCGCCGACACGGTGCCATGCGTTATATTATTTTTTCCGATTTACACAGCAACCTCGAAGCCCTGACTCAATTCCAAAAGGAAATAGAAACCGTCGGTTACGACAAACTGGTTTGCCTCGGGGATATTGTCGGCTATGGCGCCGACCCCAACTCTTGCGTTCAGTGGGTGCGGGAAAATGCCGACGTTACCGTTGCGGGAAATCATGACTGGGCGGCTGTCGAAAAAACCGACGCCAATTATTTTAATTCCTACGCCTACGAATCGTGTTTGTGGACCAGGAAAAAATTGACGGCGGAAAACAAAAATTTTCTGCGGTCGCTGCCTTTGTATCACGAAGAGGGGGGAGTGCATTGGGTGCACGCATCTCCCTTTGAGCCAGACGCCTGGCATTATGTAACTTCAAAAGCCGGGGCCGAACGTCATTTCAAAAGTTTTGAAACTCCCATCTGCTTCGTGGGTCATTCTCACAAACCCGTTGTCATCGAGCAAACAGCGGATGGAGTGGTGAGCGATTATGTCGCGGAGTTTTGCGGCGTTGCATCGGGAACCCGTTATATTTTTAACGACGGAAGTTTGGGGCAACCCCGCGATGGAAATCCGGCCGCCGCGTTTATCATTTATGACTCCGATGAAAAAACGGTGCAAGTCCGCCGCTTCGAATACGATTTGAACTCCGCTCAGAAAAAAATCCGCGAAAACGGCCTTCCCCATTATTTGGCTGAACGTCTGGCGCACGGCAGATAATTTTTCTCGCCCGTTTATTTGCGCACGAACTCCGTTGACGCCGAAATGGAAAAGTGTTATATTTCATCGGCATAACTTTAATAAAATGAACTACTTAAGGTGGCCGAGGATTTTTCCATGTTGACATCGCGACTTCATCTAAAACCGAAAAACGCAGCGTTTGTTGCGGGACTAGTATTTCTGTGCGCGCAGATTTCTTCCACCGCCGCCGAGACCTCCCGTTCTTCCGATGATCTTTATTATCTCGCGCAGAAATCCTATTACCATCTTATGAAGTCTCCCGACAAACAGAAATTCCGCCACCATTGGGATGAGGTCATTCATAAATTTTCCAAAGTGGCGGAACGTTATCCCAAAAGTTCGCAAGCGCGCAAAGCCGTTTTCACCGTGGCTAAATTGTACGATGGATTGCACGGGGTTTCCAAAAACGCAAAGGATTTGGATCGCGCCTTTCACCATTACAAAAAAGTTGCCCGCGACTTTTCACCGAGTACGCTGACGGATGATGCGTTGTTCGAGTTGGCGAGAATCTATCGCGACAGAAAAAACTTTTCATCTGCGGCGAGAATTTTCAAAACGATTTTTGAAAAGTATCCCGATGGCGACCGAGCAAAGAACGCGCGCCTACAATATCAGCGGCTGGCGGCCATCGTCCCGGTTCGTAAAACAGGGGAGCCGTCGGCGCGGTTAGTCGTGCCGGAAAAAAAATCCGCGCCGCGTCGGCTTGAAAAAAAGAGGATGGTGGCGACCAAAACTAAACCGTCCGCCGACAAGAGAAAAAGTTCCGCGCCATTAATCGTTGTGGATGCGGGGCACGGCGGCAAAGACTACGGCGCGAAAAGTGCGGGCGGGGTTTACGAAAAAAATGTCAACCTGATTATTTCCCGGCACGTTAAAACCATGTTAGTCCGCCGATTCAAATACCGCGTGGTGATGACGCGAAAGGATGACACGTTCGTCCCGCTCAAAGGAAGAAGTGAGATTGCCAACAACCGCAACGCGGAATTGTTTGTTTCCATTCACGCCAATGCCGCCGCAAGAAAATCAGCGCACGGTATCGAAACATATTTCCTCGGGGAAGCCAACAACGAACGGGCTTTGGCGACCGCCGCCAGGGAAAACGGCGCGCTGGTTTATTCCGTCAAGGATGATCAGGTGCAGAAGATTCTCGCAAGCCTCATCACCACGACTAAGATCAACGACTCTTCCCGCTTAGCGGGCGCGGTGCAGGACAGCCTTTTTCGCTCTTCCAAAAAAAAGTTCCGCGAGTCGAAGAACCTCGGAGTGAAAGAGGGTCCCTTCTACGTTCTTCATGGCACAAAGATGCCCAGCATTTTGGTCGAGGTTGGTTTCTTGACCAATCGGAAAGAGTCCCGAATGCTCGCCAAGCCTGACTACCTTTACGGACTGGCTTCGTCCATCGCCGAAGGTGTCCACAAATACATGCAGGACAAAAGCCTATCCATTTAAGGGGGGAGCATGGCAGAGCCTGTCATCGCTATCGTTGGCAGGGCGAATGTTGGTAAGTCCACCCTGTTCAACAAACTCACACAAAGCCGTTCGGCAATCGTCGATGACACGCCGGGGGTGACCCGCGACCGAATTTATGGCGCCGCGGAATTTGGCCGCCGCTCGGTTTTAATCGTTGATACAGGTGGAATTGATGTTGACGCCGCGAACCAAATCGGGCTGAAGGTGATGGAGCAAGCCGTGTGGGCTCGGGAAGAAGCGGACTTCGTGGTCGTTGTCGCGGACAACCAAACGGGATTGACCGGCGCGGACCGGGAAATAATTTCGCAGGTTCGCAAAGCGGGAAAACCTTTTTTCCTCGCCGTCAACAAGGTCGACTCGCCCGCCCATCATTTTATTCTCTCCGAGTTTTTCAAGTTGGGACTGACGGATAATACCTTTCCGATTTCGGCGGAACACGGCAACGGTCTTTACGAATTGATTCAAGCGATTTCCGAATCTCTTCCCGCCGCAGAACCGGAGCCCGATTTCGGCGGCGATGATATTCGCATCGCGGTGGTCGGAAAACCCAACGTGGGAAAATCTTCGCTGATCAACAGGTTACTAAAATCCGAACGTTGCATTGTTTCCGATGCGCCTGGAACTACTCGGGATGCAATCGATACGTTCCTTGAGTGGAACGGGCGCCGCTTTGTTTTGGTCGACACGGCGGGAATCCGACGCAAAGGGAAAACCCGTGGTGGCCTGGATAAATTTAGCGTGATCATGGCTCTTAAAGCGTTAGACCGTTGTGACGTTGCGGTGCTGGTGCTCGACAGCTCTTCGCAAGTTTCGGACCAGGACGCCACGGTGGCGGGTTATGCAGTGGACCGCGGCAAAGCGTGTTTGATTTTGGGAAATAAGTGGGACTTGTCGGGGGAAAAAGAAATTTCATTTGATGAGTTTGAAGAACTTGTGCGTCACAAATTTAAGTTTATGGAGTTCGCTCCCGTGATGACGGCTTCGGCGAAAACAGGTTTGCGGATTGATAAGATTTTGCCGCAGGTGGAAAAGGTTTACGAAGAGTATTCCCGCAAAGTACCCACCGCAACCCTGAACGAATGTTTTGAACGTGCCGTGCAGAAAAACCCGATGCCGAGTTACCGCGGTAAGTTTATGAAACTGTTTTATGTCACACAGGTGAAAAAGCAACCGCCCACGTTCAAGTGTTTTTTGAATTTCCCGGGTGGAGTTCATTTTTCTTATCGTCGTTATTTGATCAACAGTCTTAGAAAAACGTTCGGGTTTTCCGGGACTCCGGTGCGGCTTATATTGGCGGGGAAAAGAAAAATAGACCCGTGAATAGTTCCGCGTTATTCAGCAGGTATCGCCCGCGCCGACTATCGACCTTGCGGTTGCGGGTTGCTATCAAGTTCGAATCTGTTACACTGAAAGTGTGGACAAGATAGTTGATATTATCGTTAACAACGAAAGGCGAGGTGAATGATATGTCAGGATTCATAACTACGTATTATAAAAAAGTAGCACTAGTTTTAGCCTTCAGCGCTGGTATGTTACTCACTTACAGCACGGTAGACATCAACATAACAGACCCTGCGATTTGGCTCCTTGTTGATATTTTAATAATCGTAGCAACAGCCGCGGCGTGGATTATCTTTCGCGACAGACACTCCGGTGGAGCCGCAGCTCTTGCAGCGGTGGCAACTGTCGTAACGGTAGTGTTCACGGTGTTTGGTAGCAAGTGGAGTCCTCTGTTAAGTTCAAAAGTTGAGAGTGTTTGGTACATCTACGACCCGATAATGGTAGTGGCGTTGATCGTCTTGTCCTTCAAAGTTATTTGTTGGCAAGGCACTGATGCGAACAAATAACTATTGTATGACCCTGAAGAAACTAACGCGGTTGGCATCGTAAGTTGCTCTCAGGTTTAAGTGCGCCGTTGCGCAAATTTTTATTTGTCACGCCGCGGCGCAAATCGTTGTCGTTATTATAAATGAAATTGACCGCCCCTTTTTCCGATTCAAATCCTCGCCGTTGCGCCATCCGCGACGCCTACCACGCTGATGAAACAAAATGTGTTGCGCAATTATTGGATGCGCTCACGGTCAGTGAAAGCCAGCAAAAAAATATCCGGCAGGAAGCCGTCAAGTTGGTTCAGAAAATTAGGGAACGAAATGAAAACCACGGCGGCTTGGATGCGTTTCTGCACGAATACCAACTCTCCAGCGAGGATGGGGTTGCGTTGATGTGCTTGGCGGAGGCGCTTTTGCGGGTGCCCGACGCTGACACCGCTGATCAGTTGATTCAGGATAAATTATCGCAGCGCAACTGGGCCGCGCATTTGGGCAACAGCGAATCATTTTTCGTCAATGCGTCAACCTGGGGACTCATGCTGACCGGCAAAGTCATATCGTTGGACAAAGCGGTTAGCAAAAATGTCGGGGATTATCTCGGCAAACTGATTGCCCGCAGTGGCGAGCCGGTGATTCGCGCCGCAGTCAAGCAAGCCATGAAAATCATGGGCAAGCAGTTTGTGTTAGCCGAAAATATTCACGACGCCATCAAAATCGCGCGCGCCAAAGAACGCCGAGGTTACACCTATTCCTACGACATGCTCGGCGAAGCGGCGCGCACCGCGGCCGACGCGCAACATTATCTCGACGCCTACCACGCCGCCATCGAAGCGGTCGGTGTGAACGCCGCGGCCATCGCCACCGCCGACCCGCTGCGCCGCCCCGAAGTCTCGGTCAAGTTATCGGCGTTGCATCCGCGATACGAATTCGCCCAAGCCGAGCGCGTGATGAACGAACTCATGCCGCGCATCAAAACGCTGTGCGTAGCGGCGCGCGCGCACGGCATCGGCATAACCATCGATGCCGAAGAATCGGAGCGGTTGGATCCGTCGTTGTCGGTGTTGGAAGCGTTATCTTTGGATGCCGATTTGCGCGCGTGGAACGGGCTGGGATTTGTCGTTCAGGCCTATCAAAAACGCGCGCCGGCGGTCATCGATTGGTTACAAGAACTCGCCTCAAAAAGCGAACGCAAGTTAATGATTAGGCTGGTGAAAGGCGCGTATTGGGACCGCGAAATTAAACACGCGCAAGTGCAAGGCTTTGCCGACTATCCGGTGTTCACGCGCAAGGAGGCGACCGACGTGTCGTATTTAGTTTGCGCGCGCAAATTGTTAGCGCATCCGGCGCAGTTTTATCCGCTGTTCGCGACCCACAACGCGCTGACCGTGGCCGCGATTTTAGTGTTCACCAACGAGCGTAACGACGAACATCGCGGGCGCCGCGACTTTGAGTTTCAGTGTCTGCACGGCATGGGCGCCGTTCTTTACGACCAAGTGCTTTACGACCAAGTGCGCGGCGGGAACGCGGCCGACGCGCCGGCGTGTCGCATTTACGCGCCGGTCGGTGCGCACAAAGATTTGCTCGCCTACTTGGTGCGGCGCTTGCTCGAAAACGGCGCCAACAATTCGTTCGTCAATCGGCTGGTGGATAAAAAATTGCCGCTCGCCGACATCATCCAAGACCCGACGCGCGCCCTGTCCGCGCACACTTCGAAGCCGCATCCGCGCATCCCGCCGCCACCGCGCCTCTATCCGCAACGCGCCAACTCGCACGGCATGAACCTGTTCGACAGCGCGACTTTGCAACATTATTACCGCGCCGTGTCGGCGTTGCGCGCGCAGACTTGGGAAGCACATCCGCTCGTAGTTACCGCCGATGCCGCCGCCGCCGCGCGCAAAACGGCGGACATAACTAATCCCGCAAGCGGCGAAAAAGTGGGCACGGTGCACGCCGCTACCGCGCGCGATATCGACACCGCGGTCGCCGCCGCCAACGCCGCCGCCGCCGACTGGGATGACATACGCGGTGCGGCGCGCGCCGACATTCTTGACGCCGCCGCCGATTTGTATCAGCGCCAGCGCGATGAATTATTATATTTATGTAGCGCGGAAGCCGGCAAAACTTTGCCCGACGCGGTTGCGGAGATTCGCGAAGCCGTGGATTTTTTGCGCTATTACGCACACCGCGCGCGCCGCGATTTCGCCGACGCGCGCACCCTGCATGGCGCAACCGGCGAGCTCAACCAATGGTCG
>DKID01000014.1 GCA_002454045.1 Nitrospina sp. UBA6727 | reverse complement strand
GATAAACCTCCGTAAAAAATAAAAAAAGGAATTACATACTTGAACAAAAAAACTATCCGCCGCCGTTGTCGCCGTCATCGCGGACCGCGGCGTGGCGGCGGCCCATCCGATTCCCCCGCCGTGCGCGGCTTCGCGGGGTCGCCCTCTTTTTCCAACTCCGTCTTGAATCCCGCGAACACTTGCTGAATCGGGGGGATGAGTTTTTCCTTCAACTCATCGGGCACCCAGTTAATTTTTTCCACGGGCCAATTTTCAACGTCGCGGATATCGAGACCCGCTTTCGCGAAAGGTGCTTCTAAACTTTCTTCGAAACCGTAGATGAGCGCATTGTTAAACACTATTTCATAAAGGTCAAAAATTTCATCCCGGTCGTGCAGACCTGCTAAAAACTTTTCCATCATTTTGCTGACGATTGCGTCGGCGTGTTCCTGAAAATCTTCACTGCAAACATTTTTGAGAGTGCGGTAGATGATAATAATATCTTGGAGCAGGTATTTAATTTCTCGCGAGTCTTTTACCACCGCGCCTTTTTTCAGGTCGAAAAGTTCTTTGTATTCCTTGACGATCCTCACGGCGTCGCTGATGATCGACTCCTCCCAAGGGACGTGATTCCAAACGAAGAACGCTCTTAACCACCGCACCGTTTTGGTGGTGTCTTCCATGTGCAAAGTCAGGCTAGGTTTTGCGGAGTTGCTGAATGGGAGGCGGCCGCCCCACATGTTCAACTTGAACTCCGCGTGCGGAGCAAACGCTTCTTTGAACACATCGCAATATATCGCGACCAACTTTTCCATGTTTGCGTGTTGGTCCAACGGAGTATTTTGCGGAAGGTTGACGATGCAATAAAGTCTCCAGATACGCCGTTTCGCCAAGCCGTTGGGATGGGCGATGAGGTAGGTGCCGCCCCAGATTCCGGAGGTGATGGGAATGTCGATGCGGTGAGTTTCCCGCATTCGCCGCGAGACTTCCGTCGCGATGTTCCGATACAACTCGTTCAGATGATACAGGTTGATCAAGTTGTCATCGGCAAAAACTGGAGTCCTAACTAAACCTGTCATACTTCTCCCGTAAGAAATTGTGGACGCGCCGCAACGGTATTTAATACTATCTTAGAGTAAAAAAACAAAAAAATTCCGGCGCGACTTGGACGATGCGGGCTATAATCCCGCCGCTTGTTTGCTCGTTGGTTGCCGCCGTTTTTTTTCGCGAAGGTGTACTTTGACGGAGAAAAATAAAAATTCAGTCCGCTGCCGATTCCGAATTCTTGCGGGAGATTTGATCGCCTTGGGACCGGGGAAAGTTGATTTGTTGGAATCGATTGACAGGGTGGGGTCCATCTCCCAAGCGGCGCGGGAAAGTCGTCTTAGTTACCGTCGCGCTTGGAACATGGTGGACACGATGAACCGATGTTTCGCCAAACCCTTGGTCGCCAGCGTCACCGGAGGCAAGGGCGGCGGCGGCGCGAAGTTGACTCCCACGGGAAAGAAGGCGATTCAGATTTATCGGCGGATGGGAAAAAAAGCCGACACCGCCACGCTGACCGAATGGAAAACTTTGCAAAAACTTCTCCACCATCAACAGGCGCCAACTTCCGCGCGGGACGGCGCAGACGACGGTGGTGACGATGACGGTCGCGGCGATGATGACGGTGACGACGACGGCGGGAAAAAAATTATTGCTCGCCGAGTCCGGCAGCGGTGAGGTGACGGTGGCGGGAAAAAGTTATCGCTCGTTGAGTCCGGTGGTGGCGGTGATTTCCAAGCCGACAAATTTTATCGACAGCGTGTCGCCGGGGAGTTGGCTGTAGGCGTCGGTTTCATCTTCGTATTCGTGAAAATCAAAACGCGAAACATTGAAACCAATTTCTCGCACATCTTGAATCAAAGCCTCGCAAAATTTCTCTTCCACTTCTACCAGCGTTTCGATATAGCCGCGCGTCAGTTTGTTGCGGTATTCCGGATTGCGGGCGCGTTTTAGAATTTGAGATTCCAGGTCGGTATCCATAATCAGCAGGGAGCCTCCCGGCTCTAGTGCTTCCGTAGCCCAGCGCAGAAATTGTCGGCGCTCGGTTCGTTGCAGATGATGCAGAAACTTATTGGCGAGAATGTATCCATAAGGTTTGCGAATCGGGCCGTCTGGGAAATCTACATTCAGAACTTCGATGTTTTCCTTCCCCGAAAGTTTTACGAAATGAACCAGCCCCTTGATGATGAAAGGCATGTTGTCGGCTAGAGTCAACACGGGAAAGTCGCGGGGCCAGTCGTGAATCAAGCGGAACCCGGCGAGCCCCGTCGCCACGTCTAGCAAGGGAGTTTTCAGATTACGCGGCACCTGTTCCATCGGATTGTCCCACGGGAAGTTCCCGGTTTGGAATAAATAAAAACTATAACTTTCGCTAAGCAAGGTGACCCACGCGGGGTCGTTATAAAGAATCTGATCCTCTTTAATCAGGCTGACCAACTCGCGAAACAAGAAGGAAAACTTTTCATCCACCTGTTGTGGCGGTTGAGATAAAACGGCACGAGTCTTGCGAAGGTTGATGTGGATATGTTCCAAGTTCAAAAAAACCGCGGGACGTTCGTGCTGAACGTACAACAAGTCCGCAAGGTCGATCAATATTTCAGGATAAACCGTGCGGGTGAACAGGTTAAACATTTCCTGATTTTCCCGCCCCGCCGCGGTGTCCGGGAATCCCAAGTTCTCGTTCAAATATTGGAAAACGGATTGGACGCGATGCGCCAACTCTGGCGACTTGGTGTGCTCCAAGCCGAGAAACTTTCGTCCCGCGTCGGTAACTAGCGGAAGTTGGTCGGTAGATTTTACAAAAGGGGAGGGCATAGTAAATTTTTTCCAGCGTGTTGCGCAACGAGCCGTCGCTCATTGTTTCCGCGGCGGGCGGCGAGGCTCAAGGCCAGTCCCACCCTGCCCGTCCGAGCAGATAAAATATGGTCAAGAGGCAAGGCAGGAAATACGGCGCCGCGGGAAAAGTGTTTGCGTCCGTCAAAGAATAAACCAAAAATATCGACCGCGCTCCGTAAATGACAGCCAGAATCTGAGCCAGCATTTCCTTCCCTTTAATCAGGTAATAGGTCAGCAGACCTGCGAGGAGTACAAAAGCCGCGAGAGAAAGGAGCGCCGAAAATCCCAAGTCGAACGAGGGAATAAAAAACATTGCGATGGCAAGATAAGCCAGGTTTAAGGCGAGGAACCCGTAACCCGCGTGAACAAACTTGCGGGCTCTGCGGTCAAAAGTTTCCACCCGATTTGATTGCGAATTTTCGTTTGCCATTTTTTGATGACTACCACCGTCGGCAACAACACCATCACAACCGCCGCCACCAACTCGACGACGGTGACGATGACGGAGGCGCGATAAATTTGTGTGGACGCCGCCGTTGTCGCCGCGCCGCTGTTGCGGATTCATCCGCCGTGTGTTAGTTTTCTGCGCTTAGTCTATCATTAAACTACCGTCGGTTCCCTTCTCGAAAAGCATGATCTCCGTTCAGGAACAACTCAAAACCATTCGCCGCGGCGCCGCCGAAATTATCAATGAACAAGACCTCGCCGCGCTGCTTGCCTTGGGAAAACCATTGCGAGTGAAGGCGGGGTTTGACCCCACGGCTCCCGACCTGCATCTCGGGCACACGGTTCTTCTGCACAAGATGAAGCAGTTTCAGGAACTCGGCCACGATGTCGTTTTTTTAATTGGTGACTTCACCGGGATGATCGGCGACCCGACTGGCCGTTCCGAAACCCGCAAAAATATGACGCCGCGGGAAATTAAAGAAAACGCCAAAACATATCTCACGCAAGTTTATAAAGTCATGGATAAAAACAAAACCACGGTGGCGTACAACAGCGAATGGATGAATAAGTTTTCGCCGGCAAACATGATCGAACTCGCGGCGCATTACACCGTCGCCCGCATGTTGGAACGGGATGACTTTCAAAAACGCCTCGCCCAAAACCTGCCGGTCTCCATTCACGAGTTGATGTATCCCTTGATCCAAGGGTACGATTCCGTGGCTTTGAAGAGCGACGTAGAGTTAGGCGGCACGGACCAAAAATTTAATCTCCTCGTTGGTCGCGACCTCCAACGCGCTTACAAACAAAAGCCGCAGGTCGTCCTCACCATGCCCTTGTTGGAAGGGACCAACGGGGTACAAAAAATGAGCAAGAGCTTGGGCAACAGCATCGGCGTGTTTGATGTCCCAAACGAAATGTTCGGAAAAATCATGTCCATCTCGGATGACTTGATGTGGCACTACTACGAGTTGTTGAGTCAAGTCAGCGCGGAAGAATTGGCGACCATGAAAAAACAGTCCGCGGCGGGAACCTTGCATCCCAAAAACGCCAAGATGAATTTGGCGAAAGAAATTGTCGCGCGCTACCATTCTCCCGAACTTGCGGAAACCGCTCTGACCGAATTTGAAAACGTGTTCAAGAAAAAGAATTTGCCCGAAGACATCCCGGTCGTGAAAGGCTGGGGAGACGGTTCGCGGGGAATCTGCAATATTTTAAAAGACCACAAAATGACCGACAGCACTTCGGCGGCGCGCCATCTGATTCAGCAAGGGTCGGTGACGGTGAATGGAGAAAAAGTTCTCGACGTGAATCAGCAGTTATTTGGGAACCGGGAATATTTCATCAAGGTCGGCAAGAAACGGTTCCTAAAAATTCAACCGCAATGAGTCGCCGCTATCGTCATCGCCGCCGCTAAATTTTTTCCGCGACAATCTCCGCCGTCGGGAGAAAGGGATTATCTCTTGACATGAACTCTTGCCGGTGGAATAATCCACCGAAATTTTCCCGCGAATTTTCCCGCAATATCCAGTTATCCAACCATTTGATTCGGCAGGAACGCGGCGGGTTTTGTAGCGTTGCGCGAAATCTTTTTTCAGGATAGATACGATGAAAAGAACTTTTCAACCCAGCAATATCAAACGAAAACGTGTGCACGGATTCCGCAAACGAAGCTCCACCGTGGGGGGACGACGCGTGTTAGCAAACCGTCGGCGAAAAGGCAGGAAACGTTTGACGGTCTGATGCAATGAAAAATTTCTCTTTCAAAAAAACCGAACGGCTGGTCAAACGTCCCGAGTTTGAAAAAGTCATGGCGGCGGGAAAGAGGAAGCGGGTGGGAAAACTGTGCATCGTTTTTTCTATCCCGAATGAATTAAACAGAAAGAGGTTGGGCATCATCGCTTCGAAAAAGATAGGCAACGCGGTCGCCCGCAACCGAGCGAAACGAAGAGTCCGCGAAATTTTTCGCCACACCAAACACCGCATAGAACCTGCTCTGGACGTCGTCGTGATATCTGGAAAAGACATGGTTACGCTTCCCCATAAAGTGATTGAAAAAAAACTTTCAGACGCCCTTCTGACCGCACGATGAATTCCAAAACCGGACCGAACGCCGGGACAATCCGTCTTTGAAGCAGGTCTCCGTGGTGAACCAAATTTTTCTTAAATTGATTCGTGGATACCAGCGGTGGATTTCTCCCATGTTTTTTCCCGCTTGCCGGTTTCATCCCAGTTGTTCAGAATACGCCGCCCAAGCTTTGCATCGTTACTCCCTTGTCAAAGCGGCGGGACTAGTCATCGTCAGAATTTTGAAATGCCACCCTTATCACGACGGCGGACCCGACCCGTTGCGATAGAGTTGCGGGTGCAACAAAAACCGTCTTTGCGGGAATTGGAGATTCAACTTGGAAAACAGATTGTTGCTCGCCTTTGTTCTATCTTTGGCGGTGTTCATAGGCTGGGGTTACTTTCTGGCGCAGACTCAAGGTCCCTCGCCGTCGGGGGAATCGGGCACGGAAAAATTTCCCGCCGCGGCGCTTCCGTCAGAAAATAAATTTTCCGGTTCGCCGTCCGCAGTTCTTCCCCAGTCGGAATCATCCCAGCCCGCCGCTCCGTTTCCGGGAGAAGAAGTTCTCATCCAGGTTTCCACCGGGAAAACCGATTTCGTGATTAGCAATCGCGGCGGAGTTTTGAGGCAACTACAACTGCTGCGGTTCCGGGACGATCGCGGCGACATTATCGACTTAATCGACAACCCCCATCGCCTGACGCCGGCGTTGGCTCTGCAATCCAGCGACCCGGAGGTGACGGCGATTTTGCAAAACGGTCGCTACGAACCTTCGACAACTTCCATCGTTTTGAGCGAACACAATCCTGAAGGGCGGTTGACTCTGACTTTGAATCACGCGTCTGGGTTGCAGGTCGTCCGCACTTATGTTTTCCACTTCGACGACTACATGGTGGAAATGGGCACGCAGATTTCCGCCGCGCCGATGGCTTCCAAGAACTTGCAATACCGGGTGCTGTTGGGACCCGGCATGGGCGGAAAAATTGCTTCGCAAACGGATTACATCGTCTTTTCCGGCGCGACGGTGTTCGCCAACAATGAGCGGATCGAAAACCCTCCCGAAGATATCGACGACGCGTCCTATTTCAAGGGAGACCTAAAGTGGGTCGCGTTCCAGAATAAATACTTCGGGTCGGCGCTCATCCCCCAGCAAGGCACTAAGTCCGGCTTGGTGTTGAAGGAAAGGGGCCAAGTCTTTGTTGGGCTGGAATTTGAATCCGTTCAATCCGCCGCCCGCGCCGAACATTTACTTTATGCTGGCACGAAGGAATTGGAAATTCTGGAAGACGAAGGTCATCATCTAGCAAGACTGATCGATTACGGTTGGTTCGGCAACAAGTTCGCGTTTCTGGTCAAACCGCTGCTCAAGGTGCTGGCGTTTTTTTATAAACTCACCCACAACTACGGTTGGTCGATCATCCTGCTGACCTGCATTATCAAACTATTATTTTTTCCGTTGACTCATAAAAGTTTCAAGTCGATGAAGGGAATGCAGAAGGTTCAGCCTTACGTAAAAATTATTCAAGAAAGAAACAAAGGCAACCGGAAAAAGATGAACGAAGAAATGATGGAGTTGTACAAAAAACACAAGGTGAACCCGGTCGGCGGTTGTCTGCCCATGCTGTTGCAAGTCCCCGTGTTCATCGCCCTTTACCACGCGCTGTTTTTTTCCATCGAACTCCGCGGCGCGCCGTTCATGGGTTGGATCACCGACCTCTCCGTCGCCGACCCCTATTACGTTTTCCCAGTGCTCATGGGCGCCACCATGTTCCTGCAACAAAAGTTGACCCCATCAATGGGCGACCCCATGCAACAGAAAATCATGATGTTCCTCCCCATCGTGTTCACCTTCCTGTTTATTTCGTTTCCCGCCGGACTCGTCATCTACTGGACCGTCAACAACATCCTGACCATCGCCCAGCAATACTACATCTATCGCGTGACCAAAGACTAACGTCCCCGATAAAAAAAGAAGGACGATATTTTTCATGGACGACACCATCGCAGCCATCGCCACGCCCGCCGGCGAAGGGGGGATCGGCATCATCCGACTAAGCGGGAAGGACGCCTTGCCCATTGCCATGCGACTTTTTCATCCCGCCGTGAATAAATCCACGCAAGCGCCGGCACCTCAAAAAGTAGTGTTCGGCGAGATACGCGACCCCGACTCAGGACGATGCGCGGATGAAGTTCTCCTCACATTTTTTAAAGCCCCGAAAAGTTACACCGCCGAAGACGTCGTCGAAATCAGTGCACACGGCGGAACGTGGATCACCGCGAAAATTTTAGAATTAGTTTTGGCGCAAGGCGCGCGGTTGGCGGAGCCGGGCGAGTTCCCCCGCCGCGCCTTCACCAACGGCAGGCTCGACCTGACCCAAGCCGAAGCCGTCGCCGACGTGATTGAATCCGCCTCCAACAAAGCGTTAGCCTCGGCGTTATCGCAACTGAAAGGAGGACTCTCCCGGCGGCTCAACGCCCTGCACGAAAATTTGTTATCCGCGCAAGCGCAGTTAGAAGCCGCGATAGATTTTTCAGAAGACGGCCTCACCTTCGCGTCGCGGGAAACTACGCAAAAAAATATTCAACAGGTCGAGATGGAAGTAAGAAAACTAGTTGACACTTTTCGCCAAGGACGAATCGTTCGGGAAGGAATGCGCGTTACCCTCGTCGGCAAACCCAATGTCGGCAAGTCCAGTCTGCTCAACGCGTTGTTGCGGGAAGACCGCGCCATCGTAACTTCCATCGCCGGAACCACCCGCGACACTCTCGAAGAACGAGCACGCATCAAAGATATTCACATTGTCCTCATCGACTCGGCGGGACTCCGCGGCGACCCGGAGCTGATTGAAGAACGAGGCATGCAACGAACCCGCGCCGCGCTGGAAAAATCCGACCTCGCCATCGTCGTGTTCGACGCCTCGCAACCTCTTGACGACGACGACGAATTATTGATGAAAGAGGTGGGACAAAAACCGCGGCTGGTCGTGCGCAACAAATCCGATCTTCCTTCCTCATGGCAACCGCGGCGAATCAAAAAATTTTTGGTCGGCGGAAAACCTCTCGCCCTCTCCGCCAAAACTCTTGACGGAGTTGACGCGCTAAAGGAAGCCATCTACCAAAAAGCACTCGGCGGAGAACGAGTTGGCGAATCCGTCATCATCACCCGCGAGCGACACCGCGACCATTTGCAGCAAGCGGCGCAGTCTCTGCGGAAAGCCGGGGAAAGTCTCAAGGGGGGATTGTCCGAAGAGTTGGTGGCGGTGGATGTCAGTTTGGCGATGGAGCACTTGGGGGTCGTGCTCGGTAAAACTTTTGAGGAAGACCTGCTCGACAAAATCTTCGGCCAATTCTGCATCGGCAAATAGCGCCGCGCCACCGCAACGACGGCGCGCGCAATGACGATGATGGCGCCGCGGCAGTAACGGCGCGGGATGCTGGGGGGGTCTCTCTCTCTTCGCCTAGACCATGCCGATGGCGGGGTGTTGCATTTGTTGGCGTTGCTGTTCGGTCATTTCTAATTGCGGGAGATGGTTCGACCCGAACTTGTCGATGTAGAGGAAGACGTATTCGCGGACGCAAGTTCGTAAATCCCATTTCGTGTTGTGCTTTTGTTCAAACTCGTCGAACACGTCCATCGCTTGTTGAATGGTGAGCCCGTCTTTGGCGGTGAAATAATAGTCCAGCGCGAGATCCCATTCCGGATTTTTGTAATAGGTGATGCCGTATTTCTCCGGCTCAAACGCGACGGGACTATATTTCCCCAGCACAAAAGTCATGAATCCTAAAGAGTGAATGTTCGCCGAGTTTTTTTCGACGAAGGCTTTGCTTTCATCGGCTTCGCCTTCGGTTTCGCCGGGGAACCCGAAGAATCCCATCAGGTGATTCCAGATGCCCGCTTCGGATGACATGCGCAGATTGGTTTCGATGGCGTCGAGTTTGGTCGCTTTGTCCATGAGTTGGAGCACGCGCTGGTTGCCAGATTCGTAACCGAAGTGCAAATATTTGCATCCCGACTCCGCCGCGTCCTTCCAAATTTTTTCTTCCAGCAACGATTCTTCAAAGCGCATGTGCGTAGTCCAGGCGATGTCGAGTTTGTCGTCGATCAACTTACGCGCAAGTTTTTGGAACAACGCCGGCGGGTAGGACTCGTCGGTGAAATGGAAAAACCGCGTCCCGTATTTATCTTTAAGAAATTTAATTTCATCTGTTATCTGGTCTGCTTGTTTGGTGCGGAAACCTTCCACGTAGCCCTGAAAATGGTCGCAGAATGTGCACCGTCCCCAATAACATCCGCGCGTCGCGAGGTAGGGGAGGATGAGGTGCGGCACGAAATATTTTTCCAGCGGCAGTCCGTCAAAATCCGGCGGCGGCAGTTCGGATAAATTTTCGGCGCAGACTTCTTTGTTGACATGAACTCCGGCGGCGTCTTTGTATATGAGGTTGGGGAGTTTCGAAAATTCGCCGCCACTTTCCACGGCGTCGGTCAGTTTCAGGTACGCCGATTCGCCTTCGTAAACCACGGCGGTGTCGAACCATTCCCACAGTCCTGCGATTGCGGGTAGCGTGTCGCGGATGCGGGTGATGATGTTTCCGCCTAAGGTGATATGCGTTGCGGGAAATTTTTCTTTGATCATTTTGCAGAAGGTGAAGGTGGCGATGAGTTGTTTTTGTTGCACAACCGAAATGCCGACCATGCCCGGGCGTTCGCGCTCCATCACTGGATGAATCAGCATCCGGTAAACGTCGCGGTAAATGTTAATTTGGTCGTCGTCGAGCGCTTCGAGAATTTCCGCGGACATGAACGGTTTGTAAACGACGTCGGTCTCGATGGGCGGGAAACAAATTTGCGCCGGATAATATCCGAGCGAGATCAGCGCCATGGTTTGGTGCAGACAATTCGTTGCCCACTCTAACTTGTCGATGTCGTAGAAAGTATTTCCGCGCAAAATTTCCTTCGCCTTTTTTACATCCGCGCAAAATTGTTCCAACCGTTCTGGAGTGCAAACGAGGAGCCGCTTCATCAGTTCTTGTTCTTCTTCATCCAGCGCGCGTTCTTTTTGTTCACGCCGAAGGTGACGCAGTTCGTTGTCGATGCGTCGCGCGACATGTTGCAAAAACTTGCTGCTGAAAAACAAATCATACATCTCGACGTTGACATCCAACTGCGAGACGTCATGCCCCGCCGGACGCAGCACCGAAGCCAGCGACGGCAGGCTCAGGTAAGGCTCGGACGGCAACCAGTCAGGCGGAAATAGGAGTAGCGATTTCATTTTATTCCTTCATGCGCGACAAAGGATTTTCTCTTTTTCTTCCATCGGCGGTTGTTTGCCGCCGAGTGCCTCTTTGCCAAATTTATCGAGATACAACAAAAAATGTTCCCGCGGCAACGTTCCCCATATTTTGAGGGACGGGAATAACTCTTCCGCCATGCGGATGCATTGGCTGTTCATCTCCGCGGCTTCGTCGCGGGACATCCCTTCGCTCGCGACGAAATCTAAATTCATAGCGATGTTCCGGTCCGGGTCTTCCACGATGCGTTCGATGGCAAACTTTTCCGGATACTGGTAGCAACTGGAATCGCGGTTCAGCAGGAACACCCCCGGCCCGAAGGAATGGATGGCGTCGAGATTGTCGCGGAGAAAGTCGGTGGTCTCTTCAGCCTCGGTGCGGGTTTCGGTGGGAAAGCCGAAGAACAAGAATGTGTGATTCCAGATGCCCGCCTGGTGGCTCCTCGTCAAAACGTCGCGCTCCACCGCCTTGGTCGTCCCCTTGTCGATGAGTGCCAGCACTCGGTCGTTGGCGCTTTCCAATCCAAACATCAGGAAAACAAATCCGGCTTTTTTTATTTTCGTGAACAATTTTTCGTCCATCACCTTTTCAAATTTCAGCAATGCCAGCGAACGGATTTCCACCCCGCGTTCGATCATCAACTCCGACACATCGTTGAGGGCGTGCGGCGAAACGGCTTCGTCGGAAAAGGTGAAATATTGCGTGTCGTATTTTTTCATCAACGCTTCCAGTTCGTCAACCATGGCGTGGGTTTTCTGTTTGCCGTAGCGGTGTCCATAGACAAAACTATGCGTGCAAAATGTACACTTGCCCCAATAGCATCCGCGGCTTTGTAAAACGGGGATGATCGGGTACGGCGATAAATAATTTTGCATCGGCAGACCGTCAAAGTCCGGTCCCGGAATTTCTTCAAACCGAAGTTCCACGCGCTCCTTGTTTTGCACCACTTCCCGCCCGTCGAGATGAATCAAGTTGGGCACGGTCGACAAAGCGTCTCCGGCTTTGAGCGCGGTGAGCAATCTGTGCAGAGGTTCTTCCCCTTCGAAGGTTACGATGCTGTGGCAAAAGTCATCAAAAAATTCCGGGTGCCCGATTAACTGCCCGGCGTTGACGCTGAAAATTGGACCGCCGAGGGCGATGTGCAGATGCGGAAATTTTTCTTTGAGTTGCCGAGCGAGAGTCAGCCCGGGGATGATCTGCGAGATGCCGATGATGGAGATGCCGACGACATCGTAGTCGCGCCAGTTTTCGCTCGGCACCAAAATGTTTTCGTATAGATAGATGAAGGGATTCGTCGCCCCGTCCCGCGTGGCTTCGTGCGCGCGGTGGGTGGACTCCTCCGCGCCGCTGCCGCTTTCAAAGGTGGACAAACTAAAAACCGCGGGAGCGTGCGCATCGGAAATCAGTTTCAAGGCGGACTTAATCAGCATGTCCGCTTGCTGGTAACTTGCAAAATCGAAGAACCGCTCCGGCGTCCGCAGAACCAATTTCGCTTCCTCAATGCCCGCGATAATCCGCTCGGAAAATTTCAATCCCGTCGTCAAAACATCCAAGTGAGACTTTTCCTTCATCGTCATGGAGTTTTGATTTTTGAGGGAGTGCACACGTTGCGTCATCAACTTTTCCGCGTACCGCAAAAGCGGCGCCGACAAAAAATGGTCGTAGGACGCAATGTTAAAATCCCGTTGCTCCGTCGCCCAACCCTTGTCCCGCAAATACGCCGTCAAGTACGGCGTGCTCAAATACGGTTGCGTGGGATACCACTGCGCCGGAAAAATCAACAAAGTTTTCATGGTGATTAATGATAGCACTTTTCGTTCAAGACCGTCACGCCAATCGCAAATTTTTGTTTAATGACTGCTAAAATTTCCATTATCATGGCGGTTATTTTATAACTCAATAAAGAGGGATTTTTATGAATATCTGGAAAATAATATTTATTGGCGTTGTGATTATTGCGGTGTTGGCGGGACTTCTTATTTGGCACAAATACTATCCACAAACTGCAGAGTATGCCTCTTATTTGATCGGTGGCACGTTCTTACTATTCCAGGTTTTTGCTTACAGCAAGCGCGCTAATGCGGCAGAAAAAACGGCGAACTTAACCGAAAAAGGCAACACCACAGAACGGTTTAATAACGCGATTGAACACCTAGGACACGAATCAGATTCCGTCCGATTAGGTGGCATCTACGCATTGCACCATATTGCAAAAGAAGCGGAAGATTACCGTGGGCGTGTGTGTGAAATTTTATGTGCGTATATCAGAACAACTACTAATCAGAAAGGATATAAGCCAGAAACAATATCTCAACTAGGAACAAATGCCCCAATTGTTACCGAACCAAATATTCAAGTCAAAAGCATATTGGACTTATTGTTTATTCGGACTCCAGACTATGAAATTTATCAGAGGTCTCAAGTCAATTTGATGTATACCGGTCTAAAATACGCTAAGTTAGAAAATGCAAATTTACAAAATGCCGATTTGCAGTTTGCTCAGTTACAATTTTCCGAGTTGACGAATACTAATCTACAAAACGCTAATTTAACTCGCTGCGATTTGCAAGTTGCTAATTTCAGCGGTTCCAATTTACAAAACGCTACATTTATTTTTGCAAATTTAGAAAAGGCTAGAAATTTAACCATTGACCAGTTATTGAAAGCAAAAACTTTATACAGGATAAAACTGCCCGATGGAATGGAGGCAAAGATTAGAGACCTAAAGCCGGAACTGCTTAAAAAACCAGAACCCGAAAACGAACAAAAAATCTAGCGGCGGGCATATTTCCACTTGACAACTTCACGGGTTTTCAATACCATTTCCCGCTTATTATTCACACCTAACCAAGAGGAGTACCAGATGAAATCACTCAACCACGAAGGCGCAAGCAGAAAAATGGGGNNGGGGGGGGGGGGGATAGCCTACTAACCGCTTTCCTCGTAATTTCCTTCCTCATCATCCCCTCCATCACCCACGCCGAATGGCGCCTCGGCATCCAAGGCGGCATTGCAAAAAATGACCTCAGTGCAAAAGGCGGCTACTCTGACTACGCCGACTATTCCGATGACGATAGCGGTACCGACTATGGTGTCTTCACGCAATATCGCACCGACAAAATGAAACCCATTTCCTGGGGCTTTCATCTTGCCTACGGCACCAACGACAGCGAGTATGAAGGTGTGATGGGTAGCAAACTTTTTGTGCCCGCAGTAGAGGCTACACCTATAACTATAAAAACTATAGATTTGGGTGGCGCCCCAGTAGATGTAACGTTGTCGGGATATGATGTTGTGACGACAACTCCCAACGGCGGGGAAGCAACGAGTGCTTTTGTGCAATCCCCAGTAAATAGTGTCCTCCAAATGGATCAAATACCTGGTAAAGGCGATGTTGCCGCTGACGCCAGCCGAGTCATTTATTCCCGCCACGCTGCTAGCATCACCTCGGAAGTCGAACAGGGCGAAACTTTCGACCTGCTCGCGTTGGTAGCGTTGAATACCAAAGGCGTACGTCCTTATTTCATGGCGGGCTATAGTAGCGTTAAAGTTGATAGCAAAATGTCTGTCGAAGGAATAATTACCTACGGTGCTGACGCTGTCAATCCTAGCAATACCAGTCCAGTGGACTCGCTCACTGACAAAGACAGCACGACTTTCAAAGGTTATAAGCTTGTCGCAGGCGTCGAAGGAGACATCAGCGAAAGTTGAGTTTGGCACGCCGCTGTGGAATACGCCGACTACGGCGATGAAAAGTTGAAGCATACGCTTAATTTCACCTTGCCTGATGATGGCGGCAATCCTCAACAGGGCTATATAACCTCCACCGACAAAGTTGACCTAGATTCGGTCAACTATCGTATCGGCATTGCTTATCGATTCTAATTTACGACGGGCGTCGTAGCCTCTGAAAAGCCCCGGTGGTTAAAAGTGACGATGGTTTCCTCGAGTCCCATCGCCGCAGAAAAACCGCCGGGGTTTTTTTTCGCCTGAAACGCGGTTTCCAGTAGTCTGACCAAATTTCGCATTCCTCGCAAAACTTGCGGCAGTCCTGCCAAAACCCATCATCTCCTTGAAAGAACTGGTGCGACCTTTGCGAAATTCGGTTACACTTTGGCGGCGGCGGAATTTTCGCCGCGGGTTTTTGCTTATGAAGAGGTTTTGAGCATGCTCGGAAAAAATCTTAAACTTTTGCTGGCGCTGAATATTTTTTTGTCGGTGGCGGTTGCCGCCGTCGCCGCCGCGGCGAAAATCGTCAAAGCCACCGAGACGGAAATTTCTTTGGTCGACGGAATCGCCGTCGATAAAGACGGCAACATTTACATCGCCATGCGCGACCACAATATCATCAGTCGCGTGGACACCGCGGGGAACATGACCCGCGTCGTCGGCACCGGCGAGTCTGGCTTCGGCGGCGACGATGGGAAAGCCACCGAAGCGCAACTAAAAATTCCCGCCGGTTTGGCTTTCGATAAAAAAGGCAACCTCTACATCGCCGACCGCGACAACCACCGCGTGCGAAAAGTCAGCGCGCGGGGAATCATCACCACGGTCGCGGGCAACGGCACCGCGGGTTTTAGCGGCGACGGCGGAAAAGCGACGCAAGCGCAACTCAGCCTGCCTTCCGGAGTCGCGGTGGACGATGACGGAAATATTTTCATCGCCGACCGTTCCAACAATCGCGTGCGCGTGGTGGACGATGACGGAATCATCACCACGGTCGCGGGCAACGGGATGGACGGATACAAAGGCGATTCCGGTCCCGCCACCGAAGCGCAGTTGTCAAAACCTTTCGGGCTTGCTTTGGACAAAAAAGGCAACCTTTATATTGCCGACCGCGAAAACAATCGCGTGCGAAAAGTCAGCGCGCGGGGAACCATCACCACGGTCGCTGGCGACGGCGGATTTTTTTTCATGGGCGATAACGGTCCCGCGTATCGCGCCAGTCTCGCGGGACCGACCGGCGTGGCGGTGGACAAAAACGGCGTCTTGTATATCGCCGACCGCAACAACAATCGCATCCGTTCCGTGGACGCGCAGGGGATGATTCGCACCGTGGCGGGAACCGGCCAGCAGGATTACAACGGCGATTCCGAAATGGCGCGCGACACCAATTTGTATTTGCCGTTCGGGGTGGCGTTGAGTCGCGATGACAAACTGCTGATCATCGACCGGTCGCATTACCGCATCCGCCAGATAAATCCCCGCCGCGGCAGCATCGAAACCGTCGCCGGCAACGGGATGAAAATGTTCGCTGGCGACGGCGGTCCCGCCACCGGCGCAAAGTTGAGTTTCCCCCACGGAATCGCCGTGGATAAAAACGGCAACGTTATTTTTTCGGACAAAGGACATTACCGCATTCGGCGGGTTTCCACGGACGGGATAATCGAAACCATCGCCGGCAACGGAATCCGCGGCAACATTGGTGACGGATTGCCCGCGCTACAAGCCTCCATCTACGGGGCGACGTTCTTGGAGTTGAATGGCAAAGGAGAAATTTTCATCGTCAGCCCCAGCGGGTTTGTCAGCATCATTCGCAAAGTGGATGAGAACGGGGTGATGCAAAAAGTTTTGGACACGGTTTCCGAAGACTATCTGCAATCAATTTCCCAAAGCAAATATAAAGGTAAAGTTCAGACCGGCGAGTTGGCGACCATCACCACTTTTTCCGACATCGCTTTCGACCGCGGCGGGAATATGTTTATCTCTGACCGACTGAACCATCAGATCCGCAAAGTTTCCGCCCGCGGCGAAATCACCACCATCGCCGGCACCGGCGAGTCGGCTTATTACGGCGATGGCGGTCCGGCGAGCGAAGCCGCGTTCCGCGACCCCAGCGCGTTGGTCGCGGATGAAGCGGGCAACTTGTACATCGCCGACGCCGCCAACAACATGGTCCGCAAGATAGACACGCGAGGCGTCGTCTCCACCATCGCCGGCAACGGCAACCATGAAAACTCCGGCGACGGCGGTCCCGCGTTGCAAGCGGGAATTCGCAACATCGACTACCTCGCCATCAGTCCCGCCGGCGAGTTGCACATCGTCGGCATGAACTCTCACACCGTGAGGAAAGTTGCGAAGGACGGAAATATCGTGACGGTCGCGGGGAAAGGTCATCCGGGATTTTTCGGCGACGGCGGTCCCGCCACCGCGGCGATGCTCAAAAGTCCATCGGCGATTGCCTTCGACTCAAAGGGCAATTTATACATTTCCGACATGGGGAACAATCGCATCCGCAAAGTGGACACGAGCGGAATCATCAGTACCTATGCGGGGTCTGGGACTTTCGGTTGGGCGCAGGATGGCGAAACGGTGGAAATTATTTTGCAAAACTTTCCGTAGCGTTGCCGAAGTTTTGTTTCGCTGCCGATAGTTTTTGGAGATTTTTTTCGATGCGAAAAATCAGCGCAAGGTTAGTTTTCGTACTTTCGTTCGTCTTCGCCGCCGCGGCTTTCGCGGATGCAACCGACGGTCTCGCCGACATCCTGGCGCGATTAGACAAGTTGACCTGCGCGCAGCCCGAAAAACTTTCGCAGTTTTACGCCAAAGATTTGGTGATTATGGTGGACGACAAACGCATCTTGCTGGAAAACCGGATTAAAGATTATCGGCAAATGATGTCCGACTTCCGGGACATAAAATGTCGAACGCAGCGGCAAGTTCTCCACGGCAAAGTGGGCAAAGCGGTGGGCTATATTTTGGTGGACGAAATTATCAGCATCACTTCCAAATCGACCGACACCGATGAGCGGCAACACAGCGTTTGCAATTATGCGTTCATCCGAGAAAATTCGCGGTGGAAAATATCGCTTGAGCATTGTTCCAGCCTGCCGGATTACAGCATCAAACCTGGCGACGACGCCCTATACTATTTTCATAATCCGGTTTACTGATGCGCAATCATCGCGGCGGCGGCGGCCGCGGCGGGCGGAGCGTCATCAAAATTATTTATAAAGTATGAACACATCCGATAGTTGTTTTGGCAGTTGGGTAATACGCTTTCGTTGGCTGATTATCCCCGCGACTTTTTTGCTCGTCTTCGTGGCGGCGTCGGGCACGCGTCTTCTTAGTTTTTCCACCGACTACCGCGTTTTCTTCAGCGAAGATAATCCGCAACTAGTCGCCTTTGAAACTTTACAAAACACCTACACCAAAAACGACAACGTGATGTTCGCCGTGGAACCGAAAGACGGTCGAGTTTTCACGCGCGAAACGTTGGCGGTCGTGGAAGAAATCACCGGCGCTTCCTGGAAAATTCCCTACTCCATCCGCGTCGATTCCGTCAGCAACTTCCAATACACTTGGGCGGACGGCGATGACTTGGTGGTGCAAGATTTAGTGAAGAACGCCGCCGGCCTCACCGATGCGCAACTAAAAAAAATACAAGCCGTGGCGTTGGCCGAGCCACTCATGTTGAACCGACTGATCACGCGGAAGTCGGACATCACCGGCGTGAACGTCACCATCAACCGCCCGCAGAAGTCCATCACCGAAACTCCGGAGGTGGTGACATTTGTCCGCGCGATGCGCGACGAGTTTCAGAAAAAATATCCGGACATCAACATTTATTTGACCGGCGTCGTGTTCATGGACAACGCCTTTAACGAAGCCGGCGAAGGGGATATGAAATCCCTCGTCCCCGTCATGTATGGCATCGTCCTCATCGTGATGGCTTTCAGCCTGCGAACTTTCTGGGGAACTTTCACGACCATTTTGATCATGGCGTTTTCCATCCTCACGGGGATGGGTCTCGCCGGTTGGTCGGGAATTCGTTTGACTCCCATTTCCGCCAACGCGCCGACGATCATCCTCACGCTTGCCGTGGCGGACAGCATCCACGTTCTCGTCACCTTGTTTTACGAGATGCGCAATGGGAAACCAAAATACGAAGCGATTCGGGAATCGTTGCGCGTGAATCACCAGCCGGTTTTCATCACCAGTCTCACCACGGCGATTGGGTTCCTCAGTTTAAACTTCAGCGACTCGCCTCCCTTCCGCGACCTCGGGAACATCGTGGCGACGGGGGTCATGGTCGCTTACGTTTACTCCGTATTTTTCTTGCCGGCGATGATGGCCGTTTTGCCCTTGCGCGTGAAGGCGACGTCCTCTTCCCAAAATGGATTTATCGATGCGCTCGGCGACTGGGTTATCCGGCGTCGCGACTTGCTTTTCTGGGGCATGATAATAATCATCGCCGCCCTCGCCGTGCAAATTCCCCGCAATGTTATCGACGAAAAGTTCAACGAATATTTCGACACGCGTTATCAGTTTCGGATTGACAACGATTATGTGGAAGAACATTTGACCGGATTTGAATCCATCGAGTATTCTCTCAACGCGGGAGAGTCGGGGGGAATCAGCAATCCCGAATATCTTAAAACGCTCGAAGCATTTACCGACTGGTACCGTCAGCAGCCCAGGGTCATGTATGTCGGAACCTTGACCGACACCTTGAAACGGTTGAACAAAAACATGCACGGGGACGACGAATCTTTTTATCGCCTGCCCGAAGAGCGCGATCTTGCCGCGCAGTATTTGTTGCTCTACGAATTGTCTCTGCCGTTCGGGCTGGACCTGAACAACCAAATCAACATCGACAAATCCTCCACGCGGTTCACCGCCGTGCTCGAAAGCGTTTCGACCGATGAGACGTTCCACTTAGAAAATTCCGCGCAGGAATGGTTGCGAAAAAATGCGCCGCCCGAGATGGCTTCGCACGGCGCGAGTCCTCTGATTATGTTTTCGCATATCGCCAAGCGCAACATCGACAGCATGATGAAAGGCACCGCGTTCGCGTTGCTACTAATTTCCGCAATCCTGGTCGTGGTGTTGCGCAGTTTCAAACTTGGGATTATCAGCACCATCCCCAACATGGTTCCCATGATTATGACTTTTGGAATATGGGGATGGGCGGTCGGCGAAGTCGGGCTGGCGGTTTCCGTGGTCGCGCCGGTCGCCCTCGGCATCATCGTCGACGACACCGTACATTTTTTAAGCAAGTATCGCAGAGCCCGATTAGAACTCGGCAAATCATCCGAAGAGGCAGTGCGTTATTCGTTCCACACCGTCGGCACCGCTTTGTTTTTGACGTCGGTGATTCTGGTGTGCGGATTTTTGGTGCTGACTTTTTCCGGGTTCCGCATGAATGCTCAACTCGGATTCATGACCACCATTTCCATCCTTTGCGCTCTGGCGGCGGACTTCTTATTTCTTCCCGCGCTCTTGATGAAGTTAGCCGGGACGCCCGCGAGAAAAAAAAATTATTCAGAAGGGGAGAGTCTTACATGAAACGCATGATTTATATTTTGTCCATCGCAATGTTTTTCAACGCCAGCCCATCCGCCGCCGAGACGCCGGAAGAAAAGGGACTCGCCATCGCCAAAGAAGATGACCGCCGCGACAACGGCTTCAAAAATTTCACCGCCGACATGGTGATGATTTTGAAAAACCGTCAAGGCGAAGAAAGCAGCCGCCACATTCGCAACAAAACTCTCGAGGTGGAAGGCGACGGCGACAAATCACTTTCCATTTTTGACCGCCCCCGCGACGTGAAAGGCACCAGCCTGCTAAACTTCACGCACAAGGTTGGCGCCGATGACCAGTGGCTGTACCTGCCGGCGTTGAAGCGCGTCAAGCGTATCAGTTCCGCCAACAAATCCGGTTCGTTCATGGGCAGCACATTTGCCTACGAAGATGTCACCAGTCAGGAAGTGGAAAAATATACTTACAAATGGATTCGCGACGAAGAGCATAAGGGAGAAAAATGTTTCGTCTTCGAACGCTATCCGGTTTATGAAAATTCAGGATACACGCGGCAGGTAGTATGGCTTGACCAGCAAGATTATAAAATTCTCCAAATTGAATTTTACGACCGCAAAAACGCGCTGCTAAAAACTCTGACGCAATCCGGTTTCAAACAATACCTCGACAAATACTGGTATCCCGCAGCCATGTATATGGAAAACCACCAAACCGGAAAAAGCACCTTGCTGACTTGGTCGGATTATAAATTCCAAACCGGATTGAGCGACAAAAACTTCAACAAGAACAGCCTCAAACGCGCGCGCTAAACATGACCCAATACCCGTTAGCCTTTTACCGCGCGGCGTTGTGTTTCCTCGTTGCGACAGGGTTTTTCGTCGCGGCTTCGTTTTCCCACGCGCACGAATTTTCCGGCTTCGTCGCCGCCGAAACACGGTTGTTCCCCAACGGCGCCTTGCACGCCGGCCAGAAGAACGACTCCATCTCCTTCGTCGCCCAACACGAGTATTACCACGAGTTTGACGGCGGTAGCAGTTTCACCTTCGTCCATTTTTATCGCCTCGACAGCGCCGACCGCGAACGCACACATTTCGACATTCGCGAACTCACCTTCCTCTGGCTCAAAGAAGATTTCGAACTGCGGCTCGGCGTCCGCAAAGTATTTTGGGGCACGACCGAAATCCTTCATCTCGTGGACATCATCAACCAAACCGACTTCGTGGAAAATGTCGACGGCGAAGACAAACTTGGACAACCCATGGCCAACATTTCCTTCGCGCGCGACTGGGGAACTTTCGACCTCTACTGGCTACCCTATTTCCGCGAGAGAACCTTCGTCGGCAAAGGCGGCAGATTGCGAGACTCCAAAGTGGTGGACACCGACAGCACTCAATACGAAAGCCGCGCAGAAGAATGGCACGGCGACTGGGCTTTTCGCTACGCGCATTCCTTCGACGACTGGGACGTCGGCGTCGCGCAGTTCATCGGCACCAGCCGCGACCCTACCTTGATTGATGAAGACGACGACATCAAAATTCCACGCTACGAACAAATTCGGCAAACCAGCATTGACGTCTCCTTCGTCGCGGAGGAATGGTTATGGAAAGGCGAAGCACTCTACCGCCGCGGTCAAGGCGAAGATTATTTCGCCTGGACCGGCGGCTTCGAATACACCTTCACCCGCGTATGGAATTCACAGATAGACTTAGGCGTGATCGGAGAATGGATGTACGACACACGGGAAGAAGAAGACGCCACCACCGCGTTTGAAAATGATCTCGCCGGCGGAATCCGACTCGCCCTAAACGACTCCGCCAGCACCGAAGCCCTGTTCGGTTGGGTGCAAGACCTCAGCAGTCCAGCGCGGTTGTTATTTCTGGAAGTCAGCCGCAGGTTTGGCGACCGCCTGCTCTTGACCGCCGAGCTCCGCACCTTCAGCCATCAACCCGCCGCCGACTTCCTCTACGCGCAACGCAACGACGAAGTCATGCAAATCGAACTAGCCTACTACTACTAGCCATCCGCCGCGAGCCCGCAACTTCCCTCCCTTTGCGCTCGATGGTTTGCTTCCCGAGTTTGTGGGTGGTATAAACGGAGCATGGCGACGCGACTTTTTGCGCGGGTTTTTCTGGTGGGTTTGGCAGGGCTCCTTTTTTTTTCGTCCGCTGGCGCGAATACGTTTCATCAACTCCTCGAAGAAAAGCGCAAACTGGAAAAACAATTCGGCGTTCAAACTCTCGAGTGTTTTCCTTTTATAAAAAAGATCGGTTTCACGGAAGACCAAATCCCGCTTGTCGAACAGTGCTTGACGGGCACCCGCACCCTTGGTGAAGCCTTCGCCCTTTCTGCAAATTCCAATTATAAAGTTATCGGAATCAGCAATCGGTTTTTGAATACCGCCGGGTTTCACACCGTCCTGATTCCCTGGAATGCCGCGCCGGATGAAGTTATAAAATTCCTCGATGATCAACCAAGCCGTGAAGAGCAAACAGTTTTCTTGGATAAAATCCGTGAAGTAAAACGGAAAATTTCTGCAAAGTTCCGGGTCCAAAATTTTTATTGTTCGCAGGAAATTTCCAACGCGCATTGTTTGGAGGGTTACGATAACCTAGCGGCGGTGCGGCTTCCCGAAACCCGCGGGACCATCGGCTGGCAAGAGATCGTCATCACCCACACGCACACTCCGCCGGATGGTCCCGGAAAACTTATTCTAAACTTTCACGATTCGCCCGCCGCGATGAGAGAATATTTGCTGACGGATTCGTTCCAGACATGGAAACCGAGACGAAAGATGTATGAAAAAATCCAGGAAAAATTCGGCGCGGTTTTTAAAAAAAAACTGGGGTTGGAAAATTTGATCTGCGCCGTGGATATTTCGATGGAAGAATGTGAGCAGGGGGCGGGCAACCTCGCCATGGCTAGTCGGAGCACCGATTTCAGGATGCGGTATTGGGGGCGGGTGACTATCAATCGTTATAACACTCTTATCCACGGCGATTTTCACGCGTCCATCCGCTATGATTTGCCGCCCGAAGAAATCCGAAAATATTTTTCCCGCAAAGCCCCGAAAACTCAGGTGACGGAAAAAGATTTGGTCGCTATAAAACTGGAAGGCCGGACTAAAAACAACTCAACTCGATTAAGAGCAGTTTGTGATTTGGAAAATTTACGGGCGGCTCTTTGCGCCAGTTCCTTCAAAAATTTCATCCGCTTTGTGAAGAAGAACCGCGACTACCGGGTGCAAGTTCCTTGGGACACTTTAATGTTTGTCGATGGAACGCAACTGGGGCGGGTCAACTTCGCCCTCAATTCAAACTCCCGCGACACCTACCTTTATGCAGACGCGAACAGTGATGAAGCAAGTTTCGCCGCCTACCTAAATCAGTTCAGAAAAAATTCCGACTAGCCGCCGCAGAGGTGGCTTCCATGTTCAGGCGAATGTGCTTGCCCTTTACATCGGCAACGGTTATTTTGCCAGCGCCGTTTGACAGTGTCGGGAAGGTTGTGCTAGTTTTCGCCTTTTTGCGCGGCGCGAAATCGTGTTGGGACGGTAGCTCAGTCGGTAGAGCAGAGGACTGAAAATCCTCGTGTCGGCGGTTCGATTCCGTCCCGTCCCACACTTCAGAATCGGTGAATGATCATGGAACTTTTTGAAGAAATCGACACCATCATCGAAGAAGTGAAGGGCGAAGTGGGCAACTTCAAAGCCGCCGAATCTCATGCCGATGAAGTCGAAGCGTTAAGGGAAATGCTGGATGCCCTGTTGCGGGGCGCCCGTCGGGTGCAGGAAAAAATAGACCAGTACAACGACCGTCGGTATCGTTGATAATTTTTGGCTTGCTAAAAAACTACTTCGTCAATTCAGTTCCAACCTTTTCAAACTTGGCAGACTCTGATTTTTGGCGAGTTCATTGGCTGCTTCCATATCGATTTTGTTCCGGACCAGAATGAGCGTCTCCAGGCTTTTCAGATTTTCGGATTGCAATAACGCTTTCATTCCCGCCGCGGAAATGCGGTTGTTGTAAAGGTCCAAAGTTTTCAGGTTGGCAAACCGCGGTGAGTTAGCAATCGCCAAAGCCCCGCGGTCGCCGATCTCGTTGGCGCTCAAATCGATAAAGGTCAGGGCGATGGAATTTTCCGCCGCCGCCAGCGCTTCCGCCCCTTCGTCCCCTATCCGGTTCCGGGTCAACTTAAGTTCTTTTAAGTTTTTCATGTTTGGCGACTCGGCGATCATCCGCGCCCCTTGGGCAGAAACCCCATTGCCCCACAAAGAAAGTTTCTCGGTGTGTTGAAATATTTTCGATGCGGCAAGAATCCGCACCCCTTCATCCCCCAACTTATTTTCTTGCAACGCCAACGACTTTACCTTTTTCAACTCCGGCATCGCGGCGAGAATTTTCATCCCCTTCACGCCGATCAACGACCGATTCAAATTGACTTTTGTGCCATCCGCGGACAACCTTTCTTTGATGTGAGCCGCGATGTCGGCGGGCGGTCCCATCCGTCGGCCATAACCATGCCCCGCGCGCTTCCCGTGTTTTCCGCCGCCATCAACGCCGCCGTGTTTTTCTGCGCGCGGGCTCATCCGTTTTTCTTTGTCGGGAGGATGTTCCCCCGCCGCCATCGCGGGAAGTGGCGCGACGAACCAACTCAATACTAAAACTCCCGCAACTAATTTTTTATGAATCCGCACGACAGCAATCTCCTTTTTATTTCGAGGCGACGCAACGAAACCCGATATAATTTTTTTGCTGGTCTGGAAGTGCTTTCCCCCGAACCGCCGGACGCGCCAAGTCTAAGTTGGAATACCACGACCCGCCTTTGATCACCTTAAACTTTTCGCCGTAGAAATCGTTGTCATATTCGTTGCCTGCGTAAGGTTGATACCAGTCCGCGGTCCACTCCCAAACATTCCCCGACATATCCATCAGCCCATACGGACTTGCGCCCTCTGGAAACTTACCGCCCGCACTGGTGTTGCGATAACTGTCGCCCATCCCGCGAACGTTGGCGTTGAGCGCGTCCGGTTCGTTGCCCCAAGGATAACGCCGCGCATCGGTGCCGCGCGCCGCCTTTTCCCACTCCGCTTCCGTCGGCAAACGTTGCTTCGCCCAGCGGCAAAAATCTTTCGCGCGCCGCCAAGTTACATTTGCCACAGGGCGGTCAGCATGGCGGGGATTAAATTCGCGCGGCGGCGACTCGCCCGTGGCTGCGAGGTATGACGAGTAATCGCCCACGGTAACTTCATACTTATCGATGCGGAAAGCGGGCAAGGTCACCGTGCGCGCCGGGGTTTCATCGCGGTACCAATCGAAGGACTCGGAATGAAATTGTCGCACTGCCCATTGAATATCTGCCTCGGAACTTCCCATGATGAAGGGACCCGCGGGAATTAGGATGGTCTCCGCCGCCGCCACTTTCAAAATCCCGAAGACGCCCGCGACCAAAAACAAAAAAGCGTGCAAGAAAAATCTGACCGCGACCAAAATGTTTTTCATCACAAAGCCCGCGTCATCCCGCCGTTGTTGCGCCGCCTCGCCCGTCACTGCGGACCGTCGCTGGCGGATGGCATCATTCCCATCTTGCGGGCGTATTCAAAAATATTACCCGCTTCGATAATTTCAATCACCTCGCCGAGCGACTTTAGGTCGTAAGTTTTTTTGCGCGACCGATTGGTGACGGTGTTCGCGTTCAGATCAATCATCAAGTCGTCGCCTGTTTTAATTTCTTCGACTAAACGCGCGGCGCATTCGAACGGAATGAAGAATCCGCCGTCCACCGAGTTGCGGTAAAAAATGCGCGCATACGATTCGGCGATGACCGCGCGCACTCCAGCGATTTCCATACAGGCGGGAGCGTGCTCGCGCGATGACCCGCAACCGAAATTTTTTCCGCCGACGATGATGGAATATTTCGACTCGCTCCGCCCGCTTTCGGTGAACGGGATGTTCCCTTCCGGTAGCCCCGCGCGGTCTGCGGGAACTCCCGACAACGCAAACTCGCCGTAATGTTTGCGCTCTTCCGGGTCACTCAAACTGTACACCAAATGTTCCGCGGGAATGATTTGGTCTGTGTCGATATCGTTTCCCAACACGTAGGCGGCGCCTTCAATCACTTTGTTCATTTTATTTTTTCAGAGATTTAATTATCGAGGAATTCCGCGGGGTTGGTGATGTGCCCGGTCAGGGCGGACGCCGCCGCGGTGTAAGGCGACGCGAGATAAACGTGCGCTTGTTTGGAGCCCATCCGACCGGGGAAGTTGCGGTTGGTGGTTGAGATCACCACTTGATTATCCGCGGCGCGACCGAAGGTGTCTTTGGGTCCTCCGAGGCACGCCGCGCAGGAAGGGTCGCCGAGATAGGCGCCGGCGTTTTTGAAAATATCCATCAACGTTTCGCCGCCCATTTTTTCTTTGTATAAATCCTGTTCGACCTCGCGGGTTGCCGGCACGATGAAGGTGTCAATCTTCACTCGCTTGCCTTTCAAAAGTCGCGCCGCGGCGATGAAGTCGGTGATCTTCCCGCCGGTGCAGGAGCCGATATAAGCGCGGTCGAGTTTCACATCTTGGCACTCGCTGACTTTGGCTTTGTTGTCGGGGGAATGCGGTTTCGCGACGACGGGTTCCATCTCGCTGGCGTCATAAGTTTTTTTGAAAAAATATTTTGCGTCGTCGTCGGAATGATAAATTTTATACGGCGCATCGGTTCGCTGTCGGACATAGTCGGTGGTCACGTCATCCGCCACGATGATGCCGTTTTTCCCGCCCGCTTCAATCGCCATATTGCAGAGGGTCATCCGCTCTTCCATGGAAAGTTTCATGACCGCATCGCCGCGCCATTCCATCGCGCGATAGGCTGCGCCGTCCACGCCGATGTCGCCAATCACGGTGAGGATTACGTCCTTCGCCATGACGTGTTCCGGAAATGTGCCGACGAATTCAAAACACATTGACTCGGGAACTTTGACCCAGAGTTTGCCGGTGCCGAGAATAAACGCCGCGTCGGTGTTGCCGATTCCGGTGGCGAACATTCCGAAGGCGCCGGATGTGCTGGTGTGGGAGTCGGTGCCGAACAAAACTTCGCCGGGGCGGTTGAATCCTTCCTGCGCCAGCGCGAGGTGGCAGACGCCTTTGTAATTGTCGCTCCCGACATCAAAATAATGCGGCAGGGATTGCTCTTTCACAAACTGGCGGAGGATGTCGATGTTGCGGTTGGCGTGCGCGTCTTTGGTGAAGATGAAGTGGTCGGGGATAATTACCACTTTGTCGCGGTCCCACACTTTCGCGTTTTCGCCAAACTGTTTTTTGAAAATCGCGAAGGTGCCCGGCCCGCAAACATCATGCGTCATCAGCACATCCGTGTTCACCCAAATGTTGTCGCCCGGCTGCACGAAATCTTTATCCGCGTGCGCGGCTAAAATTTTTTCTGTAATCGTCATTCCCATTCGACAGATTCCTTCGGCGGATGATAAACCATCGGCGGCGTTTTCTTTTGTACATTCCGAAACGGCGATGAAAAAACAAGATACCATTGAACGCCGTTAAACCATAAATTTTTTTATTCCGCCGGACATTTTAAGTTATAAGATGGATGGCTTCGCTCCGCCGCGATGACGGCGGTGACGGTGACGCGACGACGGCGCGTGCGAAAGTTTGTTACAGTTCTGCAACCCTCAACGGGTATCGCCGCGGCGAAAATTAAGTTTAATCTTCAGCGACTGCGTTAATGGCAATGGCCGATTCCAAATTTAAGAACCAGCAGATCTTCATCGATAAACGCCCTCTGTGGATTGTGCTTTTTGACCGACTGCGCCGGTATATTTTTCTGGCGCTGTTCTTCGGAATTTTCGCGCTGCTGTTGGCGCAAGAAGGTCCCAGCGACTTGTCGCCGCAAGGCTACAAAGCTCTTTGCCTGTTTTTTCTTTGCGTCAGCCTTTGGGCTACCAATCTCATCCCCATGTCGATTACCAGTCTGCTCGCCATCGCCGCGGTTCCGCTTTTGGGAATTATGGAAGCCTCCCGGGCGTACAGTTATTTCGGCAACAAGGCGGTCTTTTTTATACTGGGAGTTTTCATCTTGTCCGCGTCGATGATCGCCTGCGGACTCAGCACGCGAATTTCCATTTGGGTGATAAAGCACTGGAGCGAAACTCCCGCGCAGTTGGTCACCGCCGTTTATTTTTTCGCGGGAATCAGTTCGTGTTTCATGTCCGAACACGCGGTCGCGGTCATCCTGTTTCCCGTCATCCACGAAATCGTGCAGTCGTTAAATTTGAAACGCGACAGCTCCGTCTTCGGCAAGTCCTTATATTTCGCGATGGCTTGGGGGTGCATCATCGGCGGGACGATGACCGCGTTCGGCGGCGGGAGAGTCGCGTTGAGCATGGAGATGCTGGAGCAAGCCACGCTCGGGCAGCAGGCCATAGGAATTTTTGAATACACGCAGTTGAGTTTTCCGCTGGTGTTGCTCTTGTTCGCGGGCGGATGGCTGGCGTTGAAAATTATGTTTCCGCCGGACCTCAGCGACATGCAACCTGTGCGAAAAGCGTTGCAACAAAAATCGGCGGTCATGGGACGAATCACCTTTCAAGAAAAAGGCATCGCGTTGGTGATGGTGACCACGCTGTTTTGTTGGTTCGTATTCGGCGAAACGTTAGGCATCGCCAACATCGCCATCCTCGCCATCGTCTTATTATTCGCGTTGAACCTCGTCACCTGGAAGATGGTGGAAGCGAACATCAACTGGGCGCTCGTTCTAATGTACGGCGGCGCGATTATCATGGGAGAAGTCGTGGCGGAATCGGGCGCGGCGTTGTGGCTTGCCGAAAAAATATTTTCGGGGCGGGTCGAATCGGGCGCGAGTTTCCTGCTCGTCATGGCGGTATGTTCCGCCGTGCTCACCACTTTTATGAGCAACTCGGCGGTCATCGCCATCCTTCTGCCCACCGCCATCAGCATGGCGACGGTCTACGGCATCGCGGCGCCGACGGCAACCATGACGGTGCTGTTGCCCAGCAACTTCGCCTTCATCTTGCCCATCGCCACGCCGGCGGCGGCACTGGCTTATTCGTCACGGTTCTTAACTTTTAAAGATATGATTTGGTCGGGGAGCATCCTCAGTTTGCTGGGTTTGATTTGCTACGCGCTGCTCCTTCTAGTCTACTGGCCGTTGCTCGGCTTTCAACCATAACGCTACCATCGCGATGAACTCCGTCACGCAACTCCAACCTCTTGCGCTAAAAAATAAATTGGACAACGGCGACGATATTTTTCTGCTCGATGTCCGCGAACCTTGGGAGTATTCCCTCGCCGCCATCGACGGGTCGGAAAATTTTCCGCTCGGCGAAGTTATCGACCGCATTCAGGAATTTATTTTTGAAGAGGAAATCGTCGTGATCTGCCACCACGGGGAACGTTCGCAACGGGCGGCGATGGAATTGATTGAATGCGGATTCAAAAACGTTCACAACTTAATCGGCGGCATCGATGCGTGGTCGCAAGTGGTGGACTCAAAAATTCCGCGCTACGGCGCGTCAGGTTAGTCCTCGCCGAGACCTTCCAACAACGCTTGCCGCATGACGGCGACCGGCGCCGGTTGCCCCGTCCAAAGCGCAAACTGCCGCGCCGCTTGGTTGACGAACATCTCGCTACCGGGAACCACCGCGCAACCGGCAGATTTTGCTTCGCGCAAAAGTCGCGTCTCCAACGGATTGTACACCGCGTCGAACACCACCATCCCGGCTTTGAAATTTTCCGCGGCGAACGGAGTTTCGTTGACGTTTGGACTCATGCCCACCGGCGAACAATTTATGAGGATGTCGATCGCCCGCGTCCCGGCGGCGCGGCAATGAATTAATTCGCAGTCCAATTCTTTCGCCAAGATTTCCCCGCGCTCTTTATTTTTGTTGTAGGCGACGGTCAACCGCCCGTCTTTTTCTTTCACGCCGAAACCGATTGCCTTCGCGGTTCCGCCGCAGCCGAGAATCAAAACGCGCTTGTCCCTAATCGCCGTGCAAGTTTCAATGGCGGCAACGGCGGCGGCGCAGTCGGTGTTATAACCCGCCCAGCCCGCGCCTTCTTTCACCACCGTGTTGACTGCGCCGATTTTTTGCGCCGTCGTGTCGATTCGGTCCAGCAGCGGCGCGACCTTTTCCTTCGCGGGCATGGTGACACTCAGTCCGCTAAAAAAATCCGCGAAGCCGGTGAAAAACTTTTCCACGTTGTTGACGAGAAACGCCACGTAAATGTCCGACGAACCCGTCGCCTGGAAAGCGCGGTTGTGAACCAGATAGCCGCGGCTTTTCGAAACGGGGTTGCCGATGACGCCGTAAATCTTAAAGTCGCGCCGCGCCGTGTTGACGCGGTAAACCTCTTTGAGCGTCTTCGCGGGAATCTGCCCCGGCGCGCTCTCTTGCCCGTCGTCGAGACTGCCGAAGGTTAGGAATCCGCCAAACGCCGTCGCGAGGATGCGGCTGATTTCTCCCGCGTCTCCCATGCAAAGACCGATTAACTTTTGCTTTTCGCGCGCCGCCCGTTTTAGCAGTTCAAACATTTTCAGATTGTCCGCAATGTCCCGCGCGTAAGTGACAATTTTGATGACGTCCCCCGGCATCTCGCGCATGGTTTCGTAAAGCGGATTCAAATCTTCGGGCGTGTGCGAAAAGTCGTGATACGAAATGATGGTTTGCGCGGCGGTGGCGTCTCCCTCCTCCAAAAAAGGTTGCAGATGTTCCCGCGGCGTGGAGACTTCGATGTCCACATAATCGGCGCCGGCTTTTCGCGCATCGCGCAACGACTGCACGCGTTTTTCATCCGTCCCCTTAAATTGTCCGCCGTCAAGTTTGGAACGGTTGGTGACGATGACCGGCAGCGTCGCCGCGGTGAGCAAAGTATCGAGGCGGGGAGCATCCATCAAGTCCAAGCGCAGTTCCAAAATGTCGGCGACCGCCGCCGCGGACGCAATCTGCTGCTGCGCTTTTCGCGCGGACGGTCCGATAATGGGAACGCAAATCATGGGGAAACTCCGCGACGAAACAGGTTCAAACGAAAGTCGGGATGGTATCAGAATTGCGGAATGCGCGGGGGAATATTCCCCGCTTGCGCGGGAAAACTGGCGGCGGCGGTTTTTGGCAAAGGGACTTGACGCCTTCCGCCGAAATGATTAAATTAAATCCGCCGCGAATGTGGAAGTCCGCGACGACGCGGCGCGATGACAAATCCACGACGGTCGCGTCATCGCCATCATCGCGAACGGCGCGCAGTAATCCACCGTCTAATTTGGAGGAGGAACCGATGGAGGTCAACGAAATCAGAATAGAGATTCGCAAGCATCACGTAACCCCCGGCATCAACGTCCTCGATATTGTAATCGACGCCGACGGGGAAGAAATCCGCAAACAGACGCAGCACAAAGACACCGACCAAGCCTTCGAGAAATTTGTCAAAGACATCACCCGCGTCGCGCAAGAACTAGCCAACGCCCGCATCGAATAATCCCCGCCACGCCATCCCTCCCGCCGAGTCACCAGACGTATTGCGTGCCGATGCGGCCGCCTAC
>DKID01000028.1 GCA_002454045.1 Nitrospina sp. UBA6727 | reverse complement strand
ATGCGTAAGCAAGGATGGTTGTGGCAAAAATGAGTTATGAAAGTAAAATGCTTCAAGATTACAATATGCCAACTCGTGGTGAGGTTGAGCAAAATTTGCTCATCGCGCTGTTCAAGCATGGTGGTGTAGTTAGAGATTTTTCACACAACGAAACAATAGTCGATGAAATCGCCGACAACTTTAATCTAAATGAAGAACAAAAGAATGTTGTTCTTGAGAGAATTTACAAAAAGGAGAATAGAATTGTCAGAACGCCTTTGTGGCATCGATTGTTATATCGGGCTGGCGATGCGCTGGCCAAAGAAAAACTGGTGACGCGTCCGACAAAAACTTTAAAACTTACAAATAAGAGAGAATGGATGTTAACTGAACAAGGGTATGATAAGGTTCTGGAGTTTCTAAATTTCCCTCTGGATTATAAAGATAAATTACCAATCAAATCATTTGAAGTTCAAAAAATGGTCAAGAGCATTTTTGAACAACTAAAGCCATCAGAATACAACCCTTTTGATAAAAGGAAAAAAACGAAAACGATAACAAAAAAATCCAAATTAAGGAGCAGGGGTTTTAGGCAAGCAATCATTTCGGTTTATGATTACAGATGTTGTGTTTGTGGGCTAAAATTATGTTCGCCAGATAGGTTGCAATGGGAAGTGCAAGCCGCTCATATAATACCGCATAGGAATTTTGGTAAAGACGATATTTGGAATGGATTAGCTTTATGTCAATTGCATCATTGGACATTTGATGTGGGGTTGTTCAGTTTTAATGACAATTTCAAATTAATATCTTCCCTGAAATCGGAAATATTGGAAAATGATCACGGCATGATATTTGACTTTTCCTTTTTGGATCATTTCAAATCAAGCAACTGTTTTTTAAGGTTGCCGAAAATAATTAACCATTACCCGGATATTGCCGCCATCAATTGGCACAGAGAAAACGTATATAGCGGGTAACAAGAGGAAATTTTTTATATGGCAAATGAATTAATTTACTCTTTGAATGAAGAGGATGCTCAAACAGTTGCTATGGAAGTATTAGACAGAGGACTCAGTAGCGATGAAATGTCCGCGCTAAAGGATAAGATTGCCGAAAAAATAAATTGGTTTGACGCAATTTCAAATACCCTGCTTGAGATTATGCCATCGGATTGAGCTTGCCAAACACTTTAGCAATCTACAGTCGATTCACCAGAATCATTGAACCGCTCGGTTATAAAGCCAAAAAAAAGAATGATGATTTTGTAGAATCATACTCACAGATAATCAATAAATTCACCAATGATTTTACCACTATGTTTTGCAAGGATAATGGAGAGATTGATTGGGACAAATTGGTGCGTTTCAACTCTGCACAAAGCAAGGGTAAGAGGGGTTAGCGGCGCCTGTCGCAAAACCCCCTTTCAACAACGAAGCCGACCGCGTCTCGTTTCTATTCGACCTCTACCAGCAATACACTACCCCGTTGCTACCGCAGAAAAAACCCGTCAGCCGGAAAAGAGCAATGTAATGCCTCCTCCAATTCGCTAACTTATTTGTAGTTATCTGGCTCAACCCCCTGTTTTTAATTACCGCATCAATCGCGGGTTTTTAACGCTTCTTGAATTTTGTCCGCAAGGTCAGAGAGTTGTTCTATTGCAGCATGCAAAGAGCTAGGACCCACTCCAGCACAAGATGACTTAATAAGTTCAAGTGCAATTTCTACCGCTTCGCTACGATTCTCCTTAGCAAACGATACATCTGCATGAATTTTAGTGTCGCCAACAAAAGTTACTTTTTGGTCGCTCATAATCAATCTCCGCATAAAGAGTTAAAGAGAGCGTAATTTTATATGATATGTGCGAATGAATCAAAGGGGATAGAATCGCGCGTATCAAACAGTCCTTTATCACGCCCGGTTTATTTCATACGGCATTGCCATTCGCGCTAACCTCGTTTCACCAATTTTTAACTCGCCTTCGTTGACCATCGTTGCCGGCACCATTGCCGATAACTGAAACTCGCTGTCCCCGGTCTCGACCGCGTCCACCACCACGCCGGCTTTTTTGCCGGTTTCGGCGGCGGTGGTGACGATGAGGGGTGGAGGAATGACGGGGGGCTACCTAATACCAAGCACTCGCACAACTAATACCTGAAAAGTCTAGAATGTGTTGGCATCATACACACGGGAGCCCTGAGGTATTTTTGTGGTTATACTGACCGGCGAGGATGGCAAGATTCTGCGATACGCATCTTTTCTATTAGGAGGTAAAAGCGCCAAAGGCACAAAAAGAAGCCACATTAACTACTGCGTTTTTGATAGCACCTGGGAATCGTCTGAATCTTTTGAATTGGACAAGAATAAAGCGATTGATGCCTGGGTTAAAAATGATCATTTGGGATTTGATGTGCTTTATTTTTACGATGGACTAGTCAAAAAATATCGTCCTGATTTTATTATTCGGTTGAAATCCGGAAATTTTCTTGTGCTTGAAACAAAAGGTCAGCAGACGGATCAGGACGATGCCAAACATCTATACATGAGAGACTGGGTTGAAGCCGTGAATCAGCGAGGCGGTTTCGGGCATTGGCAATTCGACGTTTCAAAGACACCGGCTGATGTTAAGGATGTTATAGCAACACAAAGCGGTGAGTCGGTTTAGCGGTGGATGGATAATCCTTTCGCGCGGTCTGTCATTGTGTTCGGGAAGGCAGGAGTTTTAAAGTGTTTTTGTCGGTGTGGTGGAATAGTTCGCTTTGGCCTTTGATCTGCAGTTGCGTATCTTCTTCATAACTGAAACTGGTTGCGTCGTGGAGGGTGACCTTCAGTTCGTAACGAACCGTTTTGAATTCTTGATCCAGGAATTGACTGGAACAGATGCCGTAGGTTTCTGAACCTACATCGGCTACCAAGTGGAACTCTCTGGCATTCGGTTCCACGGTGCCGCCCGCGATCACCGTCACTCCGCGGGGTATTACAAAGCATCGCATTACTTGTTTCCCCGCTTGATCCCAAAGCCAGTATCCGAGTTCTTCGTGAAAAGGGTTTTCCTCATTTAGCCGCCACACTGTGGTTGAGTACTTCAGCCCGTATAAAACCTGCGTGTGGTTTTCCTCTGGCTTGAAGGGGTCCAGCGCCAGCCGCTCGCGGTATTTATTGATCTCCGTTTCTCTGGGATCATCATCGGGCGCTACATCGTTTCCCTTATCGCCTTCCCATACTCCGGCCAGCGGAGCCAAGGGGCCAAGGTTTCCCAGCAGTTCCTCGTTCATCGTTTTACCTCTTCGCGGTTGTTAGTTTTTATTTTTCGGCGCCGACATTTCGCGCTTCGTTTCATCTGTTGCAACATAGCATTTTTTTGAACGGGAATTTTTCCACCGCGTCTTTTCTCCCAGAGAACATTTGGACGTCGCGGTGTTGGACATTGTCTGGATTTTTTCCAGACCGAAAATATAATTTTTGCTCACGCTGAAAAAAATGGTGTGGGCTAGCAACAGGCACCGTTGCTGTTCGTGTCGATGCCTTCTTGCGCTTGGGGAGGATTGCAATCAAAAGGTCCGTAGTGGGTTGAGAAATCTCCGAGGATATTAAAATGTTCGCCGAGTCGGGTTTCGCTCAGCATCTTGCTGGTGTTGCCGCAAACCGACAAGGGAACGCCAGTCTGAAAATAGTGGTGGTCGTCGAGGGCGAACCCATGCGGAAATTCGGAGATGCTACCTTTGTAATATGCGACATGACCGAAGTTTTCGCAGATGTCTTCGAACTCGCATTTGAAACTGCGCACGGTCATGGAATAAAAATCGATCATGCCGGCTTTGCGGCGGATGTCTTCATCATTAAGAGTAATCGGGTTTTTGGAAACTACTCGGTAGTCGAGACACCCTACGGTTCGCAATATTCTCCTGAAGTCTTCTATGTACAAAGCGCCTCCCAAACATTCGCCAAGCAAAACCGGGTCGGTGGTTAGAGGTTCCGGAACCCGCCGCCCAGAAAAAACATCGGAGAGATACAGTTCGCCGCCGGGTTTCAGAACTCGGAAGATTTCGCGGAATACACTTTTCTTGTCGGGAGACAGGTTGACCACGCAGTTGGAGATAATTACATCCACGGAATTATCTTCAAGGTTTGCCGAAGCGAGGTCTTCAATCCAGCCTTTACGAAAATCAACGTTGGGTTTTTCCATGTTGAATTTTTTCGTGTGGTAATCAATATGTTTCCGGGCCACCGCCAGTTGTTCATCGGTCATGTCGACGCCGATGACCATGCCGTCGGGGCCGACCACTTGCGCCAGCAGGTAGCAGTCGCGTCCCGAACCGCAACCTAAGTCCACCACGGTTTTCCCTTTGAGGCTCGCGGGAAAAGTGGAGGCGCAACCATAAAATCTAGACTGCACTTCCTCGTGTATATTTTTCAAGTAAGGGCGCATGTATGCGGGCATGGTATCCGCCGCGCAACAAGCACTGGTTTGAAGATCATTTTTGGTTTTAAGAATTTTTCCGTAGTAGTTCTGAACATCTTGAAGAATTTTGGATTGGGTATCCACTGTCAATCTCCTGAGTATTCCCGAGTGCAACGGGCTTGCCTTTGCCGAGATTTTGCGACCCCGCCGTTTTCAATCCGATTGTCCCGAGTCATTTTATATAAAATATTGTACAGATTGAAATTTTTATCGACTGAAACCGATTGCGCCTTTGAACTGGGCATCCACGGTGTCGGCGGATTCCATATTGGCGTCTGTCAAGTCCGCGTCGATGAACAAACCATCGCTCATTTTTGCCCCTGTAAAATTCACGAAGGTCAGGTTTGCTTTGGAGAAGTCGGCGTGTTCTAAATCCGCCCTGCGTAAATCTGCCCGCTTTAAGTTCGCGCCTTGTAAGTTAGCGTTTTTCAGTTTTGCTCCCGCCATATCTGCGCCTTCCAGATTAGCTTTCTTCATGACTGCTTTTTGGATATCGGCTCCTATCAAGAAAGTGTTTTTCAAGTTGGCGTCTATCAGAACAGCTTCCGTCAAGTTTGCCCGGCTGAGATCAGCCCCTTCCAGAATGGCCGCGTTTAATTCCGCCCCGGTCAAATTGGCTCCGCTCAAATCTGCGCGAGTCAAATCGACTTGCACCAATTTGGCTTTGGTCATCTGCGCTCCACTCAATTCCGCGTCATTCAATTTAGCCCGGGTTAGTTTGATGCGGTCTAAATTTGCGCCGGTCAATTTTGCTCCAACCAGATTAGCGTCGGTCAGGTCTGCGATGTTTAGATCCGCTTCCGACAAATCGGAATTCGTCAGATCCGTTCTTCTCAAGATTGCCCCGTTTAATTTAGACCGGCTCAAATTCGCGTTGTGAAACTTGGCGCTGGTCAGGTCGGCACCGGTGAGGTCGGCGCGTGAGAGATGGGCGTCTGTGAAGTTTCCTTCCGCGAGTTTCGCCCCCTTAATCAAGGCGCGGTTGAGGTTGGCGGATGAAAAGTTTGCTTCAAAAAAGACTCCCATGCTCAACCGCGAATCGGTGAGGTCGGTTCCTTCTAAGTCAGCACCATTGAATCTGGCGCGGCTCAAATCGCTATTAGTAATTTTCGCGTTCTTCAGGTTTGCTCGTGAAAAATCGGAGTTGCTGAAATCGGTTTCATTGAGATTGCACTGGGTTAGTTTGGTTTCTATGCATTTTGATTTTCTGAAATTAGCCCTTGCCAAATTGGATTCGCTGAAATCAGTTCCCAGAAGTTTGGCGCCCTGAAGGTTTGCGGATTCCATATTGGCGTGGGTCATCGTCCCTTCCAAGCAACTTATATTTTCAAGATTTGCGTCGCTAAGGTCTGCCCGGTCCAGATGGGCTTGGTCTAGGCAAGATTCTTTGAGATCGCAATCAGACAAATTGGTATTCTCTAAATTTGTTTTTCTCAGACTGATGCCGTGAAAATTCAGCCCGGACAGGTCTAGTCCAGAAAGATCTTTTTCATCAAAAATATTTTCCAAAGTTGATTCTTCCTGCACAGATTTTTCCCCGTGGCTTTCTTCTTCGTCGGAAGTTTCTTCCTCCGCATCCTCTTCATCGGTTTCGTCTATGAACTCGTTTTCCTCTTCGCGTTCGGCAACCGTCTTTCGGTATTCTTCCAACTTTTCTTCAACTTCTTCTCGTGTGAAATCAGCCATCGCGCTCGCAGTCTCGATAGGGAACAAGAGGTCGCTTGATTTTTATCTTTCGTATTATGATAATGAACATTGCCCGTCGGCGACAGTGTTTGTTTTTAATGAGTAAGTTCAACGCAGATTAAAATCTGCTTGCGCAATATGAGGAGCAGCAAAAATGCAAAACAGAATGACGGTTAAAGAGGCAAGCATTTGGGCATCCAAACTATTGGGTAAAAAAGTTACGCCGTCAAACATAACATACCTAATTCAATTTTACAGAATCTGGAATGATGAATCTGCAAATCAAGAAACCGATTTTTATCTATGATGGCGAGTGCGAGTTTTGCCGTTTGTGGATAGCCCGCTGGAGTTCTCTCACGGCAGGGGACGTGGTGTACCGTTCTTCTCAAGAAGTGGGCGAAAACTATCCGCAAATTTCCGCTGAACATTTTAAAGTCGCCGTTCATTTCGTCGAACCAGATGGCAGTTTTTGTTCCGGAGCTCAGGCGGTTTTCAAAGCGTTGTCTTACGCGCCTAACGGAAAGTGGTTGTTCAAGGCTTACGAAAAGGTGCCGGGATTCGCCTCGCTTTCGGAATGGGGTTACCGACTGGTCGCCGAAAATAGAAAAATCTTCAGCGCGCTTACCCAGTGGATTCGCGGGTCTCGTGGCCAGTAGCATTTCCCGATGAGGAGATTTTATGTCCGCGTCTTTGGAGGATGAGTTGGGGGATGTGCTGGAAAAGTCCCGAGACGGCAAGGGTTGGACTCGGTCTGATTTGGCGCGCGCATCTGGAATCAGCGTGAATGAAATTTCCCGAATGGAGCGTTGTGAATATGTTCCCGATGAAAACGTTTTACAAAATCTCGCGGAGGTTCTTGGCTTGCACGCTCCGTCGTTGATCGCGGTCGCGCAAGGGACATGGTCTCCTCAACCTACAGCGCCGGACCCGGGCCCCTTCGACACGGTCTGTTTGGATTTGTTTGTCGGAACTTACCCCGTCAAATGTTATTTAGTGATATGCAACGCCACGAAAACTTCTGCGGTGATTGACACCGGGGGGAATCCCGCCGCCGTCATCAAGAAAGCCAACGAGTTGAACATTCAACCAGAAAAAATTCTTTTGACCCACGCCCATTTTGACCACGCCGGCGGACTGGAACTTTTAGATAAAACTTTTCAATGCCCGGTCTGGATCGATGAAAAAGAACCGCGTCCTTCGGGTAGCAGCAACTTTCGATTTTTGTCCGACGGGGAAATCTTAAAATTGGGGAACCTGAATATAGAAGTTCTCTTCACGCCGGGACACACCGCCGGCGGAGTTTCTTATAAGATTCACGACTCGGTTTTTTCTGGCGACGCCATATTCGCCGGCTCCATGGGACGCGCCAATTCCTCTTGGTCGGGATTATACAATTCCGTCACTCGACGGCTTTTGACTTTGCCAGACCACACGCGCCTTTTCCCCGGCCATGGTCCCGCCACCACCGTCGGCGAAGAAAAACACAACAACCCATTTTTCTGTTGCGAGTGATGTTCCCACCGAGAACGATGAGCAACTTTTTGCCGCGTAAAAAAATCGTGATGAAAACTACCGACTCGTCACCTCTGTCCACTTTTGCGCGGAGACCGCGGGGCACGAAAAATTATTTGCTGATCACGTTCCTGACGATTTTTATTCTGTCGGGATGTCCGCCGCCGCAAGCCGGCAAAAAAATGCCGCGCATTTTTGCCCTGAGTTATTCCATGGAAACGGGAAGGGAGCCGTCCTTTCTCATCGCCGATGATTTCAACCGCAACCATATTCTCGATTTGGTGGTGGCGAATAGCGGCGGTCATTCCTTTTCGTTTTACAAAGGGAATGGAGATGGAACTTTTAAGAAGCAGCGCGTTTTCAAAACAGGCAAAGATCCCATCTGCCTAGTGTCGGCGGATTTCAATGACGATGGTTATAAAGATATCGCGGTGCTCAATTATGCTGACCAGACCATCCAAATATATTTGAACACTCGGCTGGGAAGTTTTCAGAAAACGGCGCAACTTCTTAAGCCCGGCAAAATTCCGATTAACATGGCGTCCGCAGATTTCAACGGTGACGGAAAAATGGACTTGGTAGTCACCATGCGTTTTTCAAATGTGGTGGTGATGTCGGGGAAAGGCAACGGCTATTTTCTCGCGCCTCGTTCCATGGCCGTCAAAGGTCAGCCGACGGGAGTTGTGGTCGGGGACTACAATCGGGATGGGATGATGGATGTCGCCGTGGCGCTGGCGGGTACCAGAAACAAAGGGGTGCAAATATTATGGGGTCAGAGCGGCGGAAAATTTGAAAGTTCCAAAGTTTTTAAAGCCGGGCGACAGCCTCTCAGCATCGTCGACCTCGACATGAATAATGACGGACTGACGGACTTCGTAACTTCCAGCAACTCTTTGCATTCCCTGACCGCAATCGTGAACAACGGCGACAAAACATTTAACTCGTTGCGGGATTTTGCGTCCGGGAATTTTCCGAAGTTTGTCGTCGCCGCCGATTTTACCGGCGACGGTCTGCAGGACATCGCCGTGTCCAACGCCACGGATGATGTCGTCACGGTTTCCCTTGGCAAAGGCGACGGAACTTTTACCTACCCGCCCATTTATCACACGGTCGACGAACATCCGCAAGGTATGGCGGTGGGAGATTTTAACGGCGACGGGTTGATTGACATCGCGGTCTCTTGTCGGGACAAAAATCTCATCGACATTCTCAGCAAGAAAAATATGATCAATCCCAAACCCGACCTTCCGCAAAAAAATCCAAGTCGTCCTGATTTGTTTGCGAGCGCGGCGGATCCTTCATCGTTCGCCGACGATGCGGTTCAATCTGGGAACTTTCGTGGCGACGTTGCTCCCTTGGTTAAGACGGACGGCGCGGGATGGGGAATGGAGGCACCGGGCGGAATCGAACCGCCGATAGAGATTTTGCAGACCTCTGCCTTACCACTTGGCGACGGTGCCCAGCTTGGTTGCGACGATGATCAATGGAGCGGGAGAAGGGACTCGAACCCTCGACCTCAACCTTGGCAAGGTTGCACTCTACCACTGAGTTACTCCCGCATATTTTGATGTTATGGGGTGGAAGACCTGAGGCCAATTATATTTCCCCGCGCGTGATTGTCAAATTCTATTTTCCCGGAAACTTGGTTTCGGTTCCTTCAATCAAGCGAAGAATGTTGTCGTAATGTTTTTGCAAAGTGAACAGACCGACGATGATTGCGAGATAGATGTAGGGAAGAGGTAGTTCGAAATAAACGGCGAGCAAGGGGAGAGAAATCGCCGCGCCGATTGACCCTATGGAAACGTAACCGGAAATCCACAGACAGGCGAAGAACACTCCGACTGCGCACAGGGTCGCCCACGGCATGATGTAAGAAAACAGGCCTAGGCTGGTCGCGACTCCTTTCCCGCCTTCAAACTTTAAGAAAATGGAATAGAGGTGGCCGAGAAAAACCATGAGCCCGGCGAGAGCAATCACAATCGGTTCTTCGTGCAATCGGCTGGCACCAAAAACCACGAGCAACCCTTTCAGCACATCTCCTAGCAGAGTTAGCAGTCCGGCCTTTTTCCCCAGCACCCGCGCCACGTTGGTGCTACCGATATTGCCGCTTCCTTGTTTGCGGATGTCCACGCACTGTGCCCGCGCCAACAAAACGCCAAACGGGATGGCCCCGATTAAATACGATATCAGGCACAGGGCGAAAATTTCAGTCAGCATGATGAATAAGATTCGGCGATCATTTGGTCTTGCTCATCTAAGATTCGTTTTGCAGTTTGGCTTTCAGTTTTGACTTGGCTCTTTTTTCGATTTGCCGCACCCGTTCCCGCGAGAGGCCAATCTCCTTTCCTATTTCCTCCAGCGTTTTTGCTTCCCCAAAAAAACCGAAACGCATTTTGAGGATTTTGGTTTCCCGCTCCGAAATGTCCTCCAGCAATTGGTCTACCTTTTTTTTGAGAGACTCCCGCATAAGTTGGTCATCGTATGGAATGAAGTCTTGATTTTCCAGAAGGTCCAGGTAGGGCGTGCCTTCATCATCTTTCAAAGGCGCATCAAGCGAAAAGTGAGTCCGGTACGCACGCATGATAGAGTTGATTTCCTCATCCCCGTATCCCAATTTTTTTGCCAACTCGTTCTGGGTCGGTTCGCGTTCCAAAGTCTGCGCCATCTGCTGACTCACTTTGTTAATCTTGCTGACTTTCCCGGCTTGCTTGGCGGGAAGTTTCACGGCGCCAGATTGTTCGGCGAGGGAATGCACGATGGCTTGCTTAATCCACCATACCGCGTAGGTGATGAACTTGACATTTCTGGAAACGTCAAACCGCTTGGCGGCTTGGATCAACCCGATGTTCCCTTCCTCGATTAAGTCCTGAAGAGAAATGCCTAGTCCCCGGTATTTATTGGCCACGGTCACGACATACTTTAAATTTCTGCGCACCATTTCCTGAATGGCTTTGGGGTCGCCCGCCTTGATGGATGTTGCGATTTTGATTTCTTCTTTCCGCGAGAGAATTTTGATCTTGCCAATCTCATCCATGTATTGGGTTAGCGAATCGTGGTTGGCGTTGTTTCGCGGGGGTAAAGTAGGTTTAGTTTTTTTCGGTTTTCGTTTGGAGGCGTTGGGCATGATTTTTCAAACTCAGCGCATAGTTTGCAAGCGAAGCCGCGCCTCTTTTGCAAACTCGCTTTGGGGAGAGTTTTTGATTACGGTTTCATAATACATTTTGGCGCCGGAAAAATTTTGCTCCTGATAATAGGATTCGCCCAATAGAAACTCGGCTTCGAGAACATAAGAATGGTTGGGATATTCCATCTTCAAACGTTTGAGCCGGAGGATGGCTGATTGATAAGAACCGATGCGGTAATAAAACTTGCCGATTTCAAACATGTTTTGCGCCAATATGTCCAGGCACAGGATGATTTTTTCTTTTGCCGATTCCAGATAAGAACTTTGTGGAAAATTCCGCACGAAGTTCTGAAAGCCGTCCAGCGACGCATGAACCGGGGTCAAATCCCGTGACGCCAAATCGACCAGTTTGAAATTGGATTTCGCGTTATAAAAATGCGCACGGTCCACAAACTGGTGAGCGGGGTATGTCTCGATAAATTTCTGGTAATGAAATTTAGCCTCGTCGTATTCACTTGCGCGGTAGTGAATGTCCGCCAGCAACATGGTGGCCGCCGCCCGCTCTTTGCTGTCCGGGTAATCTTCCATCAGTTGCTGGATTTTCGCTTTGGCTTCTGCGTCGTCCATCGCTTTCGCTAGACGCCTGCTTTGTTGCAATAGTTCGCTTGCGCTATAGACTCTTTCTTTTTTCGTTGTGGAGCAACCTGCGTGGAGGGCGAGCACGGAAACAAGAATTAAAAAAGAAACGAATTTGGAGGAAAGACGGCGCGTCAACATCACGGTATTCAATCGCTGAAAAAAAAAGTTGCCCCGAATATATACCAAAAAACTTTATATTTAAAGAGCCGAATTATTTTGCGGAACTTGCAGGCTTCTTGCTTATCCAGAAAACTTCATGCTATAACTTTATCGCTGTCCCATTTTCTGGACAGGAAACCTCGTCAAAATAGTGAACATGTATGAGAGCGGCAATCAAAATTGGATTGTTGCGGGTCGGCGAGAAACTCGACGAAACTGAAAGGGCGATTGACGGCGCGGGCCCCGCGGCGACGGCGGTGTCGTCCAAAGAAAAATCTACGAAGGTCCCAACCGTTGACGCTTTTAGAATTAGAAACGGTTCTCGCCAAGATGAAATTCAAAAGCAAAAAACCGAACGCTATCATCCGCGCCGACAAGTCCCTGCCTTACGGCGACGTGATTCAAGTCATGGGCTTGTTGCAAAAAAAAGCGTCCCCGATATTAGCGTCGCGGTGAAATGATAAACAACGTCCGGTTCGGAAATGCGAGCCGGGCTCTTTATGTTTCGTAAGGAGATTGAGCATGACGACTTACACCAAAGCAAAAGATGTTGAAGCCGCGTTGGAAGACGATGCCGAAGCGCGGGCGGCAATGCAGGAAGTTTTTTCGAACACGGCGCGATGGCCGACCGGGTTCGGGGGTTTCACGGCGGATGCGACGGCGAACATTAACGGCGCGGAACATAATGGTACCGTGACCGTCAAAGGACCCAAAGAAATTGAGGCCGATGTCGGCGATGAAAAAGCCAAAAGTTTTCTCGCGGAAAACTTGGCTTCCATTGCCATGCACCGGGGTCCGCGCTCTTTTGAGGATTCGGACGGCAAATACAAATTGCGTTTCGGTGATGACGGCACGCATCCGTTGGGAAGAAAACTCATCATGGGCGGGGACGGCATGAGTTCTTTCTACCGCATCAAGGAAGGGCGAATCCAGCAGATCAATCGGCAGACCCCGCGCTTTTCTTTTTCCATCAACATAGAAGAAAGTCGGAAAAACCGTGACGGTAAATTTCTGACCCACAAGTATTCGGTGTTCTATTTCAATCCGGAAAATAAAAGTTTGAAAGACGTGGAAAGTTACACCGACGAATACACTCGAGTGGGCGATGCCGATTTACCCGCGACGCGGCGGATTATTAATTGTGAGGAAGGTCAGATTTGCGTTTCGACCATGACGCTCCGCAATCACAAATTGCTCTGAGCAGAGATTGTTGATGAAGCAACTAGTTGTCGGGAAATCCGGGTGAAGATGTGTCGGCTAAAAATTTTAAGGATTTTATAGAAAGAGGATTGCGCCCCGGGAAAAACTTTCCTGCTGGAATTATAATTTAGTTATAATGCGTTTTCACTAGTTGGAGCGTTTTTCAAAATAACCCGAGAAAATCTTTCCCGAAGATAAGGAGGCGAAACAGAGATAGAAACACATAACGACACGGAATAATTCAACATCAAAATAATCAACCATACATAGGCCCCTTCGCGGGTCTTCCGCTGAATATAAAACTCGTTAAACGTTTAAATTAGCTACTTGAGCAGAGAAATAGGCGGACGGCATGCCTATGTGCTGGTTGATGGCCCGACCTCGGGCTTAACTCAACGCCTTTTTGTCCCCAGGCAAGTTGTTCTCTCTCAAACGATGAAGGCACATTTTACGTAAAGGCAACTCCGGAAACCGTCACCATAAATAAATCATTCGATGACTTAGTAGTGGATTGTGAAAAAGATGGTCATTCCGAAGTTGTAGTTCTTGAATCTTCCGTGAATGGGTATATGTTTGGGAATATTCTACTTGGTGGACTTATAGGGGCGTTGGTTGATGTTGGTAGTGGCAGTGCGTTTGACTACGATACGGTTCTCACCAATCCATTGCGATGCGATGAAAACCTAAAATCTACTCAAGCAAAACCCGAAGTCTTAGAAGAAAAAAAGGAGGAAGAAACAAAAGATTTGTGGGCTGATGAATAATAAATTTCGACCCCGACAATAAACAGGTTTGTCACCCTTTCCTCCCCGTTCGCTACACTCTTTTGGGAAAGGGTGGTTGTCTGTTTTATCCTCCAACTAAAAGATTGGCTCAACCAAGGTCGGCAACGCGTGACGCGTCTTTCACTTGCTCGTCATTTTCTACGGACACGTTTTCGCCGAGGACGGAATTTTGCACGGTGGCGCGCGCGCCGACGGTCACGCCCTCCCAGAGTATGGAGTTTTCCACCACCGCGCCGGAACGGATTCGGCAACCATCTCCCAACACCGCATGGGGACCGACCTGCGCGTCTTTGGAAATTTCGCATCTCTCGCCGATATGCACAGGAGATACGATGAGCGCCGCCGCCAACGTTTTCGCGGTCTCCACTTGTAACGATAGTTTCCCATCGAGCGCATCCGCCTGCGCCTGAATATAAGTTTCCCGCGTGCCCATGTCGATCCAATATTTTTCGTGCACGGTTCCATATACCGGAAGTTCGTCTTGGACCATCGCCGGGAACACATCTTCCGCCGTGCCAAGAAATTTTTCTGCGGGTATGCGGGAAAATATTTCCGGCTCCATAATTTGGATGCCGGTGAACATGACGCGTTGAGTTGTCGCGGGAAAGTTTTTGTTTTTAATCGACGCGTCCGCGAATTGCGCGATGCGACCGTCGTCGGCCAATTCGATGGATTCGTATTTTTCCAGATGGGCGTCCCGTCGCACCACCAGTGTCAGGCAAGATTTTTTTTCTTTATGAAAACTGAGTACTTTATTCAGATCAACGTCGGCGAGCACGTCGCTGTTCATCACCAAAAATGTTTCTTCTTCAAGGAAGGCTTGCGCCTTTTTTAGTCCCCCCGCGGTTCCTAGAATTTTCTTTTCTTGGGAAAATTTTAGACGCGCCCCGAAACCTGCGCCGTCGCCGAAATACTCGGTAATCTTGTCGGGCAGGTGATGCACGTTGACGATGATGTCGCGGACGCCGTGGGAAACTAAATAGTTAATCGTGTGTTCCAGAAGAGGGCGGTTTAACACCGGGAACATCGGCTTGGGAAGATCGCGGGTCAGCGGTTTGAGGCGTGACCCGAAGCCGGCGGCGAGGATCATGGCGTTCATTTTTTCTTCACCATTGTTTGGAGCGACGCGGTGTAAGGCGCGCGGGCGATTCCATTTTCGGTGATGATTGCCGTGACCAATTTGTTGGGGGTGATGTCGAACGCAGGGTGTGCCACCTCGATGCCTTCCGGCGCAATCCTTTTGCCGTTGATGTTCACCACTTCTTCGGCCGAGCGTTCTTCAATGGGAATTTCATCGCCGGACGCCAGCGCAAAGTCCAAGGTTGAAACCGGCGCCGCAACATAAAACGGAATACGGTTTTCCTTGGCGAGCACGGCGACCATGTAGGTGCCTATCTTGTTGGCGACGTCTCCATTTTTCGCGATGCGGTCGGCGCCGACGATGACCATATCGACCTGCTGATTTTTCATAAAGAAGCCGCACATGTTGTCGGTGATCAACTTAACGGGGATGCCGTCTTCCTTTAGTTCCCATGCGGTTAGTCTCGCCCCTTGCAAGAAGGGACGCGTTTCGTTCGCCAACACGCGGACATTTTTTCCGGCGTTGACGGACGCCCGAATCACTCCCAGCGCGGTGCCGAAACCCGCCGTTGCCAAAGCCCCGGCGTTGCAATGCGTCAAAATCACATTGCCGTTTTTAACTAGCGTTTGTCCGTGCTGCCCCATCGACTTGTTGATGCTGACATCTTCGGTCAGGATGGCGAGGGCTTCTTGCTTCAACCGAACTTTCACCGCGGCGATGGAGAAGTTTTTTGAATCCCGCGCAACTTGTTTCATCCTGTCGATGGCCCAGGCGAGATTCACCGCCGTGGGGCGGGACTTGCCGAGGCGGTCGCATTGTCGTTTCATCGCGTCGTAAAACTCGTCGAAGTTGGCGGCGGTGATTGCATCGGCACCAAGGCTGACTCCCATCGCCGCCGCGACGCCGATTGCCGGGGCTCCTCGGATCACCATAGTTTTAATAGCCTGGCCAACCTCCTCGATGGTTTTACAGTCCACGAAAACTTTTTCTGCGGGAAGACGAGTTTGGTCGATCATTCTCACCATCCCATCGACATACTCTATGGTTTTGATCATGGTGAAGTTTTTTTGCGCGGTCGGAAATTTTAGTGGTCGGCGGCTGTTTGTTTTTCCCCGCAACGTTTCAGGAGGGTTAGTTGCGGCGGAGGATTATTGCAGTCTCACCGCCAAAGTTTCCAGCGACTGCACGATAAAATTTTGCAGGAAAACAATTACGAGCAGGACGATGATCGGCGAAAAATCAATTCCCATTCCAGACATGGGAAGCAACTGTCGCACTCGATACAAAACTGGTTCTGTGATACTGTGCAAAAATCGGACGATGGGATTATACGGGTCCGGGTTCACCCACGATAACAGGGCGCTGATGATGATGACCCACATATAGAGTTGCAGAACGATGCTTAGAATCTGGGCGGTCGCTTGTAGTAAATTTCCTAGAATAAACACGGACGAAAGAATATTTGGAACGCGGGAGAAAAGTTATTGTTACCGTCCGCAAGTTATCCGAAAAATCCTTCCATGTCAACGAAGAGCTTCTTCGCGGTGAAAGTTTTGGTGGAGGTAAATTGAGTTTATGACGCGAACAAAAATCAAAGACCTCATCCACGGTGAAGAGAGGGAAGTGCTGGTTAAGGGATGGGTGAAAACTCGGCGCGACTCCAAGGGCGGCTTCTCCTTTTTGCAAATCAATGATGGTTCCTGTTTCGCTGATATTCAGGTGGTGGCGGAACATTCCCGTTACGCGTCCGTCGAGAAACAAGTGACCACCGGCAGTTGCGTTTCAGTTCGCGGCAAGTTGGTGGCGTCCGAAGGCAAGGGGCAGTCGCGGGAAATCCAAGCCGCGGAAATTCACGTTTACGGTTCCTCCCCCGTTGATTATCCCTTGCAAAAGAAGCGGCACTCCTTCGAATTTTTGCGCGAGATCGCCCACCTTCGTCCGCGCACCAATACTTTCGGCGCGGTCATGCGGGTTCGCAACCGATTGGCTTTTTCCATCCACCGATTTTTTCAAGCCCGCGGCTTCATTTATTTGAACACGCCCATCGTGACTACTAGCGATTGCGAAGGCGCCGGAAAAATGTTTCAGGTGACGACCATGGATATGTCTAATCCGCCGCGGGTGAATGGGGAGATTGATTTTTCCCGCGACTTCTTTGGCGAGAAAACTTTTCTCACGGTCAGCGGGCAACTGGAAGGCGAAATTTACGCCATGGCGCTTGCGGAAATTTATACGTTCGGTCCCACCTTCCGCGCCGAAAATTCCAACACCAGTCGTCACCTGTCCGAATTTTGGATGGTGGAACCGGAAATGGCTTTTTATGATTTGGACGAGGACATGGACCTCGCCGAAAAATTCATCAAATTTTTATTGTCGGACGTGATGGAACATTGCGCCGAAGACATGGAGTTTTTCAACACGCGCATCGACACCACCATTCTCGCCACCATGAAAAATATCATCGACAATCAGTTCGAAAGGTTGACATACACCGACGCCATCCACCAGTTACAGAAATCACCCGAGGCTTTCACCTACCCGGTAGAGTGGGGCTCTGCTCTGCAAGCGGAACACGAACGTTATCTCAGCGAGAAGGTTTTCAAAAAACCGATTATCGTGTTCAACTATCCCGAACCAATCAAACCTTTTTACATGAAACTCAATGACGGCGGCGAAACCGTGCTGGCGATGGACGTGCTCCTGCCAAACCTTGGCGAAATAATCGGCGGCAGTCAGCGCGAGGAAAATTATGAAATGCTTTTGCAACGCATGCGGGATAAAAATCTCAACCCGGAAGAATACTGGTGGTATCTCGACCTGCGAAAATTTGGGTCGGCGCCACATTCAGGATTCGGGCTGGGATTCGAAAGGTTGGTTCAGTTCGTCACGGGCATGGGAAATATCCGCGACGTAATCCCTTTTCCCAGAACTCCCAAGCACGCGAAATTTTAGCCTCTCGCCATGAACGATTGCGTCGCAATATTCGCCGCGGTGAACGAAGAAATTGTCGGCATCAAGCGAGCGATGAATATCTCGCGCCGGGTGCGTTTGGATAAAACCGATGCCTGGCTCGGCAAGTGGCGCGGGCGGGATGTCGTCCTAGTTCGGTCCGGCGTTGGCAAACAACGCGCGGCGGATTCCGCCTTGCAAGTCGTCAACCATTTTCATCCCAGCGCCGTGATTAGCACTGGCTATGCCGGGGCAGTCCAACCGGAACTGCATGTCGGCGACTTGGTGATCGCGGATTTTATTTTGGAAATGAACGGGAAAGACGGCGGCAGAAAATATTTTCCCGACCGCAACTGGTTGAATCGTGCCCAGTGCATTCCTTGTCGCGACGGAATGAAGGCGGTCGTGGGCGGATTGCTAACCGTCGACACCGTGATTGACGAGCCGGCGGCGAAGCAAAAACTCGGAAGGAGTTATCGCGTTCAAGCGGTGGAAATGGAAACCGCGGCGATCGCCAAGGTGGCTGAAGAAAAGCGACTGCCGTTGCTATCGGTGCGCGTGATTTCCGACAGCGTCGAACAGAAACTCTTGCGCGCCGCAGAGTTTTTGGGAAGCGACGGAGAAGTTGCGACTCTTAAATCCAGATGGTATTTATTGACGCACCCACGCCCTATCAAAAGTGCGTTGTCGCTTCGCGCGCAAACCCAGTTTGCAACTCAGAGCATGACAAAATTCCTGTCCGACCTCGTAAGTTAATTTCAAAATGTGGATGCTTCCGCGTCGCCGCAAAAATAAATCCGCTGTCACCGCGACTGACGCC
>DKID01000023.1 GCA_002454045.1 Nitrospina sp. UBA6727 | reverse complement strand
GTGGATTTGACGCGTGGAGTATAACCGGTTTCGGGGGCGCGGGGGAAATTCGCGCGGCGAAGTCGCTCCACATACGGCGATGGCGGCGCCACTGTTGGCGACGACGGTGATGGTGCTAATCTGAGCGCTCTGTGTTCCAGGCTAGTTCAAAATCGGCGGAAACTTTTTCGCTGCTGTTGGCTTGGTTGATGCTTAGTTGCGCCGCGACTTGTCCCGCTAAAACTTTGTATGCTTTGCTGGCGGGGGAGTCGGGATGCGCCATGACGACGGGCACGCCGGCGTCTCCGCCTTCTACAACTTTTTCGATGATGGGCACTTCGCCGAGCAGCGGGATGCCGAATCTGTCCGCCAAAGTTTTTCCGCCGCCGCGACTAAAGATGTAGTGCTTTTTGTCGCAACCGTCGCAGATAAAATAACTCATGTTCTCGACGATGCCGAGCAGGGGGACTTTGACTTGCTGAAACATTTTCACGCCTTTGTCCGCGTCGATCAGGCTAATTTCTTGGGGAGTGGTCACCACCACCGCGCCGGAAATGGGCGCCTTCTGGGTCAAAGTTAATTGCACGTCGCCGGTGCCGGGCGGCAGGTCGATGATCAGGTAATCCAGTTCGCCCCACTCGACGTTTTGCAAAAATTGTTGGATGATGCCGCCGAGCATGGGTCCGCGTAGCATCAGCGGTTGGCCCTGCTTGGTGAGGAACGCCGCGGAGACTACCTTCAATCCGTATTTTTCGTGCGGGAAAAATTTGTTTTCGGGCCCGCCTTTCGGCGGGGAGACGGGGATGCCCATCATCTGCGGGATGCTGGGACCGTAGATGTCGGCGTCCATCAAGCCGACGCGGGCTTCGGTCAATGACAACGCGACGGCGAGGTTGGTGCTGACGGTGGATTTCCCGACGCCGCCCTTGCCGCTCGCCACGGCGACGATGTTTTTTACTCCGGGCAAAACGGGTTGCGAATGTTCGGTGGGGCGGACGACGGCGGTCATGTTCACCGCGACTTGTTCGACGCCGTCGATGGCTTTGACTTTCGTTTCACATTCCTCGCGCAATTGTTCTTTCACCGGACAAGCGGGGGTGGTCAACTCAACATCAAACTTGACGCTCCCTCCTTCAATGTTCATGTTCTTGACGAACCCGAGACTGACGATGTCTTTGTGCAGGTCTGGGTCTTGCACCGTTTTCAGCGCGGCAATTATTTTTTCTTGCAACTTAGGGTCGGACATAACTCGCTCCTTCCAACGAAAAACGAAAAATGAAAAACGGGAAACAAAAAATTGCGCGATTGGTGACCGCGGAATTTTCGTACCGTGATTGCGATGATGAAATGGGGCGACGAAAAGCCTGTAAAATTTCCGCCGCCGATAGATTAGGATGGCATCTCTGCGCGAAAGTTTCAAGTCCCAGCGACGAACTTGCTCGCCGCCGCGGTCGCCGCGATGGCACCGCCGCCGACGCCGTCACCGTCGTCAGCCATTGATTTTGCTTGCGTCATAACTCTGCATATTGTATAGGGATAATTTTAGCCTACAATATATTGGGATTTCCCGATGGGACAGGAAAAAAATTCCGACTTGCAGGACGAACTTGAAAAAAGGTTTCTGACCTACGCGCTTTCGACCATCGTCTCGCGGTCGCTTCCCGATGTGCGCGATGGCTTGAAACCGATACACCGCAGGATACTTTTCGCCATGGAAAATATGGGGATGAACGCCGCGAGCAAACATGTCAAATCCGCGAAGATCATCGGCGAGGTGCTCGGCAAATATCATCCGCACGGCGACACGTCCACCTACGAATCCATGGTGCGGATGGCGCAAGATTTTTCCATGCGTTATCCCCTCGTTGACGGGAAGGGAAATTTTGGCTCGCTGGACGGAGATTCCCCCGCCGCCTACCGATACACGGAAGGTCGCTTGACGCCGATCACTTCGTATTTGCTCAGCGACCTCAAGAAAGACACCGTCAACTTTCGCGCCAACTACGACAACACATTGAAGGAGCCGACGGTGCTGCCGTCGCGCATTCCCAACTTGCTGGTCAACGGCTCGTCCGGCATCGCGGTGGGGATGGCGTGCTCCTTCCCCAGCCACAATCTGAAAGAAGTTATGTCCGCCTTAATCGCGTTGATTGACGCGCCGAAGCAGACGGTGGCTCATCTGATGAAACATATCAAGGGTCCCGATTTCCCCACCGCGGGAATTATTCTCAACGACAAACGGGAGTTGCAGGAGGCTTATGAGTCCGGTAGCGGCGCGGTGAAAATCCGCGGACGGTGGAATGTAGAATCCCTGCCCCGCGGCAAAAAGCAAATCATTCTCACGGAGATTCCTTACAGCGTCAACAAATCTCGGTTGATAGAAAAGATCGCCGAAATCATCATCGCCAAAAAGCTTCCTCCCTTGACGGATGTGCGCGACGAAAGCGACGAAAGAATTCGCGTCGTCCTAGAATTTAAAAGCACCGCCGACGAAGAAAAACTGATGAGTTATCTTTTCAAACACACGGATTTGGAAAATAATTTTCAACTCAACTTCAACTGCCTCAAACCAAACGGGGAACCCGACCGCCTGTCGCTGCTGGAAATCTGCCGATACTTTCTGGAGTTTCGCAAACAGGTGGTCACGCGACGGCTAAATTATGAACGCGTCCTGCTGGAAAAACGTCTGCATTTTCTCACCGGATTCGCGGTGCTGTTCGGCGATTTGGACAAAGCCTTGCAGCAGATACGGTCTTCGAAATCCCGCCAAGAAGCGCACGAAAAACTACAAAAACATTTCAAACTTGACGACGAGCAAACCGGCGCGATCCTGGAAATCCCGCTCTATCGATTGGTCGCCATGGAAATGGAAAAGATTTTGCGAGAGCAAAAAGAAAAGTTGCAGGCGCAGAAAAAAATCCGCGCCACTCTCGCGTCGCCCAAAAAAATTTGGACGACGGTGCGGGACGAACTCGAGGAAATCAAGAACAAACATTCGGACAAACGCCGCACTCAGATAAAAAGCGCCGAGGGCGTCGAGTATAACGCGGAAGATTTTATCGAGCACGAAGAGGTGCGCATCATCCTCAGTCAGAACGGGTGGATGCGTAAACTAAAAAACTCGGGCGACCCGCGCGGGCTTAAGTTTAAGGAGAACGATCAACTGCTCGGCATCCTTCAAACCAGCACGCGGAATTTAATCGCGCTGTTCACCTCGTTCGGCATCGTCTATGTATCCAAGGTTTACAACCTGCCGTATACGAGAAGCGGATTCGGCGAACCCGTGCAAAGTTTGTTCAAGTTTGGCGACGGGGAAAAGGTGATCGGGATGCTCGCGTTGCCCGCGCCGGACGACGACTTAAACGCCGCGACGCAATCGGAACCCCAAGCCGCGATGAGTTTTCTCAAAAATAAAAAGTCGGGCGGAAGCAACGCGGAGTTCATGGTCGTCAGCGCCGACGGATTTGGTTTCCGCTTTCCGTTATCCAATCTGACCGAGACCACGCGGTCGGGCAGAAAAATCATGAATCTAAAAAATGACGACCGCATGATCGGTTTCGCCGCGGTAACGCACAGCCATGTTTTTCTCGCCACGGAAAAAGGGAAAGCGGTAGTCATCGCCACGGAACAAATCACCCAACTGGCGGGACCGGGCAAAGGCGTCACGCTGATGAAACCGGGGGGAAGCGCCGTGGTTGGATTTAAGTTCGTGAGCCTGAAAGATAAAATCACCGTGGTGTTCGACTCCGGGAACGACAAGCAAATCACCGTGAAGAGCGTCCGCCTCTGCAACCGCGGCGGGCAGGGCGTCATCATTTCCAAACGCAAAGCCATCGTCAAAATAAAATAATCGTCATGTCGAAATATAGTTCCAAAGATATTCAAGTGCTGGAAGGTCTTGACCCGGTGCGCAAACGTCCGGGAATGTACATCGGCTCCACGTCTTCCACGGGGCTGCATCATTTGCTTTGGGAAATTCTAGACAACGGCGTGGACGAAGCCCTCAACGGACATTGCAACGTCATCGAAATAACTTTGGATAAAAACCACGGCGTCACTGTCAAGGACAATGGCCGCGGAATTCCCGTCGACCCTTATCGCAACACCAAGCAGAGCGCGATGGAAATTTTGTTCACCACCCTGCACTCCGGCGGAAAGTTTAGCCAAGACAACTATAAAATATCCGGCGGCCTGCACGGTGTCGGGATGGCCGTGGTGTGCGCCCTGTCCGAAAAACTTGTCGCAACTTCTCGGCGCGACGGATTCGAATGGACACAAACTTACTCACGCGGCAAGCCCACTTCGAAACTTAAGCAAGGAAAGTCCAGCCGAATTCGCGGCACCACGGTTTACTTCAAGCCCGACGGGGAAATTTTTCCCAAGACGGAATTCAATCCCAAACTTATTTTGGAGCAGGCGGAATCTAAATCTTTCCTCAACAGGGGCCTCAAAATAATCGTCAACGAAAATAAAAATAAACACATTTTTCATTATCCCGGCGGGATTCGAGACTACATCAAAAAGATCGTCGGGCAGAAAACCACTTTGATGGACGAACCGTTTTATGTGGAAAAAGAAGACAAATCTTTGCGGTTGGAAGCCGTGTTTCTCTGGACGGAAAATACCGACACGCAGATTCTTTCCTTCGCCAATTCCATCCGCACCATCGACGGCGGCACTCACGAAACTGGATTCCGCAACGGCATCACCAAAGCCGTTCGGGCGCATATAGACAGGCGCAAACTGCTCCCGAAAGACATAACCGGAATTACCGGCGACGACGTTCGCGAGGGGCTGCTCGCCATCATCAACATTTATGTTCAGGGGGAGGTTGAGTTCCAAGGGCAAACCAAGGGGCGACTAAATTCGGAGATTACATCGCAAGTGGAAGCGGTGGTCAAACATACGCTCGAACATTATCTGAATGAAAACCAAACTTTGGGGAACGCCCTCGCCGACCGCGTCATCCTTTCCGCCCAAGCCCGCATCGCTTCGCGGCAAGCGAAGGAAGCGGTGCAACGAAAAACCAATGTCTCGCACCGACTCAACCTGCCGGGGAAACTTGCCGACTGCGCCACAACGGATAAGGACGAAGCGGAACTCTTCATCTGCGAGGGCGACTCCGCCGGCGGTTCCAGCAAGCAGGCACGGGACCGAAAAACCCAGGCGATCCTCCCCATCCGCGGAAAAATCCTCAACGTGGAAACCGCGACCATGACGAAAACTTTAGCCAACGCCGAAATTCAAAATCTCATCTCAGCCTGCGGAACCGGCATCGGCAACAAGTTTGATTACGGCAAACTGCGGTACGGAAAAATTATCATCATGACCGACGCGGATGTTGACGGAGCGCATATTTGTACTTTGCTCCTCACCTTTTTCTATCGCTGCCTTCCAGAAATTATCGACAAAGGTCACCTGTTCATCGCGCAACCTCCTTTGTATCGCATTGACGCGGGCAAAAAAATATTTTACGCGTTGACCGACGGAGAGAAAGATAGGATTGTCGAAGGACTAAACGGCAGCGCGCACGAGATAGGCCGCTTCAAAGGATTGGGAGAAATGCCCGCCGCGGATTTGAAGGAAACCACCATGAGCAAAAAATCCCGCTCATTGATTCGGGTGACGGTAAGCTCCGCCGAGCAAGGCGACAAAACCGTCGCCCGGTTGATGGGGAAAAACGCGGAATCACGTTTTCAATTTATAAAAGAAAAAGCGGTGTTCGTTCAGGACTTGGACGTGTAGTCGCGCCGCCGTTAAAAAATCTCGCGCACCGTCGGTAAAAAAATTCCGCGGGCGAAACCGGTCAAGCCGCGGTGTTGGTTTTCTTGAATCCGCAACTGGGGCAAACCATGGAAGGGTCTTCGTTTTTTTTCCACTTCTCAACCAAGAATGGATTTTTACACTGCGGGCAGGCTTCCGCAATCGGCTTGTCCCATAACACAAATTTGCAGTCGGGATATTTCGTGCAACCATAAAAAGTTCTTCCTTTTTTGGACCGCCGCGCAGCAATTTCTCCCTCGCAGGATTTTTCAGGACAAGCAACGCCGGTGCCGATTTGTTTGGTAAATTTGCATTTCGGATAATCGGAACAGGAGATGAATTTTCCGAAGCGTCCTCTCTTCATAACCAATTCCGCGCCGCACAAATCGCAATCGCCTTCCACTTCATCGGACTTCGCCGCGTCACTTGAATCTCCTTCTTCGCCGAGGTCCCGCGTGTTTTTACAATCGGGATAACCCGAACACGCCATGAATTTTCCAAAACGTCCCCATTTAATAACCATGGGCTGGTTACATTTTTCGCAGACTTCATCGGTTTCTTCCGCTTCGCTTTTGATGTCTTTCATCTTGCTCTCCGCTTTTTCCAAATCTGCTTTGAATGGAGTGTAAAAAGAGCGCAACGCTTCAACCCACCCGAGTTTTCCTTTTTCAATGTCATCCAGTTGATCCTCCATTTTTGCGGTAAATTCCGTGCTCACGATGTCGGGAAAGTTTTCCACCAACAAGTCGTTGATCAAAAACCCAAGCTCCGATGGATGCAGGCGGCGCTCTAAACTTTGGATATAGTCGCGGTCTTTTATCACGCTGATGATCGCCGCGTAAGTACTGGGTCGGCCGATGCCTTTGTCTTCCAACTCCTTGACCAGCGCCGCTTCGGAAAAACGCGCCGGGGGCTGAGTGAAATGTTGTTCGGGAAGTGCTTTGTGAATTTTCAACGCTTCGCCTTTTTCCAACGGAGGCAGCAGGCGGTCGTCCCCCTTGCTCCCCGTTTTCGCCGCGGCATTATTTTCATCCTCCTGCGTTTCGACATAGACTTTCATGAAGCCATCAAATTTTAATATCGACCCGTTGCTGCGAAACAAATAATTTCCGGAGCGGATGTCAAACTGCATGGTATCAAAAACCGCCGGGACCATCTGGCAAGAGACAAAACGCGACCAGATTAATTGGTAAAGTCGGAGCAAATCTTTTTCCAGATACGCTTTGATTGCATTCGGCTGCAAGCGTACATCGGTGGGACGAATTGCCTCGTGCGCTTCTTGCGCCGACTTCTTACTTTTGTACACGTTGGGTTTTGCGGGTAGATATTTCGCGCCGTATTTTTCGGGAATGAACGCGCGGACTTCCCCGATGGCATGCTCCGACAACCGCACCGCGTCGGTGCGCATATACGTGATGAGACCCACCGTTCCCTTTTTGCCCAACGCGATTCCCTCATACAATCGTTGCGCGAGCGTCATAGTTTTTTTGGGCGAGAAATAAAGTTTTTTGGACGCTTCTTGTTGCAGAGTGCTGGTGATGAACGGGGCGGTCGGATTCCTTTTTTTTTCTTTCTTGACAATATCTGTGAGGACGGGCTTGGCCCCTTTCAAATTTTTGAGAATCTGGTCGGCCGCGGCTTTGTCGGCGACCTCGGCTTTCTTGTCGTCAATCTTGAACAACTGCGCTTGGAACTGCGGTTGCCGGCTTCCCTCCAGCGTCAACGTGATAGACCAATATTCTCGCGGCTGAAAACTTTGAATCGCGCGTTCCCGTTCGCAAACGATCCGCAACGCAACCGATTGCACGCGCCCAGCACTCAACCCACGGCGAACTTTTTTCCATAGGAGGGGACTGATTTTATATCCCACCAGTCGGTCTAAAATTCGCCGCGCCTGTTGCGCATCGACACGATTGGGATTGAGTTCGGTGGGATTATTCACGGCTTCCAAAACCGCCTGCTTGGTAATCTCGTTGAAGAGCACGCGGTAAATTTTACTCTTGGTAACCCCCGCCACCTCGTTGCCGATATGGTAGGCGATGGCCTCGCCTTCGCGGTCGGGGTCTGGGGCAAGATAAATCTTGTCGACTTTCTTGGCGGCGTTTCTCAATTCTTGGAGAATTTTTCCTTTCCCGCGGCTGGTGATGTACTCCGGGGCGAAATCATTATCAACATCAACGCCGAGCCTCGACTTCGGCAAATCCTTGATGTGCCCCACCGAGGCTTTGACAGTAAAATCCTTGCCGACAATTTTCTTCAGCGTTTTGACTTTGGTCGGAGACTCAACGATCAATAATGATTTCGTCATATTTCCTCGCCATTCCTATTCATCGCCACAATCAGTAACATACATTTTCCCGCTCAGTTGTCGAACTAATCCCCGCAGTTCCAGTTGCAATAGCGTGGACGAAACTTGCGCGGGGGACAAATTGCTGGTTTCAATCAGATGATCTATATGCCTGCTTTCCATGGATAACAACGAAAAGATATTTTTTTCCGCGTCGTTGTTAAGTTTGACTTTGGGTGCTTCGGTTTTGACTTTTGCCTTTAGGCTTTCACCCAACGCGGGCAACAATTCTTCGAGGATGGATTCGGGACCATCGACCAACTTTGCGCCCGCCTTGATCAGGTTGTTGGTCCCCCTGCTTTTTGGGGAGGTGATATTTCCGGGGACCGCGAAAACCTCGCGCGCTTGTTCCAGAGCGAAGTTCGCGGTGATCAAGGCGCCGCTTTTTTCCGCCGCTTCGACAACCACCGTTCCCAACGCCAAGCCGCTTAGCACCCTGTTTCTCGCGGGGAAATTATTCCGGTCCGGCCGCATCAAAATGGGGAACTCGGATAAAATCGCACCTTGCTCGACGATTTGTTTTCGCAAGTTAATATTTTCCGATGGATATGTGTGCCCCAATCCGCAACCAAAAACGGCGATGGTGTCCGCCCCGGCGGAAAGCGCGGACTTGTGGGCGAGCGTGTCAATTCCGCGGGCCAAGCCGCTGATGATAGTAAATCCCGCGGAAGCCAGTTTCAAGCAAAGTCTTTCCGCCGCCAGCCTTCCATACTGCGATGGAGTGCGCGTCCCCACGACCGCCAAAGGCAGAGCCATGGAGTTTAAGGGCTTCCCGCGGATATACAAAATTGGCGGCGGGTCATAAATGGATTTCAGCAAGGGCGGATATTCCGAACTTTCGAGCGTCAAAATCCGCAACCCCTCGTTACCCGCCAACCTCAATTCGCGTTCCGCGATGGAGTCAACATCGAAACGTTTGATTTCGTCCACGGTCTTGTCGCCGACACCGTGGACGGTCAGCAAATCGTTTCTCGACGCGGAGAACACCGCGCGCGGGGAACCCAACTTTTGCACGAGACGGTGAAACAATGTTCGACCGACCCCGACCACCATATTCAAAGCCAGCCAATGTTTCAGCGTCTCTTTGTCCATAGGATTTTCGTCCGCCTTAAACCTGCAACGGCGGTTAAAGTTATAAACCGAATCGTAGGTCTCCACAACTCCACGATGAAGACGCGGTGATGTTATAAAGAAAAAGGGGCACCAAACCTCCAAAAAGAAACCTTGATGGCAACCAAGAATATTCCTTTTAGTAATATGCCCAAACGAAGGACAGAAGCTCAGTACCCCTAAGAATGTGGAGAAATGTAACATGACACCCTCGCCCATGTCAATAATATTATGGATTTAATAAATTCGGTTAAACGAAATTTTGACGAAATATGCACTTAAAATCAAATAGTTATACAACTATTGCCATTTTTTTGAAACGAAGAGGCGGTTTAACTGTTTAATTTTTTAGCGTATTGTTGACTTCCGCGTCGATTCCCCCCGCGTTTACGCGAAAACGCGGCGAAAAAAAACGGCGCACTCGCCGTCATCGTCACGTCGCTGTCGTCACCATCGTCATCGACAGCGGTGACCGTCATCATCGTCGCATCGCCGTCGTCACCGTCGCCACTGTCACGCCGTCGTCGTCGTTGCGTTGACAAATGGGTTGACGAAAATCCGTCGACCTTATATACTTCACGCCGTTGTTTCTTGGCAAGTCAGCGGACGAACGCAACCGACATCATCAATTCAGCGAGAGGTTTTCCTATGGCGACCAACGATGCCACAATCGCGGACCAAGACGTTGACGAGGAGATAGATCTTGCGCCGACGGAAGAGATAATCAAAAATCTTGCGGACAATTCGCGTAGCCTCCTCATCCCCACTTTGCAAAAAATCCAGAATGCCTACAGGTATCTGCCCGCGCCCGCCATGGAATTGCTGGCGGAGTTTTTCAATATCACCCGGGCGGAAATATACGGGGTGATTTCGTTTTATCCCGTGCTACTTATTAGCGAGCCGGGGAAGTACATCATTAAACTCTGCTACGGCACCGCCTGCTTTGTGAAGGGGGCGCCGATAATCGGCGACAAAATTCACGACCGCTATCATATTCGCCCGGGCGAAACGGACGGCGCGAAACTCTTCACTTTGCAGACCGCTTCCTGCTTGGGAAACTGCGGGGCGGCGCCGATGGCCATCGTCGGCGAAGACACTTACGGAAATATAGACCCCGAGAAAACGCTGGACATACTCGGGGAATACAAAATAGACGACGCCGAAATGCTGGAGGAGGCCGCGGTTTAATGAGCGTCGTCACCAAAAAATCCTGCAACATAAAAATTGACGGCAAAGAAGTTTCCGCGGCGGAAGGGACGGTCATCCTGGAAGCCTGCAAGCAAAACGACGTGCCCGTCTCCAACCTCTGCTACAACAGAAAATTGTTGCCCTTCGCGGCGTGCCGAACCTGCATGGTCGAAACGGTGGTCGACGGCAAAAAGGAGTTGGTTTATTCTTGCACCCAACCCGTCGCCGAGGGCATGGAAATCCGCACCGGGACTGAAGAAACCAACCGTTACAACAAAGCCTGCCTCGAGATGCTGTTGGTCGAGCATCCTCTGGACTGCCCCATATGCGACAAATCCGGCGTCTGCCCATTGCAAGACAACACGGACATGTTGCAAATGTTCGACGGACGATTTGAAATCCAGAGGCGCAACGAACCCAGCATCAAAACCAATCCCATCATCGAGTTCTATCTAAACCGATGCATCATGTGCGGACTATGCGTCCGCGCCTGCGACGAAATTCAGGGCGTCCAAGCCTTGGACTTTCATAAACGCGGGATGAGCGTGAGCATCGGCACCGCCAACGACGAACCGCTCGACTGCGAATTTTGCGGACAATGCATCACGGTTTGCCCGACCGGCGCGTTGATGGATATGACCTCAGGCGCAAGAGGTTTGGTGGCGTTGTTCACCGACACCCACACCACCTGCAACTACTGCTCATGGGGTTGCACGATTAAACTGGAAAGCAAAAAAGGCCAAGTCATCCGCATCGAAGCAGACGAAGGTTACGACGTCGGCATCAACGAAGGCAACCTCTGCGCCAAAGGGCGCTTGGGACACGGCATCATTCACAACGCGCAACGCATCGAGTCCCCCCTCATCAACGTGGGCGGGAGCTACAAAGAAATAACCTGGGAAGAAGCCCTGCAAACTATCGCCGACCGAATGCAGGCGACGGTGAACCGCAACGGACCCGACAGTCTCGCCGGGGTCGCATCCGAAAAGTTGACGAACGAAGAAAGTTACCTGTTCCAAAAAATGTTCCGCGGTCTCCTCGGCTCCAATCAAATTACCAACCTCGCGAACTTGCGCGCGCCTTATCTGAACTCCTTCACGCTGAACTGTTTTGCAAACGGCATCGCATCGCAACCCATCACCAAACTACAAGAAGCCGACGTGGTGTTGGTTTTCAACTCCGACCTGCCGTCCGAATATCCTGTGGGAGGAAACTCCATCCGGTTCGGGACGGTCTTCTCCGACACCGACCTGTTGATCGCCAATCCGAGGAAGGTGGTGTTTGACAGCAGAGCAAAAGTTGACGTCCGCATGACTTACAAACACGGCGCCGACTTAGCCGTCGCGTCGCGCTTATCACGCATCATCATCGACAACAAATTAGTCGACGTCGCGAAGATAAATTCCACCGTCGCCAACTACGAAAACTGGGTACAGTCATTAGCCCCCTACACGGCGGCGATGACGGAACAAACCACAGGCTTGCCGGATGATGTTCTGACACGCGCGGCGGAAAGATTTGCGCGCGACGCCGACCGCTTCGTCATCGTCGGCAACGACATCCTCGACACCAATCACGGCGAAGAAATTCTCAACGCCTTGCTCAATCTTTGCACGTTAGTCCGACACGGCGGCGGCGGCAGCGTCAGCATTTATCCCCCGCGAGAACATTGCAATTCGCAAGGGGTCAACGACATGGGCTGCACTCCAGAATTTTTGCCGGGCTATCAACCCGTTGAGGATTCCGCCGCCAACCTCGCCGGAGATTTGTTGCGCAACTGCATCAACGGCGCGCTGAAGTTTCTCTACATCGCCGGCGAGGATCCAATCCACTCTTATTACAAACCGCAACTGGTGAAGGAAGCTTTGCGCACCGTGCCGTTTCTCGTCGTCACCGATGTGTTCATGACCGACACCGCGCGGATGGCGGACTTGGTTCTTCCCGCCTCCACCTTCGCGGAAAAAGACGGCACCTACACCAACATGTCCCGACACGTTCAGCGCGTTGCGGCGGCGGTGATTCCGCAGGGACTTTCCAAACCGGATTTCGACATACTGATTGAGTTGGCGGCGGCGATGGGGAAACCTTTCCAGAACACGGACGTTGTCAGCGTGCAACAAGAAATCGCAACCGTCGCCTCGATTTACAAAGGAGTTTTTCCGGGAAACAAATCCGCGCAGTGGCAACCAGATTCCGCCAACGCCAATCCCAAGTTCCACGCCAACGACACTTCAACAAAACAGCGCGACGCCGCCGCGGGCGACTATCCGTTCACGCTCCAAACGAACAACCACATGTTTCACATAGGAAGTTACAGTCAACACGCGAAAGCATTGGTGGAGATAGGGCCCGAGTGCGTCGCCGAGTTGCATCCCGATGACGCGAAAGAGTTGGGGATTTCCGCGGGCGACGATATCGTGGTGGAGTCCGCCGCCGAGAGCAAAGTCAAAGTCAAAGTCAAAACCACGAAGGTGACCAGCCGGGGAATGTTGTATATTCCGAAAAACTGGATCGACGTTCCCGTCAACACATTGAGGAACGGCGAAGAAGGTTTGGTGCGCGTAAAAGTTTCCAAAGCGGGTTGACGAACCGCCGCGGAAAATTTCCCATCGCCGCGAATACGCCGTGAAGAATTTCCCGTCACGGTGAACGCACCGCGAAAAATGACGGGCGCGCGAATCGCCGCGAAAAATTTTTCGTCGCCGTGAAACTTCGCGCGCGGAATTATTAGAGATATTCTTAAAATCAATCAACCTCGGCAACGAAATCTCAAACCGTCATGGCGGACTTAAAAGAAAATCTACATACCGACCACATGGTCTTGAACATGGGACCATCGCACCCCGCCACGCACGGGACGGTGAAGTTTCTCCTGACGCTGGACGGGGAAACGGTCGTCAACTTGGAAACCGAAATCGGTTATCTGCACCGCGGCTTCGAAAAAATGTGCGAGAGCATGACCTACGCAAATGTGTTTCCCTACACCGACCGTTTGAATTATTGCTCCGCCATCATGAACAATATCGGGTTCGCGCTGGCCGTGGAAAAACTCTGCGGCATGAAAATAACCGAGCGCTGCAAATACATCCGTGTGGTCACCAACGAACTCGCGCGAATTTCCGACCACTACACCAACATCGCCGCCGCCGCGTTGGAGCTGGGGGCATTGACCGCTTTTATTTATTTCGTGGAAGCCCGCGAAATCGTCTGGGACTTGTTGGAAAAAGTTTGCGGCGCGCGTCTAACTTCAAACTACATCCGCATCGGCGGACTGATGTGCGATTTGCCGCCGGGATTCAACGAAGACCTGAACGCCGCGTATCCCAAACTCGACTCACTTTTTAAAGACGTGGACAGTCTGCTAACCAAAAACCGAATCTTCATCGACCGAATGCAAGGCACCGGCGCCATCCCGTTGGAAAGCATCATCTCGTGGGGATTCACCGGTCCCTGCTTGCGCGCCAGCGGAGTCGATTACGACGTTCGCAAAAAGCAACCTTATCTTTGCTACGACAAAATTGATTTTGATATTCCGCTAGGCAAAACCGGCGACAACTTCGACCGCTACCTCGTCAGGATGGAAGAGATCAAACAAAGTTTGAAGATCGTCAAACAGGCGATGCGCGATATGCCGGACGGTCCCATCAACGTTGCCAATCCCTATTTGCGCAGCCCATCCAAACCGGATGTCTATTCCCGGATGGAAGAAATGATCGCGCATTTCAAAATAGTCATCGACGGACTGAAACCTCCCGTCGGCGAAGTTTATTTTCCGACGGAAGCCGCCAATGGGGAATTGGGTTTCTATCTAGTCAGCGACGGCACAGGCAAACCTTACAAGTGCCGAGTTCGCCCGCCTTCTTTTACCATGACCGCGGCGATGGGGGAGATGTGCCAAGGCGGAATGCTCGCCGATATTATTCCTACCTTCGACATGATCAACATGATAGGCGGAGAGTGCGACCGTTAATAGGTAGGATTTGGATGACGCCGGGAGGGAAAACTGCGGCGGCCGTTGCGCGAAAAAAATGGGCGACGACACCGTCACCGAACGCGACGCAACGGCGGGATGACGGCGGTGACATTGGAATGACGGCGGTGACAACGGTGATGACGGCGGTCGCAACGACGGTGACCGCGGCGGGATGATTAACTCGCGCGATTAAAAGGTATCTCTGGAAACCCCACGGTCACGCCCTCTGCCGCCCGGGGTGCGACCCAGGGATTGAGTGAAGACGTCGCCCTGTTGAACCAAACCATCGTGCGGAGTCCGAATAGTTCCGATGCGATTTTTTTCAATCTCCTTCGCGGCTTCGTCAATCAAGTCCTCTTCCTTCGCGGCGGCTTGCGTTGATTCTTTTTTGGTCGCGGTCCCCTCGCCTTCGCCCGCCCCTTCTGAAGATTCCGTCGTCGTGGTTTCACTTGATGCATCCGTTTCCAATTCTTCGGTCTCCGCTTCTTTCATCGAACTTTTAAAGTTTTTTATACTCCTCCCAAACGCGGAGCCAATCTCTGGAAGTTTGCCCGCTCCAAAAATAATCATGATGATGACTAAAATTATCATCAACTCAGGAAAACCTATTCCCATCATAAGTTTTTCTCCTTCCGCCAAAACTGGCTAAGACGCAAGTCCAAAAAACGAAAGCCGAACCGATGCAATCGCCGCTCCGAAATTCCAGTATCGTAGAAAAACAGAGGGGCGCGTTTTCCAGCTTCCCGTTTCAAAATAACTTACAAACTTACCGTACTATCTTACGTGCCCTTTTAGAATGGGGGAGTCTAGAATCGCTTTGTTCCCATTGGCGTACTCCTTCGCTGTTCTGAAGTGCACGGTCGCCGCGCCGTGGTCTCCTATTTTGTTCAAACAAACCCCCTCATTGAAATGTGTTTCCGCGATGGCACCATCTGCCGCGGTGGCTTCCCGAAAATGTCGGCACGCTTCCTCAACAGTACCCGCTTCCCAATTTTTAATCCCCATTTTGTTATGCATATCCGCGGAGGCGTTAGACCCTTCGGGAAGTTCCATAGGACCCTCTTCGGCAAAAACCGTGAGAGGAAAAGAAATCAGAAACAGGACAAATAAAACTGAAATTACGGTTCGCATATCACAACTCCTTTGCTGTTGAGTTTATCGTCGTTTCAAAAAACTGAATCTATGCGAGGAAGTTTATCATATTTTGTGCGCCCGAATTAAAAAATATAATCGGCGCCGTTATATTTGACCTGGGCTAGCGATGAGTTTACGATGAGCCTCGTCAGCAACGTGCCGTCAATCATTTTTCATCGTCTGGATATTTTTTCATGCCCCAAGACCAAACCGTAGATTTGGCTAAACTGATTTCCGACAAGATTGAAAGAGGTGTCGCCGATGTCAGCGTTTGCTTGGAAAATAAAAAGCTGGGCGACGAAGAAATAATCCGCCTCGCAGAAATGAAAATCCTCGCCGAAATAACCCATCTTGACCTGGGGGAAAATGCCATCAGCGACCGCGGCTTGTCGGCACTTTGTAGTTCGCCGTTCGCAAAAAACCTGAAAGTGTTGAACCTGAAATCCAACAACATTACCGAAGTCGGCGCGCAATCTTTAGCGCAGGCGGCGAACCTATCCGGACTGCAACAGTTGATTCTAAAATTCAACCGCATTGGGGAGCAGGGGGCGAAACATCTTGCGCAATCAGCAACTCTTGTGAACCTGACCACGCTGGATCTTTTTCGCAACAGGATTGGAGACGCCGGCGCGGACGCTATCAAGTCCGCAAAAGTTTTCAAAAGGGTGAGCCGTCTCAGGCTCGACTAAACATCAAACAGATTATCCCGAGAACGAACGAAGTGGCGCGGCGGTCACGATGACGGCGAAACGGCGGGGGAATGACGGTCATGACAATGACGGTGGCGGTCGCGTGACGGCGGGGGAACGACAGTGCGCGGCGGTCACGGCGGTGGCGGGATAAATTGGTCGCGAATAAAATTTTGGTCAACGGCTAAAAGTTTCGGCGTAGAGTTTTAGTCGTAGCGCATTAAGTTTTATAAATCCCGCCGCGTCATCTTGATTGTACCCGTGGCTTTCTTCGAAACTCGCGATGTTTTGGTTGTATAAAGATTTTTCCGCCTTCCGACCCACCACGTTGCAATTGCCTTTATATAATTTCAACCTGACTTCGCCGGTGACGTGCGCTTGGGCGTGGTCGATAGTTTTCTGCGCCAACTCCCGCTCGGGAGAAAACCAGAAACCGTTGTAAATCATTTTAGCGTAGAGGGGAATCATGGAGTCGCGCAGAAAAGTGACTTCGCGGTCGAGAGTAATCGACTCGATTGCCCGGTGCGCTTCGTGCAAAATTGTTCCGCCCGGCGTTTCGTATACCCCGCGCGACTTCATCCCGACGAAGCGGTTCTCGACAATGTCAATGCGGCCGATCGCGTTTTCTCCGCCAAGCCGATTGAGGTGTTCCAGCAAGGCTACGGGAGCCATCCTTTCGCCGTCAACGGCAACTGGATTTCCTTGTTCGTAAGTAATTTCTACGGTGGTTGATTTGTCGGGGGCGGCCGTCGCGGAAACCGATAACAAAAACATATCGTCATCCGGTTCATACCAAGGGTCTTCCAACACTCCGCCTTCGTAACTGATGTGAAACAAATTACGGTCGATGCTGTACGGTTTGTCTTTGGTGACGGGGACGGGGATGCCGTGCGCCACCGCGTAATCGATCAACGCCGTTCTGGAGGCGAGATTCCATTCCCGCCACGGCGCGATAATTTTTATTTCGGGATTAAGAATGTGGTAAGCCAACTCGAAGCGAACCTGATCGTTGCCCTTGCCCGTTGAACCGTGCGATACTCCGTCCGCCTTTTCCATGCGCGCAATTCGGATCTGCTCTTTGGCAATCAAGGGGCGGGCGATGGAAGTTCCCAAAAGATAGTTGTGCTCATAAAACGCGTTGGCACGAAGCATGGGGAAAACAAAATCCGCAACAAATTCTTCGCGCAAGTCTTCAATGTAAACCTTGCTGGCTCCCGTCGCCAAAGCTTTATCCCGCACCGAGTCGAGTTCTTGCCCCTGTCCCACGTCGGCGGAAAAAGCGATGATTTCGCAATCGTATTTTTCCTTCAGCCATTTGATAATGACGGAGGTGTCTAGTCCGCCAGAATAAGCCAACACGATTTTCTTCACTTTATTTTCCATAACTTTTTTTCACGGTTAGAAAACTTCGGCGGCGATCATCGCCCGCTGACATCGTCTCTATTTAAGAAATGATCGGATGCGGTCATCCAATGCGCTTTGGTCTTTGGCGAAAGATTGCAACGCCGACTGCGTCATCAAATCATCCAACGCGATGGACTCGGGCCAAGCGGACAAGTCGGGAATTTTTCCATGCTCGCGGATTTTCTGTAAGTCGGCATCGCTGAAGGGATGGAACAAGTTGACGCCGCGCGCGATTTCATCCAGCTCCTTTCCCCGCATGGAATCTAGGTCGGGTCGGGCAACTAGAGCATCGACAAAGTTTTTGAACTCCGCCGACATTTTCCAAAGTTCTGCAAATCGTTTCGCGAGAAAATGTTGCGGGTCAATTCCCGCCGCGATGGAATCGTCGGCGTGAGAAATTATTTGTTCAGGAGATTTTCCTGATTCCTGAAACTCTTGCGTCGCGGCGGGCGGGATGGTCAACACATCCAGTCCAGCCAGAAAAGCCACCTGCTCGCCGTTTCTTATGCTCGCCGCGATCAATCGCGTTCCCACTTCTTCGTAGTTTTTGCGCGCCGACCGCAACGCCTGCTGCGTCGCCAAAGTTACTTTTTCGCCCACCAGTTCTCCCGTTCCGGCGTGATGGTCTATAACCACTTGGTTCAACCGACCGAGAAACACGTTCACAAAATTAGGGTTGCCCAAACGCGCCGCGAGATAATTCTGCCGCACCGAAAATCCAAGAGTGAAATTAACGGGAATTTTTTCCCGCCTTAAAGTGCGAACCGCCAAATATCCTTCAGGGGTCAGAGGAACTTTGACGGTAAAATATTCGGGGCACACGCGATAATATCTGCGACCAAAATGCAGAGTGCGCTCGATATTCCTGGACACCGCCGGGTGCAGTTCCACGCTGACTTTCACCTTGAAAGCCTGGACCAAACGCAGAGCGACCTTGCAGTTGATCACGAAGCCGACATCCATGATCATTTCTTCGACGGACAACTCCAGACCCTCCCGCCTGATTTTACGGATGGTGTCTTCAATGGTCGCGTCCATAGTTCCGCTTTGCACCACCTGATTGGCGAGGGTGTTGTTGGTTGTCAAAGCCGTGAACTCATCCTTCCATATCTCTTGCGCTTTTTCCAACTCGCCGGTGTCAATCCACACTTCGGTGCCAAGAGATTGCAACCGCGCCAACAAAGGGTCGGACTCATTCTCGCGCGCCGCGCCGTCAATTTTTTCAAAAGCCAGCCGATGTAAAACGTCATCCAACTTTTCGCTCACGGCGACCATGCATTTGTCCTTTCTAAAATCCGGGCTTGCCTAAAAGTTTGAACATATTTTTTTTATAGAACCCGACACCCGGCTGATCAAAAGGGTTGACCCCGTTTAGATAGCCGGTCATCGCCACTGCCCTTTCAAAAAAATAAATAATCTGACCCAAGGATGCGGGCGAACGGTCGTTAATTTTTATCGTCATGTTGGGAACGCCTCCTTCTCTATGCGCGACGGCGGTTCCCCGCCAGGCTTTCTCATTGACGGCGTCCAGCGTTTCACCGACGAGGTAGTTTAAACCGTCCGCATCATTTTGGGAAGTGGGTATTTTTAACTGTCGCCGCGAAGATTCGAGAATTAAAAACGTCTCAAAAATATTTCGACCGCCGTCTTGAATCCATTGCCCCATGGAATGAAGATCGCCGGTGAACTCCGCGGTCGCGGGGAATATGCCTCGCAAATCTTTGCCCTCACTTTCGCCGACTAATTGTTTCCACCATTGAGACAGATAATAAAAAGCGGGCTGGAAGGTTGCCAAGATTTCGGTGGTTTTTCCGCGCTGATAAAGCAGATGGCGAATCACCGCGTAACGGTAAGCATCATTTTGGTCTAGAGAATCGGCGGAATATAATCTCTCGCCTTGCCGCGCTCCCGCCATCAACTCCTTGACATTGACCCCCGCCACCGCCATGGGGAAAAGTCCCGACGGTGTCAACACGGAATACCTGCCTCCCACATCATCGGGAATTACAAAAGTTTTATACCCCAAATCATCGGCGAGAGTTTTAAGAGTTCCCCGGTTTGAATCCGTCGTAACGACAATCCGGTCGCGGGCTCCGTCCGCCCCGTATTTATTTTCGACCATCTGCTTTAACAAACGGAAAGCGATAGCCGATTCCGTCGTCGTGCCTGACTTGGAGACCACGTTGAGGCAAACATCGCGCGCCGATATCAAGTCAAAAAGATCGGCGTGGTAATCCGAACTTAAGTTGTGCCCAGCAAAATAAATTTCCGGGGCGGCATGCTCGTTGCGCTGATTGGGAAAAGAATTACTCAGGAAGGAAATCCCCGCGCGGGCGCCCAGATAGGATCCGCCGATGCCGACGAGGATAAAAACTTCGCACAGGTCGCGGACCGCGGCGGCTGCGGATTCAATCTCCGCGGCAATGGAATTGGAAAAGCAGGAAGGCAAGCGCAACCAACCGAGATAGTCCGCCCCCGCGCCGGTGCCTTGCTCTAACTTTTCGTGGCACAGGCTGACCTGTTTTTGGAAACTATTTATTTCCTGTTCGGTGACGAAGGACTTCAGGTTTTCGCAGTTAAGGGAAAGGTTTGACATGCCAGTTTGCAAAGTTTTTATATTCCGCGGCAGGAATTTTTTTCGGTCGCCGCGCGAATTTAAGTCCCTACCCGATTAATCCCTTTTCGGCGAGCCAGCGTTCCGCCTCTAGCGACGCGGCGCAACCGGTGCCCGCGGCGGTGACGGCTTGCCTGTATTTATGGTCGTGCACATCGCCGGCGGCGAAGACTCCGTCGATATTGGTTTCCTGCGTTCCCAGTTTCAGTTTGATATAACCGGCGGCGTCGATGTCCAACTGTCCGTTGAAGATGAGCGTGTTGGGAGTGTGACCGATGGCGTAAAAAAGTCCCGCGACTTTCATCTCGCGCACCGCGTTGGTCTTGACATTTTTCAGACGCGCCCCGGTTAAATAATCTTCGCCGACGGCATCTTCAAGAACCGTGTCCCAGATGATTTCCAGTTTCGGATTTTTGATGGCTCTCTCCTGCATAATTTTGGAAGCGCGAAGTTGGTCGCGCCGATGCACCATGTAAACCATCGAACCAAACTTGGTCAGGTAGGTGGCTTCTTCCACCGCGGTGTCCCCGCCGCCGATGACCATCAACGGTTGGTTGCGGAACATAGGCAGCGCGCCGTCGCAAACAGCGCAGGCGGACATGCCGTTGTTCCACATCTTTTCTTCGTTGGGAACTCCCATTCGCTTCGCCGTCGCGCCGGTGGAAATGATCACCGCATGCGCGCGCACTTCGCGGTTCTCGGATTTCAAAACAAAAGGGCGCTGACTGAAATCAGCGGCGGTTACATCTTCCTGAACCATCTCGGTGCCGAAGCGCTCGGACTGTTTGCGGAACAACTGCATTAACTCTGGCCCGTTGACCCCGTCGGGAAACCCGGGATAATTTTCGACATCGGTGGTGGTGGTCAACTGTCCCCCCGCCGACCCTCCCATCGTGTAGCCTTCAAACATAAACGGGTTGAGATTGGCTCGGGCGGCGTAAATCGCGGCGGTGTGTCCGGCGGGACCCGACCCGACGATGACAATGTTTTTTACATTCGGCATAACTAAAATCCTTTCTGCGTTTTTTTCTTTACGCGGGGACGGTGGCGGGTCACATTTCTATTCTTTCTAAGATGGCTTTTCTCACGTCGTCGTACTTGGCGGCCAGATCAACGGGGGCGAACGCATAATCCGATTGGATTCCGTTGATTTGATCGGCGTGATATTTGGAAAGAAAATCGGTGAACTTTAATCCGTTGGCGGTAGAGATCACCACCACGCGGTCACGTTTTTTGATGTCGCCGCGACCGACCAATTTTTCAAGTACCGCCAACGCCACTCCGGTATGAGGACAGCAGAGTAGCCCGGTTTTATTGGCTCTGCCGACCATGTTGGCTAACTCGCTTTCCGTTGCTTCCTCGACGATGCCGTCGAAAGTTTGGATGGTGCGAATCGCTTTTTTGTAACTGACCGGGTCGCCAATCTGAATGGCGCTGGCTAAAGTTGTTTTCGCGCGGAGAGGCTCGAATGTTTTGAATCCTTTTTTGTAACTGCGGTAAAGAGGGTCTGCCTGTTCGGCTTGCGCACAAACCAAGCGCGGAAGTTTATCGATCAATCCTAAGTCGTGGAACATCTGAAACCCTTTTCCCACCGCGCTGACATTCCCAAGATTGCCGCCGGGGACGATTACAAAATCGGGGACTTCCCAATTAAATTGCTGGACGATTTCAAAGCTGATAGTTTTTTGGCCTTCAATTCTCAGCGAGTTCATGGAGTTCGCTAGATAGATATTATTTTTCTGGCAGACCTCTTGCACCAGTTTCATGCAGCCGTCGAAGTCCGTGTCGAGAGACAAGGTGAGCATGCCGTGCGTGATGGGTTGAATCAACTGCGTCAGCGAAACTTTATCCTTCGGCAAAAACACAACGGCGGGAATGCCGGCGACGGCGCAGTAGGCGGCGAGCGCGGCGGAGGTGTCCCCGGTTGAAGCGCAGGCCACCGCCTTGATTTTTTTTCCGCTGGAAATCATTTGCTTGACCATGGAGACCAGCACGGTCATTCCTAAATCTTTGAAGGACCCCGTATGCGCCATGCCACATTGCTTCACCCAAAGATCGTTGAGCCCAATCTGGTTGCCCAATCGCTCCGCCCAGAAAAGGTTCGTGCCGCCTTCGTAAGTGGAAACGATATTTTCGTCGCTGACATTGGGGCAGACCAGTTCCCGCTTCGCCCACACCGAACTGCCGTAGGGCCATTCGTTGCGACGGTATCGCCCGTCAAACAAATCTCGCCACTCCGCGGTCGGTCGTTTTTTTAATCGCCGCATGTCGTGTTGCACTTCCAAAAGTTCGTTACACTTGCGGCAACGGTAAACGATGTCGGTCAGTTCATACCGGCTTTGGCAATCCGCGTTGATACATTGAAACCAGGCTCGAAATTCCATCGCTATTTTTCCACGCGAATCAAGTTTGGTTTTTCGCATACTGCATCCAGTTGTTCTATTTTTTCTAAAGCGGACTGAATATTTTTCTCGCTGGCTTTATGACACATCATCACCAGCGGCACCCCTTCGCCACTGCCCGCGCGCCTTCGCTGGATCATCGACTCGATGCTGATGGAATGACTCCCGAGTATTCCCGACAGTGTAGAAAGAACGCCGGGTTTGTCTAGCACGTTGAAACGCAAAAAATATTCGGACTCTATTTCACGGATGCCTTTCAGAGGGACCGCGCGAATCTCTTCGCTTTGGAAAGACGCCGCCGGAATTCTTTTTCCCACGCCGGCGAGAATGTTGCGGGCGATTTCCACCACGTCGCCGACCACCGCGCTGCCAGTGGGGAGGGCACCGGCGCCGTGCCCGATCAAAATATTTTCCCCCATCAAATCATCGCGGACGTGAATGGCGTTCAACACTCCGTTGACGTTCGCCATCGGGTGCGCAACCGGTATCATCGTGGGGTGGACGCGGATGTCGATTGCGCGACCGTCGTATTTGGATATGGCGAGAAGTTTGATCCGACAACCAAACTCGCGGGCGCATGCGATGTCCTCCGAGGTGATGCTCGAAATTCCGGCGACCGTTATGTCGTCGAACGCGACGGAGGTTCCGTAAGCGATGCGTGTCAGCACTGCGATCTTGTGCGCGGAATCAATTCCTTCGACATCAAAAGTCGGGTCCGCTTCGGCGAAACCTTTTTGTTGCGCTTCTTTCAACGCAACATCGAAACCGCAATTCTCGTCCGACATTTTACTGAGGATATAATTCGCCGTGCCGTTCACGATGCCTTCTATGGACTGGATGCGGTTGGCGACAAACGCTTCGCGCACCGAACGGACGATGGGAATGGCGCCGCCGATGGAGGCTTCAAACCCAAGCGACACGCGCTTTTGTGCGACCGCGGAAAATATTTCATCGCCGTGTTTTGCCAGCAAAGCTTTGTTCGCGGTCACCACATGTTTTCCCCGCTCAATCGCCTGAAGAAGAAATTTTTTCGCGGGGTCGTAACCGCCAATCAGTTCGATGAGCACATTGATGTCGGGATGGTCAACCACGGCGGCGGCGGAAGTTGTCAACACATCGGGCGCGAGTTTAATTCCGCGGTCGGTCGTGATGTCCAGGTCAGCCACTTTAACCAGTTCCACCGCGGCTCCCAACCGTTTCGTTATGACATCTTTATTTTGCGTGAGAATTTTCGCGACGCCGGTGCCGATGGTGCCGAAGCCGATCATCCCCACCTTAATCGTTTTCATGTTGCCGGTTCCGTTAAAAAATTTCTTGAATGCCGCGGACTGCTTGTCGAATCCTGTGTTCATTTTCGACCAGCGCAAACCGTACGAAATGATCGCCGCCGTCACCGAATCCGATTCCCGGCGCGACGGCGACTTTGGCTTGTTCTAAAAGTAATTTACAAAATTCCAACGACCCCATTTTCTTAAACCGGTCGGGGATTTCCGCCCAGACCATCATGGTCGCCTGCGGCGGCGTTACTTTCCATCCGATTCGATTCAGCGATTCGCACAGGACATTTCGTCGGTGTTGGTACGTGTCGCGGATTTTTTCTACGCAGTCGCGCGAACCGTTCAGGGCTACCGTTGCCGCGATTTGAATCGGCTGAAACATGCCGTAATCCTGATAACTTTTGATGCGCGCCAAGACGTGAATAATCTCGGAATTTCCCACCGCGAAACCCACGCGCCATCCCGGCATATTATAACTTTTTGACAGACTAAAAAACTCAATTCCCACTTTCTTCGCGCCGCGAACTTGCAAGAAACTCGGGGCGCGGTAACCGTCGAAAACGATGTCGCCGTAAGCAAAGTCATGAATCACAATCAGGTCGTGCTCGTCGGCAAAGTCCACCACCTTCTCAAAAAAATTGATGTCCACCACCTGCGTCGTGGGGTTATGCGGGAAGTTGATGACCATCGCTTTTGGCCGCGGTTGACTTCTCTTGATGGCGTCAAGAAGCGCCGCAAAAAAATCCGCGTTCGGACTGAGTGGGACGTGCACAACATCGGCGTTTGCCAAAATGAAGGCGTAGGTATGAATCGGATAAGTTGGCGTCGGGACCAAAACAGAATCGCCGGGACCGGCAATCGCTAGGGCTAAATGAGCGATGCCTTCTTTCGAGCCGATCGTCGCGATCGCTTCGGAATTTGGGTCTAGGTCCACGTCATGGTTTCGCTTGTACCAGTCGGTGATGGCGAGGCGTAATTTGTAAATGCCGCGGGAAAGTGAATAGCGGTGATTGGATTCTTTCTGCGCGGCTTCAATTAATTTGTCGACGATGTGTTTGGGGGTCGGCATGTCCGGATTCCCCAAGCCGAAGTCGATGATGTCTTCGCCACGGCGGCGCGCTTCTGATTTGAGTTCGTTGATGATCCCCAAAACGTAGGGAGGAAGGTGGCGGATTCTTGGAAATTCTCTCATGACGGTAAAATATTTTGCGACGGGTTCACGGTCACGGCGTGGTTACTGATGAAGCAGGTCTGCACCACTTTATCATTTATAGGATACTTCTCGCAGGAGGGATTCTTCTTTCTTGTTGAGACAAAAAAAGCCGACCTGAAAAATATCAGGCCGGCTTAGTTTTGAAACTTGAAATTTTAGTTGCAGGTTACACTCACGTTGGTTGTGCCGACGTTGGTGAGTCTAACTTCGCCGCTGATGTCCCCGATGGAATCGCCGCGGCTGAAATTAGTTTGCCCCATCAAGGTTATTGACTTTCTCCCCATGGAGTGCTTGTTGGACATTTTCACCTGCTTGTTGCCTGCTGCTCCGCCACCGTTCATGGAAAAACCCTGATGAGCAGTCGGGCTCAGGCTTATGAGAACCGTGGTGTAATTCGAAGACTTCCAGACCACGAGATTCCCTTCACCCCGATCTCCAGCTCCACCACCTGTATTTTCCAACGTGATGGATTTAGCATCGTTACATTTAGCCATCGCGCCCGGCATCAACGCCCCCGCAAACGCGGAGCTTGCAAGGCTAAAAGATGCCACGGCAACCAGTAGTACAATCATTTGCTTTCTCATCGTAAACCCTCCCTTACCCTGGTTAACAAATATTCACTCACTAATCCCAAAACACGAACTCCATCAACTGGACACTCTCACTAAATCTACGAAGCGGGGACAACCCCAGCCACGACGAACCATGGACTTGATGCCCGAGAGACTACACTTCCGAGTCGAAACATGTCAATGATTATTTTCATGATAACCGCGGAACGCATTGAAAATTAAGTAGTTATGATGCCAGTTTTTTTTCCGCTCGTCAATGAAATTCTACCCTTCCCGTAGCCTCCCGCAAACTTTCCCGCAAAAGTTGACGCTTCCATTTTTTCGCCGGCCGTTTTCCCGCCTATCAACTCCGCAAAGTTTCATCGGCAATCACTATACCTGAAGACAAGACCAAAGCCTTTTTCAATCCTTCCAAATGCACCGTGCCCTTGAGAGAAGCCGCTCCTTCAAAACGGACATCTCCCGCTATTTTCAATTCCTCCAAATCGATGATGTCGGGAACGACGGGCAAACGGTTTTGAAAACTTTCTACATCCCGCAGAGATTCCCCCAATTCTATTTTTGGCAAATCTTGAAATTTTCTTTCCGCGTTTATTTTTAGTCGGCCATTGTTCACCGTGAAAATATTGGAGCGCACCAGCAACAAATCCGCCGTCTTCTTGACGGGCAAAAATCGGTCGCGCGAAACGGTGAGACCCACGGCCTCATCAAAGCATTCCAAGGCGGAACCGATGGCAGTTTCAAGTTGAATGACGGGAATCCCGCCGATATTTTTTCGGTTCGCCAGCACGGGTAATTCCAAAGGACTCCGACTCATCCTGTTCTTCAAGGCAATCAGATTGATCCAGATATTATTGGTGTTGAACACGGTGAATTCCCGCCGGTCACGAAACTCGTCAACCTTATCATCGGGAACACGGGCAACCTCCAACAACTTGAGTTTTCCATCCTGCTGATAGATGGCGCCGCCCTTAACATCCGCCGCGGTCTTCGGAGTTACCTCCATCAAGAAGGGAATGTTGAACTCATCCATGTAATTCAGGATGGCAAAATCCACGACGGCTCCCAGATTATCGGCGTTGGAAATAAAAAGAATTTCCCTGCCCGCATCAATCAGCCGCTGCAAGATTCCGTGTTGACAAATACACCGATAGAAATCTCCGTGGCCGGGAGGGTAGTATGCCTGATCCCCCCATTTATCGGGGGCGAGCGGACTCATGCTTTCGGCGTGCAAGCGGGGAAATTTATTTTGCTGGAAGCCGATTATCTCCGCAGAAAACTCCACGGCGCGCAAATGAGTTTGGGTTTCCTCGTGCGTGTAAAAACTGTTCATCAACAGGACAGGGATTTTCTCGCCGCGGTCGTGATTCAAGTTTTCAACCTGTTCCAAAATTAAATCCAGAAAAGATTTTTCGTCCCGCACCTTCACCAAAGACTTCGACCCCGCGCAACCCATGCTGGTTCCCATGCCGCCGTTGAGTTTGCCCACGACAAGTTTTGATAGTTGGCGCGCCGTCTTAGAATGATCAGGGGATGGCAGGCTGGAAAAATCCAGCAGGCTTCCGGGGTCGGGAGATTTGATTGAATGCCAGTTCTGAATTTTCGCCAGCCCTTGGCGATACTGGGCGACCATTTCCAAAAACAAATCTTTATTTTCCGACATGCGAATATTCCCGAAAGTGTTCAAAGACGCAACGGCGGCGGGGAACCGCGACGGTGACGACGGCGAAGAAATGCCGCCGCAAAAATCCAAAAATTATCCCTACACCGTTTTGCGTACCATGTACTATATATCAAAGAGGAAGGAACGAATACGAAGTCGCCGCGAATTACATTGATAAATTACGTCGCCGATGAGTAGAATGCCGACGCGTCGCCGTCATCGTCGTCGCCGTCATGTCGCCGCGCCGTCGCTACAGGATTTAACCGCTGTGCTCCCCGTCGTAACAGCAGAACAAATGCAAGCCATCGACCGTCAGGCCATTGACGGTTTTGGAATCCCCGGCATCACCCTCATGGAAAACGCCGGCGTCGGCGTCGCCCAAGAACTGCGAAAACGTTTCGCGGATTTATCCCAGAAAAAGATTTTTATATTTTGCGGCAAAGGAAACAACGGCGGAGATGGTTTCGTCGCGGCGCGGCATCTGTTTAAACTCGGCGGTGACATACGGGTTTTGTTGGTCGGCAAATTATCGGAACTAAAAGGGGACGCCGGAATTAACGCCGTCGCCGCGCAAAACATCGGCGTTCAAGTTGACGAATTGTCCGCCGACAATTTGCATCGGCACGATCACAAACTTCGTCATTGCGACATCATTGTCGACGCCGTCTTCGGCACAGGATTAAATAAACCTGCCGCCGACTTCGCCGCGAAGGTCATCGACAAAATCAACCAGTTCGGAAAATTTGTCGTCGCGGTGGACATTAACTCCGGCGTGGATTCAGACAGCGGCGAACTAATCGGCCCGCATGTTAAGTCCGACTTAACCCTCGCCCTCGCTTGCTGGAAACAAAGCCACTTGCTCCATCCCGCCGCCGGCGTCATGAAACAAACTCGGCTCATCGATATTGGCATCCCGGAAAAAGCCAGCGCGCAACAAAACATCCGCGTGCACCAGTGCGAGGCGGACGACATCAAATCCTATTTTCGGAAACGCAATCCCGACAGCCACAAAGGCGATTACGGTCACGCCCTAATTCTCGCGGGGGCAAGAGGAAAAGGAGGCGCCGCCGGGTTGACCGCCCTGGCTACTTTGCGCGCCGGCGCTGGCTTATGCACTTTGGCTTTGCCGGACTCTTGCCAGAAAGCTTTCGAAGTTCATCCCATGGAAGTGATGACCGTCCCGCTTCCTGAAACCGCCGACGGCGCATTATCGTTGCGCGCCGAAAAATTCATCGCGGGTCTCCTTAAAGATAAATCAGCGTTGGCAATCGGCCCCGGGATGACCACCGACCGGGAGACCGTCGCGCTAATCGGAAAAATTTTGCCGCGGATTCAATGCCCGTTGGTGCTCGACGCCGACGCCTTGAACGCAATATCATCCCACAAAGATTGGTTGCGAAAGTTGCCGCCCGAAACTATTCTCACCCCGCACCCAAAAGAAATGTCGCGTTTAGTCGGAGTGCCAACGCGGGAAATTCAAAAAAACCGTGTTGCGGTAGCATCAAACTTCGCCGCCGAACATTCGTTAATTTTAGTTTTGAAAGGCTCGCCAAGTTTGATTGGACTGGCGGATGGAAGTGTCGTCATCAATCCAACGGGTAACGCCGGCATGGCGACGGGCGGGTCGGGAGATGTTTTGACCGGCGTCATCGCGGGACTCATCGCTCAAGGTTTACCTCCCCGGCAAGCCGCCATCGCCGGGACTTACATACACGGTCAAGCGGGAGATTATTTTGCGGAACGCGAAAGCGAAACCACTTTGATAGCGGGCGATTTATTACGCTGCCTTCCAGAAACTCTGCGGCGCATACTTCCGTGAAGAATGCGCGGTGACGACGATGACGGCGGGGATAACGACAGTGACGGTGGCATCGACGGTGACGGCGGTGACAGTGGCGCGATAATCACGGCGTTGACGGTGGCGGTAACCGAAATCTTTTCAGCAATGCTCCGAAATGAAAAAAATATCGCATAGCCCGGAAGAAACTTTGCAACTGGGAAAATCGCTCGGCAACTCTTTGGTGGCCGGCGACATTGTTCTCTTGTTTGGAGATCTCGGTGCGGGGAAAACTCATTTCACTCAAGGAATCTGTTGCGGTTTGGAAGCGGACAAAAATTTCTATGTTCGTAGCCCCACCTTCACGCTGGTCAACGAATACCCGGGCAGGTTTCCCATTTACCATGTCGACCTATACCGACTCGACGACCAGGAAGAAATTTATTCGCTGGGTCTTGAAGAAATTTTATATGGGCGCGGGGTGACCATCATTGAGTGGGCGGAGAAATTACGCTCGCCGCGAAAATCGGACCAACTGATTTTGAACATTCAGGACAGGATGGAAATAAATATTGAAATCATCGGCGATGCTCAGCGCGAGTTCACCTTCCATTCATTTTTTCCCGGACCACGCTCCTTCCCTGATTTCACTTTACTTTAAGCAGGCGGCGTGCCATCATCGCCCCTTCGGTATGCCCCTCGCATAAAATTTAACGCGGCACAAATTAATTATTTGAATGATCAACGCGGTCAGAATAATTTTGTTGGCAACGGTGTTCGGCGTAGTCGGCACGGCGGGATTTTATTTTCTCAAGAACGGCGGCGGCACTTCCATCGAGATGGACAACATCCGCACCAAGGTGATGGAAAAAGGAGTCGACGTTGAAATTGAAAATTTCAGAGTGGTGCATGAAGTCAAAGGCGTTAAGGAATGGGAACTCAAAGCAGGGTTAGCGCAAATCAATAATCAGGAAAATTTAACTAAAATGCGTGACGTGAAAATGACCCTTCACAAAGACGAAAACAGAAAATATATCATCGTCGCGGATTCGGGAACCTACAAAGAAAAAACCGATACTGTCGATTTGGTCGGCAATGTAAAATTTACGGGCACGGCGGATATTTTGGTGGACAGATTGAGTAGCGATTCTGCGAAAAAATAATTCAGCATCAATAAGACACCGCGAAAAAGACGCCGGAGAAAAAAGATACTGAAAAAAACGCCGCGGAAAAAAGACGCCATGAAAAATAAATTAGTCGGATTGATTATTTTTGTTGCTTGGGGATTTGCGTCGTTGCCCGCCGCCGCGCAAAATGCGACGGTGCCAAACGGGAAATTCGCGCAAAACAAAAGTCCCGTAGAAATCACCTCCGACCGCATGCAGTCTGAAGACGGAGGAGCAAAAATAATTTTTTCGGGGAACGTCGTAAGTTCCCAAGGCGACCTAAAAATAACCTCCGACATCATGGAAATCCACAACACCAAGGGCAACAAAAAAACGGATGAGATTGTCGCCATCGGCAACGTTGTCATCACCAAAGGTTTAAGAAAAGCCGTCGGCGACCGCGCCGTCTATGTAGACAAATTGCAAAAGATAACTTTAACGGGCACCCCTCATGCTACCGCGTGGGAAGAGGAGAGTATGATTGAAGGCCAAGAAATGATTTTCCTTTTGGAACAAGACCGATTCATAGTCAATCAAAGGGTGCGCATGAAAGTTTATCTGAAGGATGAAAAAAAATTGTAGATGACTGCCGCAACCAAACTTTCCTCCTCTCGATAAAAAAGTGGCTGGCTTAAAAACCGAAAACCTTAGCAAGTCATACCGCGCTCGAAAAGTAGTCAACAAAGTAAGCATTGAAGTCAACCAAGGCGAAATTGTGGGCTTGCTCGGTCCAAACGGCGCGGGGAAAACCACCACCTTCTATATGGTCGTCGGGTTGACTCGCCCCGATGACGGCAAAGTTTTACTAGACGACGGGGACGTCACCGATTTCCCCATGCACGAGCGCGCCAAAAGAGGCATCAGTTATTTGCCGCAGGAGCCTTCGGTTTTCAGGAAATTGACGGTGGAAGAAAATATCATCGCGGTTCTGGAAACTCAGAAACTCTCCAGTTTTGACTGCAAAGAAAAAGCCCACTCGCTGCTTCGCGAACTCGGCATCTTGCATACAAAAAATTTCAAGGCGTATTCGCTTTCGGGAGGAGAACGAAGGCGCGTGGAAATTAGCAGAGCGCTGGCCACGTCCCCAGCGTTTATCCTATTGGATGAACCTTTCGCAGGCATCGACCCCATCGCCGTGGCGGATATTCAATCCATCATTTCCCAATTAAAAGATAAGGGCATTGGCATTTTGATCACCGACCATAATGTTCGGGAAACCTTGAGCATTACTGACCGCGCTTACATTATCAACGCTGGGGAAATCATCTCATCGGGCAAACCGATGGACGTTGCTCAGGATGAAAAAGTGAAACAGATTTATCTGGGCAGTCGATTTTCATTTTAGGCCGTGAGCAAACATTTATGGCGATGGAAATGAAAACGAATTTAAACTTAAAGATGACCCGGAAGCTGGTCATGACGCCCACGCTTCAACAGGCCATCAAACTCTTATCTTTGGCGCGGACGGAACTTGCTCAATTGGTAAGGGAAAAAATCATAGAGAATCCAGTTCTGGAAGAACTCGAAGAGAATGATGGTGGTGATGAAGACGGGGACGGCGAACTCAACGCGCAAGAAGTGGAAGAAGAACTTGAGGAGGACGGAGAGAACGAAGACGACACCGAAAAACCTTCTATCGAATCCACACAAAAAAAAGAAGCCAATTTAGCAGACCATCTCATGTGGCAACTGGGTTTATCCGTTGACTCTGAGTTAGATAAATTTATTGGATCATGCATCATAGGCAACATTCAAAGCGACGGATATCTTTGCGCCGACCTAAATGAAATTGCTGAAATCTGCAACACCGAAGAAAAAAATGTGTTGCGAGTTCTAAACGTTATACAAAATTTTGAACCCACTGGAGTTGCCGCCCGCTCCTTGAAAGAATGCTTGATGAGTCAGGCCCGCGCCCTTTCGGAAAAAAACCTCTATGTAGAAATCCTCATCAAAAACTATTTGGAACGGCTGGAAGAAAAGTTTCTGCCAAAGATTGCATCCGAATTGAAAATTAGTTTAGAGGAAGTTTTGGATGCCTTCAAAATCATCAAAGAGTTTTGTCCCAAACCCGGGCTTTTATTCAGCCGCGAAAGAGTCGACTATGTTGTCCCAGACCTCGTTGTAATTAAAACGGATGAAGGTTACGATGTGGTTTTGAACGACGATGGCGTGCCCAATCTGCGGATTAGTCCGTACTACCACAATCTGTTGAAGACCACCAAAGAGGGACGAACCAAAGAATACTTGGAGAAAAAATATCAGGCCGCTTTATGGCTGATTAAAAGTATAGACCAGCGAAGGCAAACCATCTACAAGGTCGGGAAAAGTATCATAAAACTGCAGAAGAACTTTTTCGACGACGGCCTGCCTCACCTAGAACCCATGGTCATGAAAGACGTGGCCAACGATATTGAAATGCATGAGTCAACCGTAAGCAGAATCACCACCAACAAATACATCGATACACCGCAAGGAGTTTTTGAACTTAAATTCTTTTTCCATAGCGGCATCAAATCTTGTTTGGGAAATACTATTTCCTCCGTCCGCGTAAAAAATATGATGAAAGAAATCATCGATGGAGAAAGCGGAAGCCGTCCACTAACGGACGATCAAATGGTTGATGTGTTGATGAAGAAAAATGCTAGGATAGCGCGGAGAACTATTGCAAAGTATCGGAAAGAACTGAATATTCCGCCTGCAAGTAAAAGAAGAAAATTGTTTTAGTTTTCCCGCCTTAAGGAAAAAGCGCATGACCCTAGAATCAAAAAAGATGCGCAATCCAAACTAAAAAACCGGGACCAATCTGACCTTATCCCCAACTCGCTCTCAACAAAATGAAAATAGACGACATTCTAAAAAAGGACTCCATTATTGCCAATCTGACCGGAACTAATAAGGAAGAAGTCCTCCGCGAAATAACCGACTTCTTGCAAAAACTAGGTTTGATTAAGAATAAAGAAACCTTGTTCAACACACTGATGGAAAGAGAAAAATTAGGAAGCACCGGAATCGGTGAAAATGTAGCCATCCCGCACGGAAAATCCGATGAACTTTCTCAGATTGTTACCGTCTTCGGACGTTCCCTGCAAGGAGTGGGCTTTGAGTCCCTCGACCAAAAGCCCGTCCATTTTGTATGCATGGTTATCGCGCCCGCCAATTCGACAGGACAACATTTAAAAGCTTTGGCGCGCATTTCAAGACTTTTCAAAAATCAGGATTTGCGCGAAGGCATTCTGAAATTACAAGACGCGAATCAAATCTATTCCCTTCTCCTTGAAGAAGACTCCAAGTTTATATAACTGACCATGAAAGGCATCGCCGTATCAAAAGGGGTCGCAATCGGAAAAGCGTATCTGCTTGACTCGGCCAGGTTCTGCATCATCAGACATCAGATTGATGAGTTGGAGGCGGAAAAGGAAGTTGCGCGCTTTCGCAAAGCAATCGAAAAAACCAAACTCCAAATGGCGGAGATAAAAAAACGCGCCAAAAAAATCGCCGCTAAATACGCGGTTATTTTAGATACTTACAGCCTGCTTCTCGACGATGATATTTTGGTCAACGACACCATCGAAAATATCAAAAAATATAAAACCAATGCAGAGTGGGCTCTAACACAAACTTTAAATAATTTTCTAAAACTATTTAGCAATATCAACGACGAATACTTGAAAGGAAAAAAAGACGACCTCGACCTGCTAGTCCAGACTATCCTGAAAAACCTCATCGGTCATTCCCAAGAATCTCTGCCCGATATCCAGGAACCCGTAATTGTCGTGACTCATTCCTTAAGTCCATCGGACACCATCATGATGCCGAAAAAATTTGTCAAAGGCATGGTCACCGAGGCCGGGGGGAAGACATCCCACGTTGGCATATTCGCTGCCGCTTTAGGAATCCCCGCAATCACGGGAATCAAAGGACTCACCTCCAGCATTGTTTCCGGCGACCAAATTATTGTCGACGGCATTGATGGCGAAGTCATCACAAGTCCCACCAGCGAAACATTACAACACTACACCAAAAAGCAAGAAAACTACCGCAAGTACGAAGAGCGGCTGCTGGTCGACATCCACCAGTCGGCGGAAACACTTGATGGACATCAGGTCAAACTGTTGGCAAATATTGAATCCAAGCAGGAAGTTAAAACTCTGCGCAAGTTTGGGGCCGAAGGGGTGGGACTTTATCGCACAGAATTTCTTTATTTGGCGACGTCAACTTTGCCGAAGGAAAGAGACCTCTACGAAAATTTCAAACTAGTTGCGCAGGAAATGAATCCCAACCCCGTCGTCATCCGCACCCTGGACATCGGGATGGACAAACAATTTGACAACGCCAGAAACAGCGACGAAGACAATCCCGCCCTCGGTCTTCGGGGTATCCGCTTGTCCCTGGCCAATCCCCAACTATTAACAGACCAAGTCAAAGGAATCTTGCGAGCAAGTTTATATGGCGACGTGAAAATTCTCTATCCCATGATTTCCTCCGTGACAGAAATAATTCAAGCCAACAAAATCGTAGAAGACGCAAAAAACGATTTAAAAAAAGAACGAATTCCATTCAACGAGGAAATCGAAATAGGCGTTATGATAGAAACCCCGGCGGCGGCCATCTGCATCGATCATATCCTGAAAGAAGTTGACTTCATCAGCATCGGCACGAACGACTTAATCCAGTATCTTCTGGCAGTCGACCGGATGAATGAAAACATCGCTCATCTTTACCAGCCCTTTCACCTTTCCGTATTGAGATCGTTAAAAAATATTATTCAGTCCGCCGAAGACACAGGCAAAAAAGTTTCAATTTGCGGCGAGCTTGGAGGTGACCCGATGGCGACGATGCTTTTATTGGGACTGGGGAAATTGGATAATTTGAGCATGGAATCGCGCTCCATTCCAAAGGTGAAAAAGATTATCCGCGCCATTCGACTCGACGAAGCGCGCCAGTTAGCCAACGATGTTTTGGCGATGAGTTCCCCGGAAGAAATAACATCCTTCATCACGAATGAAATGAGGACTCGATTTCCAGAAGATTTTGACCGCGACCCCAGTTTCGAAGAAAAGTTAGACTCCGCCCGAAAATAAATTGCAGGATGAAACCGATACTCGTTTAGTTTTTTTTCAACCTTCCAATTGAAAAGGAAACATTGATGACCCCAGGCAATTATCTGTTCACTTCAGAATCCGTTTCGGAAGGACACCCCGACAAAATAGCAGACCAAATTTCTGATTCTATTTTAGACGCGATACTCGAGCAAGACCCCAAAGCAAGAGTTGCCTGCGAAACAATGATCACCACCGGTTTCGCTGTGATCGCGGGAGAAATTTCCACCAACTGCTATGTAGAAATTCCAAAAATTGTCAGGGAGACTATAAAAAATATCGGGTTCTCCCATTCCGATATGGGTTTCGATTTTGAAACCTGCGGCGTGATGGTCGCGCTGGACGAACAATCCAAAGACATCGCACGCGGGGTTGACGATGACAAACACGAGCAAGGGGCCGGCGATCAAGGAATGATGTTTGGTTATGCTTCCGGCGAAACCCCGGAGCTGATGCCGGCACCCATCATGTATTCACACAAGTTGGTGCGCAAACTCGCCGAGTTAAGGAAGAAAGGAACTCTCCCTTACTTGCGACCCGACAGCAAATCCCAAGTATCCGTCAGGTATGAAAACGACAAACCCGTGAGCATTGAGACCGTCGTCATTTCCAGTCAGCACTCCCCCGACATCTCCACGAAACAACTCCGCGACGACATCACCAAACTTGTCATCCAAAAAGTTATCCCGAAAAAATTGCAGCATAAAAAAATGAAAATCCATATCAATCCAACCGGGCGTTTTGTAATCGGCGGCCCGCATGGCGACTGCGGTTTGACGGGAAGAAAAATTATCGTGGATACATACGGCGGATTTTCGCGGCATGGCGGGGGCGCATTTTCGGGGAAAGACCCGTCCAAGGTCGACCGCTCTGCCGCTTATATGGCGCGGTATATCGCCAAGAATCTTGTCGCGGCCAAAGTAGCCGACCGGTGCGAAGTACAACTCGCTTACGCCATTGGCGTCGCCGACCCCGTTTCAGTTTACGTTGAAACTTTCGGAACCCATAATGTTAATCCCGGCATCCTCGAAGATTTGGTCCGGTCCCATTTCAACCTCAAACCCGCGGGCATTGTTAAAACGCTGAATCTTCTAAAACCCCGTTATTTGCCAACCGCGGCCTACGGACATTTCGGCAGAAAGGAAAATTCTTTTACGTGGGAAAAAACGGACAAAGCTAAAGCCATCGGGAAGGACGCGGGACTATAAAAAGAAAAAGGGCGGAACTCATCACACACTCAAAAAATCCAACCGCTTGTCGGCTGTCAAGCAAAAGAATATAATCGTTGGAGAAATTGTAATCCTAATGAGCGCGACCTAATGGCAAAGAAACCTTTCATCAACAAACACGGGTTTGTGGAGTACCCGTTTCTGCATGACCAACGCAAACAAAAAAACTGGTGGTTTTATAACTTGATGGAGGACTACCTCAAACGCCGCGCAAAACATAAGGTGGGCCCCAAATATACTCGAGACGATTGCGAAGAAGATTTCAAAAGCATCCTCGCCGAAACCAACTTAAAGTTTTTCGTTCTGCTTCCGTCGGGAATGGGAATGGAATTCAAACTAATCGGAAAATATAAAACTCCCGAACTCATCGAAATCGAAGACCCGGTTCCCTACATCACCGAAAAATATGGCGGCGGAAAATTCAAGGTCAACATTTATCACGACGGAACTTTCTGCGGAACGGAAAACTATAAAGCCCACGGCGATCCGAAATGGGTTGAAATCGCGGACGACAACCCGACAGGCTGATGAACAATATTAAACTTATTTATTTTAAGGGCTGTCCAAATTATGAGGCGGCAAAGAACCTTTTGTTAAAATCAGATTGTGATTTCGAAGAGGTGAACCAAAGCGACCTATCTAACGACCATCCCTTAAAACATTACACGTCCCCCACGATTTTAAAAAACGGGAAACCCATTGTCGGTAACCAAACAGATTCTTCCGCGGGAGGTTGCTCTATTCAATTGCCTAGCGATGCGGAATTAAAGAGAAAACTTGAAATATAATAAGTTCAATCCAATTCTTCCTCTGGGTTGCGCGGCTTTTGAATGGTGGGAACATTGAACTTGAGACTCGACGGCAACGCGGAAGTTTTTTTTCCGTAGGCGATATTCCCGCTTCCCTCCTCCAGCCCAATGTAAATATTATCGTCCTTGACCTTTACCGGGTAAGTTGGGATGAACAGTTCCGGGTTCTGCATATTTGCTCCGTTCTCCAATTTGAAACGCCATTCATGGCCCGGACAAATTACAATGCCTTCTTCAATACGTCCTTCTCCCAAAGGCGAACCTCTATGTGGGCACTTGTTGGCAATGGCATAATATTTTCCCTTATAGTTAAAAAGAGCGATCTCAGCCTCGCCGGCTGATATGATGGCGGACTTGCCAATAGGGAGATCCTCCTCTGGCATGATTTTTACGTATTTCATAAAATTTTTCAGCCGTCTTTATAAAAATTAAACTCGCAGTTGGAGTAGATAAAGTTCATCGCCTTTTGTCCCAATATCTTCGTCGCGGTCTGGCTCATTGAATCTGGATTAGACATAATCCGTTTTTGAATATCTTCCACCTTCTGTTTCATCTGCTTAGCGAGCAGTTCATATTCGGTCTCCATATCCTGCTGGGTTACGTGGATATTCTCGGCAGCCGCAACAGATTCCAACATCATATAGCCGGTGGTGTTAAAGATGGCTTTATCTCTCCATTCTTTCGCCGCTTTATCAGGTTCAAATCCGGAGTCTTCCAGTTTCATTCCTGACTGAGTGATTTGATATTTCATACCTTCGATCATGAATTTCAATTCTCTCTCTACCAACGAATCTGGTGGAGGTGTCTCGGCATCTTTGACCAGTATATTGAAAATATCTTCCTTGATTTTTATCTCCTCCTGCTGATCTTTGTGATTTTGCAAGTCGATCTTGATGGCGCGGCGAAGTTCTGCGACGGTATCAAATCCTTCCCGCTCAGCAATTTTATCGGTCAATTCGGGAAGATGAAGTTTTCTTGTTTTTTTAATTTTAACTTTGAAGATAGCCCGGTCGTCTTCCTGTTTTTCTGTCGCAACTCCCGGAACAGGAAAACTGATGCGGCGCATTTTCTGGTTCCAGTTGGCGGGAAGAATAACTTTAATTTCGAAGTCTTCATTCTGAGTATGCCCGATCAATTGATCCTCAAACCCGGAGAGCATTTTCTTTTCGCCCACCCGCAGTTCAAAATCTTTTGCGCAACCGTCTTCCAATTCTTCCCCATTCATCGTGCCATCAAAATCCAAAGTAAGAATATCCCCGTCCTGAACCGCATAATCCGCGGGCATTTCTTCTAACGAACCATGGCGGCTGAGAACCTTCACCAAAGTTTCTTCAATTTCTTTATCCTCAACGACGGCCTCTTTCTTCTTGAACTTAAGCCCCTTATAATCCTTAACTTTTAATTCTGGTTTAACATCAAGGGTCACCGAAAATTTCAAAGGCTCGTCCTTCTTAATATCCTGCAACCCGGCGTGGTCAATCTCCGGTTGGCCGACGGGTTTGAGTCCGGATTTATGTACCGCCTCATCGTAAAATTCCTGCATCAATTTCTGAAACATTTCGGTGAACGATTGCATGGGAATCTGTTTCTCAAGTATCTTCTGCGGAATCTTTCCCGGCCTAAATCCCGGTATCTTGACCTGGTGGTTCAACACTTTATAGGCGTCATCCACCCGCTTGGTCATCACCTCTTCGGGGATGGTGATATTGATCTTTCGCTTTAACCCTTTAAGTTTTTCAACATCAAATTCCATCTTAAAACCTTTGCAAATACTTTCCGCACCGGGCGCGTTGTTTCCAGAGTAGCACCGCGTTCAACCAGCAACCACGGGGCGCGGAGCCTGCCGATATATTCTAACCGTCATTGCGATGAGAATTGCCCCGCGGCAATCCCAACGGCTTCGCTTCGTTCGCGATGACGGCTTCCATTTTTTACACGAATCATCTCGTCGATTTCTTTTTTCAGTTGCGCGAGTATTTCTGCGTAGGAATAGGAGCCCAAGGTTTCCGTTCCTTTTTTTAGGTTCACCCGAGTTGGCCCGCACCAAAGTCCGAGGTCGGCGTCGTCAGTCTCGCCGGGACCGTTCACCCGACACCCCATCACCGCAATGGTTAACTTATATTTTTCTGCATACTCCGTCATCTTTTTTACATCCTGCGCCAGGTCGACAAACTTTTCGTTTTCTACTCGGGAACAACTTGGGCAAGCGATGATGTTCAATCCATCGAGAAAATTTTCGGGAACAGAACGGAAGCGGCGCGCCGCGATGTCTTTGAGAATTTCCCGTCCCACCTGAACTTCCCGCCCCTTATCATCGTTCGGCAAAGTCAGGGAAACGCGAATCGTGTCGCCGATTCCCGCGGAGATTAACTGCTCAAAAGCAATGCGGGTTTTGATGATGCCGTCAGGGGGAAGCCCGGCCTCGGTCACTCCCAAATGCAAAGGAACGTCCGGGCGCTCTTTGGAAAATTTCCGGTTGGCATCAATCACCTTCTGCGCATCAGAATCTTTTAGAGAAACGCAATAATTCTCGAAGCCCATCTCGTCCAACATTTGGCAATGGTCAACCGCGGAAAAAACCATGGCCGCAACCGAATCGTCTTTGTAACGTTCCTTATAGTCCGGATCGACCGAGCCGCCGTTGACCCCGACGCGAATCGCGCAGTCGTTGTCCTTCGCCGCGTTGACGATGAATTCCACTTTCTCGCGCACGGTTTTATTTTTTTCCAGATGAAACAGATGGCCGGGATTGTACCGAATCTTTTCCACCAAAGGAGCAACGCGCGGCGCAAGTTTGTAATTTTCCTGAAGGTCCACCGACCACACGCTATCGGGAAATTGTTGGCGCAAAGTTCGCAAGGCTACTACATCCTGTTCGCTGTCCACGGCGATGCGAATGACATCCGCCTGCGCCGCTTCTAAAATCTTTATCTGCCTGGCCGTAGCTTCCAAATCTTGAGTTCGAGTTGCCGTCATACTTTGCACCGCGATGGGAGCATCGCCGCCAATCGTAACTTTTCCTATGTACACCTTGCGCGTTTTTCTAGGTTTCATTTTCGCGTTTCAAAGGAAAGAGGTTTTTTCGGATTGTAAAAATCCGCGCGGCGAACGCCCGCCATCTGTTGACGAGCCGACCGCGGTTATAAACTTTACATCGCCGCAACTAAAAAACTTCTCACCATTATATGGGAAATATAAGTTAGTATAGGAAAATTTTTGCGCAACTCCATCACTCCACCATGACGAAAATTCTTGCATCCTTCATCACCGCACTGCTCTTCGTCCAACCCGTCGCCGCAACGCCGCGGCACGGGCTTTCGTTGTATGGCCATCAGGACTTGAAATATAAACCCGGGCAAAACTACGACTACGCCAATCCCGCAGCCCCGAAAGGCGGAAACTTGGTGCTCTCCGATTTCGGCGCGTTCACTAAATTGAATCCGGCTTCGCTCAAAGGTGTGACCGCACCCAGCATCGGACAGTTGGTGTTTCAAACTGCTATGGACAGTTCCGTCGACGACGACGAACCTTTTGCGGAATACGGTAACCTCGTGGAGAAAGTTGACCTTGCCGAAGATCGGCTTTCTATGACTTACCATATTTACAAACACGCGCGATTTTCGGATGGACATCCGTTGACCGCCGACGATTTTATTTTTTCATTCAACCTAATCCGCGACCCCGAATATCACCCTATATATAAGGAGTATTTCAAAGATATTAAATCCGTCGAAAAAATCGACGCGCACACCGTCCGCTATCACTTCGCGTTATACAATCAGGAACTGCCTTTGATAACGGGGCAGATGTTGATTTTCCCGCAACATATTTACGGCGCCGCGGGGAAATCTTTCGGCGCCGACTTCGATGACATCGCCGTCGCCAGCGGACCCTACACAGTCGAAAAATACGAGTACGGAAAATACATTTCCTTCAAGCGCGACCCCGATTGGTGGGGGAACGACGTCGCCATCAACCGCGGACGATACAATTTTGACCGAGTTACTTTCAGGGTTTATCTCGACCCAGTCGCGCAACGCGAAGCGTTCAAGGGCGGCGAGTTCGACATGCAATTGATAAATAGTTCCCGCGACTGGGCGCTGGATTATAAAGGCACCTTCGTCAAAAAAGGATATTACCTCCGCGAAGAATTTCCGCACACGCGGGTGGCGGGAATGCAAGGATTCGCCATGAATATGCGAAATGAAATTTTCCAGTCGCGCAAAGTCCGCGCCGCCATCGCCATGGCATTCGACTTTGAATGGAGCAACAAAAATTTATTTTACGGACAATACACGCGCAACGAATGCTACTTCGACAACAACCCTGAAATGAAATCCCAAGGCGTCGCGCAAGGGGAAGTCAAAAACCTTCTTCTTGACCTGCGGGAAAAATACAAAAATCATGTTCCCAAAACGGCGCTCACCAAACCGGTCGGCGCGCCGGGACAAGGCATCCCCTCCGCGAAAAATATCCGAGTCGCCAACGCTTTGTTGGATTCCGCCGGATGGAAAATAGGCGCCGATGGTTTTCGTAGCAAAGGAAAAAATCAACTGCGGTTTGAACTTCTTTTGGCGGGACCCGGATTTCAACGCATCGCCGAACCTTATAAAAATAATCTAGAAAAGATCGGCGCCCACATGAACATCAAGGTCGTGCAAATTGCGGAGTATGAAGAACGGTTGAGGAATTTCAAATTCGGGATGATCGTCGCGGGTTATCCCCAAAGCCGATCGCCGGGGAATGAACAGCGTTATATGTGGGGAAGCACCGCCGCCGAAACTCCCGGAACGAGAAATTATATGGGCATCAAAAATCCCGCCGTCGATGAATTGATCGACAGAATCACCAAAGCAAAAACGCGCAAGGAACTGGTCGCCAACATTCAAACGCTCGACCGAATTCTCACGCATCAATTTTATATGGTGCCGCATTGGTATATCGCCTACGACCGCGCCGTGTTTTGGAACAAATTCGGCCGCCCCAAAATCAATCCTTCGCAAAGTTCCATCGCCAATAATATTTTGGAATGGTGGTGGTGGGATGAGCGCAAAGCGCAAAAACTAAAAGACGCGAAAGCAACCGGCGCCTCTCTCAATTAAATTCTCGGATGCGATTTGTTTTTCTCCGTGGCGACTATCGACTGACCAACCGTTTTCTCCATCCGGCTTTGCTAATCACAATCTTCAAAATCTCGTGCAACAACCTCAATTCCTTATGAGACAAAACTCTCAGCAGACTGACCAACTTGGCGATTTCCCTTTCAAAGGTCTGGTGTTTCGCGGGCGCCTCTTCAAAATCAAAAAATGTTTTCAGGGAAACATTTAATTTTTCCGCAAGAAATTCGAGAGTCCGTAACGATGGAATGCTCACGCCGCGTTCCAAACGGGAAACCGTCTCCACGCTCACATTGATTTTCTCCGCCACCTGAAACTGAGTCAACCTGCAAGAAAGACGGATTTCAGTAATCCGCGCGCCAATCCTCTTTTCAATACCAGACATGATTTATCACCTCATTAGCAAGAATAGGCAAATCAATGTCTGTTAGAAGGAATTAATTTATCATTATAAAATTATAATTGACTAATTAGTTCTAGTTAGTAATAATGGCGCAGTCAATATCGGGAGACAAAAATTGCGATAAAAATCCCGGAAAAATCTTGAAATGAGGAGAGAAAAGATGCGCCGTTTGAATTTAAAGTTTGCTGTAGTTGGTCTAGTTTGTTTGCTGTTTTATCCCGCGTCGGTTTTCGCACAAAGCGCAAAAGGTTATATGAGACTCTCAGGAATGGTTGTGAACGCGGAAGATTCTTCAATTGGAGGTTCCGATTCTGGTGTTGAAGCGTCCATCGACACAGGCATGGGTGTTTCCCTAAGCTTTGGAGGAAAATATGACAATGGTCTGCGGGTGGAAGGCGAATATACCTTTAGAAAAGCGGACGGGGATGAGCTTACATTTCCTGGAGGCGCGTATACTTTAACTGGAGATATAAGAATTCACTCCGCCATGTCTAATCTCATCTACGATTTTAAGAGCAACGGACCCATCGTTCCGTATCTAGGTGCCGGCATAGGTGTTGGCTGGGAGGAAGATGCCGACGGTGCAGAATTCGCCTATCAGGCTTTGGCGGGAATAAGTTATGCCACAAGCGAACAAGTTGATTTGATTCTTGGCTATCGCTATTTTGGGGTAAGTGATCTGGAATACGAAGAACTCGGCGTGTCATACACCGCAAGCGTCGACACACACAACTTTGAGTTTGGCGTGCGGTATTCCTTCTGACGAATAATCAAAACGGGCGGCGGCGTTGGGTCATCTGGCACCCGGGTTCCCCGGAGCTATCTCCCCCGGCGTCCCGCCCGTTTTGGTGTCACCACCGTCACCGCAAGCCGCACACCGCGGCGCGTAGTACCCCCCCCCCGTCATCGCTAGTGACGGCGCGGTACTCCGTGACGACGAAGTTTTCTCCGCTTTGGTTTTTTTTGATTTTTCATAACGGAATTGGGATAATGCAACGGCAGGTGGAGTCCCGCCTGTAACGGGATTGACATCTTTCCTCCCTACGCTGAACTCCCATGACCGCCTACATCATCCGCCGATTTTTATTGATGTTTCCCACCTTGATCGGCATCGTCACGATCACTTTCATCGCCACACAATTTGTCCCCGGAGGTCCGATCGACCAGATGAAATCCTTGTTGAGAGGGCACGGCGGCGGTGTGTTGACCGAGGCGGGCGGCGGTGCTGTCGCCGGACCCGCAAGCAGGCGCGGCGAAATAGACGCCAAGCACATGGAGGAGTTGAGAAAAATTTACCACCTCGACCGGCCGTTGTGGGAAAGATATCTGCGCACTTTTTTATGGTATTCGCCTGACGACAACGGCGCGTCCTTCACGGAAAATTTTTTCAACTACGATAATTGGGAAGGCTTTCTAATCTTCAAATTCGGCAACTCGTTTTACCGCAACAAATCCGTCATCGAACTCATCCGCGAAAAATTGCCCGTCTCCGCATCGCTCGGCGTCACCAGCTTTTTTTTGACTTACAGCATCTGCATCGTTCTCGGCATCGCCAAAGCCGTAAAACACGGCGCCCGTTTTGACACCGTCACCAGCCTGATTATTCTCGTCGGTTACAGCGTTCCGGGTTTCGTGCTGGCAATTTTCATCATCGTCCTGTTTGGTCCCGGTGACGGCGCCGTCGCGCATCTCATCCCAATCTCCGGCTTGACTTCCGCGGGAACTCCCGGCTACGAGTCGTGGACTCTGTGGGAAAAGTTGACCGACTACCTTCACCATCTTGCCGCGCCGTTGTTGTGCTATGTGCTGGGGGGATTCGCCACGCTGACGTTGCTGACCAAAAACGCGGTGCTAGAAGAAATGCGCAAACAATATGTGCTGACCGCGAGAGCAAAAGGCTTGTCGGAAAAACGCGTCCTCTTCAAACACGTCCTCAAAAATTCCCTCATCCCGCTGGTGACCGGATTTCCCATCGCCTTCCTCGCCATGTTTTTCACCGGGTCATTATTGCTGGAACAAATTTTCACTCTCGACGGATTGGGACTTCTCTCCTATCAAGCGGTGATCCAGAGAGATTACCCCATCGTGCTCGGCACCCTGTTCATCTTCTCCCTCATGGCATTGGTCGGCCAGTTGTTGACCGACTTGTCTTATGTTTTGATCGATAGAAGAATTTCTTTTGACGAGTCGCACGGATGAAAATGTTGAGACGGAATAAAGAACTGACGGTGAAACTGCAAATATTTAAAAAAGATAAACGCGCTTGGTATAGTTTTCTCATCCTGACTTTTCTTTTCGCCGCGACCCTCCCCGCCGAACTAATCTGCAACGTGCGACCGATTCGAATCGTCGTGGAAGGAAAATCATTTTTCCCCGTCCTCTTCACCTACAGCGAGAAAGACTTCGGCGGCGTCCTGCCAAGCGAACCGGATTACAAGTCGGCGCGGTTCCTAAGAATTTTAGGCGGAGTGAGCGAGACACCGACGCAAGTCGCAGCGGAAAACGCATTTGGTTTGCAGCCGAATGATTTCGAAGAAGACGAGTTCAGCATCGGGCTGGAAGATTTTGAAGACGGCGGCGTTGTTCCCGTCGCGCCGCGTCCCGTCGAAACCGTCGCGGTTTCTCCCCGCGATTACTCCATACTTTGGCCGCCGATTCGTTACGACTACAAATACATTCCAACCGAAGCAAATACCGGCAACGTCGTGCTCGCCGCCCCCTACCGCACCGCCGCGCCCGACGGCGAAAGTTTCATCGCATCATCGTGGGCGGACGGACATTATCTCGGGACGGACGACCGCGGGCGGGATGTGTTGGCGCGGTTGATTTATGGCTTCCGCATTTCCATGATCTTCGGGGCTTCGTTGGCCATCACCGGCACCATCATCGGATGCTTCATCGGCGGGGCGCAGGGATTCTTCGGCGGCTGGGTGGACCTTGTCGGTCAACGGATAACGGAAATCTGGGGATCAATTCCGCGCCTGTACATCTTAATAATTTTAAGTTCGTTTCTGGTTCCCTCGGCGTCGCTGTTATTTTTGATTTTGAATCTTACCGCGTGGATGGGAATTGCCGCCTACATCCGTGCCGAGTTTTTAAAGATCCGCAACTTCGAATTTGTCAAAGCGTCCAAAGGATTAGGCGTTCCTAATTTCACGATCATGCGCAGACATATTCTGCCCAACGCGCTAACCCCCGTGGTCACATTTTTTCCTTTTGAAGTCACCGCCGGAATCCTCGCGCTGGTGAGTTTGGATTTCCTGAACCTCGGAGTGCCCAGTCCCGCACCAAGCATCGGGGAACTCTTGGCGCAGGGGAAAAATAATCTGCAAGCGTTGTGGATATTATTGCCGACATTCACGACCCTAACCTTGATGATCACGCTATTAACATTTGTCGGCGAAGGCATCCGCAACGCCTTCGACCCAAGGAAAACTCTTTAAGGGGCTACTGCACCCTCTTCCGGTGTTTTTTGAGGAGCCCGTGTTTTTTAAGTCCATAAAATTTGGGTTTGTCATTTTTCCAGCCAAATGAAATGACATCAATTCCAATTTTTTTTAAGGCCGATAGAGTTCTTTCATCAACATCATCTGGCAACACTAGGAAGCGTTTTGGAAGTATGTTGTCAATTGCCCCGTAGAACATCAATTGTCCTATTCCTGTATAAATACTCGTTGTTGATTTATTCGATTTGACCTCGAATAAATGCGTCACTACCCCCTTTTTGTTGAGCAGATATAAGTCACGCTGGTCGTTGTTGTAAGGTTGATATCCTTTTGATTTGAGAAGATCATACAATTCATCAACGATCACACCGTGAAAGCATTTAGACTCAATCTTACTGGTAGATGTGTATGATTTTCTTTTTCCAGAAAACTCAGGGGAATAGTTGTGGGTATGCAGAGGAATTTCGGACGCATAAAGTTTAAATTCTTCTACCTTTCTTATAAACCGGCTTAAATGAAGAGGAAGATATTTTGAATCGATACGTCCTATTACAATGGATTCTGAATCCTTGCCTCTTGGCCAGTTGATGTCCTGAATAGTATCACTACCGTAGAATGGTAAAAACGCTCCTTGACCAATTCCTGGCCGCCCTCCTCCAACTCTTCCACTGTGGGTAATATAGATTGCCCCACTGATATCCTTAGCAAAACGGCCTGCCGCTCGCTTATCCATACCCTTATAGGGCGGATTGATTTCGCAAACAATAGAATGGGTCTTCAGGATTTCTGGTGATGAAGTGCCAAAAGCGCACCAATATCGATTGTGAGTCAGTTCAGAATCTAATACAGCCCAAAAATTATTCGCCGCATTCCAGTACAAGTCAAATTCCTGTCCTTTGCCTCGCCAGCCAAGCTTTTGTCTTATAGGTTTGATTCCAACCGTTAGAGTTTCAGAAAGCGTATTGAAAGCGTTCTTAATTTCTTTTTTTTCTGTCAGGGCAATAAGACTCATGTTTCCTCCTCAAACAAGTTGTTTTTTCGTTCTACTTCAATCATGGTTCATACCATTCTTCTTTCTGTTCAGAGCGGATACTTATAATAGATACCTCCGGCTAAAACCATGGCGCTCTGTCTTCGACCGCATAAATTGGTGTTTTTATAAATATATTTATTTCTGAGTGAACTGATTCATTAGCTTGCGTGTTTACTTTTCCCACACTTCCACAAACTTCGATTTATATCTTTCATATCTTTTTTCAATTCTCCTCAGTTGCATTTTAAAGAATCGTTCTTGGCTCCTTGTATCCTCAAAATTATCAGGTTTCCAATATCCCTCTCGTACCACCGCACTGTAAAAAGATTTGTTGGGCCGCTTTCCAACCTGCCGCACAGCAATGGCTGAAAGCATAAATTTATCAACCTCCATACTCTCCTTTGAAATGGCAAGAAGAACTTTACCCAATAACTTCCTATCTTTAGACTTTTGATGATCCAACCCGATTCCCCCCATTAACTTGCCGTACTCGACCAGCCTTCCCTTTTTGGCCGCACTTGTTAGAATTTTTTTAGCTGGAGCAATATATTTTTTCAACTCGTCCTCTTTCCGCTTTTCCATATCAATTATTGAACCTAGCTCAATCCCACTGAACCGAAGACCTTTTATCCCACGCTTTATTAATTGCCCATTGCTTGCATATGCATTTACGGTCTGTGCCGTTACTTCCAAATAATCTGCGGCTACTTGAATCGGCACTAAATACAAATCACTATTGCTTTTAATTTCGTCAATATAATGCTCCGAACTGCTATATTCACGTTTCTTCATATTCTATAATCTCCTATTTCTATTAGTTCAGTTTACTATTATATTAAATATCATTTATATAGTAAACACCTTTTCCTGTTTATTGTCGAGGTACCGCCCGCCAGAAAATTCCATGTCAAAGCCTGTGGGAAGGAACCCCTTTAGGGATCCTTAACTGCCATTGGCTCAATCTCTCTAGAAAACCTTTGACTCCCTGCCGTGTTCAAGTCTCCAACGAGCTTATAATAGAAAAAAATGGATTTTCATATTTTACTTATTAAAGTAAAGTAAAGCGGTTGATTGCTTAAAAAGAGGAAAGAACTATGCGTACGGTTAAGTTGTCGTCAAAAAACCAGTTGGTCTTGCCAAAGGAGGCAAGGGAGGCTATGTGCGTCAAAGGCGGCGATGAATTACTTGTCGTGGTTAAGGGTGAAACCGCCATTGTTATGCCAAAGCCAAAAGATTATGTTTCTGCTTTGTACGGTAAAGGAAAGGGATTGTATCCAAAAGACTATCTAAAAAAGGAGCATCGCTCCTAGTGAGTTCTTCGGCTCTGGAAAGGTCTTCTTGAATATGCTGTTATCTATTAAAAATCTCGCGACTCATTTTCACGCCGGCGCGGGGAAAATTGCCCGGGCGGTGGATGGCATTTCTTTCGACCTGGAACAGGGGAAAACCTTGGCGTTGGTGGGGGAGTCCGGTTGCGGAAAAACTCAGACCGCGTTTTCAATCATCAGGCTGGTCGCCGAAAACGGTTATCACCCAACGGGAGAAATTCGTTTTCGCGGGCGGGACTTGTTTCAACTCAACCGTGAAGAAATGCAAAGCCTGCGGGGGAACGACATCGCTATGATTTTTCAGGAACCGATGACTTCCTTGAATCCTTTGTTTCGCATCGGCGACCAACTTGAAGAACCTTTGCGGCAACACTTAAAAATCGCGAAAGGAAAATCCAGGGAGCAAGCCGTTAAACTTCTCGCGCGGGTGGGAATCCCCGATCCCCACAAACGCATCGATGATTTCCCGCACCAACTTTCGGGAGGGATGAAACAAAGAGTCATGATCGCCATGGCTCTGGCCTGCGAACCAAAATTGCTCATCGCCGATGAACCCACCACCGCGCTGGATGTCACGATTCAGGCGCAGGTCTTAAACTTAATGAGCGATCTGCAGAAACAAACCGGCATGGCGATTTTGTTGATCACTCACGATATGGGAATCGTCAACCAGATGGCCGACGATGTGTGCATCATGTACGGAGGACGCGTGGCGGAGTATGGCAGCCGCGAACAAATTTTTCACAACATGACTCACCCTTACACGCAAAGACTTTTTAGTTCCATTCCCAAACTTGAGAAAACCGACACGTTGCTGGAAACCATTCCGGGCGCGGTGCCTTCCGCCACCGAGTATGGCGAAGGGTGCAGGTTTGCCGACCGTTGTCCCGAGGTCATGGACGTTTGCCGCGAACGCGAAAGCAAAGTTCACCGCGTCAGTAGCGACCATCAGACCGTCTGCCACCTGATGGAAAAGAAGACCGTTCCGAAACGAAGCGGCGCAACCGCCCCGCTGCCTATCCGCAAGATGGATGACAAGCCGCTTGTTAGAATACGGAATCTAAAAACTTTTTTCCCCGTTCGCAAGGGCGTGTTTCTTCGCGTGGTGAATTACGTCCGCGCGGTAGATCATATCGATTTGGATATTCCCAAAGGGGCGACCCTGGCGCTGGTGGGGGAATCCGGTTGCGGAAAAACCACGCTGGGCGAATCTATCTTACAACTGGTTGCCGACGCGCAAGGAGAAATATTTTTCAACGATAAAAATATCATGAACACGAAGGGCAAAACTTTGCAACGGTTGCGCAAATATATGCAGATTGTATTCCAAGACCCGTTCGGTTCTCTGCAACCTCGAATGACCGTCGAAAGAATTGTGGGGGAAGGATTGGATGTTCATCAGCCCATGCTTTCGTCCGATGAAAGGAATGAAAAAATCGCGCGGGTTTTGGAGGAAGTGGGACTGCGGGAATCCATGATGGAACGTTATCCGCACGAGTTTTCCGGCGGTCAGCGGCAACGCATCGCCATTGCCCGCGCCTTGATACTGGAGCCGGAGTTTTTGGTTCTGGACGAACCCACGAGCGCTTTGGATGTATCGGTGCAGGCGCAAGTCCTCAACCTGCTAAAAGAATTACAAGCGCGGTACCAACTGACCTATCTTTTCATCAGTCACAATCTTAGCGTGGTACGTTACATGGCGGACACGATAGCCATCATGTATCTAGGAAAAATTGTCGAGCAAGCTTCGGCGGACGACCTCTTCGAGAATCCCCGTCACCCCTACACAAAGTCGTTGCTCGATTCCGTTCCCACGGTGGAAATTCGCAAACCGTTTCAACCCTTGTCGGGAGATGTGCCGTCTCCGCTCAATCCCCCGACGGGTTGCCATTTTCATCCCCGCTGTCCCATTTATCTAAACGAAGAGTCGGGCTCGACGTTGGCAAAAAAGTGTACCAGCCGATATCCCGAAAAGAGTGGCGACGGCAATTCTTTCGTTGCCTGCCACCATCATCAGCCCTTCACGACAGGCCGCGGCGCGTCCTAAAGCAGACACGCGATGAAGTTGAGCGCGACAAAGCCGCTCGCGACCCGCGGATAATTTTACAGTTATTTGACAAGTATGAATTTGTTACAATAACGGAACTAACATTGAACGAACACCCATCACGAGGATACTTATCATGAATAAACTCTACGCAGCCCTTTTAATATTTTTAAGTTATTTTCTTCTCGTAACTTTTTCGCCAAAGAATGTCGACAGTGCTTCGACGCAAACTGCCGCGACCAAGAAGATGTCTGACGCCGCGGAGAATACCGAAACGGCTATTCTTGCGGGCGGTTGTTTCTGGTGCATGGAACATCCTTATGAAGACCTGCCGGGGATATCAAAAGTCATCTCTGGATACACGGGTGGAAAAAAGAAAAACCCAACTTACAAAGAAGTGGCGTCTGGTTCCACCATGCACGTTGAAGCCGTGGAGATATATTTCAATCCAGCAAAAATTTCCTACAACGATATCCTGGAAATTTTCTGGAGAAATGTTGACCCGACGGATGCGGGCGGACAATTTGTCGATAGGGGAAAACAATATACGACGGGAATCTATTATAAGAACGAGCGACAAAAACAGACGGCGCAAGCATCGAAAGAAAAAATCGCCAACAGTAAACGCTTCAGCAAAAAGATTGTCACGAAAATAGTTCAGGCGGGACCGTTTTATGACGCGGAAGAATATCATCAGGATTTCTTTAAGAAAAACTATATCCGCTACAAAATATATCGCGTGGGGTCGGGGAGAGATGAGTTCATAGCCAAGGTCTGGGGGAAAGACCGGGAGTACAAAATTTCCCGCACCGGGTTTAACGAGAAAAATGTTCCCCGGTACACATTGATCGGCAACCGAACCAAGTCCACGAATCATCTGACTAAATTGCAATATCGCGTCACCCAAAAAAATGGTACCGAGCCTCCATTCAGAAATGAGTATTGGGATAATAAGCAGTCCGGAATCTATGTAGATATCGTTTCTGGCGAGCCTCTGTTCAGTTCAAAAGACAAGTTCAAATCAGGAACAGGTTGGCCCTCTTTCACCCGACCACTAGTGCAGGAAAACATAGTCCGCAAAAGAGATATCACCTTCAGCATGGTTCGAGTTGAGTTGCGTTCGAAATCTGCTGACTCGCATTTAGGGCATCTGTTCCGCGACGGTCCCAAGCCGACAGGATTAAGATATTGCGTCAACTCGGCATCCTTAAAATTCATTCCCGCGGAAAATTTAACAAAGGAAGGTTACGGAGATTTCGCAACTTTATTCAGCGGGAATGACGGCATTTGAATGGCCGCCCAGATTTCTGATTCAAAAAATCTGACCTGGCATTTGTATATGGTGAGGACTAGTCGCGGTCATCTTTACGCCGGAATCAGCTATGACGTTGTCCGGCGTTTTTCGGAACATCAGGATGGAGGAAAAAAAGCGGCGCGGTTTCTTCGTGGCAAAGGTCCGTTGCGACTGGTGTTCCAGCAGAAAATTGGAAACAAGTCTTCGGCATTAAAAGCAGAGTCCGCGCTCAAAAAACTCTCCAAGCGACAAAAAGAAAACCTGATAAAAAACACGGGTGGATTGATGACCACCAAAAATCAGCGCGCGGAACATTGGCAAATAATTTAAGGAGACAAAAGCGGTGTCGCCTTCACGCGTTCTTTTTCAATCCGACTCCACCGCGCGTGCCTGCTTATCTGCCAAGTAGGAACTACGCACGAGCGGTCCCGCCTCCACATGTTTCAGTCCCAACGATTCGCCAATTTCCTTATACTCTGCAAAGCGATCGGGGTGAATGAATTCGGCGACCTCAATGTGGTTCGGCGAAGGCTTAAGATATTGTCCGAGTGAAAGGATTTGGCAACCTGCGCCGACAAGGTCTTGCATCGTTTGGATCACCTCCTCATTTTTTTCCCCTAGACCCAGCATGAGTCCACTCTTCACGATGACGCCGCGGGTTTTGGTCGCCGTCTTCAAAGTGCTGAGCGACCATTCATAACGGCATTGCGGGCGCACTTGCTTTTGAAGCGACTCCACCGTTTCAAGATTATGAGCCAGCACATCGGGGCGGGCTTCGCACACTTGCTGGATAAGTTCCTCGTTCCCTTGAAAGTCTGGAAGTAGCGCTTCGATTTTAATCTCTGGGCAACGATCTCTAATCGCGCCAATTGTTTTGACCCAGTGCCCTGCCCCGCCGTCCGGCAAATCGTCACGGTCCACAGATGTTATCACCGCAAACTTTAAGTCCAACCGCGAAAGCGATGAGGCGACCATGTTTGGTTCCTCCGGGTCAGGCAAATTAAGGTGACCTGTAGGGACGTCGCAAAATCGGCAGGCGCGAGTACAAGACTCTCCCAGAATCATGAAGGTCAGAGTTCCCGCATCCCAGCAGGTGCCGATGTTGGGACACGACGCCGATTCGCAAATCGTGTTCAATCCAGTTTCCTGTAGAAGAAATTTTAATTGAAAAAACTTGCGGGTTTTTGGAAGCCGAGTTTTCAACCAACGCGGCAATCTTTTGCGCTGATAATTTTTGGTTGCGTTAGGCATTAGATTTGCGCGGACGCGGTGCGATGCGAAAGTCGGGGTATAGTATAATGAGGGAGTTTGCGAAAAGAAATCGTCCGTTTCCTTGTTAAAAATTCCGGCCGGTCTGCATCGCCCAAAGGTAGCCTCTTCGAAATGTTTTTCAAAACAATTGATAGATATATTTTCTGGGAACTAATGAAGATGTTCCTGATTAGTATTTTCGCCATAACGATGGTTCTCTATCTGGACAAGTTTTTGTTTATGGCGGAAATGATCGTCAATCGCGGCGTTTCCTTCGTGGAAATAATGCTGATGATGATCTACCTATCTCCCGCTTTTCTTGCCATCACTATTCCCATGTCCGTCCTCATGGCATCGGTGGTTACTTTCAATCAACTTTCAGCCAACAACGAATGGGTTGCAATGAAAGCCTGCAACTTAAGTTTTTTGCAATTGATGAAACCCGTCCTGTTTTTTTCGCTCGTCGGTTATTTGGCGGCGAACGTTGTGATGTTCTGGGCTCTCCCCTGGGGCAACCAATCTTACAAAGTTCTGGTTTATGACATCATCAAGAACCGGGCAAATGTTGACATCAAACCTAACGTGTTCAACCGGGACTTCAAAGACCTAATTCTGCTGGTGAAAAAACGCCATCAAAATTCATTGCTCGAAGGTGTGTTCATCGCCGACACCAGCAACGATGGAAACTCACAAATCATCACCGCCAAACAGGGGGTCATATTCCCCAATCGAGAAACTCTCAAAATTCAACTTAAACTCAGCAACGGGACCATCCATAAATTGAGCAACGACGGCGGCGATTATCGGACTCTAAATTTTGACCGATACGATATGAACCTCGGTCTCCCTGACACGGAACGGTTGGAGAAAAAAGCTCTTGCTGGAAACCGGGAACTATCGCTCGCGCAAACTAAAGAAAAAATCATGGCGCTGAAAAAAAACGGCATCGCCACATCTAAACTGGAAGTGGAGTTGAGTAAAAAATTTTCCATTCCCTTTACCTGCCTGCTCTTCGCCTTCCTCGGCGCACCGCTGGGTATCAAGTCAAGCCGCTCCGGTAAATCAGGCAGCTTCGGAGTCGCCGTGTTTGTTATCGTGATTTATTATGTAGGTTTCATTTTGACCCAGAACCTGGGCAGAATTGGCGCAATCCATTCCTACACCTCGGTCTGGATACCGAACATAATTCTGACCGTCGTGGTTGTTTATGTGGTTTATAAAATGCAAAAGGAGTTGCCCTTCAAATTCACAGAGGCATGCATCGGTTTTATGACGACGGCCGTTGAGTTCTGCAAAAAATTATTTGGCAAAGTCAAAAACTGACGGGCATTACGGAAGCGCGACGTCATCCGAAATTTATTCCAATGCGCCCGTGAAAATTCTACCTATGATTGTCGTTCCTGTACTTGAGGGATGAAGAAATAAAATCCCGGAACAGAGGGTGCGGGCTCATCGGGGAGGATTTAAACTCGGGATGAAACTGGCCCGCCAGGAACCATGGATGGTCTTGCAATTCTATAATTTCTACCAGATTTCCGTTGGGCGACAAGCCGCTGATGACCAGTCCCGCCTCTTCCATTTGGATGCGGTACATATTATTGAACTCATAACGGTGGCGGTGTCTTTCCTCAATTTCCCTTTTCCCGTACGCATTGTAGGCGTTAGAATTTTTTCGCAACTGACAGGGATATTCGCCCAGCCGCATGGTTCCGCCCTTGTCGCCTTTGGCGTTTTGGTCGGGCAGGAGGTCGATGATGCGGCAGGATGATGTGGATGAAAACTCGCCGCTGTTGGCGTTTTTGAGATGGGCTACGTGTCGGGCAAACTCAATCGCCGCGCAATGCATGCCGAGGCAAATTCCGAAATAGGGAACTTTGTTTTCCCGCGCAAACTGGGCGGCTTTGATTTTTCCTTCGATGCCGCGCTCCCCAAATCCGCCGGGGACTAGCACCCCGTCGCATCCTTGCAACAATGTCGGTCGTTCTTCTTTTTCGAGAGACTCCGCGTCCACCCAATCAAAAACGACGTGGACGTTGTTGCCAATCCCGCCGTGGATCAACGCCTCGGTGAGGCTTTTATAGGACTCCTTCAAACCCACGTATTTACCGACGATACCTATCTTGACTTCGCCCGCGGGTTTTTTCAAAACTTGATTGATCTTTTGCCATTGTTCCAGGTTCGGTTTCTTTTCCTTCATCCCCAATTTATCCAAAATAATTTCGCAGAGCCCCTCTTTTTCCAGACTCAGCGGGACTTCATAAATGGAACTGACATCCATCGCGGTGATGACAGAGTTTGCGTCGACGCTACAAAACAAAGCGATTTTTTCTTTGATGGATTTGGAAAGTTTTTTTTCAGTCCGGCATAGCAGGATGTCCGGTTGGATGCCAATCTCCCGAAGTTTCTGAACGCTGTGCTGAGTGGGTTTGGTTTTTAACTCGCCCGCGGTTTTAATATAAGGGACGAGGGTCAGGTGAACATAAAGTACATCTTTGGGTTTAACATCAAAACGAAACTGGCGGATGGCTTCCAGAAAAGGCAGGCTTTCAATATCGCCAACCGTCCCGCCGATTTCACAGATGACGACGTCCACCGCGTCGCCGACGGAGCGGATACGATGCTTGATCTCATCGGTGATATGGGGAATCACCTGAACCGTGGCGCCCAAATATTCCCCCTTCCGTTCCTTTTGAATTACGTTGTGATAAATGCGCCCCGCGGTGATGCTGTTCGCCTGACGCATTTTCGCGTGGGTGAACCGTTCATAATGTCCCAGGTCCAAGTCGGTTTCCGCGCCGTCGTCGGTCACATAAACTTCCCCGTGCTGAAACGGATTCATCGTCCCCGGGTCGACGTTGATATACGGGTCAAGTTTGAGGATGGTTATTGTAAGACCGGAACACTCCAGCAAACTGCCTATGGACGCCGCCGCAATCCCTTTGCCCAAGGACGACAGAACTCCGCCGGTGACGAAAATATATTTCACTTTTTTACTGCTCGTCCGTCCTTTCACTTCATGCTCCTCATCCACAGCAAGCACGGGGTCAAACCGCCTGCTCGGTCAAACGCTTTTCTATCATCGCCAAATCTGCGGCGCAATCTACGCCGACCGAGTCCAAGTCCGTCTCAACGACTTTAATTTTGAATCCACTCGCAAGGATGCGCAGTTGTTCAAGTTTTTCTATTTTTTCAAGGCCCGACTCGGGCAGACTTCCGAACTCCATCAAAAATTTTTTCCTGTAAGCGTACAAGCCAATATGTTTATACCAAAAAGGTTTCAGAGGTTTGGACGATAGTTTTTGCATTGCGCCGCCGTCCCCGCCCCATGCGTCCCTATCCCAAGGTATCGGAGCTTTTGAAAAATACAAAGCCGAATCCGAACTGTCCGCCACGACCTTTGTAATATTTCGGTCCATCAATTCATCGCGCGTTTTGATTTGAATCTTTAACGTGATGACCGACTCCGCCGCGCCGTCGAGTAAAGGGTGCACAATGCGTTCAATATTCTCGGGATGAACCAGCGGTTCGTCGCCCTGCACATTCACAACAATCTCGCATTCTCTATCGCGAACCACCTCGGCGACGCGGTCAGTTCCGGACGCATGGTGCGACGACGTCATAACCGCATCGCCACCAAAGCCAGTCACGGCCTGCAAAATCCGCATGTCGTCGGTGGCGACAATCACTTCGGAGACGCTTCTCGCTTTGCTGGCTTGTTCAAAAACCCATTGGATCATGGGCTTCCCTTTGATGAGCGCAAGAGGCTTGCCGGGAAATCTGGAAGAGTCCCACCGCGCCGGGACAACGGCTATAACTTTTTGGTCAGTAGGCATACCGAGGGAACAAAGAGTTCCGGAAGAAACGCGACCTCAAGCCGCCGCGGCGGTTGGAACTTTGGAACTACTGAATCCGGTTTAGTTGCGAAAGGATTTTCCCGCGCACATCGTCGGGAGGATTCTTCTTCAAGGCGTCCTCCAGAATTTCAATCGCGCGCGCGGTCTCTCCTTTTTTGGAATAAACTCTGCCGATCATATAGCGAGAATCGTGTACCTTGTTGCCGTTGGGAAACTCATTCAAAACCGTCTCAAACTGAAGGATCGCGTCGTCATACATTTTCAACGCCGCGTAGTTGGCGCCAATCCAGAAAACGATATTGGCTCTGAGTTTTTCGGGAGGATTGTTCTTGCTTAAATTTTGGAACAGCGAAACGGACTCGTCATAATTCTTGTCCCAATAAGCAACCAGAGCCTTGTCGTATGATGCGACGCCGCCCATATTTTCTTTCGCAACGCTGGTCTCGGAACCGCGGGCACTCAAAATCTCTTCCAGTTCGCGAACTTTGCTGATTAGCATTTCCTGTTGGCTTTGAAGATTTTCGACATCATCTTTCAATTCATTCGCGGCGGTGTTCCCATCGGAGAATCCCTGACTCCCCGCAAAAAAATTATCCTCGCTGGAACCATCATCCCCGCGGCGTCTATCACTAGAGTCCGCTTCTTTGCTTTCGTCTTCAAACGGAAAACCTTCCTCGAAAGCCAAGTCATCATTGCCCTTTTTATTTTTATCAGCCCAGGGAAGATAGCTACAACTGTTGAGAATTAAGGCGAGGGGGAAAACCGCAACTAGAATAACGCGGGGAAAAATGCTGGCAGGCGACATATCCGTTCCACCCGATTTGATTAGCGATAAGTTGTCATCGACGGTCAGCAAATTATACGGAGCCGACCGGAATGTCAACTTTATTGTGAACGGCTTCGTCGCTCAATGTTCGGATGATTCGGAATCCACGGCGCGGTGGTAGTCTTGCAAGATTGCGTCTTGGGTTGCTTGGTCGGCGGACTTATAAATGCGGATGGTTTCGAAGTGATTGGCTTGTTGAACGCGCAATAATTTGAGACGCATTAATTCCAGCACGGCAAGAAACGTCACGATAACTTCCTGCTTTTTGTTTAACACCGTGAACATGGATTCAAACGTAACGCTTTCGGAAGCGTTGAGAATTTCCAGGATGTACTGCATCTGATCCGTGACCGACATCTCGGTGATTTCAATTTCGTAATCCTTTGCGAAGGATTTAGCGTCCATGATTTTCTGATAGGCTTTGAACAAATCGAAAACCGATGTATCGACCAACTCTTTCGCTTCGCCGTCGTCCTCAATTTCAATCTCGCCGCCGCGCACAAAAATCTGCGCTTGATCATGTTCTTTCATCCTCAACTCAAACGCCGCATCGCGATAACGTTGATACTCCCGGAGCCTGCGCATTAGTTCCGCGCGCGGGTCTTCTCCGCCATCCGCATCCCATTCGTCGTCCGCTTCGGGAGCAGGGAGCAAAACTTTCGACTTGATGCGCGTCAGTTCAGCGGCCATGACCAAATATTCTCCGGCTAGTTCGAGATTCAATTCCTGCATCATCTCCAGATAAGCCATATACTGTCGGGTAATTTCGGCGATGGGGATGTCGTAGATATCCATCTTCTGCTCCTTAATCAGATGAAGGAGCAGGTCCAAGGGACCTTCAAAAATGTCAAGTTTGCATCGATACGTCATAACGTTATAGGTCACCCCAAAGCGATTGCAACTGGGACAAAGCCACCACGGCGGCGGTTTCCACTCGCAGAATCCGCGGCCCCAAACTCACCGTTTGAAAATTGTATTCGCGGGCACTCGCAATTTCGGCTTGACTGAATCCTCCCTCCGGCCCAATCAAAAGAGCGACGGAGCGCGGTTGCGTATTCGGCGCGATGTCTTTGAGAGTCCGTTTTTCCTCCAACTCCCAAAAGACGAACTTGAGGTCTTGACGGTCGTTGTCGCGGCAAAAAGTTTCCAAGGTTGCAACGCCGCCGTCTGCCACTTTAGGAATTTGAGTACGACCGCATTGCTTGCAACTTTCCAACGCAATTTTGTTCCAGCGTTCGATTTTTCTTTCCGCCGCCCGCTGATGAGTTTTTGTCACGCAACGCTCGGTCATCAAAGGGGTGACGGAACGCGCGCCCAACTCCACCGACTTTCTTAAAATCGCGTCGAACTTGCTACCCATGATCAACGCTTGTCCCAAGTGAACCGCCAACGGAGATTCGACGTTCACCGTTTCCGAAGCGATGACTTCGCCGCGAATCTCTTTCGTCTTGACTTCAACTAATCGCACCGTGAGCCGTTTGTCCGAATCACTGATGACTTGTATTGAGTCGCCCGCCTTCAACCGCAACACGGTTCTGATATGCGAAACATCCGACCCGGCAAGGGTCACTTTATCGGCAACGATTTGTTCGCCGGCGACGAAAAACTTGTGCGGGGGGCTCATACATTTACCGGGTGAATCCGCAACAAATCTTCCAGCGAACATAATTCATAATCGGGGCGCAGTTCCGCCGGCTCGTTCCTGCGGTTGAGCCACGCCGTCTTCATCCCCACCTCGCAGGCTCCCAAAATATCCGTGGAAAGATTGTCGCCGACGAAAAGAATTTGCGAAGGTCGCGCCTGAAAACGGCTTATCGCCAACTGAAAAATGGAGGGATGCGGTTTGCGGAAAGGAACTCCTGATGAGTAAATGGTGAAGTCAAAGTATTCTTTCAAACCCGAACCTTCCAGTTCAAACTCTTTCATGGCGACCGGATTCGTGGTGTTGGAAACGACCCCCATGGAAACTCCCCACTGGCTCAATTGCTTTAACACAGCAGACACCTCGGGGAAAACTTTCCTCCCCCGATAAACTTCTTCGTAATAAACTTGCAGGATTTCCGAAAGAGTAGTGCGCCGTTGCCAAGCAACTTTAAAATAGAAAAGCAGATACCGCAAAACTTCCTCGTAACGCGCCTCACGGTGTGTCGTCCGGGATTGTTCCGTCATGGATTGAAACAGCTCCCGCGATTTTTTCAGACAGTCTTCGAAGTTAGGCAACGGGATTTGTTTCGTCTTTAGGAAGGCAAAAACTTTTTGCAACGGCGCGCGGTCATCTTCTTCCCCTAGGTCAACCAAAGTATGCGCCCAATCAAAAGCGACTGCCCTAAACGGAAATTCCATTTGCACCTGTCATTGCTGTTTTCCAGTTCGTAAAACTTGAGAGACTAGCGGCGGAAAATAAAAATCTGCTAAATGATAACAACACCGCCGCGATAAAGGAACTACAGAAAACGTAAAAGTCCCAACGACGCAACGGCGACGCAACGGCAGTGACGGCGGGATGGCGTCGATGACGGCGGCGCGTATATAATTTGACCGCAAGAAAAAAACGCCGCGCGTCAGGCCCGCGGTTTGTAACGCCATCCTTCCCTCCTCTTGCAGGTCCAGTCGTCACTGACTTGGAAGGTGGACAGGTTCACGAGCGTTGCGGAATTGAACAAAGCGATGGCCCCCTCTCCTGCTATCGCGTTTCCTTTTAGGTGTAGACGTTTGAGTTTGCCAAGATGTTTTGCGTCAGCCAAAAATTTTAGCCCTGCATCGCTCAAGTTATTCCGATTGAGATTCAGATACTGGACGTTTTTCAAAAACGTACATTCCGCCAACTCCGCGACCCCTTTGTCGCCAAGGTTGTTGTCATCCAAATCCAGCCAGCTGACTTCCTGCATTCTCGGCGACCGCCATAAAATGCGCGCCTCTTCCGGGGTCAAACCTTTGCCGCTGAGCATCAACTGATTTCCGCGCAAGCGTCCTGCAAAAATCGCCGCGACATTTTCAAACCTGCAATTCTCGCTCATCATTCTTCCTTATAAAATCCGCCTGCGCCAGATGCAAACATTTTACAAACATCGCGGAAAATTCACCAGACGACATTGCAAGATTGCGCGGCGGCGCGGTGACGGCGGCGGCGGGAAACGATTGACGGCGATTGCCGCTGACTATTTGCGGAGAAATTTTTTCAGGATGTCGTCGATGTCAAACAACAGCGAAATCGGCCTGCCGTGAGGGCAGGTGTAGGGCATGGCAGTCTGCTCGAGATCGGATATTAATTTTCTAATCTGATCCAGGTTGAGAGAATGGTTGACCTTGATTGCGTTTCGGCACGCCATCATGATTAAAACCTGTTCGTATTTTTCATGCAAAATATCTTCCTGCGCTTGCTTGGGGAGAAGTTCGATAGTGTCCCGCAAAAGTTTTTCGTGGTCGCCGTTTTTAAGAATCGCCGGAACCGACCGCAGCAAAAATTCATTCTGCCCGAAAGGTTCGAGTTCCAATCCCATATCAAGCAACCGCGTAAGGTGAGGACGCAATAGTTCCGACTCCCCCGGAGCAAGCGCAACGGCAAGGGGAAACAGCAGTTGCTGCACTTCGACTTTGCGGGCTTGGGCGGCGGCGCGAAACCGTTCATACAAAATTCTTTCGTGCGCCACATGTTGGTCCACCACCAGCAACCCTTTTTTTCCTTGCATGATGATGAACGACCGATCGAGTTGTCCGACCGGTTCGAACTCCGAATAAATCAAGTCGGCAACCGGCGTCGGAGCATTGTCGAAACAAGTTACTTGCGACGCGGCGGGAGCATGACCGTGTCCCATCACGGTTTGCAAATCTTGATGACGGTCGTCGTGATGAGGAACGCGAGCCTTATCCACCCACGGTGGCGGCGGGTAATCCGTCCGCGGTGAAGAAGGTGACGGCGGCGGCGGGGAGTCCGACCGCGGCGAGGACGGCGGCGGGTTTGTCGGCGCGCAAAGAGGGATGTCCGCCGCGCTGCGCGGAGTTGAGTCGACCGCCGGCGCCTGCTGATTTTTTTCCAGCGCCGCGCGAACACCGTGCGCGACAAATCGGTGCACGTCCTGCTGAAACGCGAAACGAACTTCCGCTTTGGAGGGATGCACATTCACGTCCAACAAATGAGGGTCCATCGTCAAGTAAAGAAACATCACCGGGTGTTGATCTTTCGGCAGCAGGTGACTGTAACCTTGTTGGGTGGCGTGGAGAATAACTTTGTCGCGGACGAAACGACCGTTGATAAAACAGTATTGGGCAGACCGATTGGAGCGCGTGTACACTGGACTCGACACGTAGCCGGTCAATCGGTACTCATCCGATGTGGCGTCAACCTCCAACAAAAATTTAGCAAGGTCGCCGCCGAACAATTCAGCAATCCGGTAATGAAGTTGGTCGGTGGGCAAAGTGTTGATCACTTCGCGACCGTTATGGGTTAGCAAAAATTGAATGCTGGGATAAGCCAGCGCCTGTTGCGTGATGACTTGGGTGATGTGTGAAAATTCCGTGGAGTCGCCTTTCAAAAACTTACTGCGCGCGGGAATCACATAGAAAAGCTGGGCGACTTCGAGGGTCGTTCCTCGCGGGCAGGCGACATCTCTTTCTTCCAATATTTCGCCGCCGTTCACCACGATCAACTTCCCGCCCTCACTTTCGTCGCGGGTACTGGAACAACGCACTTTGGCCACCGAGGCGATACTTGCCAAAGCCTCGCCGCGAAAGCCCAGCGAATGGATGGTCTCAAGGTCTTCGAACTTCGAGATTTTGCTGGTGGCGTGGCGGGAAAATGCCAAACGACATTCGTCGGGAGCCATGCCTATTCCGTTGTCGACGATGCGGATTTTCTTTTTCCCGCCGCCTTCAATGTCCAGACGGATCGTGGTCGCGCCGGCGTCGATGGAGTTTTCAACCAACTCCTTGACTACGGATGCGGGACGCTCCACCACCTCGCCGGCGGCGATCTGGTTCGTCAAGTCTTCAGGAAGGATGCGAATTTTCGGCGATATTTTTTGGGAGGGGGCAGGCATAAAAATCCTTCCGCCTAATCGAGGCAGGCTTAATCATTTTGTAAAACAAATCAGAATCGATTGCAAGAAAAAGGTTCGGCGCGGGCGGCGTGGCGGGCGGCGTCGGCGATGACGGTGACGCGAAAATTATTTTTTTACGGCGCCGTCAAACAAACGCGACCGGAGGAATCGATCTTGAGTCCCACCTTGCCGGTCAACAGGGAGAGCATGGGCGAGCCTATAAATTCTTTCCGCCATCCGCGAAACAGGAAATGTTCTTCCATGTTTAGGTTTTGTTCGAAGTGAGCCACGAAACTGTGGATCTGTTTTCGGTCTGCCAAAACGCTCGGCTCAATCTTTAATTCTTCAGACCGAACTTGCACGTAGGCGGAGAGCAATTCTTCAACGCCGCGGGTCGTGGCGTGCCCATTATTTTCGGGAAGAACGGTGAAGTCTTTTTCCAGAATTTCCAAGGCTTTTTCAATCGCCGACAAAATCGCCGCGCCGCTTTTCCCCAACTCTTTTTGGTGGAACCCGCGCAGCCCGGATATCGCTGGCAAATTTCTCGGAACTTTGCGGGCGATTTCCAACAGCGTTTCATCGCGGACGATGTGTTTAGCCAGGCAGTTTCGTTTGACGGCTTCCTTCTCCCGCCAGGCCGCGAGTTCCTTGAGCACCGTCAAGTTTCTAGGTTTCAGGCTGCGCAGATTTTTAATTTTCATAAAGCGTTTCTGCGGGTCGGGCAAGGCAAATGTTTGCGGGTCTTCCCAATTCAAAACTTCGCCCTTCACCCAATCCAGGCGATTCATTTTTTTTAATTGCCGAATCAGTTTGTTATAAACCGGCACCAGATAACGGACGTCGTCGATGGCGTATTCAATTTGATTTTTGCTCAGCGGACGGCGGCACCAATCTGTATAAGTTTCCGATTTGTGAATCTTTTTCCCCAAAGCCTTGTGCACAATTTTCGCGAAGGAAATCTGCGAGCCCCATCCCACCAAGGCGGCGGCGATTTGAGTGTCAAACACCGGCGGGATGACTTGACCGCAGAGGCGCACCAGAATTTCGAGGTCCTGACGCGCGGCGTGAAAAATTTTTATCTTCGCGGAATCCTTCAACAATTCCAACAACGGCGTCAAATCGTCGAGCAGGATGGGGTCAACCGCAGCGAAGTGTTCTTCACTTGCCACCTGAATTAATCCGACGCGGTGGAAATAAGTTCTTTCGCGGACGAACTCCGTATCCACCGCGAGAATTTTAGCGGACTGTAGGTTCCCGCAAAACTCCGTCAACTGTTCCGCAGACGTGATGTACATTATCCGACTCGCAAAAATAGTTCGCTATCAAACATAAATCGGTTCGTCTCTGAATGATCGCAATTATGGCGGCGGCGACTTCGGGAGAACGGGACGAAAAGACGGATTAGATTTTCCGCGCGCAAAATATAAAAAGCACGGAGCCCACAAAGCTTCATGCTTTTTTCATCCCATCAAACTTTAGAGAAACATTTTGCAGTCAACGCTCTCCGATTTGACATTCATCCCGCAAAAATTTCTGGTTCTCTAAATCTTGGGAGCGGTTTTCTTTTTCGCCCGAGTCTACCGCATCCTGTCCGCCATACTTCCAAAACCGATTGCTCAATCTTCTTGGCGACACCACCTTCTTCAACTCTCCTCTAGCATCGAAAATCCTGACTTCAAAGAACATAGCACACTTGCCTCGAAGGGAGTTCGCAATGCCTTATTTTCCAGCGCCCCCGCCTTGCAAAAATAAACCAAAAAATAAGTTTAGCCCGCAATCAAAATTTACTGTAAAATTAAATCCAATGCCTGTCAAGCAAATAAAGCTAAATTTTTCAATGAGTAAGCACCACCGCCGCCGGCATAAAGTTTTGCTCGTTCCCGCTAGTCGCGTGAATTTTAACGCGACGGCGGCGGCGTTCCGAAGGCTGGGGGAAATCGGTTTTCCGTTGACTTTCCGCCGCCCACGCCCTACCTTTACATCACGCATTCAGGAGTAATCCGATGTTCCTCTCGTCACCATTCCACCCCTCTTCCCGACCGTGAAACGATGATACTTTTGGGACTCGACGCGTCCGCGCCCAAAGGAAGTGTGGCGCTGTTGGTGGATGAAAAAATTGTCGCCGAGTCCGTCAGTACTTCAACATTTTCCGACCAACTTCTGGTTTTGATGGACGAAGTTTTGGGGAAGTTAGACGGCGGACTTGCGCAAGTGGATGGGTTCTGCGTCACGACGGGTCCCGGTTCCTTCACTGGACTTCGCGTTGGGGTCAGCCTGATTAAAGGATTAGTGTTGGCGACGAAAAAACCTTTCTGGGGAATCAACACGCTGGAGGCGTACGCGAATTTGGTTGAGCCCGTTTCCCAGCCGATTTCCCCAATTCTCGACGCCAGGAAGAAAGAGGTTTACACCGCAAAGTTTAAATACGCGGGTGAAAAGTTGGTCAGAGAAACCGCGGACCAAGCCGTCACTCCTCAGGAATTGTGCGACCTGACGCAGGAGCCCACGATATTTTTGGGCGGGGGGATGGTGCCCTATAAAGATTTTTTTTCCGCGCGGTTGGGGAACAAATTTATCGACGACGCGCCGATTAAAAACCAGACGATTGCCGCCAGCGCGGCGCAACTCGCCCGCAACCAATTTCAGGCGAACCCCGGTTTTGATCTGGACGCCCTGACCATCCATTACGTCAGAGAATCGGAAGCCGAACGAAACAGAAAAATGTTAAATCAGGAGGTTGTAAAACATGGACATTGATTCCGCTTTGCTTGAAAAAGTCAGCCAGAAAAATCCAGAGTTTCGCAAACTTTATGAAGAACACTCTTTGCTCAAACTAAAAGTTGAGGAATTTAACAAGATGAAGGTCATCACGCCTGAACAAGAGGTGGAAAATAAAAAGTGCCAAAAACGAAAATTAAGCCTGAAAGACCGCATGGAAAAAATTTTAAGCCAGCATCAGGAAACCGCGCACTGACTTTCCGCCGAGGGCGACGCCTGAAATCACGGCGCCTCTTTCAAAACCGCAGACTCACCGAACCTAAAATTTCCCGCGAGCAACTGCAACAAAAACTTCACCGAAACTAATTTTCTGGCAGGCAGGATGTCCCCGACCACGCCCGCCAAGGTCTCGGCGTACGCTTGATTTTTCGACAAGCCGTCCAAGACTCTGTCGCAAAACGACGGATTATAAATCAGCCGTTGCAGAACTCGGCTCAACAAAAACTTGCCGCGAAATTCTTCCCGCCGTCTTGCGTCGTGGACGGAGAAAAAACTCCGGGAAAAATTCGAACTTTGAAATCCAGCATGAATCACCTCGCCCGCGATTTGCGCACTCCTTAACGACAGAAAAATTCCCTCCCCAGTGAAAGGGTCGATGAATCCCGTCGCGTCCCCGACCAAGACCAATCCGCCGCAAGGAACCGGCGCGACGGTGAACGCCAATGATTCCACCGAGCGCACAGGCTCCACCCGCTCCGCGTTCCGAAGCACTTCGCGGCGGCGGCGATTTTTCATCAGCACGCGATGATAAAACGTTGCCGACTTTTCGACCCCGTCGCCGTTGAGGGCGGAACGCGCCACCACCAACACCACGTTGACCTGGCCATTTCCCACGGCAGAAATTCCCGTGTAGCCCGGTCGGCTAACATGCATATAACAATAATCATCTGGCAGTCGCGCGCCGCGCCAATGTGCGGAGAAAGCAATTTTGCCGCGACCCCTGGGTTCCCGTTTCAAGCGAAACTTTCGCAAGGACACCGCGTTGCGACCGCCGGCATCCACAACCAGTTTCGCGCGCATGGAAAAAGAAGTTCGCGTTTCGTCCCAACCGCGAACGCCGACGACGCGGCCGTCGTCAAAAATAAAATCCGACACCTTATGCCGTTCAAAAACTTTCACGCCGACACGTTGCGCCTGCCTTAAAAATAGCGCGTCCAATTGATAACGGGGCACGGACAAACTGCTCGGCCGCAAACCGGTCTTCGCGGCGGCGGGATAATCAATCGCCAACTCGGCGCTTTCATACGCGGAGATCGCCACCCCTTTTAGTCGCTTCGGAACTAACGCTTCGATGGGAGCCAGCACGCCCAACTGCTCGAGAATAGGTTCGGCGCCTGGACTAATAAATCCGCCGCAAACTTTGTCGCGGGGAAATTTTGCCTGGTCGCAAAGCGCGATGTCATAGCCGTGGCGGTTGAGGTCGAGAGCCATGGCGCACCCCGCCGGTCCGCCGCCGACGACGATGACGTCGTAAGAATTCATGGCCGCTCCCTTCGTCCCACCAAAGCAATTCGGTAAGGAAAATGGCGGTGGATTTCGAAAGATTTTATTTCCGCCGCGCAGGCAAGTTGGCGGAACTCTTCCGGCGTGAAGGCGTTCATCACCGAAACGGGCGCGTCGAAACGGGTTAGTCGGTTGCGGGTGAAAATCCGCGTCAACAAAAATATCGCCGCGTGCGCGATGCGGCTGCGGTGCAAATCGTTGACCACCACGCCCAGTCGCGCCGCCGCGGATAGCGCACGCAAAATCGTCACCGCCTTGCGCCAACTAAAATGATGCAGCGACAAAGAGTTGACCGCTAAATCGAAACCCGCGTTCCGAAACGGCAACGAAAAAATGTCGCATTGCACCAACCGAATTTCGGGAAAGGCGGCGGTCTCCTCCTTCGCTAACTTCAGCATCTTGGCGGTGATGTCAATGGCGGTGATGTGGATGGGCACGCGCAAACGGCGCGCTAGTTTGACCAGCGCTATCGGTTGGTCCGCAGACCCCGTCGCCGCATCCAGCACCGTGAACGGACGATTCATTTTGTGCGCTTGCAGAAAAGGTTCGACGTGATGGAGCAAAACTCGGTAGCCGCTTAAGTAGCGGTTGACGGCGGCGACATCGCGCAGGCTGTCGCGCACTTCGTCGTAGGGGGCTTCGTCCAAGTCCAACAATTCATCTCGGAGATTTCGCGGCGGGAAAAATAGAGACCTCATATTCATCAGCGCGAGACCGCGGTCGTCGCCAGCGATTCGCCGCGACTAATCCTTAAAGAAAAAATAGAGTTGTCCCGATTGAATTCTATTCTTCGCGATATGCGCGGCGATTTGTTTGAACATTTCGCGGGTGATCGGGATCACGATGAGGAGGCCGAGTATGTCCGTCACCGCGCCGGGAGTAATGAGGAGCATGCTCGCCACCCCCATCACCACGCCGGTCAGGGCTTCGTCGCTCGGGATTTCCCGCGACATAAGGTGTCGTTGCATTCTCTCAAAAACTTCTTTGCCGTAACTTTGGCCGACGATAATTCCAATCAGAAAAGTGAACATAATCAACGAAACCGTGTTGAGGATGCTGATCGAATCGCTCACGAATTTCAATCCGTAAAGTTCAATCCCCGTGCCCAAGGCGAAAATAGTTGCGATCGGTAAAGACATTTTTTAGCGCGCGTAAAAGTTAAACGAACCGAAGCGCCGACCATAGCACGGCCCATGGTCGCTGGAAAGCAAAAATCCCGGCGGCGATGTTCGCGGTGACGGCGCGACGGTGGTGGCGTGACGGCAACGGCGGTAACGGCGTGGTGGTGACGGCGGCGGTGACCGATTTGTCAAACGCTCCGCCGAGAAAATATTTGCTTCGGCGGCGGAAACTTCGTACTATATGAGGCAACCATCAATCCTTTAATTTTTTCGGGAAGGTTGCGGCGACCTTAATCTACGATGGAAACCAAACCTACTTTGGAAGTCGGCGCGGGCAAGATGGATTTCCGCGCTTACTCAATTTCGTGGAACCTCACCAAGCGGTGCAACCTCAACTGCGATCACTGCTATCTCGACGCGGATTTTCGCGGCGGCGTCAAAACCGATGAACTCGACACCGCGGAATGTTTCCGAGTAATCGACCAAATTTCCGAAGTCAACCCCAACGCGTTTCTGATTCTCACCGGTGGCGAACCGCTACTTCGTCCCGACATTTACGAGATTATCCGTTACGCCGCCGACAAAAAATTCATGGTCGTGCTGGGCACCAACGGCACCATGATCAACCGCGTCAACGCGGAAAAAATTAAAGCCGCGGGGGCGCACGGCGTCGGCATCAGCATCGACTCGATGAACCCGGACAAGCACAACAAGTTTCGCGGCGTGGAAAAAGCCTGGGAACTTTCCATGAACGCTTTCGATATTCTGAACGAAGTCGGCGTTGACTTCCTCGTGCAGATGTCGGTTTCGGAAATGAACTACAAAGAAATTCCGGAGGTAGTTGAGTTCACCGAAAAAATCGGCGCCATCGCTTTCAACCTGTACTTTTTAATTTGCACGGGACGCGGGCAAGGCAACACCGACATTTCCAACGCCGCTTACGAAGAAGCTTTGCAAATGCTTTACGAACAACAAATGAAATACAAAGGTCGGTTGATGATCAATTCCAAATGCGCGCCGCAATATAAAAGGGTGGTTTACGAGAACGATCCCGAATCGGTTTACACCCGCACCTATTCTGGCGGATGTCCCGCCGCCACGCATTACAGTCGCATCTCGCCGGAAGGCAACCTGACGCCCTGCCCCTTCATCGCAGAATCCGTCGGCAACCTAAAAACTAAAACCTTCAAAGACCTTTGGGAAAACGCTCCGCTCATGGTGGAGTTGCGAAGCCGCAAAGGACTGGAAGGCAAATGCGGAACTTGCGAATTCTCCGCGATGTGTTCCGGTTGCCGAGCGCGCGCTTTCGCCGAAACCGGAAATTATATGGCGCCCGATCCGTCCTGCGATTACGAGCCGGGAAAATACGGCGGCAAAGCCATCACCTTAAAAATCGAAGACACGCTCGGACTGGAAGTTGAATTCCAAACGCAGTGGACGGCGGAAGCCAAACAAAGGCTGGAGCGCATCCCTTCCTTCGCGCGCGGCATGGTAGTGAAAGGCATCGAGAAGTTCGCCGCCGAGCGGGACATACTCGTCATCGATGCGGCGGTGGTGAAGAAGTCGCGAGAAGAGATGATCGAGAAACGCGGCGCCATGTTCCCCTTCCTGAAAAAATTCATCAACTCAGAGTAGCAACGTAGCGGCGTCATCGGCACCGTCGTCATCATCGCGCATGTTCCACTGGATTCCTGCTTTCGCAGATGACGGCGGCGTGTCACCGTCATCACCGCGTCGTCGTCGCGTCACTGTCACCGATGGCTCACCGGTTCTTAAACAAATCTCCGAAGCCGTCGCGAAAACCATCGCGGTCTTCCTCGTCAATGTTGGTTTGGCGGACATCTTCCGCGTCCAATTTGCCGAGGGCTTCGGATACTTCCGCCTGATAGTTTTTTACTTTTCGATATAGAGGATGACCGATATCGAGTTTCAAGTTGGTGAGCGCGGCGGTGAGTTCGCCTTTGCCGTCCAAACTTAACTTGCACACCAGTTCGCCAGAATGGTCGTCGCGATAAACGTCGGTCGCGGTAAGAGGCGTTTTGTTTTTTGCCGCGAATCCCATCTCGCGCAACAAGGTCAACACCGCGCGCCTGCCGTAAACACGGAGCGGCAGATGTTTCAAAATATCATTCAGCAATGACTGTGCACTCAAAACTTATCCCCTCCGACCAGCAAACTTTTTTTTAATTCCGTCATTATATACGAAGCCGCGGAGAACCTCCGTTGGGAATCGGGAACGATGTAAACCGCGCGCGCGAAATTATTTTTCGGGGAAGCCGAACTCCGCATCGTCACCGCCGTCGTCACCGTCATCGTCGTCATTATTGTAGTCGTCATCTTGGCGGAACGTCCCATAAAGTGCTTGAAATCAGGGCTAATCTCAAGCATAGTGGAAATTCTTTTGTTCCATAATTTTTTGTTGGCGATGATAATTTTTCGTCGGCAACAATTTTTTGGCGCGCGGAAAATCCGTTCCGAATGAAGCGCGGCGGCGTGCTAGTTTCTCAAGGTTGAAATGGTTAAATCTAAATTTGTGAATAGTTTAGAGTTGATTGGCGGCACCCCTTTGGTTAAACTGAACAGCGTTATCCCATCAAGCGGCGCCAACATTTTCGCTAAACTGGAATTCTTCAATCCGGGTGGCAGTGTCAAAGACCGCATCGCGCTGGCCATGGTGGAGGATGCGGAAAAAAGAGGCTTGCTGAAACCCGGTTCCACGATCATCGAGCCTACGAGCGGCAATACAGGTATCGGCCTCGCTCTTGTCGGCGCCATCAAAGGCTACGATGTCATACTCGTTATGTCGGAAAATATGAGCACCGAGCGGCGGATGATTCTGGAAAGTTTCGGCGCAAAAGCCGAGTTGAGTCGCGCCGAGTTCGGGATGGAAGGCACCATCCAAAGGGCTGAAGAAATGCAGGCGGAAAACCCGAATTATTTCATGCCGCAACAGTTCAACAATCTCGCCAACCCGGAAGTGCATCGGCAAACAACCGCGCCGGAAATTGTTTCCGCGATGAACGGTGAATCCGTGGATGGTTTCGTTGCGGGAATTGGAACCGGGGGGACCATCACCGGCGTCGGGGAAATCTTAAAAAAACATTATGGCCCGGTGAAAGTGGCGGGAGTCGAACCAGCCACCTCGGCGGTGTTGTCGGGCAAGCCTCCCGGTCCCCACAAAATTCAAGGAATCGGCGCGGGTTTCAAACCCGGCGTGCTGAACTTCGATCTACTGGACCGCATTTTTCCCGTGTCCGATGAAGACGCTTTTCGGTTCGCGCAGCGACTGGGAAAAGAGGAGGGGCTTCTCGTTGGAATTTCCTCCGGCGCCGCGTGTTTCGCCGCCAATGAATTGGCTGAAGAATTAGGTCGCGGGAAAAATGTTGTGGTAATTTTTCCAGACACGGGGGAACGTTATTTTAGTTTCAATGACCACTTTTAATAAACTGGTGTCGAAGACACCGCGTTGCACCTGAAATATTTTTTCGCGTTCAATTTAAGAAAAACAAGGGACAGTTGGAATGAGTCACGTAAAAGGATTGATCTGCAAAGAATGCAAACGAGAGTACGCCGAGGAACCCATTCACGTTTGCGAATTTTGTTTTGGTCCCCTTGAAGTCAATTACGATTACGAAGCGCTCAAAAAGATCGTGACCCGAAAGTCCATTGAGTCTGGCCCGCCTTCCATGTGGCGTTACGAAGCCCTGTTGCCTCTGGATGAACCTCCGAAAGTGGGGCTTCACACTGGCTTCACACCTTTGGTGCGGGCGAAAAACCTGGGCAAAGCCATTGGACTAAATCATCTGTACCTGAAAAATGATTCCGTCAACCATCCCACTTTTTCTTTCAAAGACCGGGTGGTGTCGGTGGCAATTTCCAAAGCCATAGAGTTTGGGTTCGACACCATCTCATGCGCCTCAACGGGCAACCTGGCAAACTCGGTCGCGGCTCAAACCGCCGAGGCTGGACTGAAAAGTTGCATCTTCATTCCCGACGGACTCGAGGCGGGAAAAATTATCGGGACGTTGATTTACGGAGCGCAACTGATTTCTATCCGCGGCAGTTACGACGACGTGAACCGACTGTGCAGTGAAATCGGCGCGAAACATAATTGGGCTTTCGTGAACATTAACATCCGACCTTATTACGGCGACGGGTCTAAATCTTACGGTTACGAAATCGCCGAGCAACTAGGTTGGAAGACGCCGGACAACGTCGTCGTTCCCGTGGCGGGAAGTTCGCTAATCACGAAAATATGGAAAGCCTTTCACGAATTCAAAATGCTGGGGCTGGTCGACAAAGTGCAAACCAAAGTTTTTGCGGCACAGGCTACCGGCTGTTCCCCCGTCACCACGGCAATAAAAAATGGCAGCGAAAATATCATCCCCGTAAAAAAGCCGAACACGATTGCCAAATCCATCGCCATCGGAAATCCCGCGGACGGATACTACGGCATCAAGACCGCGAGCATCAGTGGCGGTTACGGGGAAGACGTATCGGACGAAGAGATCATCTCCGCCATGGAATTGTTGGCTAAGACGGAAGGGGTGTTCACGGAAACCGCGGGCGGCGTTACGGTGGGCGTCACCAAAAAATTGGCGCAGCAAGGTCGGATTAAACCCGACGAAGTAACCGTGATTTGCATCACCGGCAACGGCTTAAAAACCCAGGAAGCCCTGACCAATTGTTTTCCCGCCCCCACCGTCATCGATCCAAAGATAGATAGTTTTGAAGAAGTTTTCGCAAATAGTCTAACGGTTTAAAGGAGCGCAGCATGTCTGTAAAAGTAAGAGTCCCCACCCCGCTAATGAAGTTGACCAACAACCAAAGCGAAGTGACGGCGGAAGGCACCACCATCAGCGAAATCCTCAACAATCTAGAAAGCCAGTTTGCGGGAATTAAAGATCGCATCTGCGATGAAAATGGCACGCCCCGTCGTTTCATCAATATATATTTGAACGAAGAAGACATCCGATTTCTTGACGGCGAAAGTACCGCCGTGAAAGACGGCGACGAAATTTCCATCATCCCGGCAATCGCTGGCGGAGCGTGAGGATGATAGATTTTACCGACGAACAAATAGAACGCTACAGTCGCCACATCATCCTGCCCGAAGTGGGGGGCGAAGGACAAAGCCGCCTTTTGGAATCAAAAGTACTTTTGGTCGGCGTCGGCGGACTAGGCTCGCCCGCCGCGTTTTATCTCGCCGCCGCCGGCATCGGCAACATGGGAATCATCGACTTCGACACGGTTGACCTCAGCAACTTGCAACGGCAAATCATTCACAACACCGAGCGCATCGGTATGCTCAAAACCGAGTCGGCAAAAAAAACCATCGCGGCGCTCAACCCGGATGTCAACGTCACGGTCTTCAACGAAAAACTTTGCGCCGCAAACATCATGCGCTTGCTCGACGGCTACGATTATATTTTGGATGGCACCGACAATTTCGCCACGCGCTATCTCATCAATGACGCTTGCGTGATGACGGGAAAAACAAATATCCACGGCAGCATTTTTCGTTTTGAAGGACAAGTAACCATTTTCAAATCCGACAAAGGTCCGTGCTACCGTTGCCTCTACCCGGAACCGCCGCCGCCGGGCATGGTTCCGAATTGTCAGGAAGGCGGCGTGTTGGGAGTGCTGGCGGGAGTGATCGGTAACTTGCAAGTGGTCGAAACCCTAAAACTAATTCTGGGCAAAGAAGAAACCTTAATCGGAACGTTGCTCATTTACGACGCGTTGAAAACAGAGTTCAGAAAACTAAAATTGAAAAAAGATCCGCACTGCCCCGTTTGCGGCGACCATCCCACGATTACCGAACTGATTGACCACGAAGAGTTCTGCGCATCGCCGCGTTGAAAAATGTCAAAGCCAATGAATTTTCCCATTCCATTCGAAGTTCAGACGCCGACTTGCCCCGTCATCACTGATCAATCGGTGTTAAAGGCGATCGGCAACACGCCTCTCGTCCGCATTCACAATCTGGGAAAAGAATTTAAGGACGTGGAGATTTACGCCAAAGCCGAGTGGAAAAATGCTGGCGGTTCCGTGAAGTCCCGCCCCGCCTTGAAGATGATCGAAGACGGCGAAAAGTCCGGCGCGCTCACCAAAGATAAAATTATCCTCGATTCCACCTCCGGCAACACCGGCATCTCTTACGCGCTGATTGGCAAAGTAAAAGGCTACAAAGTCAAACTGGTCATGCCGTCGAATGTTTGCAGAGAACGGAAAGGATTGATGGCCGATTTTTACGGCGCCGAAATTGTGACCTCCAGTCCCTTCGAAGGTTCGGACGGCGCGATCATCATGGCAAAAAAAATCTACACGGAAAATCCTGATGTCTACTTCATGCCAGACCAATACAACAACGACTCCAATTGGCAAGCCCATCAAGAAACCACGGCGCCCGAAATCTGGAACCAAACCAACCACCGCGTCACTCATTTTCTGGCGGGCATCGGCACCGGCGGCACCATCATGGGAACCAGCCGGGGACTGCGGCAACGGAATCCCGATATAAAATGCTACGCGGTGGAACCGGCGGAATCGTTGCACGGTTTGGAAGGTCTCAAGCACATGGAAACGTCCATCGTTCCCGAAATTTATAAAGAAGAAGAACTCGATGGCAAAATCAGCGTCCCGACCGATGAAGCCTATGACATGGTCGAGACCTTAGAAAAGCAGGAAGGTATTCTGGTCGGGCATTCTTCCGCCGCCGCCTTGGTAGGGGCTTTGCGGCTCGCCGCGCAAATTAAAAGAGGCGTGATTGTGACCGTGTTCCCGGATAGTTGCGAAAGATGTTACGTCAACTTCGGGCAATTCAAAAAATATTACGAGACCCATTCCATCACCCGACGCGAAACCAACGAGCAATAACTCGCCGCGCGGAACGAATATTTTTTTTCCGCAAGATAACGCCGCCGCGTTTGTCGGTAGCGGCGCCGTCAAATTCCTGGCCGCGGCTGACCTTGAGTTTTTCCCGACAAAACCAACCCGTTGATCAACTATGCCGCGTTTTCAAAAACATATTTTCATCTGCATCAACGAAAGAAAAACCGACGACGCGCGCGGCTGTTGTTCTGCGCGAGGCTCTGCCAAACTTTTGGATTACATGAAAGACCGTGTCCACGAATCAGGGATGAAAGGAAAGGTGCGGGTCAACAAGGCCGGGTGCTTGGACGCCTGCGCACAGGGGCCAACCATGGTAGTTTACCCCGATGACGTTTGGTATTCCCCGAAGACGACGCAAGACCTGGAAGAAATTTTCACCGAACACATCCAGAACGACCGCCCGGTTGACCGGCTGCGCATTTCCTTCAAACCAAAAAACTGAAACTTGGGCCTCACGGAAAAATGTTCGCCGCGGATTTTTTTCGTTCCGCCAGCTGACGGTTAAAACCAATCGGGCTCGCCGATTCGCAAGTTCGTCTGCCGACTGGCAGATCGGTTAATTTGAAGCGCGGACTAAACATGTAGTCGCCGATGTGTGTAGGATCTACGGACGCGGGTTCAATTCCCGCCACCTCCACCATTATTTGAAATAAGTGCTTGGAAATTGCTCGAATAGGAGTATTTATGAATATGACGAGCAAGACTATTGAGAAGATTTTTTTCTGAAATTGAGCGCAAAGTGAGAGAAACAAAAACAAAATTCCATTATCCGAAGAAGAAAGGATTTAAGCTATAGTCACCATGTCTAATGCTACAAAAAACAAAGCAATGCTCCAGAAATTATTGACAGTTACGTCTTCTAATGAAGTCGCCGCTTTGATAGAAAACGATGACTTTTTCAAACAGGAGTATTGCAAATGGATACCATACGGAAAGCGCGAAAATAATGCTGGACCTGTGGAAGGACAGATGAAAAACTCCAGTAATGCTTTGGTGGAAAAACTTACCAATTCAATTGACGCCCTACTTATGCGTCGTTGTTATGAAGTAGAAGATGTCGCCCCCGACAGCAGGAACCCTAAGTTGCCAAAATCACTTTCTGAAGCAATAACTAGATACTTTGGTGGCGAGGAGGAAATCAATAAAAAGAGAAGCGTCTGGGCTAAACAACACCTTTCGGTTTTGGCGGAGGGTGATAAAGCAAAGCCGACCCTTACTGTGATTGATAGAGGAGAGGGTCAATCTCCGGAGACATTGCAAGATACGATTGTTCACTTGAGTGGCAGTATTAAAAGAGGAGTACCATTCGTTTTTGGGAAATACCACCAAGGTGGTTCAGCCGCAATACGTTTCTGCGGCAGTAAAGGAAAATGCTATCAATTCGTTTTGTCTCGTCGTGCGGAAAGTATAGCCGGGAAAAGCAAAGCAAATAACTGGGGTTTTACTCTGGTGAGGCGAAATTATAAGGACAGGACAGCTTATTACGAATATTGTGCGCAAGCGGACGAAAGCACTTTTTCTTCTCCTCATGAAGGACCAATTAAGATTGGAGAGTTAGGGATGGATTTTGTAGACGGCACCCTCATTCGTCTCTATGATTATTACCTCTCCAACCCATCAAACATAACTTATGGACGTAATTCCCTCGCGTTTGATATTGGTCAAAAATTACAAAAATCACCACTTCCAGTTTTCCTTTCTGACGAGCGTGGTTGGCGTGGAGACACCAAATACACTATCGCGGGTTTGCTTCGCAGAATTGAGGATAACAAAAATATTGTCAACGATGACATAACTTTGCCCGCGGGACTTGGTGAGATTGGAGTTAGAAACATACGCTGTATTCGTCTAAAGCACATAAGTGATGCAAATGGTGTTGAATCCTATAAAAAGCAACGTGAAAAAATATTTTATGTTGAAAATGGCCTCGCACTAGGTCAAGAAACAGTATCCTTTTTTAGGTCAGTTTGTGAGCTCCCAGCTCTTGCGTCATATCTACTTTGTTATGTGGATATGTCTGATATTCCTGTAGAATTAGCTAATATTTTTCACGCTGGCAGAGAGGAATTTGCACACACTGACGACTATAAAATATTAAAAGAAAGGTTAAAGACATTTTTTAAAAATGAAATTTTTGAAAAATGGGAACAGGAGTATCAGAAAAAAAGTCTCGCCCATGCAAATGAAGACAACAAGGATCTCGACAAGTTAATCGAAAAAGCGATTGTTAGTGATCCGGAGTTAAAGAAGCTTTTAGGTATTGGGGAAGAAATCAAAATCCCCGAGGGCGATGACGATAAAAAGGAGCCATACGAAGGAGAGGACCACCCGACAAAATTTGAACTTGTTGGGAAACAGCCAAAAGAGATTGATAAGTCATCATACGCAGTGATTTCTTTCAAGACCGAGGCGAGTGATGATTTGCTGACACGAAAAACCGCAAGATACTATGTTGACTGGTCAAAAGACTCAAAGATATTTGATGTTGTTCTTCGTGGGATGAACAGGGGTGTCATATCTTTTCGTGTTGATTGTAGAGACGGCGCAAAAGTAAACGACGAAGATGCAATAACTTTTTCCCTGCTTCTTGATGAGGAAGAAAATCTAAAATTTAAACAATCGGTGAATCTGAAAGTCATTGAGACACCTCCCTATGTGGGTTCGGAGTTCCCAACATATTTTAAACCACAAAAACAAGTTCTTAATATTCCTCCGAAGACAGTAAAAAAGTTAAGCTTCGTTACAGATGTAGCAAACGATTACTTCACAAGAGATAATGATGCTGGAACGATTGAGTTTGAAAAACGGGACGATTTAGAGCTTAAGAGATTTAGATTGAAAGACGGAATCCTGGCTGTAAGTTTTTACACTCCGTTAGAAAAACTAGGGAAAATCCCAGACATAAAACTTACAATTGCCAATGCGGGTGACTCGGAGAATTATAAGTTTGATTTCGCTATTCCTGTTGAGATTGTATCGCCGAAAGAAAGCTCTAAACTGAATGAGCCCAAGAGAAATATTGTGCACAAACGCGATTGGCAAAATTATGGTTGGAATGAAAATGATATAGCAAGCGTTGATTCGTCTCGTACGGAGGGGCTGATTGTAAACCTAAACGCCGATTCAAAGCCCTTGCAAGATCTTAAAAAAATAGTTGGCATTGATAAAGTTGAAAGTGCACGCGACAAATACATAGCAGATTGCTATATCTATTCTCTATATTTATATTTTGAACTAAAAAATGACCCAGAAAAAGATAAAATGATAGGGTCTGCTATGCGTGCGATTGGGAAAGCCATGCCGAGTATGGTACGAAAAATCGTCTAATATTTTTCCATTACCACCACATACTCAAATTCGTAAGCCCTTATTTTTGAGTGGTTGTCTTTCCCCGTGAATTTCCCTGTTTCTGAATCACGCCACGGAGTTATCATCTTGTTCTGGATTTCACGTTTAATAAATTCAACTTTTTTGAAGCTGGCCTGTTGCATTTGTTCTGCCACAACTTGTGCGTTTGATATTTCAACTCCACGCAAATTTGTATTTCCTATGATTATACATGCTTTGCCACCAGGCTTGAGTATACGGTGCATTTCTCCAAAAACCTTTTTCATATCTAGAAAATAATTTGCCACGTCAATCGCAAGAGGTCGTTTGACTTGAAACAAGTCATTTACAATCATCTTTGCGATTACACTATCAAAATCGCCGCTTTTTTCTTTCTTTGATCTTGTGCCAATAAAGTTTCTGCGAAAATCAATAAACTCATCGCTAAAACGATTCCACTTTTTGAAATGCTTTGGATCATCACCAAACCAAAGCAAGGAGAGCTGATGAAGGTCAGCATATTCATATGAGGTCACATAGGGTGGCGAGGTTATAATTAAGTCAATAAAACTAGAGTTGAGAGGAAGTTTTTTTGTTGAATCCCTACGATACATTTTCGCAGAAACCTTTTCGTAGCCGGACTCTACAAGCTTCGAGTAAAATTGCTCATTCTTTTTTATCATCAAATCAAGGTGACGCAAGAATGATTTCAAAGGGTTCGGAATAACTTTATTTTTGTCTATCGTTGGCTTGATACTTTTCATAAGCCAACGTGAGCAATTTTTTAGATTGTGTGAAAAAGCACAAAGAAAAAAGCGGCGAGTATTGTACTCTTTGATTTTTTTGATAGCGAAATAAATTCTATCCAGCTCATGTACTGTTTCCTCGTCAAACCAATATGAGATTCTCTCATGACGATTTGAAAAATGAGGAGTAGTCGTTTCGTAATACTTCAGGAATTTATTCCGATTATTCACAAGTGTCCGTGGCCTTATAGGAACGGTCTTTGTTTGTGTAATAAGTTTTGCAACGGGGTTTATATCGAAACCGATGCTCTTATGTCCGAGTAATTTTGCCTCAACGAGAGTTGTCCCACATCCTCCAAACGGGTCGCAAACAACCTGTGTATTGTCGGGGGCGTAATCCTCAATCAATTTTCGGACAATTTGGGGAATAAATTTTGCTGGATAACGATGGTAGGCGTGAGTAAAAGCGGTTGTTTGAGATCTTCCAGCATCTCGAAAAGACCACTTCTCTTGCGGTTTAAGTATTTTGAACGTTTTTTGAATAGATGCCACTGTTTGCATGGGTTAATATTACCAGTAGGGTCTTAACTAGTTAAGACCCTACTGTTATAACATTTTTCAGAGATACAGACAAAGAAAAAACTCGAATGGCATAGTCGCAAATTTCTTTCTAACGAGGACGGCTCGGCAGGAGGGGGTCTGGGGGAGGAATGCCGAACCGTCCGAGCGTCGTAGCCCCGTCGCCTGCTCTGTTAAGAGCAGAGCCACTTTTTGGCTACAATGGACGCGGGTTTGAGTGCAATTAAAAAGCGAGACGACACGATTTTATGTACGGAGTTATCTTAGCCGGCGGAAGCGGCACACGGTTTTGGCCTATAAGTCGCGAACAAAATCCGAAACAGTTGCAGAAAATTGTGGGTCCCGAAACCATGATCCAAAACACGGTTCGGCGACTGTTGCCCTTGATTCCCGTTGAAAAATTATACTTGGTCACCAACCATCGGCAGGCGACCGAAACCTTGCGGCAGTTGGATTCCTACGGTTTTTTTTCCGACCATCTCATCGCCGAACCCAGCAGTAAAAATACCGCCATAGCAATTGGTCTCGCGGCAAAGTTGCTAATCGCAAAAGATGCGGATGCGGTCATGGGCGTTTTCCCCGCCGACCATGTTGTGGCGAACTCCGAGGTCTTCATCAAGGCGCTGCAAAAAGCGGAAACTCTTGCCAAAAAAAATTATCTGGTTACCCTCGGCATTTCTCCCACGCGACCCGAAACCGGATTCGGTTATATAAAACGGGGGGCGGAGACGGATGGCGTTGCAGGGGCTTACCAAGCAGAACGGTTCACGGAAAAACCCGACCTTCCCACGGCCAAACAATATCTCGAACACGCTAATTATTTTTGGAATTGCGGAGTCTTTGTCTGGAAGGCTTCCACCATCCTTGAAGAATTGCGGCGGTATGCGGAAAATATTTATTCCCAACTTGAAACCATCGCGGGTTGCCTGCGGCGTTCAAAAGAAAAACCCGGCTACATGGAATTAAATGAAAAAGGCGGCGACCTTTTTTCCTCCCTCCCCGGTCTTTCCATCGACTATGCGGTTATGGAAAATTCATCCCGAGTGGTCATCATCCCCGCGGAGTTCGGTTGGAACGATGTCGGCGCGTGGAATGCTTTGGACGATGTGTCCGAAAAAGATTCGGATGGGAATATCGTCAGCGGAAATGTTCTGGCACAAGATTGCAAGAACTCCATAATCCGTGGGCACGGTCGGCTCATCGCTGCGTTAGGATTGAAAGACACGGTCGTGGTGGACAGCCCGGACGCGCTTCTAGTCTGCGCCAAAGAGCGTTCCCAAGATGTAAAAAAATTAGTGGAGGTTATCAATGCAGATGGTCGCCCCGAAGGGAAACAATTTTCCGCCGCGGAAAAACCGTGGGGGTCCTACACCGTGTTGGATTCCGGACCTTCTTATTTACTAAAGCGCATTGAAGTTTTGCCCGGCGAGGTACTCAGCCTGCAATCCCATCAGCACCGTAGCGAACATTGGACCGTTGTCTCAGGTTCGGCGCAAGTGGTGCGGGGCGATGAAACTTTCCAATTAAAAGCCAATGACTCCATCACCATTCCCGAAAAAACCAAACACCGACTGGGAAATTCCGGCGCCGACCCGCTTGTGATTATTGAAATCCAATTCGGCAATCGCCTGGATGAAAACGACATCGCACGTTTTGAAGACCGCTACGGACGTTGCTAATCCGTTTCACTAACAAGGGCACGCTTGAGGAAATGAACGTTATGACATTCTTCCTCAATTTTTTGGTGCTGAAATTAAAAAATAGTTCTTGATGAAGTTAGAGTCGACCAACCGATTTGCGTACGCGCTAGCCTGATTTTTTGCAAGAAATTGTCCCGCCCGAATTTTGTACCAGTACCCGCCAGACCTTCGAACGGCCTTCACAACGTAGAGATCTTTCACGCCTTTCTTTTTAAGATTGCGGATCAACTTGTCCGCTTGTTCGGCGGAAGTGACGGCGGTGATTTGAATGGTATAGACATGGCCATCATTTTCTGCGTGCGCAGGTTTTGATCCGGGTGCCACCATTAAATGTGCAGGAGGCGAATCATTTTTATTTTCGAAAATTAGTTCGTTGAAACCCAGAGCCGCGATAATAGAAATCGAGACGACCGAAACGCTTATCAATTTTACTCTTAACGAGAGATATGTAAATCGAATGAGTCCATCAAGTGCCTGAACGAGAATCCATCTGCACCCATTTAATATTTTGCGAACCAACCAACGGCCCCATCTCCCAAGAGCCTTCATTCGGCTTGCGACCAGCCCCCCCATCTCCACCTTCAAGCGTTTCAAGTCCTGAAGGTCTTCCTGGCGGAACAACTTTACTTGTTTCATTTTTAGACTGATCCGGTTTTCTTCGGACTGTCTTTTAATTTCCTTTTGTTGAGCGCGGCTCATGCCCGAAAAAATTTTTCCGCACTTCTGGTGCAAACGCGGATCAACTCCGGCAAGGTTTCCCTCGCAATAACTCCGGGCAAGATAACATTTGATTTGCTCTTCCTCTTTGACTGGAAACTTCAACGCGAACAGATAAAACTTGAGCGCTAATTCATCCGTCCTCTTGTGCAATAAATATATAGGGAGAGCAAATTGGACGATGCTTTCGGAAAGTTCGCTCTGATTTTCCAACGCACTCAAAAACAGCGATTCAACTTTTCCAGACCATTGCCCCGCTTTGAGGAACAAGCCGACCAGATAATGGGATAAGGTGGGATCATAAATTTCTTTCTGCTGGACCATGATAAGAAGCAGGTCCATTTCCTCATGGGTAAGTTCCCGACCCTGATTCAGAAGAGCGAGGAGAGGCTTACGAAAACGCGAATCTTCGGGGCTCTGCAAAAAAGCCTGCACATAAATTTTCAGAGCCTCAGGGGTTTCATCCCCAATGGACAGGAGGTAGTCTGCGTATAACAAGACGCCAAGAACTCTGTATCGTTTTCCCGTATTCGGCAAAAAATACGCAGAGTAAGTGAAGGCCAAAAGATTTTTAAACTGTTTTTTAATCTCCTTCGATTTTTCCTGCGGCGGAATATCTTTAAGAGAATGTAGCGCATTAAAAAACCGCTGCTCTCCTATCATGCCGTATGCGATGAATCCAAAAAACAGACTGAAGAGGACGATAGCCCATTGGATCGTGGCATCATCAAACAGGAAGTTTGGAAGCGCCACTTCGTGCAGAAAAAATAGAACCGCGTAACCCAATCCAAAAATCAGGGCTAACGATACGGCGGTCCGGACCAGATAAAATTTAAGGGTCTGATACAGCATTTCTTTCTTCGGGGCTTAGTGAATCCTGGGAACTTTCTACCGTGTCAAGAAAAGGTTCGGCTTCATCCAGTCCCTCTTCTTCGTACAAAGTAGCAGGCGGGGAAAGGTCCACGTCTTCTTTGACCGCAACCTGTAAAGTCTCGGTGGAAAACTCGTCGGCAAGATAACCTGTTTGCGCATCCACGGTGGCAAATTTGATTTGTTCTGGAACGAAAAAGTTTACCGGGCTTTTTCCCTCCAGCACCTTCTGCATGAAAAATACCCAGATGGGCAAGGCGGCACTGGATCCGGTCAGACCCTTACCGGACTTACTTAGCATGGGATTATTGTTATCAAAACCCACCCAGACTGACACCGAAATATCTTTTGTAAAACCATTGAACCACGCGTCCTTAAAATTATTTGTAGTCCCCGTTTTTCCTCCGGCGGGGTGACGGAAACCCATCCTCCTTACAGCCCGACCGGTCCCTTCATCTATCACCCCCTGCATCATGTTCAGGAGCGGATAAAGTGCGTCGGGCAAAAACTGCTGCACTCCCTGGTAGTAATGTTCATAAAGTCGGTTGCCATAGAAATCCTCAATATACTGGATCAAATACGGTTCATTATAAATTCCGAGGTTAGCAATAACGCTATAAGCCGATGCCATTTCATAAGGGGATACGCCGGAAGTTCCCAGTCCTAGAGAAAGGTTCTTGCCTAACGGGCTTTTGATACCAAACTGCCGCGCCGTGCGTATCACTTTTTCCGGCCCGATTTCGTGAACCAGTTTCGCGGAAATAATGTTAATGGATTTCATCAAAGCTTTTTTTAGAATAACATTCCCCGCGAACTCTTCATCAAAGTTCTGCGGGCTCCATGGTTCGCTGCCCGGAATATCGATGGTCAACGGTTCGTCCTTCACCACGGTAGCAGGCGAATAACCCAACTCTTCCATGGCGGTGAAATATGCAAACGGTTTGAAGGAAGAACCGGGGAGACGGTTATTCGATACCGCGCGGTTGAATTGACTGCGGGAGTAATCTCTTCCACCAAGCATCGCCCGCACAGCGCCGCTTTTATTTTCGATGGCGACTAATGCCGCCTGCAGAGGACTCGTGCCCGGTTCCTGCACGACCCTGCCGTCTAAAACTTCCAAATGATTGCGGACACTTTTAGAAGCCCGCTCTTGGTAACGTGTATCCAAAGTGGTAAAAATTTTTAAGCCGCCGAAATGTACAAATTCTTTGCCGTAATCTTTTCTAATTTGCTCCAAGACTTGGTTCGCGAAATAAAGATTAGGGTCGGACTTCACCGACAGCGGCACTACGCCCACATCAGATTGTAGCGCTCGTTCTTTCTCATCGACGGTGATAAAATTTTCTGAAACCATTCGGTTCAATACATACTCCGTCCTTTGCATTGCCCTTTCATAATGTGAAAATGGATTAGCATTGTTGGGCGAATTGGGGAGGCTCGCAAGTAGAGCCGCTTGTAGCAGAGTTAAATCCCTAGCGCGTTTTCTGAAATATACTCGCGCCGCCTCTTCCACGCCGTAGGCACCGCTGCCGAAATATATCTGGTTGCAATAGGCTTCGAGAATCTGGTCTTTGTTGAAAGTCACCTCAAGTTGGAAGGCAATCAAAAGTTCCTTGATCTTGCGCACCCAGTTTCTCTCGAAAGAAAAAAACAGATTTTTGGAAAGTTGCTGGGTAATCGTACTTCCTCCTTGCGTAATCCTTTTTTTGCGAAGGTTTATCCATAGCGCGCGCATCAATCCTCTACGGTCTATTCCGCTGTGGTGGTAAAACCGGGCGTCTTCAACGGCTAGGATAGCTTTTGTAAAAAAGGGGGAAATATCTTCGAGGACTATCGGGCGCCTACCACCGAGAATCTTAACGCGCTCACCATCCGCGGAATAGATTTCTGTGGGAAGGCTCAGGTTGATGTGTTGCAGGTCTTCGGGCAGCCGGGGCAAATCCCGGTTCAACCAAAAATAAAGAACCGTCACAACCAAAATAGTGCCGAGAATTAAAGTTGCTAGAAGCAGGTTTAAGGTGCGGAGCAAGCGGCTGATCAAGGACTCTCCCCCAAGGAAGGCGGAGTTTCATTAGGGCTTAAATCGGAAAGATCTACTCTTTCAATTTGCGACATCATGTTGTTGGCTAATTCCACGGCTACGGGAATCAAGAGAACTTCCATGTAGTAATCGGTGTCGTACTCAACTCCAAGTAACAAATGTTGGACGGATTCCCCAGCGGGCAAATCCGAAATGCCGACGCGGGTGATGTGATAATTCTTTCCCAAAAACCAACGCGGTTCTGGGAAAACCATTTTCTGGGTGACGACGTCCAGGGATTTTAAAACGGGAAGAAACTCGGAGATTGGGAAAATCCGATTTTCGGGAAACTCGGCATCTTCAAGCGTTCCTCGCTTGATCGTCCGCGTTGCCTGAACTTCAAACAAAGTATCCACGGATAAAAATAATTCACGCAAAGGTGAGTTCTGGCGGTCGATGAAACGCAGGGTAATCCAGGGACCAAATCGTTTCAGAGAAACCCGGTCCCAGTTTTTTTCTGCGTCCAGTTCAACTAAATCGTAGGAGGAAATAATACGCTCCGACCACTGCCCCGGGAAATCATAATAAAGCTGGAGGAATTTTTCCCGGGAAACGACAAGAGGAAATCCCGGGGACAATCCTTCAAACAAATATTTGAAAGAAGGAATGCCCAATGCCGTCTCCTCTTGGAGATTCAGAGAAGAACGAATGGATTTTATTTTAGCTTGTGCTACCAAGGATTGTCGGTCCTGCTCCCACATTCTGCCCAATTGAGGCCTTTTATGGTTTTGCCACTTCAAGTAATAACCGACGCTTTTTTCAAACAGGTTGGTATAAAACTCGAGGGGGAAAAATGCGGAAAGAACGATCAACCCGACCGCACCATGCCATGACTTTCTGACACCGGAAAATTTCACTGAATACCGTCTTGCCGTGATTTGATCAATATTCTGGGCGCGCCGTCTAGGCTTGCCAATCTTTTTTGTGTAGTGCTTTTATTAAACTTTTTCTTGCTGAATTTTCGTTTCACTTATGGCTGGCGCGTATCGGATTATTTCTGAAAGATTTTAGCATCGCAGGAAATATATTTTATTTGCTTGAGGGGAATCACAAAAATTTCCTCGGAAGTCGTCACCTCAAACAATTCCAAATCATCACTGAAACCGTGCTTTTCGGTTGTGCCAAGAATCAGTTCCTGATTATCCACGAAAACAATTTTAAGCTGATATTGCATCCTCATCCCTCTCCTCTTATTTTAAATCAGGCCTGAATATCCACTTCAAAAGTTCGCTAACCTCCTTGGACTAATTGGGATGGGCAACCCTCTCGAACTTTTTCGACAGAGGATGCCGTAGATAATCTTCCACATAATTTTTTAGATACCCTTTTTCATACAACTTTTTATTGGAAAGTTTGGAGTTCACCCGATTGAGTACCTTGAATCGAACTTGAGGGAAACGGTCTTTAAAGTCATCGAAAGAAACTCCCGAAATATCCCGTTCATCGTTGGAGGATTTCTCCATGATCACGCGGGGAAGATGCACGACTTTCTGGTGAGTAATTCTTTTCGCTACATCGCTGAAAGTGAGCAACGTCGTGCAATCAGAGTCTCCCCCCAGAGTCTCATTGGGGACGTAAAGAAAACGGGCTCTGCCGCGGCGAAACATATTCAGGACTCGGTAAACATTGCCGGCCATCACGACCCAATCTTTTTTATCCAACTCGCAGGCGTCAAAGGTCTTGATGATTTTATTCCGATTCAGAAAAGCCGTGATGTCCGATTCGGTGTGAATCATCTGGGTATTGGGAAGGTTCATGTCATAAACTTTTTGAGACTCATCAGGAAGGAACTGTTTCCCCCGCCTCATCAACGTCGTGGTTTTTTCGTCAATGTACTTCAAGGGTGTCAGACACCCCATCCACAATAAGCAGTTTTGATTAATCTTTGAAATGGTCTTCGCGTCTTCGGACATGGTGCCCGGACCCAACGAATAAAAATTTGCCGAGGCCACCGCGGGACCATCTAGCACTTTCAGCACTTGATCAATCGAAGGCCCTTTCGGCATCAGTTGTTGCCGATAAGGACCCAACGCAATCACCGAAAGTTCGAAGTTGATGCGACCGGGATATTTTTCCGCCAGCCGATTAATCCGCTTCGGGTCAAAATATCCCACCGAAAATATGGTGATCTTTTTGTCCGTCTTTTCCAGAAATTCTTCAATCCAATCCAGCGCCTTAGGATGCAGGGCGAGGTCTGTCCATTCCATATACTCGTTGCCTCCTAAAATCCACGATTCCGTCTCGCGAGTGGGAACTGCCTGAATCTCACGAAAAATAAATTCCCAGTCTTCTTGCGTGGTAAGAGGCATGTCAAAGGTTTGGCGGTAACTAATATCTTGTTCGTAGCAAAATGAACATTTGACGGGGCAGGTCTTTCCCAAACTTATTGGAATCTTGCGGTCATTGATTTCTTTCCGCAGTATCTTCAGAAAAAATTCCCGGTTCTCGATACTCATTGCCAGTCCTTAAAAACATTCATCAACGACTCATCCACCGGAACTTCCTGCTTCCGGCTTTCGTCAAGACCGTGGATAAGTTTGTTGAGGTGAACCGCCGCGCAACCCATGTAGGCAATACTTTCCTGCTGAAGTTTATAACTGCCCGCCTTCAACTTCGTCCCCAGTTGGTCGATATGTTTTGAGTCGAATGGATGAACCGCGGCGGCTTTTTTGAATTCCTCAATGGACTCTTTAAAATTTTTCTTTTCGTGAAAATTGATGCCGTTTTTCAGGCTATCCTGAGCGCTCCGAACTTCTTCCACTGTTATGGGTTTGTCTTCCGCCATGGACCCCTCTCGCCGATTCTTGAAAAAAATAAACAGGATGAGATTTGAATGAGGGGCAAATCCAACTAATCCTGGAACCAAACCTCCACGTCCCAAGACCACACTGAAGCAACAGGAAGGCCCGCCAGCACGCACGCGCGAATCAATAGTTTTCAAAAATGAACTTCATTGTAGCATTGACTTCGCAGTGGCTGTCAAGCAATTAGCCCGGGACAACCAAAATGAACGCGGGAAAATAGAAAACGGTGCGGGGAGAAACTGAGATGAACTGATGGGGAATCCCTAATTCGTTTAGTAATTTTTTTCTACGGTGACGACGATGACGGCGGTGCAATTTTTAGAGACGCCGTAAAGAGGAACGACTTCCAAAAGCGGAACAGAAAAAGGCGGGGAACCGCAGCGTTCCCCCACAAAAAAAAATCCCTTTTCAACTAGCAAGTTGCTAAAAAACTCTTAAACAGATTAATGTTTCTCTTCAACATTATCAGGTACAACTTGGTGACCCTCGGGAAATTGTGATTCCATCGAACAAGAAGACATAACCAACACCAGCGCAATCCAAATACCGGTTCCGTTTCCGGTGAGGGTCTGTCTTTCGGGATTGCTGGCGACGTGGTCAATGCGTCAAATTATTTTTCTGGAGGTTGAGGACTATGTTCCTCATCACAGTGGCCTTCGGGGCATCCTCCTCCCATGCCGTAACACCCGGGGGTCATGATGGTGACCAGAAACAACAAGAGAACTATGCCAAAGAATCTTTTCATCCTGACTCTCTCCTTTTTAAGAATAGAAGGTTCAGTCCTATTGGGTTGGGGTCCAAGGTTTTTTTTGGACTATGCCTTTTATCAATATTTAGATAACATTTCAATCATTTTTTGGAATTTTACCCTACAATGACAATCCCTATTTTCACGCGAACAGAAACCTTTTGCGCCGAGGTAGTATCTTGTCCTCTCCCGCCGACATCGATATTTCAGCCCTTGAACAAAAACTCAACACGGAGAAAATCGGCCGCGCCCTGCGGTTTTTTCCCGCAATCGATTCGACCAACGAGGAAATCAAACGCAACGCGGCGAAAAATTTCTTGGAGGGAACAGTCGTCATCGCCGACCACCAGACTCGCGGGAAGGGTCGGCGGGGACGGTCGTGGCACTCGGAACCCGCGATGGGACTCTACCTCTCCACGCTTTTGAAACCAAACTTGCCGCCCGAAGACCTGGCTTGCCTCACACTGATGGCGGGGGTCGCAACCGTATCCGCCGTCCAACGACATACACCGGCAACACTCAAATGGCCGAACGACATTTTAGTGAACGGCAAAAAACTTGCGGGAATTTTATGTGAATGCATCGCCGAACCGGGAACCCATCCCGCCGTCATCGTGGGCATAGGAATAAATCTCAACCATACTCGCTTCCCCGAAAATATCCGCGACGTCGCCACCTCCCTAAAATTGGAAACTGGGGAAAATGTGAACTGCGCAGAAGTTGCCCGCCACCTTCTGCAAAATCTTGATGCCGAATATAAAGAATTCCTGCGGGGGAAAAGGGGGAACTTGATTCGCAAATGGACGGAGCAATCGGACATGTTCGGCAAGACCGTGACCGTCCGTCAAAAAGGCAAAGTGCAAACCGGCACCGCATTAGGGCTCAACCCGCAAGGCAAGTTGATCTTGCAAACGCCAGGCGGAGAACAACGACTCATCGATTCCGGTGAGTTGCCAGTCGTGGAGACAATCGGCAAGAATTCGTCCCACCGTGAAAACTTTTTGCCCGCCGATGATGGCACGTCCCGCGAAGGAAAAAGTTATCGCTGACCGTGCCCGTGACGGCGACCACTGCGCGAAAAAACCGGGGTTATTCATTGAGATTCGCAACGCGGGTATAATATGATGGAAGGCAGATGAGTTTTTGCCGCCGCCATTATGGAATCCAATTCAAAAATCCACAGTTTTCTTGACCGGGTTCGAGCCAAATGGAACCGGGTTCTTTTCGTTCATGCCGCCTATTCGGTGTCGACCGTGTTGGTCGGGTGTGCCCTCGCGACGGGTTTTTATTTTTATTTTGAAACCCGCGCGTTGAGTTACGGCTTACCCGGATTGGTCGCGCTACTCATACTGATACTCGGACTCTATTCCGTCCGCAACTTTTCCAGAATAAATCAGGACCGGGCTGCGCTCCTGACCGAAGTGAAATACCCGCAGTTAAACAATTCCCTGATCAATGCTTCGCAACTGGAGCATCATCTAAACGATGACGAAAGAAGAAGGCCGCCGTTCTCCCTCCCTTTCATCCGCGAACATCTCCAACGCACCGAATTTGCAATCCGAAACCTTGACCCGAATTCAGTCATCGGTTACCAAAAAGTTGTTCCCGCGCGCAACTTGTTCCTCGTCACGCTATTAGTATTGATTACGGTTGCTTTGGCGTTGCCCGATTTCTGGAAACCGTCTCGTTCAAATTCGCAGGAATTGGCTCAAGCCGTCCAAAATAAAAATCAGGAGGACGCCAAACTTGCCGGCAGTCAGATTGAGTACCGCATCCAAGACCTTGCTCTAGCCCTGGAGTTTCCCGCATACACTCAGTTGAAGAGGCAAACCGTTTTTCCTTCGGACGGTTCCGTCAAAGCTTTGCCCGGGACCGAAGTTACAATCCAAGGCAAGAGCAATCAGCCTGTCGCTGGAGTGGAACTTGTCGTGAATAACAGCGACCACTTTATGATGGAACTGGTGGACGCCGAGACCCCGGAGGGCTCTTTAATACTACGCGAAAAGGGTCACTACCAATTCAAAATAGAACAACACGATGGGCAAAAGATTTTGCTGGAAGAAAAATATCCCATCGCGATCGAACAGGACAAACCGCCGCAGGTGATACTATTCCCGACCAATCCCAAGCCGATATATTATGAAACCGACAATGTGCAGATGTCTTACGAAGCCCGCGATGATTTTGGCATTCGGCAGATCGACCTGATCGCCCATGTCAACGAAACCACCCTGAAAAAAAGTGTCAAACGCTTCAAGCAATCGGTAAAAGATTCCGCGGGGAATTTCACATGGAGCCTCTCTTTGGAAGACCTGCGGCAAGGCGACGAAGTCCAGTATTTTTTAGAAATTAAGGACAACGATAACGTCACCGGTCCCAACTCTGGGCAGTCAGAAATTTATCGCTTCACTATATTTGACAGCAGGGAAGAGCAAGAAAACTTGGTGCGCCTTCAGGAAGAGTTGTTAGAAAAAATGATCGTCCTGCTGGCGAGTGGCCTCGTGAAAGGGGACGCCTTGAAAACCACCGCCAACGCGATGTATGGAAAAAAACTTCTCGCTACAAATGCAGATGCGCTAATCGACATCATCGGCCTTGCCCAGCGCATAAAAGAGCAGGCTAAAGATTTCGATTATTTCCCCCGCCCTTACGTCACCCTTTTGAGCAACATCATTACCGGATTGACCACGCTCCGCGAAGAACAGATGGACGCTATCAACAAAATACAGAGGACGATATTGAAGCCCACGCCGGTGAGTTTCAGTATGGATTCTGTAGCAATCCTCAACGCCACAATGGTCGCTAATTTGGAGCGGAGCATTCTTTACCTAATCAAGATGACGAACCGTCAGAAAATGGACCAAGTCATGGACCTTGAAAACCAACTGTCCATGTTAATCGGAGCCTTGCAGGAAGAGTTTGAGAACGTCCCCAACAAAAAAAATCCGATGACCCCCAACCAAATTCAAGACCAACTGAATAAAGTTCAACAAACTCTGCAGAAGATAATGGAAAAACTTTCCCAGCAAAACCAAACCATACCGGACGAATCCCTCAATTTCAAAGCCTACGAAAGTTTAAACATGGACGAGATTTTGGCTTCGCTGGAGAAAATCAAGGACCTCGCCAACCAAGGCAAAATGGATGAGGCTCTGGAGGAACTCAAAAAGATCATCGAATCCTTGAGAACGCTGGCGGACCAACTGGATCAAGCGCGATCATCCATGGACTCCATGATAGATTATCAGATACTGGAGCAAATCAATGAGTCCATGATGAAACTTGAAACCATGGCGAGAAAGCAAGAAGAGGTCATCCAAGAAACTTCGGGCATCAACCAGAAACTGCGCGCATACCAGGCACGGCAATTTGATTCTTTGATTAAGAGTTTCTTTGATGAATTAGAAAAAGATGTGCACGCCATCCAAAATCTTCTGGAAGAAAATTCAAGGTATCTCGATGAACACGAAGCCATGATAAGGATGAATGAATTGATGCAAGAGGAAGCAAAAATCAAGGAGAAGATAAAATCTCTGAATCAGCAAACCGTCGATGCCAATCGGAATAAAAATTCGGGAGATAACTCCAAAGCGTTAAATGAAACCCGCAAAAAGTTATCCGAAACGATCCGTGAGATAAACAACCTGCGAACCCGCGGCTTTCAAAAATTCAGGAAAGACCTGCCCCAAATTAAGAAAAAATATGAAACCTTAAAGGAGTTAGCCGAGCTGAACGATTTGAACGAGTTCAACGTGCTTTTCAAAAACACGTACCCCGGAATACTCCAGTGGCAAGGGAATATGCCGACCACCACGCGAAATCAGAGGGAAGATATCGGCAACCGATTAAGTCAGGACATAAAGAAAGTTGTCCGGATGAACGCGGAGATTTCAAAAAAATTAGGTTCCCTGAAGCGCTCCATTGAAAAAAAAGGCCAGTCGCTACTTACCGATGATGAAAAAAATAAACTGAACGAACTAGCCGCGCAAGAAAAAGAAATGGGGCAGCAGGCCAAAGAGATAAAGGACGTGTTCAATACAATAAATCAGGAAAGCCCCCTGCTTCCACCCTCCCTGTCCCAGAATATGGGCAACGCAGAAAGGGATCTTAAAAACGCTCGGAATCGGCTGAATGCCCGACAGGTGCAGAAGGGAATTGACTCAGAAAATAAGGCTTTGAAATCCATTCAGGATACCCGGAAACTTTTAGAAGAAATCAAAAATTCGGGCGACCAAATGTCCGGTCGGGGAAGCAACGGAACGTTTTTCAGGTTGGGGATGGGAAGCCGGATGGATTCCGCTGGGCGCAGAGGCTCTCTCCGTATGCAAAGAGAACGGGTGCTACTTCCGTCCGAAGACCAATACAAAGTTCCCCGCGCTTTCCGCGAAGAAATCCTCGACGCCATGAAGAAACAAACTCCGAAAAGTTACGAACATCTGGTTAACGAGTATTACAAGGAACTGGTGCAATGAAAAACTATTTTCAAAAAACCTCTGGCAAATGGCGAATGCCGATTTTTATAGACGTCCTCAAAGTCTTGCTCGCCCTCGCCCTTCTCTTTGCTGGAACTGAAAAAAGTTTTGGTTCGCTGCCGGTTGCCGACGAAATCTATCGCGGCTATCAACTTGTGCAAGATTGGGATATTGCTTCCGCGGAAAAATTCTCAGAGCAACTTTTAAAAAAATATCCTGAATCTGGGGATGCCCATCTTCTTCAAGCACGAGTTGAGTTCATGAAAGGGAATTATGACCGGTCATGGAATATTCTTCGCCAAATCGGCAACAACATGGAACAAATCAAAAAATTCAAAAACCATGTCGATGCCACCCGAGAGGCCTCCAAAAATTTCATCTCCAGGGAAACGGAACACTTTGTCTTTCGCTTTGAGAAAGGGCCTGATGAGATTCTGATTCATTACGCAGAGGAAGCCATGGAAACCTCCTACCAGATTCTGGGTAAAATTTTAAATTATTACCCGGAAGAAAAAGTGCTGGTGGAGTTTTACCCGGACCGAAAACCATTCTCGAAAATTTCACCGTTGACACTCAAAGACATCCTCACTTCGGGAACGGTAGCACTTTGCAAATACAACCGCATTATGATTATATCTCCCGGCTCTTTGGTGCGCGGATTCAATTGGATGAACACATTGAGCCACGAATACATACATTACATCTTGACAAAAAAAAGCCGCAACCGTCTGCCACTTTGGATGCATGAAGGCATTGCGAAATATTTGGAAACGCGGTGGCGCGATGAAGACCAATACCTTTCTCCCATCATGGAGACGACGCTTTTCAACGCTTTGAAAAATGATTATCGGGTACCGCTCGAAGCCATGATGCCCTCTCTCGCAAAACTGAAAAACGCCGAGGATGTGCAACTGGCTTATGCTGAAGTTTCTTCCATGATGGAGTACCTCGCATCAATCAAAGGGCACGCCATTTTTCCGCGGATGCTGGAAGACCTGGCTTCCGATGCGGAATTTGAAAACGTCTTTCGGAAACATACCGGTCAAGATTTAGCGGAATTCCAAAAAAGTTGGGAACACTGGGTCAAACAATTGGAACTTAAAAGTATCCCGGGGATCAAAGTCTTGGCCACCGAATTTAAGGACAAGGGACTGGAATCGGAAAGCAAAAAGTATAAGCACATAGGCTCCCGGAAAGCTCGAGACCTTACCTTCTTGGGCGACGTTCTTAAATCAAGAGACCATTTGAAAGCCGCCGTCATTGAATACAGAAAGGCGATGGGTGAAGCGTCCACCCATTCCCCCGTCTTATTCAATAAGCTCGCGGGCATCTATCTGAAAACACACAAATATGATGAAGCGGAAGTTTTGCTAAAGAAAAGCCTGGCGTTTTTCCCGGATTTTTACACCACGCTCGAAAACATGGGAGAGCTATATTTTTCCAACCACGAATATGAAGCAGCCCAAGTTTATTTTGAAAAGGCGATGCACATCAACCCCTTCAATCCGTTCTCGCACACGCGACTGATCCACGTTTATGATAAGTTGGGGTTAGCGAAGGAAAAAGAATTGCAAGCCCGGCAACTCAATTATATTAATTGATCCGAAGACGGTAAGAAAGATTTCCGTGGAAGCAATGGGAGATTGTTTATGAAAGATTTGGAACTGGTGCAGGAACTCTTAAAAGCAAAGAACGAAGTCGTTCAGGAAATCCACAAAACCATCATAGGTCAGGACAAGGTAATCGAGGATCTCTTGGTCGCTTTATTCTGCAAGGGACACTGCCTGTTCGTGGGCGTGCCGGGCTTGGCTAAAACCCTCTTGGTCAACACTCTTTCCCAGGTTCTCAGCTTAGGATTCAGTCGCATCCAATTTACTCCCGACCTGATGCCATCGGATATTACCGGCACCGAAATTTTGCACGAGGATCCAGCATCGGGGAAGAGAGTGTTCCAGTTCATCAAGGGACCGATCTTCTCCAATATTATTTTGGCGGACGAAATCAATCGCACTCCGCCCAAAACCCAGGCGGCCCTGCTACAAGCCATGCAGGAAAAAAAGGTGACGGCGGGCGGAAACACCTACGCGCTGGAGCAACCTTTTTTGGTTTTCGCCACACAAAATCCCATCGAGCACGAAGGAACTTATCCCCTGCCCGAAGCACAACTTGATCGGTTCATGTTCATCATCAATGTTTCCTACCCCAGCAAGGAAGAGGAAATCAAGGTCGCCCTGTCCACCACCTCCGGGCAGTCGTCCGAGTTGCGACCCATAATCAACGCGGAACAGGTCATGAAGTTTCAGCATCTGATACCGCAAGTTCCGGTTTCGGAGCATGTCGCAAAATATTCGGTGGAACTGGTCCAAAGTACTCGCCCACATCAAAATGGAAACGCGCCGGATTTTGTTCGGGAATGGATTGACTGGGGAGCCGGACCGCGCGCCTCGCAGTATCTAATCTTGGGCGCGAAGGCAAAGGCTTTGATGGACAACAGATTTGCCGCCACTATCGAAGATGTCCGAGCAGTTAGTTATCAGGTTTTGGAACACCGCATCATTCTCAACTTCAAGGCCGAAGCCGAAAACATCAAAGTCACGGACGTGATCGGAAAATTAATCGAGACGGTAAAAACCTGATGAAGAGGGAAATAAATTTTTGGCGGGGATAAAGTCAGATCAAACTTTCGGTTTTCCATTTGACTTCGAACTGAAGAGAATTCCCGGAGCGACTCTGGTATTTAATGTAGCCGTGTTCTTCTCCAAACAAATATAGGTCGCGAGTAATTTCCACATCCTGCCGACAATATTGAATAATCTGATTGATCTTCCCCTCCTTGTACCACTGAAGTGATACCAGCCCGTCGGCGGATTTTTCAGCGTGGAGCGTGTGTTGCGCCAAATGATTGAGGCCCAGTCGGAAACCTAGTTTCTTCTCGACAGCGACAAGCATATCGAAGGTGTTTATTTCCTGCAGGTCGAAATCGGAATACGGCTGGAGCACCGTATAATCAAAACCGATAATATTGAATCCCACCGCCAAGTCCGCGGTACGAAGTTTGTCCACCAACTGGCGAGCATCCTTTTCCTCGTAAGTGAAAAACTCCCGGTCTAAACTGTCCCAAATCACCCCGACCGCCAAACCCATTTTGTGGATGTTCCCCCAACCTCCAACTTCATCGGCACTTTTCTGAGTTTCCAAATCGAAAAACTGCACACGCGGACCCACGACCGTCTTCACAGATTCTCGGTCCTTCCGCCCCTCTGTTTCTCCGAAGAGTCCTAATTGTTTCGACATAATTGCTGGTAATTTTTTTTGAGGTGTCGCGATTAATCTAGCATTCTTGCTTTCCAAGTCAACGCTTTTTTGTGAATTCAATTTCGCTGGCAACCTGCCGCGCACTTGTAAACTGTAACTTGAATTGCTTATCCGCTTCAGTTAGTCTCAATTTTTTCCGACACAATTAGGAATCAAAGTAATGATCAAGACCACGTTAATCGGGCATGCCTGCCTGCTCATTCAATCCAAAGAAACAACCATTCTCACCGACCCGGTCTGGTTCGATTACCTATGGGAAGAAATCAACGTGCTTTGTCCCAGCATCGTTTTGGAAAAAGATAAAATCCCGCCGCTCGACGTCTTGAATATTTCCCACCGTCATCAAGACCATTTCGATGTGCGCACGCTGGCTTACCTGATGCAAAATGAAAAAATCCTCACCCCCGACACCATCGTCCTCGCGCCAAAGGACGATCTTCTTCTCGACATTCTCAACGAACTGGAATTCAAAAATATAAAAGTGGTCGCAGACTTCGAACTGATTCAAGTCAAAGACGTAACGCTGTCCCCAACCCCTTCGCGCAACCAAGTGAGCACCGCCGAAGATTCTTTTCCCGAACACGGACTCATCGTGAAGGACGACGAAGCAACGGTCTGGAATCAAGTGGACTCGCTGGTGGACCCGGACATCATCCAACGCATCGGGGAGTTATATGGTCGGATTGATTTTTTTCACTCCCGCTTCGTCCCGTTGTTAGAAGGAAATCTTTCCTACAACAAACCCCTCACCTTGCCCGTCGACGAATACTGTACTTTCCTGAACGTGGTGAAGACGCTCGGACCAAAAATGGTCGTGCCCGGGTCAGCGGCTTTTAAATATCGCGACGAACTATCTTTCATGAATCGATATTCGTTTCCCGTCACGCAAGATCAGTTCCTCCGCGACTTGGCGGCGTTTTGTCCAGAGGTGCCCCGCTCCCCATTTTTCCCCGGCGACGTCGCGTATATTTCGGCGGATGAAGTTCGCGTAGAAAAACAGGCTGCCGATTTTGTGCGCGTCAAAGAAGACGACAGCCACCGCATAACTTTCAAACCGCACGCGTACACTCCCACCATCAAAACTCAAACCACCGACCCGGCGCAACACGCAAGAGAAATGCAAGTGGTGAAACACTTCATCGAAAACGATTTGCTCGAACGGATTTCAAACAGCGAACTGCTCGGCGGATGGCGACATTGGCAGATTGTGTACCAACTGGAAGTGTTCGGACGCGAAGGCATCCAGCCTCAGGCGTGGACTATAGATTTCGCCCGCGGCGGGGCGCTTCAACTTCATAAAGGCGACCTCGGGAAAATCAATCTTTACGAAGGCATCTCTTCCTCGGAATTATGCGCGCTAATCGAAAAAACTACTTCGTGGGATTACGTTACCCTGTGCGGCAACTACCGAACTTTTCACAACATCTATCGCATCGCCAACGGTAAATTTGAATTGCCGCCCGAAGATAAATCAAACTACGCCATGGAACCCTTGATGGATCTTTTCCCATGGGACAGCAATATGGACCGCCGAAAATTTATGAAGGACGTTCGGCGCTGGAAAAGAAAGCGCTGACCGGATTTATTTTTCGACAACGCCCGGCTTGTTGCGAAGCAAAACCCACTCATTTAACTTTCTGACTTCGTCTGAATTTAAAGTGTCGAGAAGAGATTTCGGATCAGAATGATCCTCGTCGTTGACCACGAAACAATAGTTCCTCTCTATGTAGGCTGCGACGTGGGCTTTGAACTGCGGGAACCGCAAAAACATTTCGCAGAAAATTTCGGCGTGGTATTCCGGTTTGGGATTTTTAGAATCAAACCGGTAAAGTTTGATGTCCAACTTCTTTTTAAAATCGGCTTTGATCAAAAGTCCCATGACAAAAGATTTCCCCAAAAATAATATTCCATCCTACACCGCCCGCCCCGCAACAGCAACAATTCATCCCCCCCCGTGACGACGCGGTCGCGGCGACGGCCGCGCTCAATTCGCATTGCCGCGTTTCAGATTGACGATGCTGGTCTTGTCCTCAAAGCCAAGCCCGACGAACGCGCCGCGGTTGCGACGGGTGACTTCGCGCATCAAAGTCGCGAAGCGGTCGGCGGCGTGGTTCGCCGGCAAGAAGCCGATGGCGTGAATGCGCACGATCGGCTTGCCGCTGGCGCGGTCGCGGTTCAACTCGGCGAGCGTGTCCAACACCGGGTCATACGAGCCGCCGCTGTAGTCGTCGCCAAAAATATAAATCGCGAGTTTGTCGGTGCGCTTGGCGTAGGCGCGCAACGCCACTTCCAACCCTTCCACCGGGCTGCTGTTGGAAAAACTCGTCCAGTTGCGCATCGCCGCCAACACCGACTTGCGCCGACTCGGCGTGTCGGGCATCCACTTGCGCGCATACGCCTTGATTAAATACACGCCGTTGTCATTCATAATCTGAAACCCTTTCACCTTGGGATGAATGTCGAGCACGTTTTTCATCTCGCGCACCACGCGCTGCCACATCGTTTGCATGCTGCCGGAAGTGTCCACGATAAAAATGATGTGGTCGCTGTCCACCGGAATGCCGCCGACCTTGACCACTTCGTCGGTGGTCGCGCGCGCGCGCGGACTTTGTCGCGCCGTCGCGTTGATTTCCGCCTGCAAAGTTTTGACTTGCGCGCGACGGTCGGCGATCAATTTTTTCATCGCCGCGAGGTCGGCGTCGGAGGCGCGCGCGATTTCATTTTTCAGTTCGTCTTCCAGCGTGCGCGTTTGCGCGGCGAGACGAACGCGCTGTTGTTCGTTTGCCGCGTTGCGTTTTTGCTCGGCGATGACGTCGCCCAACAAGTCCGCCACCGCATCAACCGCGCCGCCGACCACGTCGGTCTTGGACAACAGCACGAGCAACACCATCGCGCCGAAGCCGCAACAAATCACATCCAAAAATGACAGGCCGAATAGTTCGCCGCCGCGCCGCCGGGATTTCATTTGCGCACCGTTGTCATAATTAATGTCGCCGGCGTCGTTGTCGTCATCGCCGTCACCAACCCCACGCCGTCAGACAAAGCGGCAGCATAGCGAAACAAGGCAAGCGTCATCATCATGGCCACGACCCGGCCGGGCTGATCATCATGCCGGTGGTGGACGCCGACCAAAGCCAGTAGGCGTAGGCGGCATCCGGGTCGCCTTCAATCGGCAGCAACACCGTGTTCACTTTTGCATCGTTGCCGAAGCCGCGCACCGCGGCGTAAAAAAGTTCGCGACGACACGCGCCGGACACGGTATTTTTTTTGCCGATGCCGCACGCCTTAAACTTGCGCAATGCGGACAACCGATCGCGCCCCTCGGTCGGCAGGCTGTCGGTGATCACATAAATATCGGTCGCGCGCGGCGCGGCGGTCTGCGCCGACTCCAACGCCGCATGCAGGTTGGTCGCGTTGCGCGGATACAGCGCGTCCAGTTTTTGCAACGCATCGGCGCGCGCCGTCGCGTCATCGCCGCGCAACCATTTTTTGCCGGACAAAAATTTCACGCTGTCATTGTAATGGATAATCATATATTCGCTGTCGTCGGGAATGCGCTCGATAATCCAATGCGCTACCGCAATCGCGCGCCGCCATTTCGGCGCGGACTTTTTGGTCGCCGCGTCCGCCACCTTTATTTTGATGATGTCCACCAAACGCTCGTCGGCCATGGACGCGCTGTTGTCGAGCAAAATTAAAATGCGTTTTCCTTCCACGCGCAACCCGAGCAAATGTTCTTCATGCGTTTTTCGCGGCGGCTTTTTTTTCAGCGCGGCGATGTTTTCGGCGGCGGATTGTTGTTGCGCTTTTTGCTGTTGCAGTCGCGCGATCTGTTTGGTTAAGTCGATCATCTCCGTTGCCGCCGCCACGCGCTTGTCATCGGTTTGCGCGGCGCGCGTTGCTTGTTGCCGCAACTGCGTTTTTAGTTTTTCGATCTCCGCCGCCAACGCGCGGTTGGAAATTTCCGTCGCATCATTTTCATTTTGCGCATTCGCCAACGCGGATTGCAGCGCGCGCGATTCCACATCGGGCTCCGCGCTGTGATATTTCACTAACATGAAAATCAAAATGATGGCGCCCAAGCCGCACGCCATGATGTCGAGGAACGCGAGGTTGAAGCCTGGCGGGCGGCGGCGCGACCCCCAACGCATCAATCTTTCTCGATGCGCTGCAGCAAAAATTCCTCGCAATATGCTTGGGTGTCGGCCACGAGTTTGTCTTGCGCGCGCTGCAGTTCGTGCAATAAAAACATCAACACAATGCTGATGAACAACGCCACCAAAGTCGAGTTGAACGCCACGCCGAGGCTGTCGGTCATGCCCGCGATGTCGCCGGCCAGCGCTTGGTCGGCTTGCGACAAGGCTTGCCCGATGCCGCGCACGGTGCCGATGAAACCGATCGACGGAATCGCCCAGATCAAGTAGCGGATCATCGAGTTCTCCGATTCGATGCGCGCCGCCAACGCTTCGACGCCGGTGACGATCGCGTCCGAAGTGTTCTGCGCGTCTTGCGTGGCGACATAACGGCGCGCCGCGGTGCTCAGCGTTTTGATCAACGGCGAGTCGCGGATGTCGTCATCCTCTATGCCTTCAAACTCGCGCAACGCGTTTTGCATCTCAAGCAACGCCGAGCCTCGGTCCGCCGCCGGCTCATCGTCGGCGATCAATTTCATGTTGAACAAATATCGGTTGCGGGTGATTGCCGAATATTTTTCGGCAAGCAAATAAACGCTCCACAACATTAATATAATGCAAACTTCTTGCTCGTAATCTTTCAGGATGACGGCGAGCGTGCGCGGCGCCGACTGCCCTTGTTGCCCAGCCGCGAACAACGCTTGCTCGGCGGCCGGCCAAATGAAAAATGTGTAAAGCAAGTGCACGGCGATGACGCTGACCAGCAACGCGACCACGCTCTTAATAAAATTCGTCATTGTTTTTATTCCTAAATGTCCCGCTAAATGTCGACCGGAAAAGTTGCCGGGCTATTCAAACTCACCGAGTAAGGCGCGCCGTCGGCGGTCGCGTCGCGTTCGATCACTTGCGCAATCGCCACGCCGACCAGCGCGATGAGCGCAAAATAAAAAAACATTTTTTTCATGGTCATGTCATCACCTCCGTCACTCTTCTTTGCCATATAAATATCGCGCCACGCGGAAGCCGACATCATCGCGGCCGCGCAACAACCCTTCGCGGAAACTGGCGCGCAAGCCGGTCAAGGTCGCCGAACGAAAACTGGCGCCCTTGACCACGCGGCTGTCGCCGTGCGCCGCGTCGCGTGGGCCAAACGGATTGCGCACGACTTGCCCCGGCGTCGGCGGTCGCAAGTCGTAAACATCGTGCACCCACTCGCTGACATTGCCGGCGACATCGTGCAAGCCGGCCGCGTCCGCGGCGAACGACGCCACCGGTGCGACGCCGACGAAGCCGTCGCGATAACGCGGAATGTATTTCGCCACGCTGCCCTTGGCGCTTTCGTCGGCGAAGTTGCCGCTGTTTTTCGGCACCGTATCATCGTCGCCCCACACAAATCGTGCCGCGCCGTTTGCGTTTTGCGCATGCCCGGCGACGCGCGCCAGCCACTCCCATTCGGCTTCCGACGGCAAGCGATAACCGTCCGCGGTGGCGTCAAAATTTTGCAACGCGCCGGCGGCGATTTGATACGCCGGCGCCAACCCATCGCGCGCGCTCATCCAGTTGGCGAAACCGGCCGCGTCCAACCACGACACATCGCGCACCGGATGATGCTTGCCTGCGACCGGCGTCGGTTTGTATTCGGCAAACTGCTCTTCGGTAATCTCGGCGACGCTGACATAAAAAGGTTTGGTCAACGCGACCGCGCGTTGAAATTCATTGGCGCGGCGCCCGGCCTCATCGCTCGGCGCGCCCATGCTAAAACGACCGCGCCGACGCGGATCGAAAAGTTTCATTTTAATGCCGCCGCCGACCGTAATCAACGGCGCGGCTTGCGTTAGTCGCGCCATCAATTCGGTTTGCAGTTCGCGCTCAATCAACAGCGGCGCGCTCGCGCTCGGCATCACCGTGAACTCCGCGCCGCGATAATCGGCGCGTGTCAACTTAATTTTTTGCGGCAACGCTTGCAACAAAATGGTTTGCGGCGTGACGCCCATCGCCGCGCCGTTGATGAACAAATCGGCACGCGGCGTGCTGCGAATGATCACTTCGCCCATTTCTTTTTTCAACGCGAATGACACCGTCGCCGGCGCGCTGGTTTTCGCCAACACGGTTTTGGTTTGCGAAAAATAACCGGGCTTTTGATACGCGATGGTGTGCGTGCTGCCGACCGCCAACGACAACTGCGCGGCGTTGGTCAGCACGCCGTCAACCAGTAGCGCGCCGCCGTCGGGCGTGGCGTTCACGCGCAACGGTGCGCGCTGCGCCGCGAGCCGATAGTCGCGCATCGCGGTCGGTGCGCGAGCGGTGATGACGAGGTCCTCTTCGACCGCGGCAAATCCCGGCAAGGCCACGCGCGCGCGATGCACGCCGCCCGCCGCCGCAACTTGAATCGGCGTCACGCCTTTTTCGTCACCATCGATGAACACCGCCGCGCCGTCAGGCTCGGAGTCAATGTCGATGGCGCCGATGACCGGCGACAAGTTTATGCGATGCGTCATCGCGTCGCCGGCGCGCACTTCCAGTTGCAAAACTTCGGCGCGATAAAATTCGTGCTCGGCTTCGACGCGCGCCGCGCCGGGCTGGAATGCGCGCGACAATTGCGCGCCGGTGGCGACATAAACGCCGTCAATGCGCCACCGCGTTTGCGCCAGCGGCGGGTCGGTCGTGACCGTCACCATCACCGGCGCATCGTGCATTTCAATCAGCACGCGCTCGGCGACGCGACTAAAATCGATGGCGACTTCGCGGGCGATGAAGCCGGGCGACTCGACGCGCACCACCGCGCGCGCGCCGAATGCAAAGAGCGAATCAAAAACCACCACGCCGTTGCCGCTTTCCACCGCCGCCGAAAAATTTATCGCAGCCGAGCGCGGGGTGATTTGCAGCGCGACGATGTGCGTGAAATAAATCAGCGGCACCATCGCTAACACCACCGCGACGGCGATGCGGCCGAGCAACAACCGCGCGCGGAACCCTTTTTTCGCGGTGCTCAGTTTTTGTTGCAACTCGCTCATATTTTATGTCAAATTTTTTCATCGCATATCACGGCCACCTCGACCGATGTTGCGCCCGGTTTAATGTTCAGCGTGACCAATTTGGATTTATAACCGCGGCGCGTGCCTTCGAAAACGCGCTTGCCGGGGCGCAGGCGAATCACGCGGCGCGCGGTTTTGCCGACCTGCCCTTCGCCGCGCACAATAATATAAGTCGCGTTGTCGGAGCGCACCAACACCTCCACTTCGGTTTTGTATAACGCCACTTGGCGCGCCAACTCGGCGTGACTTTTTCGCAACTCGCGGCTGACCGCGACGACCGATTCCACTTCGCGCAAATACGCCGCGACTGAATCAAGCACGGCACGGTCGCCAAGCCGATGCGGTGCGTCGAGCGCGCGATTTATTTTGCGCGTGATGGCGATGACTTTTTGCGCCGCGCGATGATTGTCGCCGGCGGTTTTGTCGTTCGCTTTTAATTGCAGCGCACGCGCGAAATGTTTTTCCGCCGCCGGCCAGTCGTCGCGTTGCACCGCTTGCTCGCCGAGCGCGGTTTGCGCCGCGAATTCTTTTTCCGTGCGCGCGCGTTGCAACCGCTCTTGCAGCGGCGCAATCGCGGGGTCGTTCGCGAATAGGCTTTGCGCCCGCGCAATTTGTTTTTGCGCATCGCCCAACTCGCCGGCTTGCAACGCGTCATGCGCTTTTTGCAAGGCGCGGGAAAATCGTTGCCGCGTCAACTGCGCGCGCACCGCCGCAAGACGCGACGCATACTCCGGCGATGGCGAAAGCGCGATCAATTTTTGCAACGCCGCCGCTTCTTTTTCGGGACGGTTTTCGGTTTTCGCGACATCCGCCTGCGCCAACAAATCCAAAACTTTCGGCAACACCGCGACGCGTTTTTGCAAGTCTAACATCGCCGCATCATCCGGGCTCAAGCGCAACGCCCGCGCGATCGCCGCCTGCGCTTCGCTCGCGTGATGACGGTCAAACGCCTCGTTCGCTTCGCGCTTCGCGGCATCCAATCGCGCGCGATGTTCATCCGCCGCCGCGTTCAACACCGCGGTCGCGCGTTGCAAACTTTCCCGCGCCAGCACATATTCGCCGTCGGCAAACTCGGCGATGGCGCGCGCTTTCAACCGCTGCAATTCGGCGTGCGTGTCGGCGTCCCAGTCGCGCAAATGCAACGCCGCAATGCGCGGCTCGGCATCGCTTTCATACTGCGCCAACGCATGGATGAACTGCTCGCGAAAACCCGCAGCGGCAGATTGCGGAGTAGCACTCGGCGCGGCGGGGTCGGCGGGTTGCGGAGTGGTGCTTGGCGGTGTGGTCGCGGAATTTGCATCGATGCTCGGCTGTTGCAAACTCGGCGTTGCCGTTTCCGATAACTTTTGCCGAGTGGAATTAAATTGAACGATCAAGTATGCAAACGCAACGAAAAACAACACCGCAAAAATTATCAACGCAACATAGCCAACAACTTTTTTTCTTTTTTTGAAGTGCTCGGATTTTGCTTTGAGAAATTTATCTTCTGACATGCCTGATGATACCGCTTGGCTACAACTGTTTTTCCGGCGTCGCCTCCAAGTCATAAATCTTTTTCAAAAACGCAATCCATTGTCGGTGTTGTTCGGCGGCGTCGCCGGTCAGTTCGGCGGTTTGATTTTCATACTCAACCACCTGCGGCGCGATTTCAATGTCGATGGATTGCCCGAGTTCCGCCAACGCTTCGCGGTGCACTTTCATCTCCGCGCGGGTTTGGAAACTTTGCCCCAAAACCACCGCGCCGGCAATCGCCGCGCCAGTCGCGACAACATCGGCGGCAACGTCATCGCTGATGATTGCCGCGGCGATTCCGCCGACCGCCAACAAACCGCCGATGATTCCCTGCGCCAAAGATTTCGCTTTTGCTTCCCGCGCCGCCTTCGACTCGAACAAACTTTGTTGTTGCCACATCAGATAACTTTCGTTCAGTTGTTGGTCGAAGTCGGCGTAATAAGTTTGCATGCGGTCGATGAACAATTGGTCGCGCACGCGGATTGGCTTGATGCGTCGTAACATCGGGTCGTCATCGGCCGGCGCCGCCGCCAACTCCACACGCGCTCCATTTATTTTTAAGTATTTGGAAAAAGTTTTTTCAGACAGGCTGTTGCCAAAACGAATTTCCGATACAAGTTTCAGTTGCGCCAATTCCGCGGCTTTGCGTTTTTTTAATTGCTTAACGATGTACGCCGCCGCCTCTTCAAACACCGGGGCATACGCGTCCTCCCCTTTGTTGCGAATGTTTGCGTGAAACTCTTCTTTGACGCGATGCTCGAAATCTTTTGTGAACCAATGTTTGCCGGAAATGTCGGCGACCGTAATACTTATTTCTACATCTTCGCCGTTGGATGTAATAATTTTTCCGCTCACATACAAGTCGCCCGTCGCGGTTGAGTTCGGGGCAACCCGCACGGTATTGAATGCGTTCTCATCTTCGAGCGCCGCTTTCATTTTCAGCGCGAAGCGATTTGATTCGGCGCGGCGTAGTTCCGCGAAGATGCCCTTCTCTTCCCACGTGTCGGAGTCTTCGGGAAGGTTGGGGTCGAACACCGGCACGACCACGTCGATTTTCAGCGCATTGTTATCGGCGTCGGCGTCCGTCGTCGGACCGTAGTTGGAAGAAGCCAGTGGGCCAACGGCGACCGTGCCGCCAGTGGTCGCGCAACCGCTTGACACAGTCACGCCGACCAGCAACAAAACCAAATATGTCCAAGTGATTTTTTTGTTCCGTAAAGTCTGTTGCATTTTTTCTTTCCGCGGTGATTACACTTTTTAAGTTTCGGGAACTTCTTGAACCGGCAGACCTTTGTAGCGCCGATATTCATTCCAAAGTTTCGCTTTGGTCGCCGGGTCGGTCTCGTCTATCGCCGCCCGACGAAACTGCTCGGCGATAATATCATCATTTCCCGCCGGCGGAATATCATCGGGCAGTTTGCCGTTGGGCAACGACGGCGGTGACGATGACGACGCATTGTTGACGACGTTGCTGTCGGTCGCGGTGTCGGATGTAGTCGGCGCCGCTTCATCACCCTGAATATCACTAGCCGGCACCGAGTCCGCGCTGGCGCCGTTGCCTTGTGCGCCGTTTCCGTTGCCGTTGCCGTCACCGTCACCGTCGCCGTCGCTGTCACTTTGCGTGCCGCCGTCGGTTTGGCACGGGTCGGATTTATTCACCGCGTCCAACAGCGCGCGGTCGAGCGCGGCGATTTTTTCTGCGCGGGTGAGCGATGCGTCGTCCACGCTGCGCAAGTCGATGGTCGCGCAATCCTGCGAATCGAGGAGGCTCGCGTCTTGGGCGATGGCTGTCGTCGCGGTCATCATCGTCACCACCGTCGCGATCATCATCGTCGCGGTCGCTGTTATCATCGTCCGCCGCGGCAGGCAACGGAATGAAACCGCGGCGCGCAATGATGGAGAGTGCGTTGAGTTTTTCATCTTAAGTTACGGAGTCGGCGCGATTATAATCGGAACGTTGTGGAATAGTCAACCGCCGGAAAGAATAACCTCGGCAAACTTTTTCGCCGACGATAAACACGTTGCGCTGTCTGCAAAACGCGGCGTTCGTCCTTTTGCGGCGGGGCTATTCGTCGGCTTGAACTTTGCGGATTGTTTCCATCACTTTCGGTTTGATGGTCGCCCAACGGACATCTTCGTCTTTGGTGATCATGATTTCGTCCGCCATAATCCACACGCTGTTCACCCCCGGTATGGTCGTCAAAGCCTGCGCCATGGGATGGAGTGCGGCGGCGGCCGGTTCGGAAAACGGCAGACTTTTTCCGTAAGGCAGCAAGGCTCGGTCCACCTTGAAGGTGATGGTGTGTTCGCTGCGCGTGGGTATGACGGTGATGCTCGTGCTCATGGCATTCTGAAAAAATAACTGCGGGGCAAACGATTCGGTTCGCCGTCGCGAGGCGTTCTACTGGATGACTATTTTTTTACCTTGCGGCGTTGCGGTCAAAATATTGTTGGTCGTCCCGCCCAGTAATTCCACCACCGGCTCGTCGTCGTAATATTGGATGATGTTGAGCGTCGCGTACTCTTGTTTAATTCTGAAAATTTTTTTTATAGGAATCTCGAGCAGGTGGGAAAGAATCATCCGGTTCACTCCGCCATGGCAAACCATGGCGATTTGTTCATCGGGATGGCGCGCAACAATTTTCTGAAACATGGGGACGGCTCTTTTCTGTAATTGCCGAAACGTCTCGCCGCCATTCACTTGGAACGTTTCAATATTTTCCATGCGTTCTTGCAGTTGGTCGGGATACATCTCTTCCACCGCGGCGGCGCTCAATCCTTCCCAGTCTCCGAAACAAAGTTCCCGCAATTCGGGATGGGTTACAGGTTCGAGTTGGTGCGGTTCCCCCAATAGTCGGGCACTACTTCGCGTGCGTTCGAGGTCGCTGGAATAGATGGTTGTGAGCGGCACGCTCTTTAAAACTTGCGCCCATTCCCGGAACTGGTTTTCTCCTTTTGCTGAGAGGGCAACATCGAAATGGCCGTTGAAGCAGATCTCTTTTGAGTTTGCGGTTTCGCCGTGACGGAAAAGGTAAACCCGGCAGGAAGGTTGGTCGCTCATGATTCTGATTCACGTGAGATGATGAAAGGATAAACGCATCGGGCAAAAAAAACGACAAGTCAGCGTCGCCGAGCCCGTCGTTTTTTAGAGATTGGTCATTCCAAATTATCCGGCGATTGATCAACCCCAAAGGTAGAAGAAATCAAGTCCCTGCACCTTCATCAGCCCGACGTTAATCAGGAAGTAATAACCGCTCATGCAGATTATGGCGATGACAAACCAGATGATGGATTTTGGAGTGATAAACTTTTTCTGTTCGCCAGCCGTAAAATCGTCCATACTTTTTTAAACTCCCACAAAAAAAATTGATGATTGGACTTTTCGTTGCAATTCGGTTACCGCCAAACGGAAGCAAACCAATAGAAGAACCACAGAGAAAAAATAATGGTTCCAATGTAAATCGCAGGGCCCGCTTTTTCCTTAATCTTTTCTAAATCCATTGTCTGCTCCGAGAAAAATTAATTAGTCCTTCGCGCGAAAAGTTTGTTCTTGACACTTTCAAAATCCGAATGATAGGGTATGCCCATTTTTATTTCAAAGAAAAAATCACCGACCGAGGATTTTTATGGCCAGCAAAGACGGGAAAATTTTTGACACCATCGTTTACATCGGCCTCGGGGTCAACGCGCTGGCCGCCACATACCTGCTTCTCATGTATTTTGAGGTCATATAATCCGACGGCGCGCCGCCGTGTTTCGCCTGCGATGATGGCCTTCCGCCGACACCGCAAACGACCGCCCCCTTCGTTGTAAATGAACCGCGCGGAATTTATCAGTTAAGCAAGAGGGTGTCAAGGGCAAAACTTGTTGCGAGGATTCCCCTTCCCCCCGCGCCCCCCTTCCCCCATT
>DKID01000010.1 GCA_002454045.1 Nitrospina sp. UBA6727 | reverse complement strand
ACGTAATTGCTTCAGCAATTTTCCGAGCGGCGAAGAGCGGACGCCCTTCGGCGTGAAATTGGTTATGGCGTGGAGACCAACATCGAACACGCGATTTTTCCGCGCGTAAAAAGAATTTAGCCCGCCGATTTCGACATGCTTTTCGACGATGCATACTTTTTTGTCGAACATGGCGAGGCGGATGCCGGCGGCCAAACCCGATAATCCCGCACCGATGATGATGGCATCGTAACGCATAAACCGATTATACCACCGCCGTCATCGGCGGGCGCGAAGTCAGCCAGCCATCGCGGAAACTGGCGGGCGGAATGTTCAAAGGAGTTTGCGTGGCGGGGAACGTCGGTCAAAAAAGGGCGGGGCGTGAAAACTTAACTGGCAAGTTGCCGGTCTTTTAACAGCGGGGTGAGATAAGAAACGCAGCCGGCCATCGTCGCCAAATGTTCGTAATCTTTTTCCGGCACTTCGATGTTAAACCGTTTGCGAAGTTCCATGACGATGTCGAGAAAGTCCATGGAGTCCAGGTCAATCTGGTCGCGCAACTTGGTGTTGTCGTCGATGGAACTGATGTCCTCGTCCGGCGCGATGTCGGCGAGGATACTAAGAATAACTTTTCGCACGTCTTCCATTATCATCACTCGTCCCCAAAATTTTCATCGGCATTGAGTTTAGTAAAAGACGCGGTGGATTTCAACACTATTTTTGTCGCGCGGAAAGCCGCCGCTTACCCCGTGCAACGCCGGACGATGAGGACAGAGTTGATGCCGAACATGCCGAACGAGTTGTTCATGATGTAGTCCACGGCGGGAAGTTTTTCCGGCGCGTTGACAACGAGATTATGCAAGGCGCATTCCGGGTCGACGTCGTCCAAGTTGATGGTGGGATGAACCGTGTTGTCGTCAAACGCCGGCAGGTTGCCCGCAAGTTCCAGTGCGCCCGCCGCGCCCATGGTGTGGCCGATAAAACTTTTGGTGTTGTTGACCCGCACCTTGCTGTCGTTGCCGAACACTTCGCGCACGGCTTTGCTCTCTTGCACGTCTCCCATTTGCGTCGCCGTCGCGTGTGTGCTGAGGATGTCGATGTCGCCCGGCTTGAGTCCCGCCCGCGCTAACGCCAGATTCATGCACTGCGCTTGCCGGCTTGGGTCGGGCAGAATAAAATCGAGCGCGTCGGAGTTCGCGGAGTAGCCGACGATTTCTCCGTAAATTTTCGCGCCGCGTTTTTTCGCGTCCGCGAATCGTTCCAAAGTATAGACGCATCCTCCTTCCGAGCAAACGATGCCGTTACGGTTTTTGTCAAAGGGACGGCTGGCTTTCGCGGGGTCTTCGTGCGACGCCAAGGCGCCTTCGCTTTTGAAACTGGCGAAAATCCCGAAGGTGTGGATGCTCTCCGACACGCCTCCCGCCAAAGCGAGATCGACCTCGCCGAGTCGCAACATCTGCAAGCCTTGAATGATTCCCAAATTGCCGGCGGCGCAAGCTGCCCCAATCGTGTAATGCGGTCCCGTGATTTTCATGTTCACGGTTACTTCCCCCGCCGGGTTGTTGGAGACGGTGCGGGGATTATGATGGTGCGACCAAAACTTTACGTCGTAACCATACTGGCTGACGTTGTACACTTCGTTCTCGGTTTCAACATTGCCGTGCTCGGTTACTCCGAGATAGACGCCGACTTTGGCGCGGTCGATCGTCGCCAAGTTTATTCCGCAATCGGCGAAGGCTTCGCGCGCGCAGTAGATGGCGACGGAACCAGCGCGGGTGCCGCGGCGGCGTTCTTTTTTCTTTTGGTATTTCAGTTCGTCAAAGTCGCAGACCCCGGCCAGCACCGTTCCCATATACCGAGTTTCAAAGTGCTGCACTCCCGAAACTCCGCGCAATAAGTTTTGACGAAACTCTTGCAGCGTGTTGCCGTTGGGCGAGGTCAACCCGATGCCGGTGATGACGATGCGTTGATTAGGGTCGATCATTTTTCACCAGTAGGACCACGGCGTACGCGGCGATGCCTTCTTCTCGCCCGACAAAACCGAGGCGTTCCGTCGTGGTGGCTTTGATGTTGATTTGGTCGGCTTTCGCGTCGAGCGTCGCGGCGATATTTTTTTTCATCGCCGCAATGTAGGGAGCCAGTTGCGGTTTTTGCGCGACGATCACCGCGTCGGCGTTGGCGAGCGCAAACTTTTTTTCGCGACACATGCGCATGACTTCTGCGAGCAGGCGCAGGCTGGAAACGCCTTGCCATTGCGGGTCGGTGTCCGGGAAATATTTGCCGATGTCTCCTGCCGCCAACGCGCCGAGCAGAGCGTCGCACAAAGCGTGCACTAATGCGTCGGCGTCGGAGTGCCCGCGCAGTCCCGCCGAATGGGGAACATCGACGCCGCCGAGGACGAGTTTTCCGCCTTCCACCAAGCGGTGTACATCGTAACCGTTGCCAACGCGAATATCAGGTGAGTTCATTTTTTGAGAAAAGTATTCAGCCCGCCGCCGTCTTTTTTCATCCGCCGCGCCGTCACCGTCACGCCATCGTCACCGCCGCCGCGCTCTTGTCATTCCTGCGGAAGCAGGAATCCAGAATCTTCGCGCGACCGATGTCGTCACCGGGCTTCTCCACGTTTGGCGACTAGTGTGCGACGGTGATTAGTTTCGCGGTTTCTTCGCGAGCCCAGCGGTCGGCGTCCAGAACGTCTTGCAATTCTCGCAGGGGAGCCGGGCTGTGATTTTGCATCACCATGCGAATAATCTCGGCGATATCCTTGTAGGGAATGAGTTTGTCGAGGAACGCCTGCACCGCGATTTCGTTGGCGGCGTTGAGTGTCGCTGGCATGGTCTTGCCAATTTCCATGGCGTCCACGGCTAATTGCAAGCAGGGAAATCTTTCGAAATCGGGGGCTTCAAAAGTCAAATTCCCCATCGCGGCGAGGTCTAACGATGGCAACTCGCTGGCGAATCGGTCCGGATAAGTCAGCGCGTAGGCGATGGGAACTCGCATGTCGGGAATCCCCAACTGCGCGATGATGGAAGTGTCGACGAACTCGATCATCGAGTGGATGATGCTTTGCGCGTGGACGATGATTTCGACCTGCGTGTCCACGCCGAACAACCATTTCGCTTCTATGTACTCCAGGCCTTTGTTGATCATGGTGGCGGAGTCGATGGTGATTTTGTTCCCCATGTTCCAGTTGGGATGGTTGAGTGCTTCCTCGACGGTCACGTTTTCCATTTGCTTGCGGGTGAAAGTTCGGAAGGGTCCGCCGGATGCGGTCAAAATAATTTTTTTGACGCGCGCGGTTTTTTCGCCGTTCAGTGCTTGAAAAATCGCGCTGTGTTCGCTGTCAATCGGGATGATGCGCGCGCGGGTGCGTGCCGCTTCTTTGATGACGAGTTCCCCCGCGATGACGAGTGTTTCCTTGTTGGCGAGCGCCAAGTTTTTACCGGCTTTGAGTGCCGCGACGGCGGGGAGCAACCCCGTGCTTCCGGCCATTCCGGAAACCACCAGGTCGGCGTCGGGAAAGGCGGCGGCAGCGACCACGCCGTCTTGACCGGCAACGATTTCCACGTCCACATCGCCGATGAGTTTTCGCAACGCCGTCACCTTGGCGGGGTCAAACAGCGTCGCCAACGCGGGTTTGAATTTCCGAATTTGTTGCGCGAACAAGTCCACGTTGCCGCCGGCGGACAGGGCGCAAATCCGAAAACTTTCGGGGTAACGCGCAACGACATCCAGCGTGTTGACACCGATGGAACCGGTTGAGCCTAGCAGGGATATTTTTTTCATGGCTGCCGTGTGAACAAAAGTCGTCGTGGTCGCCGCTGTCACCGCCGCTACCGTCACGCCGCCGTCATCGTCATTCCTGCGGAAGCAGGAATCCAGAATCCTCGCGCTACCGATGTCGTCACCGCCGTCGTAATGTGGAGCGGCTGACGCTGCGCATTTCTCACTGGATTCCAACTTTTGTTGGAATGACGGCGGGGTGCGTCGTCACCATCGCGCCGTCGTCGCCGTCGGCGGATGTTGTCTGTTTATTTCATATTCCCGAGAACGACTGCTAATAAGTAGAACGTTGGGCCCGCGAACAACAAACTGTCGATGCGGTCTAGAACGCCGCCGTGCCCTGGGATTAACGAGCCGGAATCTTTCACCCGACAATTCCGTTTTATCAATGATTCCGCGAGGTCGCCGAGTTGGCCGATGGTACCGCATATCAGCGCGGCAATCAAACAATGCGTCAGCGTAACTTCTTCGAGGAACCAAAGTTTGGCGGCGGTCGCGGCGAGGAGGGTCGCCAGCACGTTGGCGACTGCGCCTGCCACTGTTTTGTCGGGACTGACCACGGGCAGGAGTTTGCGTTTTCCCAGGCTCACTCCGGCGTAATACGCCACGGCGTCGCCGGCCCAGATTATCAGCAAGAGGAACGCGATCATCCCGCTGCCGCCGTCGAGGTCGCGGAGCAGCAGAAAGAATCCGCCCAGTCCCGCGATGTAAAAAATCCCCAGCAGCGTGTAGGCGATGGAGTCCAACGCCGTGCCCACATTTTTTTCCCTGATGAACCAGGTGGTGAGCAGAACCACGGGGAGCAGGATGGAAAAAATCGGCGGCAATTTTTCGTCGAGATAGAAGTTCAGCAGGAGCAGGAAACTCAATGCTCCGCCTTCGACGGGGAATGCTGCCACGCCGATATTTTCGATCATGGCAAAATATTCGTAACTGGCGACCAACACGACCGCGGCGACGAGGAAAAAGAAAAGGAGGGGCGAGCCGTACAGCACCATCCCCAACACAAGCGGGATGCCGACGGCGCCGCTGATAACGCGGCTCAAGAGTTGGCTCCCGTCGTGCACGGCGACGCGGTGACAACGGCGGTGGTCGTAACGGCGGTGACGGCGGCGGGTGTGCGTTGCGTGGCGGTGACGGTCACGGGCTCAGGCTTTCACGATTTGTTCTTGCGTCATTCCGAAGCGCCGCTCGCGGCTTTGGAAATCGATGACCGCGTTCAGGAAGTCGTCGTCCGAAAAGTCTGGCCACAACACGTCGTTGTAAGAAAATTCCGTGTATGCGCTTTGGTACAAAAAAAAGTTGCTGACTCGGCGCTCGCCGCTGGTGCGGATAATCAGGTCGGGGTCGGGGAGAAGGTGCGTGGAGAGAAACGATTCGAACAGCGGCGGGTCGATTTCCTCCGGTATGATTTGCCCCGACCGCACTTGCGCGGCAATTTTTTTCACGGCGTCGATGATTTCCTGCCGGCCTCCGTAACTCAGTGCTAGGGTGAGAATCATGCCGGTGTTGCCGCGGGTGTCGGCGACGGAATCGTGGATTAGTTTTTGGATTGTATCGGGGAGGTTTTCAATATGTCCGATGGTGTTGAAGCGGATATTTTTTTGCTTCATCCGTTGCAATTCTTTTTTCAGATAGAAACTCAGAATTTCCATGAGCGTGTTGATTTCCGCGGAGGGCCGGTTCCAGTTTTCGTCGGAAAATGAATAAAGGGTCAGGGCTTCCAGTTTGAGTTTTCGGCTCAAGGTGACGATGCGGTCCACCGTCTTGACGCCTGCCCAATGGCCCTCCATGCGCGGGAGGCGATGATTTTGCGCCCAGCGTCCGTTGCCGTCCATGATGATGGCGACATGCCGCGGCAGACGGTCGGGGTCTATTTTTTCCTGCAACGTTGTGTCAACCAAGGTGGCGACTCCTGACTAACCGGCGCGATTCGCCGGGGGGAAATTACGAAACTTTGCTTCACGTGCCGAGCACATCTTTTTCTTTGGTCTGCGAAATTTTATCGGCTTCGGTGACAAACTTGTCGGTTATCTTCTGGATGTCGTCGACGCCTTTGCGGCTTTCGTCCTCCGAAACTTCGTGGTTTTTTTCCGACTTTTTCATTTTGTCGTTCACATGTTTCCGCACATTCCGGATCGCCACTTTGCATTCTTCGGTATATTTTTTTACCCGCTTCACCAGTTGCTGCCGATGCTCGCTGGTCAGCGGCGGTAGGGTGATGCGGATGACTTTGCCGTCGTTGCTGGGGGTCAAGCCTAAGTTGGCAGACTGGATGGCTTTCTCGATTTCCTTCAGCACCGATGTTTCCCACGGCTGAATCGTCAGAGTTTGGCTGTCTGGCACGCCGAGTGTCGCTACTTGTTTGAGGGGAGTCGCGGTTCCGTAATAATCGACCTTGAGGTCGTCCAACAAAGTTGCGGATGCCTGGCTCGTCCGCAATTTGCCTAACTCGTGTTGCAGATGGTCGATGGATGCCTGCATCTTTTTTTCCGCGTCGCGGATTAAATCTGCGATCATCAGACCCCCACTTTGGTACCGAGTTTTTCCCCCAACAGAACTCGTCTAATGCTGTGCTTATGGCGCACGTTGAAAATGACCAGCGGCAGTTTGTTGTCCATGCAAAGGGAAATCGAAGTTGAGTCCATAACTTTCAATCCCTTGTTCAACATATCCAGATAGGACAACTCCTGAAACTTCGTCGCCGACTCGTCGGTCATCGGGTCGGCGGTATAAATTCCATCCACTTTCGTGGCTTTGAAAATCACCTCCGCGCCAATTTCCATCGCCCGCAGAGATGCCGCCGTATCCGTGGTGAAATAAGGGTTGCCCGTCCCGCCGGCAAATATAACGACCCGGCCTTTTTCAAGATGACGAATCGCGCGGCGGCGCACATAGGCTTCCGACACCGCTTGGACTTCAATCGCCGACTGCAAGCGGGTGGGAACTCCGACGCGCTCCAACGCGTGTTGCAACGCCAAGCCGTTGATCACCGTGGCGAGCATGCCCATATAGTCGCCGGTGGCGCGTTCGATGCCGATGGAACTCAGCGATGCGCCGCGCAAAATATTTCCGCCGCCGATGACGATGGCAATTTCCACGCCCAGTTCTTTGGCTTCGCGGATGGCTTGCGAAATGTTCGTCAGCGCGTCTTCGTCCAAGGCGAACGCCCCTTCCTCGGCGGCGAGACTTTCCCCGCCAAGTTTTAGCAACACTCTCCTATAAATCGGCTTGTCCATTAAATTTCAAATCTTGCGAATTTACCGAGATTGATATTTTCGCCGAGCAGGGCGATTTTCTGTTTGATCAAATCGCCGACGGTGAGATTGGTGTCTTTGACGAAGGCTTGTTCCAGCACGCAGTTTTCTTCGTAAAACTTTTCCATTTTCCCCGCCACGATTTTCCCGATGATGTTTTCCGGCTTCCCCGTTGCTTGCGCTTGGTGAGAATAAATCTCCCGCTCCTTTTCCAGAATTTCCTCAGCCACTTCTTCGCGGGCGGCAAAACGCGGCTTGGCGGCGGCGATGTGCATGGCGATGTCCTTCGCCAGTTCCTGAAAGTCGGCGGTGTTGGCGACAAAATCCGTTTCGCAATGGAGCGTCAACAGCACCCCGATTTTGCTGCCGGGATGGATGTAGAAACCAATTTTCCCCTCGGCGGTTTGGCGACCGATTTTTTTGTCCGCCGTTGCTAATCCTTTTTTTCTGAGGAACAGGACGGCGTCTTCCACCGCGCCTTCGGTTTCTTGCAACGCCGATTTGCATTCCATGATTCCCGCGCCCGACCGCGAGCGCAACTCTTTGACCATCGTAGCGGTTATCTCCATGCCATTTCCTTCGCTCGTAAATTGTTCGTTAAAATTGCATTCATCCGGCGCCGTTGCCGTCGTCATCGACGGTCGGGACCACCGGTGCCACCGCTGCGTCGGTCGTCGCCGCGGGTGCGTCGTCGGGTGTTGGCGCGTCGCCCGCCGTCACCGCCGTCGCGTCGTCATCAACATCGACGGTCGGAATCGCCGCCGTCGCCGTGTCGGTCGCCGCCGCCGCCGTGTCGGTCGCCGCGGGCGTTGCGTCTGCCGGCGCGGATTTTTTCTTTTCGTTCGCCAACCTGATTTCCTGTCCTTCCAGGCAGACATCCGCGAGTCGGCGGACGAACAGTTTGATGGAGCGCATTGCGTCGTCGTTGGACGGGATGGGAAAATCCACGTCGTTCGGATTTGCGTTGGTGTCGACCATGGCGATGATTTTAATCCCCAGTTTTTGTCCTTCCGCCAGCGCGATTTTTTCCTTAGCAGTGTCGACGATGAAGAGGGCGTCCGGCAAATCCTTCATGTCCTTGATGCCCTTAAAAAATTTATTCAGTTTGCCGATTTCTCTTCGCAACTTCAAAGCTTCCTTTTTGTGCAAGATGTCAAACTGATTTTCTTCCTCCATCTTTTCCAGTTCGTGTAGGCGGGCGACGCTTTTGCGGATGGTGGCGAAGTTCGTCAGCGTGCCGCCGAGCCATCTTTGGTTGATGTAGTACATTCCGCAACGAAGCGCCTCTTCCGCGATCAACTCCTGCGCCTGTTTTTTGGTCGCGACAAAAAGTATTTTCTTGCCTGCGGAAGCCGTTTCGCGGGCGAACTTTTCCGCTTGCCGAAAACAGACCAGCGTCTTTTGCAAATCGATGATGTATATCCCGCCGCGCATTCCGTAAATGTATGGCTTCATCTTCGGGTCCCAGCGGTTGGTCTGATGCCCGAAATGGACGCCGGACTCCAGCAGTTGTTGCATCGTGATTTCAGACATATGCGCTCCTTAAAAATAAATGGGTTGAGCCTCCGCCTCCGTCGTTTCGCGCCAGGAACCCGTAGGCCACCCGTGGCTTGATCTGGAAACGTGCGTGATGTTTTTTTCGCGGGAAATTTTCCCCGACACTACGCCGCGCAGATTAGCACATCCCGCGCAAACTGACAACACGCAAGCGGCGGTGACGGTGACGGTGACGGCGGAGTGACGGGGCGGGGAGATGGCGGTGGTGCAATGACGACGACGGGGTGAATCGTCGTCAACTTTTTTTGATCAGGTAGTAGACTTCCCCTTGCTCGTGGTAGTGGCCTGCTTTGACGCTGGCTTTCTCGCCGGTTCCGAAAAATAGGTCGCCGCGACCGGGACCGCGGATGGCGTTGCCGGTGTCTTGGTCCACCACGAATCTTGACGCGCGTCGCCAGCGTACGATTTTATTATCTTCGTCGAGGACGGGTTGCTTGACGCGGATGAAGGCTAGTCCCCCGGCGGGGTAAATGGATTTGTCGGTTGCGATGGAGCGTCCGCCCACCAACTCTCCTCCCCCCGACCCGCGCGGTCCGTCGTCGTTGCGGGCGAAAAAGATGTAGCGTTTATTTTGGTATAGGTATTTGGAAATGTCCCGCGGGTTGTCGCGGAAATATTTTTTGATGCTTTGCATGGAGCCGGCGGTGATGACGCCGTCGCGGAGCATAAGTTTGCCGATGCCGGTGTAGGAATGTTGGTTGGAGTTTTGGTAGCCGACGCCGTGCCGACTGCCGTCGGGGAACTCCAAAATGCCGGAGCCTTGGATGTGGAGAAAGAACCGCTCGACGTCGTCTTTGAGCCAGGCGATTTCCAGCCCTAATCCGCGCAGGACACCGCCGCCGTCAATTTCTTTGCGGGTGAGACGCCGCCAGTTTTTCCCGCGCTTGATTCGTCGCAACTCCGATTCGCGCAACTGGTAAAGGGGGTATCGATACAGCGGAGTTCGCGTCAGATTGGCTTGGATGACGGGGCGATAATAGCCGGTGAAAAGCATTTTTTTGCCGTCGCCTTCCCCTTTGCCGGCGCGATAAAATATAAATTCCGCGGCGATTTTTTCGTTGAATTTTTCGGGGGAAAGTCCCTGCCGCAGAATCGCCAAAAAAGTTTCCAAAGTTTCCACGAGGCGACCGCGCGTGACGGTGACCGTCCCCAACCGCACAGCGACGGCGGGGTCTTGCTCGAACATCGCCCAGAGTTGATTCATGATGGCTCGTTCCAGCGACGCGCGGTCCAAGTCGTCGGCGAACTTTTGCGGATTGGCGAGCGCCGTGGAATTGCTGAACGGTTGCAAATCTTGCCCGCGACTTTTTTGCGTTTGCCCGGGGTAAGAATTTAGCGGCGCGCTCGGTCGCGTGGTGGAACAGGACGCGGCGGAAAGGAACAGGCTCAGTACAATAATGTACGAAAGCGGTGACCAACGCGACGACGACGGCGGCGACGGTGAAAGGGCGCGCGCGCGGGGGTGACGACGGTGACGACGGCGGCGGGAAAATTGTGGCAACGGCGATGACGGCGGCGGATTCATTTTGTCTTCCGATGTAAAAATCAAAGTTCCGCGATGGCTTCGTTTGCCAGTTGGTCGCAGCGTTCATTTTCCGGGTGACCGTCGTGGCCCCTCACCCATACCCAAGTGATGGCGTGGCGTTGGCTCACTTCGCGGAGTTCCTGCCAAAGTTCGCGGTTTTTCACGTGGCGGCGGCGCGACGTTTTCCATCCGTTGCGAATCCACTCGTTCATCCACTCGGTCATTCCCTTGACGACATATTGCGAGTCCGTCGTCAATGTAATTTTGCAGGCGTCGCGCAACTCTTTCAGGGCGACGATGGCGGCGGTCATTTCCATGATGTTGTTGGTGGTTTGCGGATGCCCCCCTTTGATTTCCCGCACGCCGCCGTTTTGCTTGATGATGCACCCGTATCCGCCGGGACCGGGGTTGCCCTTGCATCCCCCGTCGGTGAATATTTCGACTGTGTTCATGGTTTGGATTCTCGCCACGGGCTGGAGTTTCGCCGCACTGTAACATACTATTCCCATTGCGGAAATTTGCGCCGCGCAGTTTTTGCCGATTCTTTCGGCGGCGCGAATGAAAAGTTGTGATAGATTGTTTCCGCGGTCGCGGTGACAATGGCGGGCGCGATGATGATGATGACGGTCACGATGACGGTGGCGGTTGTTGCGCGGAGTTCTTTCCAAAAAATTTCGGTGGCGGTGGGGAATGAAAAGAGGCAAGGCGAAAATTTCGGCGGCGGAGAAAACGGCCGCGGTCAGGGCTCCTTTTCAATGCGCGGATGCGATTGAGATCAGCCTCCGCATCGAAAAGGAAGGGCTACTTTTTTACGAGTCGGCGGCGAAAAAAGTTCACGACCTCCGCGTCCGCAATATGTTCTCCCGCTTGGCTGACGAGGAAAGGGAGCACATCCAGAGTCTGCAGGAAAAAGCCCGGTTTTTGCAGCCGGCCATCGCGAGTCGGGCGCGACCCAAAGAATATTTGCAGCGGTTCATCGGCGAAGAGTTGCAGGGCAAAATTTTCCCCGCCAAAGATTTTTCCTCGCAAAATATTCGTAGCGACAAGCAGGCTCTTGAGTTGGGAATTGCGGCGGAAAAAAGGTCGATTGAAATACTGCAAGGGTTGCTTAAGGGGGAGAGAAAACTGGACGTGAAGGTCATCTTTTCGCATTTGCTGGTGGAAGAAAAAAAGCATCTTGCTTTGCTGGAAGATTTGCAAAAGCGGCTCTGATTTTTTCGTCCCCGACCGGGACGACGGTGACGGCGACACGACGACGGTGTCGCGATGACGTTGGCGGCGGTCGTGATGACTGGATTCCAACCCCTGTTCAAGCCGGGGGCGGGCTTTTCGTTGGAATGACGGTGGCGGTGGCGGGGATATCGGCAAACGCGCAGTTGAAAATAATCGCGGTTATTTTGGCGATTAAGGTTTGACAACTTTTCGGGTCTGGTTTATTATGGGTATCTTTTTTCTCAAGGTAATAAAGCCTTATACTAATAGTTAGGTGATTAACCCTTACGCCTTACCGCCTTTGTTGTTAGAGGGGATGGAGAAAAATGAAATTTTTCATTATAGTGAGTTTTTTAAGTAGCGTTGTGTTATTCACTGGCTGTGCTCAAACTAAATTTATACATCACAGTTACACACCTGAAAAATGGTCACAAGATTTAGCTGATTGTAAATATAAGGCAGAGGTTGCCGCACCTATACACAGTAATGCTAGCGTGATAGCGCTTGCATTCAGTAGAAATAGTATTACCAAGTCTTGCTTAAAATCTAAGGGGTGGGTTGAAGAGAGCGAGTAAAAACAAAGGTGTCTGTGTGAATTAAGTACAAGTTATTAATATTCTTTGCCATAGACTTAACTTACGGAACGGGGATTATCAGAATGAGTCAGTATCAGGTCAAGCCCGGGCCCGAGGCGTTTTTGCCTCCCGCCGCAGCATCCATGGGGAATGTTTTGCCCGACCCTGGCGAGGCGCATATCGAAGGCAGGATTGTGCCCGAGGAGGAGGCGTATGAATATTGTGCCCGCAAACTTTTAGAGGCGAAGGTTCCGACCATTTTCCCGGGACCTTTGGTGCTGTGGAAATGGAACGATCACGTCGCGGAAAAAGCCACGGCCATTCGGGCGTTGGCGAACGAAGTCCCGATGCGGTTGATTCCGATGGCGGACTATCGCCCCAAGTATCCCAAAATTGACGCGGAGGTTGAGATCAACCCCAACCATCCGAATTTGACCATCTGGCATAATAAAATTGATGTGTGCATTTTCGTCGGGGTTCATTGTCATATGGCGAATTTAGCTTTAAAAATTATCCGCGGCGGGACAAAGTGTTATACAATAGCGGTGTGTGCTCAAGCGGGGCATGAAGATGCGTGTCTTTCTTTTCGCGATGCGAATGCCGAGAAGGTCCGCAGACTTATCGCCGCGGTTAAGAAATTAAAATCGGAGGGCGTAAAATCTCAAGCCATCCCATTTACTCAATTTAAGATGAGCCGGTCTGGCCCGATCGTGGAGCCTGCTTGACATATACGAGGTTGAAAATCTGCGGAAAGTTTTTAATCATCATTTCATGTATTTTGACATACACCAGATAGAGTCTGAAATGTTGACCGTAGGAAGGATTCTGGAGAAGATTGGCAACATTCTGATGATTATTGGAGGGTCAGTAATAGGTTTTATTTTCATATCAGTTTTCGTAAGTGGTTCGTGGAGCGAATCCCCTAAACTTATTCAGATGTGGGGCAACTTTATTAGACCAATTGCGGATATTCCGTTCATTGGTAATTTTATATTCACAGTTTGGATAATTGTCTTTATTGGACCAGGGTTTCTGATAGGAGTTTTAGGTAACAAAATTACAAAATTAGTGGTAAATAACGTTTCGTAGACCCTTGACCGTATCAGCGCACTCTTTACATAGGAGTAGATTTATGAATAAGCAAGTGGAACTCAAGCACAAAAGAGTCATCGCTTCAACCCATGTAAAACTCGGTGAGAAGAACAGGATGAACCAGACCTACACCGACATCAACGACATTTTTTTCAAGGCGGAACAAACGCCGAGTTTCTTGACTGGCAGTGAAGTGATTCGCGAAGCCATCAAGCGAGCCAGTGTGGGGACTTCCGTGGCTTACCCCATCACCCCCCAGAGCGAAGCGGCGGCGTTGATTGGCGAAATTTATGCGGAAGGTTATCTGGACGAATACTTTCGCGGCGAGAGCGAGTTTGCGGTTATGGGTCAATGCGCCGGCGCCGCGTTTGGCGGACACCGCGTTTTCACCACCACCGCCGGTCCGGGTACACTGCGCGCCATGGAGAACTTCCCCATGTGGGCCGGAGCGCGGCTACCGATTCAGGTTTGCGTGACTTGCCGAGGGGTTAACTCGCCGCTGAGCATTCAGCCCGATACTTTGGAAATGCACTATCTGCTTGAGACGGGGATGATGGTTTGGCACGCCGAGACGGCGCAAGACCTTTTTGATTTCATCCTGAAAGGTTTCATCGTCGCAGAGCAACCGGATGTGCATGTCCCGATTGCGGTGTGTTGCGACGGTTTTTTCGTGACCCATACCAAGGACACGGTGGAGCTTCCCCCGGTGGATCTTACCCTGACTCCTTACGACCCATACAAAAATCCGCAACCCGTTATGGATATGGAAACCTCGCCGATTCGCATGATGCGCGACCCGTTTGTCATGAAATCCAATTACATCAGTTACGCCACCCACGCTTCTTGGCAACAGGAAGTTAAGGCGGCGGTTGAGCGCTCCCGCAAGCACGCCGTTCCTCTGTTGGATGGTTTGATTGACACGGAAAACGCCGACCAGGAAGTTCTGATTGTCGGCTCCGGGACTGCGGTGTCGCAGAGTCGGGAAGCCATCCGGCTTCTTGAAGCAGACGGCGTCAAGGTGGGGCTAGTCAAAATTAAAACCATTCGCCCCTTCCCTTACGAAGAAATCAGGCAGGTCACCAAAAACGCGAAACATATTTTCGTCCCAGAGTTTAACATCGCCGGCTGGTTGGCTCGCGAAATCAAATCCACCATCCCGGACAACGAGAGGGTTTACGCGGGACCGCATGTTTGCGGTGGCATGACCATGCCTTCGGAAGTTATTGTGGAACAAATCAAAAATCATTTAGGTATGGAGACCGTAAAACTCAGGATGTAGCGGCGATGAGTCGGCGCTAATTTTATCCAGTTATCCTTCCCGAATCGGGGAGCTAATTTAAGGGGAGTTGTATGAGCAAGGAAAAAATCAGTATATGCGAAGATCTGGCTGACATCATGCCGCCAGAGTATCAAGAACTGGTTGCGACGGCCACCTTCGGCAATCAGGACCGCGGCTGGAAGGACATCGGTTCCTCCAAAGAGTTGATTGAGCAACACTCTCTGTGCGCCGGGTGCCCCGAGTCCATCGCCTTCCGTTACATCCTCGCCAGTTTGCCAGCGCCGGAAGACACCGTGTTCGTCGGTTCCACCGGTTGCACCAGTCTGGTTTTCCCACACGTTGCGGTGCACAACATCCATTCCTTATTCGGCAATCAGAACGCCATCGCCTCTGGTTTGAAGCGGGCTTTGGCCAGCCGTTTTCCCGACGTCGAAAAAGACGTGGTGGTTCTGGCTGGGGACGGGGCGACCGTTGACATCGGGTTGGACATGACCATGCAGTCTTGGTTCCGTCAGGAAAAGTTCACCACCATCTGTTTTGACAACGAACTCTATGCCAACACAGGCGGGCAGGAAAGCGGCCTGATGCAAAAAGGTTTCGTCGCCAAGATGGCACCAAAAGGCAAAAGTTTTGAGAAGGTGCGCTTGCCAGAAATTGCGCGCGAAGCCGGTTGCGCTTACATCGCCGTCTTGACCGTCAGCAAACCCAACCGGGTGGAGCAGGCGATCAAAAACGCCATCTATGTAGCGCGCGAAATAGGCCCCACGTTCGTCCAACTCTACACCCCTTGCATCCTCGAAATCGGCAAGCAGAGCATGGAAGGTCTGGACGAAATGAAAGACGCCGAAACCATCGGCGGTCGGTTCGTCCAAAAGGAATACATCACCGAGGAAGCCCAGAAACTTTTGGATTCCATCAAAGAAGAAACCAAGGCGAGAAAAAAAGCGGCGAAAGCCAAGAAGCCAGTCAACGCTTAATATAGGAGCGCAAAACTATGAGCAGAATGAATATCCGAATTTCCGGTTTGGGTGGGCAGGGGGCGGTGACGGCCGCGCATCTTTTGGCAATGGCCGCCAATCGCGATGGCAAGTTCTCCATTTCGAATCCATTTTTCGGCGCCGAAAAAAGAATGGCTCCCGCCGAAAGTTATTGCCGAGTAGGGTCGGAGCGCATTTACGACCGCGGCGAACTGGTGTTCCCGGACGTCATCATGGTGTTTCACGCGCAAGTTATCACCATGCAGAAAAGTTACACGGCACCCTTTTATTCCGGGATTAAAGAAAACGGTTTGGTCATTATCAACACCCCGACGGATCTTCTCAACGACGAAGACCATCAAACTTTGGAAGACCTCAACGTCAAAGTGCTCAATCACGACGCGACCAAGTTGGCGTTGGAAATTGGCAAGACCGAACTCTCCACCAACATGGCGATGATCGGCGCTTGCGCAGGCGTGACCAAGGTGGTGACCCTCAAGGCTTTGGATGGCGCGTTGCAGGAGCGCTTCGGCAAAAAGTATGTGGCGTCCGGCGGGACGGCGACGCTTGACGAAGCGATTAAGAAAAAATACGCCAAGAAAGAATTGCTCCTCAAAGCCAACATGGACACGATCATCGAGTCCCACAGAATAGCCACGGAGTGGGCGGAGAAGCAGGACCTGAATTTGGTGGCGGTTTAGTCGTTACGGCGGCGCGACGGTAATGACGACGGTGGCGTTGAAGACGATGACGGCGACGGTTTAGTCGTCACGGTGACATTGGCCACGGTCGAATGTTTTAGCCTTTTCAAATGAGGAAAAGTTTCGAGTGTATAACGTTGCTTGGGTAGATAACGAAAAATGTATAGCGGAAAAAGGTTGCCGTCTTTGCATCATGTATTGTCCCGAAGCAGATTGCATCATGCTGGACGAAGCCACGCAAAAGGCGATAGTGATTGAGCCGCGTTGCAAAGGTTGCGACCTCTGCAAAGTTGTTTGCAGTACGCACAACGCGATTACCATGTTCCCCGTGGACGTGGTGACGGGCAAGGTTATCATGGGCGCTAAAGAATCCGAAACCGCTGAATTAGGCCAAGCCTACTCTGGCTAACCACCTGAAACTTTATTAGACCCATGGCGCCTCCGAGCCGTGGGTTTTTTATTGCCCGCAGAGTTCGGTTAAACTTTTTAGCGCCGGGCAATCCCTCTCACCCAATAATGAAATCCCCATGAAGTTTTTTTTCAAACCGCGGCGAGGAACAACGGCGGCGGTGACGATGACGACGGTGACGGTAACGACGGATGGCTGATACCTTTCGCAAAGAAGTGCAATGCGTGCTCTGCCCGGCAACTTTTAAACCCGTGACCGAGCCCGGCGACGGGGAAAACTCTTACCTAATATATTGCTCCTCGTGCGTTCGATGTCTGTCGGTGACCCGCGCCAATCCCGTGCGGATTGCCTTCCGCGACGTGTTGGGATTAAAAGGCGATGCCCTCGCCCTTGCTTTGCAAAGCGTGTTGGCACCTTGCCAATGCGGCAGCGAGTTTAATCACGACGCAGGTCGGCGATGTCCCGAATGCCTCCGCAAAATCGAAAAGGAAACGCGGAAGGTTAGCAATTCGCAGGAGGTGGACTTTCAGTGTCCTTGGAATATGGATGAGTTGAAAAAATCGGAAGCAAAGTTTTTCGAATATATTTTCCGCAAGGTAGAATCCAAAGAGCAAAACCTGAAGCAGTTGATCGAAAAATTCGAGTCGGGTCAGATGGACGCAGGAACCTATATGGAAGAGTTGGACGCCCTGCGATTTAGAGAGTCGACCCAAGTTTCCGTCATCCAAGCATGGGCGATGATCATGGGGTCGGACAAGGCTTTCCGCGCCGCCGAAGAACATGGTTTGGTTGACCGATACGGGTCGAGAATTTTGGTCAGCATCGCCAGCGCACTGGAAATCAGCGAAGGCAAAGCCGTCCTTTCCACGTTGGCCGACGAAACTAAAAACTGGGATGGTCCCATCGAAAGCGAACTGCGCACCTTCATCGCAAAAATCGGCGGCGGATTCTAATCAGCCGACGACGACGACCGCGCCTGCCACCAGCATCGCGACCGCGACCAAATACCGCAGCGCCCTTCCTCCGTCCTCGCGACCGCGGGGAGTATAAACTAGCAACCGTTTTTTATTGTCGGCAACGGATGTTCTCGGCGCGACAAACCTTCGCGTTCCATCTTTCCCGCTAGGAAGATTGGTAGCGTCTCACCACATTTTCCACGGACGCCAAGTAGGAGTCGCCAAAAATATTCAGATGGTTTAGAAGATGATACAGATTGTACAAATCCCTCCTCTCCTCGTACCCAAGGTGCAACGGAAAAGCTTCGTGGTAAGCATCATAAAACTTTTGCGGCAATCTGCCGAAGAGTTCGGTCATCGCCAAGTCGGCTTCGCGCAAGCCAAAGCAAACTGCCGGGTCAAAAATATAAGGGAGTTGACCGGGTCCAGAAAAATAATTTCCTGACCACAGATCACCGTGCGACAAGGCCGGTTGTTCTCCTGAAACATCGAGATAGTTTTCAATCCGGTCGCACAGTTCGTCGAGTTTTTTATCGGTAGCAAGTGGAAGTTTGCCAGATTTGCGGGCAAGTTCCTGTTGCGGTCGCAACCGTTGGTCGCGGAAAAAATGGATGCCATTGGTTTCCTGAGTATTTTTTTGCAGCGTGCTGCCGATGTAATTGTCATGGTCTAGACCGAAGTTGCTATGGGTAGCACGGTGAAGCTCGGCCAGTGACCGGGCGAAACGGGTTGCGAAATCATGCCCGGGAGAAGACGCCTCAACATATTCCAAAATCAGAAACGAGGGATTCGCGGAATCCTGCAAAGCCAGAGGTTTCGGCACTCTTGGCCCCTTTGTCGCCTGCGCGAGAAGTTGCAGTCCCTTGGCTTCCACGGCGAAGAAATTTGTGGGCGGGCGGGAATTGTACTTTAGAAAAACTTGCTCCCCGTTGGTCAGTTGCAGAACAGAAGTCTGGTTGATGCATCCTCCTCCGGTTTGCGACGAAGACTGCACCTCCACCTTCTCGCCAAAAATAGGTTGCAGAAGTTTGCTGATTTCATCATTCATACTTTTTTTGCAAGTTCCGTTTTTACGCGTTGCAGAACTTGCGGGCAGGTTCGCTCCACGATTTGGAACACCGTTTCGAAACCTTCGCCGTCACCGTAATAAGGATCGGGCACTTCGAGGTCGCCGTTATTTTCCGGGTCAAAAGAACGAAACAGGAACAATTTGTTTTGAAGTTCTGGCGCCGGCCGCATTTGTTGCAAGGCACTCATGTTGCTATGGTCCATGGCCAGCACCAGGTCCATCCGCTTGAAATCCGCGGCCTGAAACTGGCGCGCCCGGCTACTGAGATGGATTCCGTGTTTGCGCGCGGTTGCCTGCATTCGGGAATCGGGAGGGTCTCCCACATGCCAGTCGCCAACTCCGGCGGAGCTTACAACGACGCGGTCTTGCAACCCTTCGCGTTTAACGAGGGGTTCAAAAACACCTTGCGCAAGCGGGGAGCGACAGATATTTCCCATGCACACAAAACAGATTTCAACGGTTGCGTTCATTTATTGATTTACCCCGCGGTTGCGTTTAAGATATGCCCCGCCACGAAAATATTTTTCCAGCAAGTATAAATTTTTTCTTCATGCATTCAACCCTAACTTTGGTCCACAACTCAATGAACATACGGGGAAACTGAACTTTGATACCACGATACACGTTGCCAGAAATGGCGGCTATTTGGGCGCCAGAAAACAAGTTCAAAATCTGGTTGAAAATAGAAGTCCTGGCCTGTGAAGCCCTGGCGAAAAAAGGGGAAATCCCAATATCCGCGTTGAAAGAAATTCAAACCAAGTCGCGGTTTGATGTGGAGCGCATTGACGAAATTGAGCGGGAAGTGAAACACGATGTAATCGCGTTTTTAACTTGCGTGGCAGAACACGTTGGAGAATCAGCGCGGTACATGCACATGGGAATGACTTCTTCCGATGTTCTGGATACCGCTTTGGCGGTGCAGTTGAAAAAATCTGCAACTTTGATTTTGAAGGAGCTTGCGGTTTTTCAAGACGTATTGAAAAAGCAGGCGAAGAAGTACAAACTCACCCCGACCATCGGCCGGTCGCATGGTGTTCACGCCGAGCCTTTGACCTTTGGATTGAAAGTTGCTAATTGGTATGAAGAAATCAAGCGCAATGTAGACCGAATCAAACGCGCCCGTCAGCGTATTGCCTATGGTCAGATATCCGGCGCGGTGGGAACCTTTTCATGCATCGACCCGGATGTTGAAGAATATGTTTGTTCCAAACTTGGATTGAAACCTGACCCGATTTCTAGTCAGGTGATTCAGCGCGACCGTCACGCAGAGTTCTTTGGAACCTTGGCTATTCTTGCTGGCACGATAGAAAAAATCGCCACCGAAATCCGCCATCTGCAACGGACGGAAGTTATGGAGGCGGCGGAGTTTTTTTCCGGCGGACAAAAAGGTTCATCGGCGATGCCGCACAAGCGCAACCCGGTGATTTCCGAACAGATGTGCGGTCTAGCCCGGGTAGTTCGAGCCAACGCCTTTGCGGCCATGGAGAACATGCCGCTCTGGCATGAACGGGACATCAGCCATTCTTCTGTGGAACGGGTCATCGGGCCAGACAGCACAATTTTGATTCATTACATGTTGCGGAAAATGACAGCAATGATGGACGAGTTGACGGTTTATCCTGAAAATATGATGCGTAATTTGGAAAAAACAGAGGGCTTGATTTTTTCACAAAGCGTTCTTCTCGCCTTGGTGCGGAAGGGTGTCACCCGGGACGAAGCCTATAAACTGGTGCAGAAAAATGCTATGCAAAGTTGGGCTCACGGAAAAAATTTTTTAACACTATTAAAAAAAGACAAGACGATCAGAAAACTCTTATCTGTAAGAGAGATTGATCAGGCTTTCGAATTAAAGAAGCAGTTTAAAAATATAGATCGGATTTTTAAAAGGGTTTTTGAAAAATAAGAGAAATATATGGAACGTCTGGAAAAAATCTATGAAGGCAAAGCCAAAATCATTTACAAAACTTCTGACCCCGATTTAGTGGTTCAGTATTTCAAGGATGATGCTTCCGCTTTCAACGGAGCGAAGAAAGGAACCATCGTTGATAAGGGCGTGATGAACAACCATATCTCAAGCCGGATTTTCCAATTTCTGGCCAACGAAGGAATCGAAACCCATTTTGTTGAAACTCTCAACGACCGGGAAATGCTGGTGAAAAAGTTGGATATCATTCCCGTGGAAGTGGTGTTGCGCAATGTCGCCGCCGGGAGCCTGACCAAAAGGCTCGGCATAGAAGAAGGAACGGTATTGCGCAATCCGGTCCTGGAATTTTTTTATAAGAGTGACCCGTTGGGGGACCCGATGATCAACGAGTGCCATATTGAAACTTTTGGTTGGGCGACAAAGAAGGAGATGAAAGTTTTAAAATCCGAAGGTCTAAAAATCAATAGCCTGCTGATTGAATTCTTCAAGGCTCGGAACATTCGACTGGTGGATTTCAAATTGGAGTTTGGTCGGCATAAGGGCGGGGTTCTGCTGGGGGATGAGATCAGCCCGGATGGATGTCGCCTGTGGCATTGGGACACCGGCGAAAAAATGGATAAGGACCGATTCCGATTTAACTTGGGAAGCGTGGAGGAAAAATACCAGAAAGTTTATGACCTAATTTTTCTCCCGTCCAACGGTTGATTAAATTTCCGTGCATTCCATTTTCTCGAGAGGCTGAGCTTGGCATTCTAAAGACTCGGTCATACCGTTTGCCACCTTGGCGCAGGCCGTGCTCATGCCCGTCATGATGGTGTCTTCCTTTGCCATACCTTTTACTTTCTGGCAAACGATTTGGTCTTTGTATTTAATACAGACTTCGCATTGATACTTGTTGCCCGTCCATAGAAGGTCAATGGAAACGCTGGCGACGAAGGCGAGGAACACCAAGGTAATGATAGTGCCTTTATTCATTCTCTGGATATTTTTTAGTTTTCAGGTCGCGGGTTGGGCAATGTTCGCTTCACGGTCGATGAAATAATGTTGTCGATAAAAGATAAGTTCCTGCAACGATTCGCGGATATCCGTAAGAGCCATGTGTTCATTACTTTTTTTTGGGAACTTGGGACTGTCCGGGTACCAACGGGTTACAAGTTCTTTGATTGAAGTCACGTCGATACTTCTATAATGCAAATAGTCGTGCAAATTACGCATATATTTGGAGAGGAATTTTCGGTCCTGATGAATGGAGTTTCCGCACAGGGGGGACGTACCTTTGGTGCAGTATTTCTTGACAAACCCCAAAGTTTTTTTTTCGGCCTCCTCGTGATTTATCAAGGATTCACGCACCCGATTGATCAGCCCCGATGCGTTGTGATGCTTCGTGTTCCATTCGTCCATTTTGTTCAGAACCTCCTCCCTTTGATGAATGGCGATACAAGGTCCTTCTTCGAGAACGTTTAGTTCGCTGTCGGTAACCAGAGTGGCGATTTCGATAACGACTTCTTTTTCCGCATCCAAGCCCGTCATTTCCATATCCATCCAAACCAGATTGTATTTCGATTTCCGAGCCATAAGTTGTAGCGAGGTTTATTCCTTAATGTTCAAGAATCCAAAGCCAATTGTATCTTAAATTTATAGAAACACGAATTTTTCTTCAGGCCAAAGGAGCGAGGTCTCACCAGTTCTAATTCAGCAGGCCGTCCAAATCCAGGACCGTATTCAAGTAGGTGTCTTGAACTTTTTTTAGGTTTTTTGCCAACCAAAGGTCTGCAAAATTCGGAGGGAAGCGGGCGAATCCTTTTATCTGATTAATGGCCAGACGGCAATCTCGATGCCAGGAAATATTTTTGTGCGCCTTAAATATTTTCATGGCTCTTTTAAATTTTTCGATGGCGGCATCCGGTTGCCCGTCACCAAAATATGCAAACGCCAATCCCACCCACGCCAATCCTTCTTCGGGTTTTAACGCGGTCATTTGCTTGAAAGCTTCAATGGCTTGCGAATATTGCCGCAAGGCCGCGAGGGCGTTGGCAAGATGAAACCACGAGTCGTAGTGGTCGGGGTTGGCTTCTGTCAGTGCTTTGGATATTCTGACGGTTGCATTCGGTTTTCCCAGGCGTGAATAGGTATTGCTAAGTTTGAGTTTAGCGTAAAGAACAATATTTGGAGGCGGGTCGGCATCAAGGATTTTCCCCCAGTATTTGACAGCATCTTCAAAAAATTCTTCCTTATCCAGGCTCCGCGCTTTTTCCAGCAGGCTTTTATAACTTTCTTCGGATAAGGCCAGAGAAGGCAATAAGAGGAGAGCGATGAACAGACAGAAAGCGATTGTTTTTGGTCTCGGAGAATTTGAATTAAAATCCATGCCGAATATTTATGAGTTGGGGGTTAGATATTCCTGTAAAAATAATGGTTCCTCGATCAATAGAGGTTGCAGAGATTTTTTAAAAGTTTGAATAAAGTGTTTTTGATTGTTCATAATTTTTTCTACATTTTCCGGGCGCAGGTAGAAAACATTTGAAGCGGTGCCTTGATGTGTGTGAAGGACTGCTTTTTGGCATTCCATATTTGCATCGGAGAATACTTTGGTTTCCATCATGAATGTCCCCGGCAGGTTGTGGGTCGATAAGTTTACAGACCGCCCAATGGTTTTCATTTTTAATTTAACTTCCTTAAAATGTAAATTTTCCGAAGTTTTGCCAACGGTCCTTCCTTTAAATATAGACGCCAGAGGTTTCTGGTCGATAAAGACTTGGCGCAAATCGTCTTGGATACGTTGTCGGATAAAAAAGAAATCCCCGTAGTCAATAGGTTTTCTGGCGGAATCGACAACTTTAAAGACGTCGAAAGCCTTGTCGCGAAAAGTCTGAATACTAGCTTCGACAATGTCCAATTGGTTGAACGCCAACACCGCGGAAATCTTATGCAACAATCCCCGGATATCCCGAGTGCATAGAATCAGTTCGGAAGGTTGCCCGTACATAAAAAGCATTTCTGCCATGAAAGGTTCCCGCGACCGGGTAAATTTGTTATAGATTTCCAACTGCGTTTGCAGTTCCCGAGGAAGGCGAACCATCTTCAGAAATTCCAGTTTAACGTTGTTGGGAACGCTCTCCCGCTTCTTGTGATGAAGGGTGTATTGGTAAAATAGTTTTAACTGTTTGATTTGCGCGGAGGACATGGCCATCTTAGTTCCGCCGCGGTCCGCGTGGGTGAGCAGGACCAACATCTTCAGCCTTTCCTTATCGTGGTCGACGAGGTCGAGTACCATGTCGTGGGTGTCGTCGGCTTCGGGGTCGAGAAGCATCAGGTCGTACATAGTCAAATGTTTTTCTACCAGAAAGGAAACGTCATCCACCCTTTTAGGTTTGTCGCCGTAACCTAGGTTCTTCAAAATCCGCGGGATCATTTTCGCGCCGACCAACTCTTCATTCTCGTCGCCAACTTTTGCGCCCTTGCCGATATCGTGTAGCAACACGGAAAGTTTCATCGCCGTCTTATCCTTTTGGGAGTGATAAAGTTCGGCAAGAAAGGGATCAGCGGTGTCGCGGAATTCCAACCCATTTAAAATATCCAGCGCGGAAAGTATATGGATGTCCGTTGGAAATTTATGCACATAAATATCTTGTAGCATGCCTTTCAGATTATTAAATTCGGGGATGAAATAATCTCCCAATATTCCGAATTCATGGAGCAGGCGGATGGCTTTTGAAAAATATTTTCCGCGGATGATGCGCTTGAAACAGTTCTGGATTTCCGGTTTAGATTTTTCATCCACGGCAGTGAGATACGCTTGATCAACACGTTGCTCAATGGCGCGTATCACTTCGTAGGACAAATGATAATTCCTTTCAGCGACCCAGATAAAAACTTTGAATAGCCATAAAGGTTCTTGCGCGAACAGGTCTTCGGGCTTCCCCTCAAAGTAAATTTGATTTTGCGTGTTGAGGGCGAAGAACTCCGACAGGCATTTCTTTTTTTTGGTGTCCGCCGCCATGCTCTCCCAGTATAGGTTCCGACTGAACTGCTTGAGGGGATGAACGGCATCGTAAAAATAAGTTTGGAAAAAAGCCTTAACATCGAATCCCATGGCCTGTGCAATTTTTTCCCGCACTTCAAATCGCATGGTGTCCCGCTCTGCGCCTTTTTGAAAAGTATGCAGAAACAAACGGACCCGGGACAAAAGACGGAGTCCGTTTTGCATGCTCTTGTAAGCCAATGGACTCAGCAGGTTTTTTGCGAACAATTCGTCGAGCAACTCAAACTGGTTGGTGGTCGTTATGTTTTGAAGAAATCGTACGGCCGCCAATGCCCAGTATAGGCGGAGCATTTCCTCCTTGATATTTGGTTCCTGCTTAAAGACGGTGTTCTGTACTTCATAACATCCTTCGTGACTTAAACAATGTTTTTGAATCTCCTCACGACAAAGTAGGCTGACTGTTTTAATAGAACTTTTAAATTCGCTATAGACGAGGGAGTTGCCGACTACAAAACGATGCTCCAAAAGCGCCATAAACTCGGGAACTCTGGCGGGGTCATGGTCTTTTTCAAACGTTTCGCTTTCGGCGTAATAGGCGTTAACCGTGGCGGGAAAAATATCTTGGAAGACGAGCAGATACTCAAAGTGCCGGATAATTTGCTCCGCGGATTTTTTTTCGCTTTCATTCGCAGACGATTTGGAAACGATTTGGATATCCACATCCGACCGGAAATACATTTCTTCTCTGCCATAACCACCGCGGGCAACGATGGCAATGGGGACGGATTGCGTAGTCCACTCCTGATTATTCTGATGATTAAAATACCAGACCGCGGAGTAAAGACTGGCTTGCACGAGAGCGTCCACCAATGCGGTTTGCTTGAGCAACAACAAGTGACAGTTGTCGGAACTGGCGCACTCTTTTTGGAGCAGGCCGGTTTCTTTCTCCACTAATTTGACGGCACTGTCTTTGAAACTTAAATAAAATTTCTGCGGATCAATTTCAATGTTGTCGGACGATTGCCCGGTTTGTTGGAGGGAAACTATTTTTTGTTGAAGTCGTTGCCGGTATGTTGCGACAAGTTTGCGGTTGGCCTGGCATAAATCACTCATGCGGGAGTGCGAAAATCGAAAGTTACTAAACTCGGTTAATATATTTTGGACGTTATCTTTGTTTGTCAAAGCTGCTTCAGAATAAACCCAAAAAACTAAAAATTCAAGAGCGCGCCATCGCCACCACCAGATGAGGGCTGGGGGAAAGTGCCGCCGTTGCGCGCCGCGATGGTTAGAGGGTGCGTCCCATTAATTCGGCAAAGGGCCGCAAGTTTTCCATAAGTCGGGCAAACTTTTTCGGTTTCAGGGACTGGGGTCCGTCAGAAAAAGCTTTGATGGGGTCGGGGTGAACCTCGATGATTAGCCCATCGGCACCGGCGGCGATGGATGCGCGGGACATGGATTCGACCATCTGCCAATGCCCGGTCGCGTGGCTGGGGTCTACGATGATGGGGAGATGGGTTTCCTTTTTCAAGACCGGTATGCAACTAATATCCAAAGTGTTCCGGGTCGCGGTTTCAAAAGTGCGGATGCCGCGCTCGCAAAGAATCAGTTGCTGGTTGCCTTCGGAAAGAATGTATTCGGCGGACATCAGAAATTCTTCGATGGTGTTCATCATGCCCCGTTTCAAAAGAATGGGTTTGTCGATCTTCCCCAGTTCTTTCAGCAATGAAAAATTCTGCATGTTCCGGGCGCCGACTTGAATGACGTCGGCATACTTCGCAACGAGATCTATTTCGCGGGGGTTCATAACTTCGGTGACGATGGGCAGCCCGGAAACTTCCTTGGCGGTGGCGAGTAGTTTGAGTCCGCCCTCTTCCATTCCCTGAAAACTATAGGGGGAGGTTCGCGGTTTGTAAGCGCCTCCTCTCAGGAAGTTGGCTCCGGAATTTTTAACCATTTTCGCGGTCGTGCATATTTGTTCCTTACTTTCCACCGAGCATGGGCCCGCGATGATGGCGATGGCGGGACCGCCGATGGCAACTCCGTCTGCTTCAATCACCGAGTTGTCGGATTTCACTTCGCGGCTGGCGAGTTTGTATGGCTTGAGGATGGGGAACACGTCTTCCACTCCGCCCATGGTTGCGATGGATTGCAGACGGTCTTTCCCGCGTTCATCGCCCACGGCTCCAATCACTTTGCGCTCCACGCCGACGATTGCGTGCGGGGTGTAGCCGAGTTTCCGGATGGCGTCTTCAACTTTTTCTATTTGCTCCGGGATTGCATCCGGAGACATCACGATGATCATCGAGCATCTTCCTTAAAGGTTGAGAGGGGACGGTATATCAAAAAAAATTCGCGCGCCGATTTATCCCGTCAAACCGGGACCGTCGAGTGTGTTCATCTTGACCACTTCTTCGATGGGCCAGCGATGGTCTCTCGGTCGCGGTTCTTTTTTCTTATACCCCAGAGCCATCAGCATGACGGGGATGTAATTGGACTGGAGCTTGACCAATTTGGTAACCGCTTCCGGATCAAACCCGATCATCGGCGCCGTTGCCCATCCTCGATTATGAGCCGCCAGCATCAAAGTCATGGCGGCCAACGAAGCACTGCGGATGGCTTCATCCCGTTGCAGTTGATGCTTCCCGTCGTAGAAATTTTTTATCATGGGAAGAACCATGTCCTGCACGGTCGCGGGAACATCCCGGTAAATTTCCGGAGCGTCTTGATGAGCGTCGACTTTTCCGCAGACGACCAGCAGTATCGAGCAAGTTCCTATTTGTTCCTGATTCCATGCGGCTTGCTGGATTTTTTCTTTTATGGCGGCGTCTTTGACGGCGATAAATGTCCAGTGTTGTAGGTTGAATGAACTCGGGCTCAACACTACTTCCTGCATCAACTCTTTGAGTTCGGCGTCGCTGATTTCTTTGCCGGGCTGGTATGATTTAACAGTCCGGCGTTGTTGAACAACTTCAGAAAATTTCATGGTGAACCCTTTTTAAAAATGTTTCGCTTAATTGGTGCCCGCGGTTTTCGTTCCCGGTCAGGATGAAAAACGTTTTGTAATAAAACCGTCCGCGGAAAATCGGCCCCCTCCGCTAATCAAAAGTACGAGGCATAAGGCGATTGCGAGAAGATGATACTCGTAGCCTTCCCCGGCTTGTGCGCCAGACCAGTTCATAAAAAATCCGTTTGGCATGTGCGCCATAAGTATAGCGCCTGACATGATGAGTAAAATTCCCGTGGCGCAAAGACGGGTCAAGAACCCGGCGATCAAACTCAATGCGCCAAAGAATTCTCCCGCAATAATCAATATGGCGATGATCATTGGTACCCCCATTTTGTCGGTGAAAAATCCCAGCGTCCCTTCGTACCCATATCCCCCGAACCATCCGAGAAGTTTCTGCGCCCCGTGCGGGAATATGACGATCCCCAACATCACGCGTACAATTAAATTATTTATGCTGTCATCTGTTTGAAAGAAAGTTTTCATTTGTTTGCCTTTCCATTGATTTTGGTTTAGGAAATAGTCCCCACCTTTGCCAAGACTTTAATTGTCGCCGTGCATACGACCGCGCCGCAACTTGTCTGCACGGTGTCGTGAACCAACGCAAAGTCCTTTCTGCCGAAATAATGATTCGCCCCGGTTGCGTAATGTGAACGAGATAACGCAGTTTTTATTTTTTAAAACAGATTTCCAGTTGATGACCATCGGGATCAAAAAAATATACCGAGACAGTCGTTTCGCGATCACGCGGTTCGCCGTCGAACTTTACGCCGCGTTCTTTCAGGGTTTGCAATGTGGTATCAAAATGTTTGTAGTCGGAACCAAATGCAAAATGTAGAAACCCATCGTCCGTCATAATTTTTTGCCCCGAGTCGATATCCAAATTCGGCAACTCAAATAATGCGATGGCGACGTTGCCGGCATCAATTTCAGTGTGTCGCAAACCGGATTGAGTTTGCGTCCTGTGAATGACCGGAAACCCAAATACCTCACTATAAAACTTTTCCGCCCGTTCCATGTTCTTCACGTTCAAAGCAAAATGATCCAAACCTTGGACATTGATTTTTGATTCTTTGGTAACCGCGTTGGTTGACATTTTGATGGTCCTTTCCTATTTTGAATTTTTCATCGCCCGCTGCGTGAACCGTTGCGCGACAAGCCGTCGTTATGACCGCAACGTCCATTATACTACGCAATCTAGTGGTTCGCGAAATATGGTAACATAAACTTAGGATGAACAGAGTTCCCCGATTTGACGATCCCCGCACGGGAAAAGACGCAACGGCTATTCTCATCGAGCAAGAAACCATGACGCACCAAGTCCGCGCAATAATTTTGTCCGCAGTTTTTTTGACGACCGCGGCGGCGACGAGCATCGTTTGGGCGGGAGAAAACTCGAGTCTCCACGCAGAGGGTGAAAAGGCGTTTGCGTTGGGGAAGTATCAGGCTGCCGAAAATTTTTTCCGCGCGGTTCTCGAAAAGGAACCGAAAAATTTTCTCGTGCTGGAAGCCCAAGCCAACACGAAGATAAAACTGAAAAAGTACAACGAAGCAGTAAAGTTGCTGGATAAAATCCTCGCGATGACGGTGGCCACCGGTCGCAACATCCTGGTTCACACCGACGGCGAATCGGAACCTCTCGAGGCGGAATTGGTGGATGACAACGTGATGGCGGTGGATGAGTCCGCAAAGGACGACGAAGCCTTCAGCGAGTTTTTGAAAAAAGATTACGAGGGTCCCGTCCCGCATTACCGCGTGTTTCTAAAAAAATCCGGGAAGATGAAACTGTTTCTAAAAAGTCGCACCCGACTCCAATATTCCGGAATCCCCGCCGCCACGCGCGAAAAAATTGCGGCTTTGAAATCCACGGTGATGAAGAAATCCATTTCCGCCCAGCGGGTAAAACCGGCGGCGGAACTGGTCGCGTTGCCAGGGGGATGTTTTCAGATGGGAAGTCGGCTCGGAGACCCGGACGAGCAACCTGTCCACAAAGTTTGTCTGTCCCCGTTTAAGATGGCGAAGTATGAAGTGCGGCAAAAATTTTTCCAGACGGCGATGGGTTACAATCCTTCCCAATATGTCGGCGGCGATCTCCCCGTCGATAGTGTGTCGTGGGAAGGCGCGCGAGACTATTGCAGAAAACTGGGCTTGCGACTGCCGACCGAAGCGGAGTGGGAGTTCGCGGTCCGCGGCGGGACGCAAGAAGAATATTATTGGGGGAAAAATATGCCCGGCAACGCGGCGAATTTCTGCGACAGCACTTGCGACCTCAATAACCGCGTTGCCAATTTGACGGACGGCTTCAAGCATTCCGCGCCGGTGGGGTCTTTCCCTCCCAACCCTTTTGGACTTTACGATATGTCGGGAAATGTGAGCGAGTGGGTGCAGGACTGGATGGCCATCAACGAAAACTATTATGTGATGAGCCCGGAGCAAGACCCGCGCGGACCCCGTCCGGAACTCGACGCTTGCAGCGGGGCGACTTGCGTCGGGTCAATATCCATCACCAAAAAGATTTATCGCGGCGGGTCGTGGAACCAAAGAATTGTGGACATGAGATCCGCCAACCGCAAAGACGCACACTTCCAACTCAAGGAAGACGGCACGGGTTTCCGGTGCGCCGCGGACCGCAACCCATAATCGCCGCCGCGGAAAATATCCGCGAAAAAAACATCGGCGGGATGAAGATTTTCTAACTTGGTTTCGACCGGAACACGACCAGTTTTTCTTCCGTCATTTCCATCATCGTCGGCAAGATTCCCCCCACTCCCAAGCCTGAAGTTTTGCGGCCGCCGAACGGCATCCAATCAACTCGGAACGCAGTATGGTCGTTGATCATCACCGTCGCGGCGTTCATTTTTTTGGCGGTGTCGAGCGCGGTGTCCACGTTGCGGGTAATCACCGCGGCCTGAAACGAAAAGGGCGTGCGGTTGGCTCTCGCTATCGCTTCCGCGCGGTCGTTGAACGAATAAACATTGATGACGGGTCCGAAAATTTCATGGGCGGAGACTTTGGATTTGTCCGACGGGTTGAGGATGACGGTGGGAGCGTAACAACGCTCGCCGATTTTTTTTCCTCCCGTTAAGATTTTCGCGCCGTCCGCTTCCGCTTCTTTCACCCAGCGCGCCACGCGGTCCACTTCACTTTTTTGGATCAACGGTCCCACTTCCGTTTTTTCATCCGCGGGGTCGCCCACCACAAGTTTCTCCGCCAGCGCGACCAACATTTTTGAAAATGTATCGACGATGCTTTCGTGCACAAAAACTTTTTGTACCGACACGCAAACTTGGCCGGCGTGATAAAATCCACCTTTCGCAAGTAGCGGCAAAGCGTCTTCCAAATCCGCGTCGTGGTCGACGATGACCGGCGCTGCGCCGCCATGCTCCAAAGCGCAGCGCGTGCCGGGAGCCAACTTGGCGCGGAGTTTCCATCCGACTTCGCCCGAGCCGATGAAAGTGAGAAACGCCACTCGGGAATCGGTTACCATTTTTTCTGCCAGTGAACTTTCGCAGATGATTGCTTGACACCATTGTTGCGGCAGCCCGGCTTCGTAAAGACATTGGACGAGATTGAAACACGAAAGCGGCGTTGCCCGCGCGGGTTTCACGATGACGGGGCACCCCACTGCGACGGCGGGAATTACTTGATGGACGATTAAGTTGAAGGGGTGATTGAAAGCGCTGATGGCGGCGACCACGCCGATGGGTTCGCGGATTGTCACGGCCATCCGGTTCATCGACGCCGCCGTCAAGTTCATGGGGACTTCGTGCCCGGTCAGTTGGCGGATTGACTGCGCCGCTTCGCGGATGCCTTGAATCGCTCGGGCGAGTTCGACGCGGGAATCGACCAGCGGCTTGCCGCCTTCTTCCGCCGCTTGGCGGGCGAACTCTTCGGCTTTGGACTGCACCAAGTCCGCGGTCTTTTCCAATATTTCGATTCGCCGCGACGCGGGAAGAATTTTGTCGCGGTCTTGCGCCAACTGGTATGCGGTTTCCAGAGTAGTCTCCACGCGGCTTGCGTCATCCATGTCAATCTCGGCGAGCAAATGACCGTCGTAAGGGGAGTGTACTTTTAAGCGTTTCGTCACGGCGTCGTCCTCATAAAATTTATCGCCACCACATCGGCGGCGATGGCGCGACGGTGGCGTCGTCGCGATTTACTCGATGCAAGTTATGGAGTTTAGTTCGTCGATCAACACTTTTTTGTTTTCCGAATAATCCACGGGGATGTCGATTAAATGTACGCCGCGACCATTCAAGCATTCATCGAGAAGTCCGGGCAGTTGGTCTGTGGCTTTGAGGCGATGCCCTTTGGCGCCGTAGGATTCTGCGTACTTAACGAAGTCGGCGTTGCCGTAGTTCAAACCAAAATCGGGGAAACCCATTTCCGCCTGCTTCCACTTGATCATTCCATACGCATCGTCGCGGAGAATCATCACCACCAAGTTTAATCCGAGACGGACGGCGGTTTCCATTTCTTGGGAGTTCATCATGAATCCTCCGTCGCCGCAGATGGCCATCACTTTTTTATTCGGGTGAACGATTTTCGCGCCGATTGCCGACGGCAGCCCCGCGCCCATAGTCGCCAGCGCGTTGTCCAGCAACACGGTGTTCGGCAAATGGGCTTTGTAATTTCGCGCAAACCAAATTTTGTAGATGCCATTATCCAAGGCGATGATTCCGTCGCCCGGCATGGCTTTGCGAACTTGCGCGACTAAATGTTGAGGGATGACGGGGAAACGCGTGTCTTCGCTTCCCTCTTTGAGATGCGACTCGACGTCGTCTTTGACTCGCTTGAAATAACCGAAGTCCCAGTGCGGATATTTTTCCAGTTGGTTGGCGAGACGGTCGATGCTTCCCGCGATGTCGCCGACAACATCCAGTTGCGGAAAATAAACTTCATCAACGTTGGAAGAAAAATAATTGATGTGCACCACGTTGGCTCCTGCCACCGACATAAAAAACGGCGGCTTCTCGATGACGTCGTGTCCCACGTTGATGATCAAGTCGGCGCGGTCGACGGCGCAATGCAAGTAGTCTCTGCTGGAGAGCGCGGCGGTTCCCAAAAACTGCGGCTGGCTTTCGTCCACCACCCCTTTGCCCATTTGCGTGTTGAAATAATATATCCCGGTTTTGTCGATGAACTTCGCCAAGGATTCGCGGGTGCGATTTCTGTTGGCGCCGGCGCCGATGAGCAAAAGCGGCAACTTCGCTGCGCGGATCATTTCCACCGCTTTGTCGAGCGCCTTGTCGTCGGAAGTTGGCCTACGCGTGGTAATGGTCGCGAGCGGAACGGCGGAACATTCTTCGGCGGCGATGTCCTCTGGCAATTCCAAATGCACCGCGCCGGGGCGTTCTTCGCGGGCGAGGCGCAAGGCTTCAAAAACCAGCACGGGGATATTGTTTCCGTGCACGATTTGTTTGGTGAACTTGGTGAGAGGTCGCATCATTTCCACGACGTCGATGATTTGAAAACGTCCCTGCTTACTTTTCTTGATAGGTTTTTGGCCAGAGATCATGAGAACGGGCATGGCGCCTAATTGCGCGTAAGCACAGGCCGTCACAAAATTGGTCACGCCGGGACCCAGCGTGGAGAGGCAAACGCCGACTTTCCCGGTCAGCCTTCCGTAAGTTGCGGCCATGAACCCGGCGCCTTGCTCGTGGCGGGTCAGAATAAATTTGATTTTGGAACCGCGCAAAGATTCGAGAAAGTCGAGGTTCTCTTCGCCGGGGATGCCGAAGATAAACTCCACTCCCTCTTGTTCCAGTGCCCGGACAAAAAGGTCGGACGCTTTCATGAGCGAGCCTCAAGTTTCGCGGCTAAGATTTACGGCGACCGCCGCCGCCGCGGTGTGCGTGTCGGGGCTTGGTTATTTTCCTTGCCGGATGACTTGCGGATTTTCATTTCCCTCGACGACCAAATGTCCGATGGCGCCTTTGGCGACGCGATAGATGCTGTGGTCAACCAAGATGTAGGTTCCCGGCGCGTCAACTTTGAAGTCGACAATCGTCGCCCCGGCAGAAGGCACCAGCGTGGTTTGAATGTTCTTGCTGGTGGGACCGCCAATTCCTCCGTCGTAAACTTCGTCGAAGATTTCGCCGATGATGTGAAACGAGGAAACGCTATTGGGTCCGATGTTGCCGAAGTAAATCCGCACGGTTTCATCGACTTTGGCTTTCAGCGCGTTGTCGCCGAGCAACCCGCCGGCTTTCCCGTTGAAGACGACGTGGGTGGGGTGTTCGTCCAACCCTTTTTGGATGTCAAATGTCGCGATGCCATCTTCTGGTTCGGAGGCGAAGAACTCGCTTTGCATGACATAAAATTCCCGGTCAACTTTGGGCAGTCCGCCTTCGGGCTCAACCAGAACCAAGCCGTACATGCCGTTGGAAATATGGTCAACGATGGCGCCCGCCGCGCAATGGTAAATAAAAATTCCGGGGGCTTTGGCTTGGAAGGTGAAGATTTTTTCTTCCCCGGGCTCCACCGTGGTGAAGGCAGCGCCGCCGCCGGGTCCGTTCACGGCGTGAATATCGATGTTGTGGGGCTGGGTATTATTTGCGGCGTTGGACAAATGGAATTCGATGCTGTCGCCAACGCGAACCCGCGCCATCGGACCCGGAACGGTTCCGCCAAAACTCCAGAAACCGTACTTCACGCCTTCCGCTAAATCGCCGACGTATTCCTCCGCCTGCAAATTGACGACGACGGTTTCCGCTTTGCCGAAAAACTTTTGCATGATTCCGGAGCCGCGTTCATCGGCGGGAACGTTGGGGGCGGTGGTCAGTTTCGCCATGACTTCGGCGAAAGCCGCGGTGCCGCTGAACCCGATGGCCATCGTTGCAAATGCAAGTAAAACACCGTAACCGATTTTTTTTCTCATTGACGCATCTCCTTTTCCTTAAGGTTGGAAGAACTCCGACATTCACAAAATGGTCGGGGCGAGAAGATTTGAACTTCCGACCCCCTGCTCCCAAAGCAGNNTAGCCAGGCTGCGCCACGCCCCGAATTATTTTTTCAAACTTCGCAAACTCCGCCGCCGCGCTTAACGCGGAGAATGAGCGGAATGCATTGCGTGTGTTTTTTTCCGCTGCTCGGCGGTCAACAGATTGAGTAGGGCGATTTTCATCTCTGCTTTTTCCATAATCTTTTGCGTTATGAGTTTGGTGATTTTTTCCGCCGCCGACCGGATAGCTTGCGCGTCCACCTTCTCGATGTGAACCAGTTTGTCGTACTCCATGTGCGCGATTTTGTGTTCGGCTTTGTTGCGAATTCTTTTCTTCTCGTACGCGAACTGCAGCCGCTTGATTTCCGCCATCTGCGATTCGGTCAGGTTGAGTTTATTCTTGAAGCGCAACAGATGGTCGGCCGGATTTTTGCTGGCGTGCCTGCCGCCGTGACCTCCACGCGCGCCATAATTTTTTTTGTAACCGTGCCCGCTCGATTTTCCAGAACGGGAATAGGGTTTGGAACCGCTGCCCTCTGACTTGTAATGTCCCTTCTTTTCGGAAACACGGTGCGGTCTTTTGCTTTTGTCGTTGTCGCTTTTTTGCGCTCCGTGACTATAACTGCCGGAACTGCCGCCGATGGATTCCATCGCGGTTGACGCCAAGACGCTTTGACAAAATAAAAGCGTGATGGCCGCCGTCGTCGCCAGCGCGACCGGGTGTTTTATTTTTGAGTTAAACATAACGATCTCCTCTTGCCGCCGATTACCACTAAGTGGTACGCCCGGCAGGATTCGAACCTGCGACCTACGGATTCGAAGTCCGGAACTCTATCCAGCTGAGCTACGGGCGCGTGGTTAAAGTTTTCACGGTGACCAACGGGGCTGAACCCGCCGTCGGCACCACTAAAATGTTTTGCTGATGGCGGGCATTCTACTTGCAATTTCAAAAGAAGGGAACAAGAAAATTTAACCTGCGGGAAGATAAGAAGAGGGCACGCATCTCGCCGTGGCGGGACTCGTCCCAAATTGCAAAATGGGGTGAGCGACGGGATTTGAACCCGCGACCACTGGAGCCACAATCCAGTGCTCTACCAACTGAGCTACGCCCACCATAAATTTTTGCCGCGCCCCGAACAAGCAGGGGCAGAGTGTAATCCATCGCCAAACTTTTGTAAAGGATGCGACCGTCGGCACCGTCGCCGCGACCGCGTCTGGCGCAATTATTTTATGACGCGCAAGTGGTTGCGATCGCGTTTGCCTCCGGTCGCGGATTCCTTGGCAGGTTTGCCGCTACGTTTTATCGACTGCAATTTCGCGCGCGGTTTTTTCGGCGCGGCTTTCATCGCCTGCGCGGCTAAGTCCACATCTCTCGGAATGCTTTCTTCCCACACTTGACCGTTCTTCATATTGGAATCGTGAATCGCCCACATCGCGTTGAACGGGAGGACGCATTCGTAAGGTTTGCCGTTGAAGACCAGCGTTGCAAAAATTCCTTCCGCCGTTACTTTCATCGGGTGTCTGAAGTTAAGATTGAACACCAGGTTCAACGATGAATTATTTTTATGCGTCGCCGGAACATCAACTTGCGGATGCCGCGAGTCTAAGCAAACCATCGCGTCGCCTTCTTCCAAAAGGTATAAGAGGAAATCGTATTTCTTTTTGTTCGCGGTCGCCATGGCAACACATTAACATAAATGCGCAACGGGATTAAGGCGACGCGGGCGCAAGCCGCCGCGCCATCGCCGTTGCGCCGGTGCTTGTCGGTCAACGGGAGAAATGCTACTCTGCGGTTCGTTTCCATAATAGACGTTGCGGTTAAAGTTCGTTCGGGAGGTTGGCGTGATGTTCACGGGATTGGGGTGGTTGGTCGGCGCGGGTTTGTTCGTCGCCGTGTTGGCGGGGGGTGAAGTTCGCGGCGATGAAATTCGCGGCGCGGAAAATTCTAAAACCGTCGAGGTGTGGAAGAATCTTTTCACGGTGGTTCACGGCGATGGGGTGGACTCCAACACCACCTTCCTCATCACGCGCGACGGCGTCGTCGTCGTGGACACGCGGGTTACTCCGATGGAAGCGGGCAAGGTGTTGCGAGAAATCCGCAAGCGAACGGACCTTCCCATCCTTTACACGATCAACACGCATTATCACGGCGACCACACTTTTGGCAACCAGGTTTTCAAAAACAGTCGCGCCATCATCGCCCACGAAAATGTTCGCCGCAACCTGACCGGTTCTTCTGGCGCGGCGCATCTGGATTTCTTCAAGACCATGAACATTCCCGGAATGAACGAGACGGTCATCACTCTGCCGAATATAATTTTTAAGGAGAGGATGGAAATTTTCGTCGGCGGGTATCACTTAAAACTGATGCACGCGCGCGGGCACACCGACGGCGACTTGTTCATCTACATTGAGGAATTGAAAACGATCATTACCGGCGACTTAGTTTTCAATCGCAAAGTTCCTTATATGGGCGACGCTTATGTGGAGGAGTGGATTTCCGCGCTGCACGAACTGAGCAACTTGGACGCGGAAATATACATCCCGGGTCACGGCGAGCCGGGCGGCAAGCCGGTGCTCATCGCGATGCGGCATTACTTGTTTAATCTAAAAGAGATGGTTCGCGATCAGTTGGAAAATGGCAAGTCGCTCGAGGCAACTCAAGACGCGGTGAGGCCTGCGTTGCAGAAAAAATATAAAACTTGGAAAAACTTAAACTGGCTGGACGCGAATATCCAACGCGCATATTTGGAATATAGTTTGCGGTGACGAAGAAATTATTTTCCGCGCCGCCGCCGTCACCGTTGCGTCATCGTCCCCGCCATCTCACCGCCGCATCGCGCCTCGCAGTGACGATGCTCCCGCCGTCCCCGCCGTGATTGTTGCGCCGTCGGTTATTCTTTCAGCAAGCCTTTCTTTTTCCAGTAGTCCCGCAGCGAAGTGGTGGCGTTCAGACAAGTGTCGAGGTAAGTGTGGTTCGCGGGAATCATCGGCATGACGTGGCCGTGGCTTTTGTCGTTGTAAGGATACTTCACGTCCAGAACATAAGGACCTTTGTGTTTGAGCATACGCTTCAGCGCCGGGACGATGTCTTTCGGCTTGGCGATGCTCTCCGACTTGATTCCAAAAGCGTGCGCGACTTCGGCGAAGTTGGCGTCGCCGATGAAAGTGTGGCCGCGGATGGATTTATAAAAGCGGTCTTCCCACTGCGCTACCATTCCGAGATGGGCGTTGTTCAGGATGACATTTTTGACGGGGATATTTTCTATCTTCAGCGTTTGCAATTCTTGAATGTTCATCAGAAAACTACCGTCGCCTTCTATGTTGATGACTTGCCGATTGGGGAACGCAACTTGCGCTCCCATCGCGGCGGGCAAGCCATACCCCATCGCCCCCAAGCCGGATGAGCACAGCCAATGGTTGGGTTGGTCGAAGTCGAGAAACTGCGCCGCCCACATTTGATGCTGGCCGACGCCGACCGAAAAAATGGCGTCGTCGTCCGCAAGTTTGTTGATTTCGCTGACGACGGACTGCGGCACGATTTCCCCCTTCTTGAGTTCAAACTCCAGCGGGAATTCTTTCTTCCATTTCTTCACCTGCGTGACCCACGGCTTGATATTTTTTTTGGTCGCCATGTAGCCGTTGAGAATTTTTAACGCTTGCTTGATGTCGCCTTGAATAGGAATGTCGACGACGATGTTTTTATTAATTTCAGTCGGGTCGATGTCGATGTGAATGAACTGCGCGTTTTTGCAAAACTCGGCGAGCTTGCCGGTGACGCGGTCGTCGAAGCGCACGCCCATGGCGATTACTAAGTCGGCGTGGTTGATGGCGATGTTGGCGTACACGGCGCCGTGCATTCCCAACATGCGCAACGAAAGCGGGTCGGTGGAGGGGAACGCGCCCAGCCCCATCACCGTGGTCGTGACGGGGATGCCGGTTTTTTTGACGAAGGCGCGAAGTTCTTCCGACGCGCCGCTGCTCACGATGCCGCCTCCCGCATATATCATCGGGCGTTGCGCGGTTTGAATTGCGTGCGCTGCTTTTTTACATTGCAACGTTGACGGCTTTACGTTTGGCCGATAACTGGGGCAATCGAAAGCGACATGAAAATCCGCGATATCTTCTTGCTGTTGAATATTTTTGGGAATGTCCACCAGCACCGGTCCCGGCCTGCCGGTCCGCGCGATGTAAAACGCTTCGTGAATGATGCGCGGAATTTCCGCGACATTCTGAACCATGTAACTATGTTTGACCAGCGGGAAGGTGGCGCCGAGGATGTCCGTTTCCTGGAACGCGTCACTGCCCAGCACCGTGCTGGGAACTTGCCCCGTGATGGCGACGATGGGGACGGAGTCCATCTTGGCGTCGATGATTCCGGTGATGAGGTTGGTGGCGCCGGGACCGGATGTCGCCAGGCACACTCCCACTTCCCCGGTGGCGCGCGCGTAACCACCCGCCGCGAAGGAACCGCCTTGCTCGTGGCGGGGAAGCACCATGCGGATTTTCGGAGCCAAGGTTAAACCTTGGTGGATTTCCATCGAAGCCCCGCCGGGATAACCGAAAATAACTTTGACCCCTTCGTTCTCCAAGGCTCTCACAAGAACGTCCCGCCCCTTCATCGGACTTCCCGGCGGTTGCGGAGATTTCTTGATGGAAACCAGTTTCTTTTTTGTATTTTTTTTGGCGACCATGATGAAAAAAAACTTTATCCGAAACGACCTTTGAAGTCAAACTCAATCAGCCTTCAAGCCCGCTTTCGTCACGGTGTCGCCGCGCCACCGTCACCGCGACCGTCGTCACTGTCATCGCCGCCACCGTCGCCGAGAGCTTGCAGGATGACGCCTTCGCGCAGGCTGTATTCGCTGACCATCAGCGGGTCGCATTGAAACGCCCGCATGGTTTCCAAAACCATTGCGGTTCCCGCGATGATCAAATCTTCCCGGCCGCGTTCAAAAACTTTTAACGCCAACCGTTCGTCGAGAGATTTTTCTTTCAGGCTTTGCATCATGGTGTCGATGTCGTGGCGGGATAACAAAACGCCGTGAATTTTTTCGGGATCGTAAGGGTGTATATTTTTTTTCAAGGCGGCGAGCGTGGTGACGGTTCCGGCTGTGCCGATCAACCTCTGCGGCGTGAAGGCGGAAAGTTTTTTCTTGACCGCCCGCAACTCGTTCCTCACGTGCCGGGTTAATTTTTCGTACTCCGCGTCGTCCACCGGATGACGGCGGATAAATTTTTCCGTCAGCCGCACGACTCCTAATGGACTGCTACAAAAACCCGCGATGCTTTTTCCTTCGGAGAGGATGAACTCGGTGCTGCCGCCGCCGATGTCGAGGGTGAGACTCTTGCGGTTTTCGTGCGGTATTTTCCAAAAAACTCCGTCCAGAGTGAGGCGGGCTTCTTCTTGCCACGGGATGATTTTAATTGCGACGCCTGTTTTTTCCCGGGCGCGGCGCACAAACTCTTCGCCGTTGGAAGCCTCCCGCACCGCGCTGGTTGCCACCGCGAACAAGGGCGGGTCGCCGTGGTTCACGCAGTCTTGCCGAAAGTTTGATAACGCGGCGAAGGTCGCGGACATTCGGGATTGCAAAAGTTTGCCGCGGGTGTCCATGCCTTCGCCGAGACGGGTGACCGCTTGTCTGGAAGCGAGAAGTTGGAAATCCCCGGTTGCGTCAGATTCTAAAATCAGCAGTCGAACCGTGTTGGAGCCAACATCGATGGCGGCGATTTTTTTCATTCAACTTTTATAGGGGGAAAGATTTTTCGCTGTCCATGGTGAGTAGCAAATAAAATCCGAGCGCCGTGAACAGTAGGTTGGGACCCCACGCGGCGAGAACGGGACCGAAGGTTCCGCCGCGACCGAGGGATATGCTGACGGCGTACAGGAATGAAAAAACAAAACCGCTCGCCAGATTTACCGCCACGCAAAACAGCAAGCCGCCACGCCGACTAGACCGCAACGACAGGGGAATCGCCAGCAACGCCAAGACGATGCTGATGAAAGGATAGGAAAGGTTGCGGTGCAACTCGACCCATTTTTTGGTGGTGTCTTTGCCTTCCCGCGCATGAACTTGAATGGTCGCGTACATTTCCCGCAGGCTCATTTCCTCTGGCCGTTTCCGCACCTTGGCGAAATCTTTCGGCGTTTCCGAAACCGGGAACGAACGGCTCGCAAAGTATTCCGTTGACTGCAGCCCTTCGTCGTCAAACTCGCGCACGTAGCCGTCGATGAAATCCCATTTCTCCGCCGACCAAACTGCAACGCGGGCGTCGATTCTTTTCCTGATGCCGAGGTCATCGTCCGGAATCAAAATGATAACTCCGCGCAAACTGGAATTATTTGGGTCGAAGGAGTCGACGCTCCAAATGGAATGGTCTTTTGTTTTGAGCCAGAGATCCTTCTTCGGGATTTTCCCGTAGGTTGCCTTGTTCCTAACTTTGCTGAAAAAAATGTAATTCATTTTCTGGCTGGTGGTCGGGGAAATAAATTCGCTATTGACTAGCACGATGACGGCGATAAGAACCGCCGCGCCGATGATCGGCGACGTGATGCCCGTGACGCCGATGCCGCAGGCTTTCATGGCGGTGAACTCGTTTTGTCTTGCCAACGAAGCGAGAGTGATGACGGTCGCCAACAGCACGGCTTGCGGCGCCATGTAATTCACGACGAAAGGGATTTTGTAAATGTAATAAGAAGCGAGATCAATCAGCGGTGCGTTTTTTGCCACGAACTCATCGGCGCGCCCGAAAAAATCAACGACCAAAAAAATTCCGACCAAACTAATCGCGGTGAGTAAGTAGGCTTTTAGAAAAAGAAACAGCACATATTTTTTCAGAATCGTCATGGTCGGCTAATCTCGCCGCCGCTCGCGTTGAGTTTGGGGATTGCCGACTGCAAAGTTTGGCAGAGCGGTTCCAGGTCTGGTCGGGAATGAAGCGTGTCGCGGATGTATCGCAAAGTGGGGTCGATGTATTCGAGGTAACGATCGTTCTTATGTTCCATGTATTGGAATGCGAATGTGCCGATTGCTTTCAGATTTCGCTGCACCGACATCCAATCGAAAACTTTCCGAAAGGGAGAGCGGGGAATACGCCGGCCTTCTTCCTGCTCCATCCGTTGCAAATAATAACCCAGCAATTCGTCGCGCGTTTCTTCCTTTAGTACGACATACGAATCTTTCAAAAGGGACACGAGATCGTATTGGCGCGGTCCCATCCGGGCATCCTGAAAATCAATCAGCATCAGATTTTCCTCGCGGACTATCAGATTTCTCGAATGAAAATCCCGATGGGTGAAAACTTGTTCCTCCGCGGCCAGGGTTTTGCATAGCCCAAGCAGGGCGGCGCGGATTTCCGACTTTTCTTCCCGACTCAATTTTCGCCGCAGGAATCCCGTGACGTAATGTTCCATCATGAAGTCCATTTCCCACATCAATTTTTCGCCGTCAAACTTCGGGAAACCGACGGGACGATGGGGCTGAATATTTTTTGTAACGCGGGTCTGCATGGACACGATAAGTTCGATGGCTTTTTGGTACCAAGCAACGATGCTGTCGGGGGAAGTCCGCGCCAGGTCTGCCAAATGCGTGTCGCCGCCGTCCTCAAGAAAGAGTAGTCCCCGCTCGGTGTCGTGGTGTAAAATTTTTGGCACCGGCATTTTCAGGCGCGCTAGAAATTTTTGTATACGGTTGAAGTCGGATTCTTGTTCGGGAGTCGGCTCCTTCTGTTGCATGACGATGACCGCGGATTTTTCCGCCGCGCCGCGAACCGCAGCGTCGCGAAAATAATGAACGCGAAAATAGCGGCGGTCTGACGCATCGCCTTGCAAGGCGAAAATCTCAACGCGGGCAATGGGTTCCTTGACGATAGGTTCCAGCCGCGATTTCAAATAGTCCTCGTCAAATCGCCTTTGCGGTGCGGAAGGTTTTTGGCGCGGCTCTGCGTTGAAGGCGTCCATTTAAAAAAACCATTTTCTTTGCGGAACATCTAATGTAGCATTCTGGATTTTCATAAACCTGAACGGAGATTTATTGATGCCGAAACCAAGTTATCATATTTTAGTGTGCACCAACAGCCGACCGCCGGGGCATCCTAGGGGCTCCTGCGGGGAAACGGGTTCCAACGCCATCTTCGAAAAATTGTCGATGGAGATTGAGCAAAAAGGATTGTTCGGAAAATGTGTGACCGCCAGCACCGGATGTCTCGGTCCTTGCGGGGTGGGTCCCGTCGTCATCGTCTATCCCGATGGGGTCTGGTATCAGAAAGTCAAGTTGGAAGACGTGGATGAAATTCTCGACCAGCACATCGGCCAAGGAAAAAAAGTTGACCGGCTGGAAGTCCCAGACGAACTCTGGGGCTAATCGGTCAGCGGCGTTCCGCAACTTCGAGTCGCGCTAATTTTTGCAGTTGACCCCACAACTCTTTTCTCCCCGTGTGATTTTTGCTGGAATAAACAATAAGGTCGGCGGCGTTTTTCCCCATGAACGCGGCGCCGATTATTTTTGTCTGCTTGCGGCGTTCGGCGGCGGAAAGTTTGTCCGCTTTGGTGACCAAAAGGATGTAGTCCTTGTCTAATTCCTCCAGCCATTCCTTCAGAGTCAAATCCAACGCGGTGGGTTTGCGGCGGATGTCAACGATGAACACGACGGCGGTGAGGGGTTCGCGCTGGGTCAAGTATTCCTCCATCATTCGTTGCCACTTTTTCTGCAACGCCGGCGCGACTCTCGCAAATCCGTAGCCGGGGAGATCGGCAAACATCATCGCGTCATTGATTTTGAAAAAATTAATTTCGCGGGTTTTCCCGGGAGAGGAACTGATGCGCACCAACTTTTTCCGTTGCAGCAAAGATTTGATGAGGGAAGACTTCCCCACGTTGGAGCGACCCGCAAACGCGAACTCGGGAAGCATTCCTTTCGGGTATTGTCGCGCCGACACGGCCCCGGTTAAAAACTCCGTGGATATAATTTTCATGGTCGGAATTTATTGATGACCAATCCGGATAAAAGTTTGGGATAAAAAAACGTGGCTTTTTGCGGCAGACGTATCCCCTTCTCTGCCAGCCGACGAACTTGATCGATGCGGGTGGGGTTCATAAAAAACGCCGCGTCGTATTCGCCGCCATCCACCATTTCCATCCCTTCTTCCGAATTCACTTTGTACGAAACACATTGTTGCCCGGCCTTTTTCCGCGTGTCGATTTTGAGGATGTGCCTGAGAAGAACGGCGTGGAGTTGTACGACATCAAGAACTTGCGTGTCCTCCGACTCATCTTTTTCCAGAAGAGGCAGAATGTTTTTGGTGTCCTTAACTTTCAAAACGACGGCGTGATTTTTTCCCATGTACGCGCAGAAGGCGATTTGTTCCCGCCCCAGTTTTTTCAGTTGGGATTTAATCGCCGTCGCGTTCAAGTCGCCGCGCCAAGGGGCGATGTCAAAATACTCTCCGACTTTTTGCAGGAATGACTCGCGGTCAAACGGTTGCGGACTTTTCGCAACGCGATGAATGGGAAAGATCGACATGGAATCCGAATCCATATTGGTCAGGAACATCATGACATGCGCGCAATCTTCCACCTTCCCGCGGTTTGCTTCCGCGAAAGCCAGCGCAGTTTCGTAGCGATGATGACCGTCGGCGATGTATATTTTTTTGTCGCGAATCCGGTTGGAGATTTCCCGACAAACGGCGGCGTCGTCCAATCGCCAGACGCGGTGCACAACATCGCCGTCATCGATCAGGGATAATCGTTCCAGATTATTTTCGTCCTCCAGCAAAGAATCCATTTTTCGTTCGGGGTCCGAATACAAACCAAAAATGGGACTGAAGTTAGCGTGGCACGCATCGAGCAGACGAGTGCGATCCGTCTTCGCTTTGGTGAGCGTGAACTCGTGCGGGAGTATGTTCCCTGCGCTGAACGCTTCAACTTTAACTCTGGCGAAAAACCCCGTGCGGCAAAACTTCTCTCCCTCAAACTCATATTCTTGACGATACAAATAAAACCCCGGTCGCGGGTCGCGGACGAGAACTCCGTCTTGCAACCATTGCCGAAACGTAGCGGCGGCGCGGGTATAACGGTTGTCCGTTTCCGAGTCGGCGGAAAACTCCTTGCCCAAAATCAGTCTCACGACATTATGCGGATTCTTTTGGTACAACGATTCCTGAAGCGTCGGCGCGATCACATCATAAGGGGGAGCGACGACCGCGGCGAGAGGGCCGGTGACTTCGGTGTTGTACAGCAAGCCATGGAACGGAATCACTTCAATCATGATGGAAATTCACTTTTTATTTTTTGTGGACGACTTTTTTTTCGTTTGAGGAAAATGATTATAGCAAACCGCGAACACGAACGCCGCCGCCGTCACAACGCTTCGCACTGGCACAACTCGCGGATGTATTGCACCAGAGAACGGATGGCGTCGTCGTCGAGGGTGTGCCCCCACGCCGGCATGCAGGGAGCGCGTCCCACCGCAAGTCCCCCGAACTTGATGGCATCGAAAAGTTGCGCGTCGGTTCGCGTTTCCAAGTACGCAACTTTCGTGTGGTCGCGCGGCGGAACCGTGAGGAACTTTGCGTTGACGCCGTCGCCCTTCCCCTCCGCGCCGTGACATTGCGCGCAATACCACTGGTACGTTTGTCGGGTATTTTCTGTGACGCGCGCCGATTCCAATTTTCGCGGGCGGACTTTCTCAGCCTCTTGTTGTGCGGGCGGCGGCGCGGTCGCTTGCTCTTCGCGACTTTGCCCGCATCCGATTCCCCAAGCCAAAACTGCCAGCGCCGTTATCGCGGCGAATAAATTTCCGCAACTTTTTTTCATGTTCGTGACGGATGTTTTCATTTCACATTTTCTTTTTTCAGCGTCATAAGAAATTGGGAAAATTGGTTGCGGGTGACGGAATCCATTTCGTATCGGGGCATCCGACTTTTCGCCGCGTAAGCCTCTGGCGTTTTCAACCAACTTACAATCCAGTCGGCGCGTAGTCGGTTTCCCGCATTGACCAGTGACGGACCGGATATTCCGCCGCGGACTTTTCCCGCAAGATTCAAACTTTGATGGCAGGAGATGCAGGAGAAAGTTCGCTCAAATTTATATTTTATTTTCGCGCGCTGTCGTTTTGATAACGGCGCCGCGACGGTCGATTCCCGCGGCGGCGCGGAAATTTTTAAACCCATCAGACCATCCGCCAACGCGCTGGCGTCTTGTTCAGAAAAAGAAGGATGCGGCGGCGAGTTTCCGGAACGCTCCCGCAAAAATCCAGCGGCGGTAACGACGGCGGTGTTGGCATCGGCGACGGTGACGGGGGGGCGTGGGGGGGTGTCGATGACAGTGACGGCGGGGCGGATGACCGCGGGGTTTTTCAGAAACTGTTTTAACCATGCCGGTTGAAACTTGTCGCCGGCGAAATGTAAATCGGGCGCGGCGAAATTTTTTTCGGTCTCCGCAACGCTCAACCGATGGCAGGAGCCGCAGTCTTTATCTCGCAATATTTCCGCGGTGGATGACGACGGGGCGAGCAGCAAAAATCCAATGAGAATAAAAAACGTCGAGGTTTTCATGACTGTTCGTTATCGCCGTCGCAATTTTTTCCGCGCCGCGTTGCGCGCCCGCACCGAGCGTTGTTCACATCGATGTTCCGCGATGATGGAATTGCAATCCGCGTTGCTTGGGTTTGCGTTGCTGCGGCGAATTTTTTCGCGGGATTTTTGTTTCACGCTGGGCCGATGATTTTAAGTTTTCTGAGTTTTTCGATCAGGGTGGTGCGTTTGAGACCCAACAGGTCGGCGGCTTTGTTCTTGACCCAACCGGTTTTTTCGAGTGCTTCGATGAGGAGTGCTTTCTCGAAATCTTTCACGAGTTTTTTCATACTTACACCTTCGTTGGGAATTCCGGCGTGGAAGGATTGCTTTAATGACTGTTGCAGAATCTGGGCGGGATTTCCGTTCGCCGCGGAATTTTTTTCAAGTGGCGTCCATTTTTCATCGCGGATGTCGCCGCGAACTTTGTCCGGCAAATCTCTCGCGGTGATGAGCGAGCCGACGCTGAGGGTTTGCATACGTTCGACGAAATTTTCCAACTCGCGGATGTTGCCTGGCCAGGAATAGTTTTCCAAAATATTCATGGCGTCGCGGTCGATAGTTTTTGGCGGGTCGGTGCCGCGAAACTGATTGAGAAAATGGTTGACCAAAAGAGGGATGTCGGTTTTGCGGTCGCGCAAAGGGGGAAGGGTGATGGGGATGACGTTGAGTTTATAATACAGGTCTTCCCGGAAACGGCTTTCCGCAACGGCGGCTTCCATGTTCCGATGTGTGGCGGCGATGACTCGTATGTCGATTGGCGTTGACTTGACGCTACCGGCGCGGTCGATTTTTCCTTCGGCAAAAACTCGGAGCAGTTTCGTTTGCACTGCGGGCGGCAGGTCGCCGACTTCATCAAAAAATAGAGTGCCGTGATTTGCGAGTTCTATCCGACCAGCCCTGGCGTTGGTTGCGCCGGCGAACGCGTTTTTTTCATAACCAAATAATTCGCTTTCCAACAAGTCGTGGGGGATGGCGGCGCAGTTGGCGACGATGAAGGGTTTGGACTGGCGCGGACTGTTGCGGTGTAAAGTTCGCGCGACCAGTTCCTTTCCCGTTCCGCGTTCTCCGTAAATCATCACCGTGCTTTGCGAGTTTGCGGCGCGTTCGACGGTGTCGAGTATCGCGCGAATCTGCGGGCTTTTCCCGATGACGTTCGGGTTGTCGTCTGCGCCGAGTTTCATCTTCATAATTAAATTTCGATGTAGAGGCCGTCGGCATCGACGGAAACTTTATAACTCGGCGTGGTGTCTGAGTGGTTGAACTTGCAGAATCCTTTTTTGATATTCCAGCCGCATTCGTCTTTGTTGCAGAAGGCGAAAAATCCTTTCAGCAAACCTTCCCCCAAACTACCTTCGCAACAGCGGCATTGGTCGGTGAGGCAATAAAATTTACCTTCGACTTGGAAGAGTGCGAGGACGTATTTGATTTCTGTGTAGTCGTGTTGAAAGCGAATTCGTTTGCCGGTTCCTTCCGGCGGGGCGTCGCTGATTTCCGAAATTTTTAGTCGAGACATTGGCGCAATTAATCCGAGGGAAGATAAGGACCGAAGCGGTCGCGGTAATATTTTTCTAGGTCCCAGCGGAATCTGCCTTTCAGATGGGGGAGTTCCGCGGCGACTTTGTGGTCAAACGCTACATAGTCTTCTGCTTTTTTCGCGACGTCATCTTTTCTTTCAACGTTGGGGTCTAAATAGGATTCGCCCAATGCAGAAGTTCCCACAATGAGTTTCTGTCCTTTTTTGATCCACTGTCCCAACATGAGTTGTTCCTCTTCCGTTCCTGCTTCGATTGCCATAATTTTTTTTACTCTTCGCGCTGCCGATGAGTTGGGAAGGGCGGCGCAGGTTGCATTGTTCGGGGGCGATAAGGTAGCATAAGTGCCGATTGATTTTCAATTGTCATGGACTGCGCCGAGTTTTGTGGGAAGGGGAACGGAGGTTTATGTCATCAGAACAGCAAACGGAAAAAACCGCGGAGCAATATTTTCAGGATGGCTTGGCGTTCAGCAAACTGGGTGACGACCGTAGAGCTTTTGAATCCTATAAGAAAGCCATTGCGCTAGACCCGGACCATTTCTTGGCGCATTTTAATATTGGAATACGTTACGGAAAACTCCGCATGAACCTGGAAGCTGGCAAGTCTTTTCGCGCGGCGTTGCGCTTAAAGCCTGAGTCTCCCATGGTTCATTATAGTTTGGCCGTGGTCAGCAATTTTATCGGCGAGATGGATGAAGCCTTCAAACATTATAAGGAAGCCATTCGCATCAACCCGGATTTTGGTCGGGCTCATAGCAACTTGGCGATGTTGTATTACGGGATTAAATCTGGCAAGGAGGCGATTCATCATCTCGTCACGGCGGCGGATATTTTCAAGCGGACGGGCGATGAGTTTATGGAAAATAATGCCCGCAATCTCATTCAGGAATGTAGCAAGGAATTCGGCCTCGCTCCCGAAGACTGCAAGACTCTTGCGGATTGACCGCGCTACATTGCTTCCAGCGTTTCGACCAAGCGGTTCATTTCTTCGCGACGGTTTAAATCCGTCGCGCAAATCAGCAGACAATTTTTTAAGTCCGGGTAGCAGGGCTCTAACGGGTAGCCGCCGATGATGCGTTCCTGCCGCAAAGCGTTTAGAACTTCCTCCACCGGCCGCGGGCATTCGAGGACGAACTCGTTAAACGTGTCGGCGGCAAAACGGATGTTGAAATTCGGAACATGCGCCAACTGGTTTTTCAAGTAGTCGGCTTTTCTCAAGTTCAGTAAAGCCAGTTCGCGGAAACCTTGTTTCCCCAGCGTGGCCATAAAAATGGTGGCGGCAAGGGCGCACAGCCCTTGGTTGGTGCAGATGTTGGAGGTCGCTCGCTCGCGGCGGATATGTTGTTCTCGGGTGGACAACGTCAGCACGTAAGCCCGCTTCCCGTTTTGGTCTACCGTTTCGCCGGCTAAGCGTCCCGGCATTTGCCGCAGAAATTTTTCCCGCGTCGCGAAAAATCCGACGTAAGGTCCGCCGAAAGAAACCGGCAGACCTAACGATTGCCCTTCGCCCACCACGATGTCCGCGCCGTGTGTTCCGGGTGCTTGCAGGATGCCCAGGGACAAAGCCTCCGCCACGGCGACGATCAGGAGGGTTCCGTTTTCCGCCAGCGTTTTTTGCAACGAGGCGTACTCTTCAACCGTTCCCAAAAAGTTTGGCGATTGCAGGACGACGGCGGAAATGTTCTCCGTCAAGTTTTCGGCGACGGCGGCGAGATTAGTTTTTCCTTTGTCGTCGAAGGGAATTTCGCGCAGGGTGAAGTTGCTTCCCTGGGTGTAAGTTTCAGTCACTTTGCGGTATTGCGGGTGGACGGCTTTGGAAACCAAAAATTCCGTCCGGCGGTTGATTCGGTTCGCCATGATCACGGCTTCGGCGAGGGCGGAAGCCCCGTCATACATGGACGCGTTGGCAATCTCCATTTTCGTCAACAGACAAATCATCGTCTGAAATTCATAAATGGCTTGCAGGGTTCCTTGGCTGACTTCCGGTTGATACGGCGTGTAACTGGTGGCAAACTCGCCGCGGGAAATCAGATGGTCGATTAGCACGGGAGAAAAATGATGGTACGCTCCGGCTCCCAGAAAGACGGAATAATCTTCGGCGGTGGCGTTTTTATTTTGCAACCGTTTCAAATATTCGGTCAACTCGCTTTCCGATAAACTCTTGGGGAGTCCCAGCAAAGTGTCGCCCAATCTTAACGTGTCGGGAATGCTGTCGAACAACGCGTCGACATTCGTCACGCCGATGTCGGCGAGCATCAACTTAATGTCTTGCTCTGTGTGCGGGATGTATCGCATAGGTCAGGGGCAGGTATTAAAAGGCGTGGCGGGAATTATTCCATTTCCTTCTGGCATTGTTTGGTGTAGGCGTCCGAGTTGAGAAGAGACGCGAGATCTTTTTCGTCGGCAAGTTCAATCTCAACAATCCATCCCGCGCCGTAAGGTTCGTTGTTCACCATTTCTGGTTTGGCCTCCAGTTCGTTATTCACTTTGGTGACGGTGCCACTTGTCGGGGCGTAAAGATCGGACACGGTTTTCACGGACTCCACAATCCCGAAAGGATTTTCCTTTTCAATGAGCGACCCCACTTCCGGCAGTTCGACGAAGACGATATCGCCCAGTTGCTCTTGGGCAAAATGAGTGATGCCGATCACGGCGTTCTTACCGGCGACGCGCACCCACTCATGTTCCAACGTGTACAATAATTCTTTGGGGATCTCCATGCTATCTCCGACAAATCAGCGGTTAATTTTTTTTGACGCGGGTTGGTAGAAAAGGCAACTTGACGACCTCGGCGGACACGCGCAACTTCCTGATTTCCACTTCCAGTTCCGTTCCCGATTCCGCGCACTCGGGGGATACATAACACAATCCAATCCCCGTGTTCAAGGAAGGAGAGAAAGTTCCGCTGGTCAGTTCCCCGACGGCGACTGCGTTTTTCAAAACCCGGTAATGCGGGCGCAACACTCCCCGCCCTCGCAGGCGAATTCCCACCAACTTGCGTTTGTTCCCCGCGCTCTTTTGTTTCGCAAGCGCCGACTTTCCGATGAAGTTGTCCGCGTTGCCCAACTTAATGACCCAACTTAACCCGGCTTCGAGCGGTTTGGATTTTTCATCGATTTCATTACCGTAAAGAGCGTATCCCATTTCCATTCTCAAAGTATCCCTGGCTCCCAAGCCGATGGGTTGAATGTTAAAATCTTTGCCCGCCTCAAGAATGGCTGCGAAAACTTTTTTAGCGCAACCCGCATGCATATAAATCTCAAAACCATCTTCGCCGGTGTATCCGGTGCGCGCGATGATGCTTTCAAAATTGTAGATTTTTGCTTTCTTGAAATGATAATATTTGATTTCATTCAGCGCGGTTTCGCATAGTTTTTGTAACAGGGCTTCGGAGTGTTTCCCCTGCACGGCAAATTGCGCGGTTTCGCGGCTGGTGTCTTGAATCGTAACGCCGTCGCCGTCGGCGTTTTTTGAAATCCACGCGAAATCTTTTTCCGTATTCGCGGCGTTCACGCAAAGGAAATAATGATCTTCGGAAAAACGATGAACCAGTAAATCATCCACCACACCGCCGTGTTCCCGGCACATCAAGGTATAAAGAGCTTGATTGTCCTGCATGGTGTCGATGTCGTTGGTCATCAATTTTTGGATTAGGTTTTTGGAAGAGGGCCCCCGGATTTCGATTTCGCCCATGTGGCTGACATCAAAAATGCCTACTCCATCGCGGACGCATTGATGTTCGTGGATGACGCCTTGAAACTGAATGGGCATTTGCCAGCCCGCGAAAGGAACAAGTTTGCCGCCCAGTTTTTTGTGAACTTGAATCAACGGGGTGGTCTTCAGACTCGCGACAGTCGACATGGTCAGGGGGGAATACGGTGTTTTGAAAAAGGAAGCCGTTCCGTGTATAACCAATTTCATTGTGGAACGCAAGGCATTATAATGATGCGCAACGGAGAGAGTTTTTTTGTATGGAATCAATGAGCAACCAAAAAAAATACGACACAATTCTGGTAGCGGGAGAGGGAAAATCCAGTTACAAAGTCCATCACCTGAACAAAGCTTTTTTGACCATCAACGGAAAGTGCATCATCCATTACGTTGTCGAATCTCTGCAACAGGTGGAATCTGTTCGGGACATTTATGTCGTGGGTCCGAAGGAAAAACTAGACCAGGTATTTCTTTCGGCGCGTGTCGATTTAAAATTTCCCAAGCGGATTCACATCGTCGAGCAAAGAGCCAATCTTTATGAAAACGTCTGGCACACTTTTCTACAGTCTCTAAAAGATGAAAACGGCGAAGTGCCGAATACGGATACCCACCGCGACCAATCAGTCCTGATCGTCCCCTGCGATGCACCGTTGATGACTTCGCGGGAAGTGGAGTATTTTATTTCCCGCGCGGACATGGAAAATTACGACCATGTTTTAGGAATCGTCTCCCGCGAAAAGTTGAAATATTTTTACCCGCAGGGGAAAAAGTCAGGGATAAAAATGGCGTATCTTCATATAAAGGAAGATAGCTTCCGCATCAACAATCTGCATCTAGTTAAACCATTGCGCATTGAAAACCGCGAGTATATCCAGAAAATGTATCAGTATCGTTACCAGAGAAATTTCAAAAACCTGGTGCTTTTCGGATTGTCACTTTTCGGAAAAGACAAGTCTCGGTATTATAAAAACTATATCGGTTTGCAGTTGTGTTTGTTTTTCGCCAACCTGCGATTCGATTTTCTGGTCGACTATTTTCGTAAATTAAATCCAAAAAAAGAACTGGAAAAAATAATTTCCACCATCATGAAAACCCGCTTCATGGCTTTGCAAGTTCCCCACCCAGGAGCGGCACTTGATATTGACAACGCTAAAGATTATGATGCCATGAAACTCCGGTTTGATGAGTGGTGGAAGCATCTGCAGGATCATAAAGAACCGCTACCCATCGTCACAAACCACGTTGATGTTTCCCCCGTCGCCCGCGGCGAGAAAGTGGCGCGACCTTCACCCACGCACTGATCGTCATTCCCGTTGCCGTTGTCAGAGAAAGTTGTCGGTTCCAAAATAGTTTTCCAAAATGAAAACCGCGAGAACGGCATGCGCTCCCGGGCAGGTTGAAAACGCTCGATGGATAGTGAGAAAAATATGAGTCAGCGTCGATTGAGAAATTTTTCCATCATCGCCCACATTGATCACGGCAAATCTACCCTCGCCGACAAACTGATTTTGGCCACCTCCGCAATCCCGGAACGGAAAATGAAAGAACAAGTGTTGGACAATATGGATTTGGAACGGGAGCGCGGAATCACCATCAAGGCTCAAACCGTTTGCTTGAAACATCACGCGGACGATGGACAAAGTTATATTTTGAACATGATCGATACGCCGGGTCATGTAGATTTCACCTACGAAGTATCGCGCAGTCTTGCCGCCTGCGAAGGAGTTTTGTTGGTCATCGACGCGACGCAAGGCATTCAAGCGCAGACCATCGCCAACCTCAACTTGGCGTTGCAACATAATCTCGCCATCATCCCGGTGATCAACAAAATTGACCTGCCCAGCGCGGACCCTGATTTTATAAAAGAACAACTCGAAGATGTCCTCCAGATAGAATCCGCCGGCGCGGTTTCGGTCAGCGCCAAAGAAGGAACGGGGATAAACGAATTGATGGAGACTGTGGTGCGCCAAATTCCTCCGCCGACCGGAGATGCTTCCGAAAAATTACAGGCCCTGCTCTTCGACGCTTGGTATAACGCGTACCGTGGAGTTATCGTTCTAGTCAAGATACAACAGGGAAATCTGAAGGTCGGCGCGGAAATTATGATGATGGCAACCGGCAACCAATTCGTCGTCGATGAGTTGGGAACATTCAATCCCGAGCAGGAGAAATGCGATCAACTCACGGTGGGCGAGGTGGGTTACATGGTCGCCAACATCAAACAACTGGACCAGACCAAAGTCGGGGACACCATCACGCACTTCAAAAACCCTTGCGCAAATCCCTTGCCCGGTTACAAAGAAGCCAAGCCCATGGTTTTTAGCGGGATGTATCCGATCGATGGCGAAGACTACGAAAACTTGTGCGATGCGCTGAAAAAACTAACGCTGAACGATGCGTCGTTTTCTTATGAAGCAGAAACTTCTACCGCGTTGGGATTCGGATTCCGCTGCGGGTTTCTCGGGTTGTTGCACATGGAAATTGTGCGGGAACGTATCGAGCGCGAATACAAAGTTGACCTGCTTACGACCGCGCCCACCGTCATATACAAAGTCATCACATGCGATGGGAAAACGCTGATGATCGATAATCCTTCGAAACTAAAAGAGCAAAAAAATATCGATCACCTGAAAGAACCTTACATCATCGGGACCATCATCGTTCCCGAAAAATATGTCGGCGGAGTGATGGCGCTAGCCCGCGACCGCCGCGGAGTCCAGAAAAAAATGGAATACATGAACCCGCAAACCGTCCTGCTGCAATACGAACTACCGTTCAACGAAATCGTGTTGGACTTTTACGACCGCCTCAAATCAGGCACCAAAGGGTACGCTTCGTTCGACTATGAATTTATAGATTTTAGAGTATCCAATTTAGTAAAATTGGACATCCTCTTGAACGGAGAACTTGTCGACGCGTTATCTTTGATTACACACAAGGACAAGGTGTACCATCAGGGCCGTAGCCTGGTCAAAAAACTCAAGCAACAAATCCCCCGACAAATGTTTGAAGTAGCAATTCAGGCGGCGGTAGGAAGCAAGATTATCGCGCGCGAAACGGTCAAGGCACTCAGGAAAAACGTGCTAGCAAAATGTTACGGCGGGGACATCACCCGGAAACGCAAACTGTTAGAAAAACAAAAAGAGGGCAAGAAAAAAATGAAGAAGGTCGGCAACGTGGAAATTTCCCAAGAAGCCTTTCTCGCAGTGTTGAGGACCGATGACAAATAAAATTTCCCGCAACGCTGCGGACAAAAACGCCGATGCCAAAAAAAAAAGCGTCGTCCGCGAATATACCGAAGCCATCCTCATCGCCCTGCTTCTCGCCTTGTTCCTTCGCACCTTCGTAATCCAAGCATTCAAAATTCCCTCCGGCTCCATGGAAAACACGCTCCTGATCGGAGACCACATCCTCGTTTCCAAATTCAGTTACGGCACGCACATCCCCAACGAAATCCCTTTTCTCAACATCAAACTGTTTCGCGATATCGTTTTGTTTTCGGAAGTTCCGCAGCGGGGAGACATCATCGTCTTCAAGTTTCCTAAAGACGAAAGGCGGGATTTTATCAAACGCGTGATCGGTTTGCCGGGCGACTTCCTAAAAGTGCGGCGGCAAAAAGTTTATATCAACGACAAACTTTATGAAGACCCCCACGCCCGCCATATCGACCCAGCCTCCAACGACTCCCTAATTCCCCGCGACGACTTCGGCCCGGTGCTAGTTCCAGAAGGCCATGTCTTCGTGATGGGTGACAACCGGGAAAATAGTCAAGACAGCCGCTACTGGGGATTTTTGAATGTTAAAAAAATCCGCGGCAAAGCAATTATGATTTACTGGTCGTGGAATCGCGTCGACAACTGGGTTCGGTTTGAACGCTTCGGAAAATTTTTGGAATAGCCCAGCATGGCGGCACCGTCCTCAAAAAATAAACTGCACTCCCTTCTCGCCCGTTGCAAAGCCGCCGTCCTCGACTTCGATGGATTGCTCGCCGACTCGGAACCTTTCCACTACCGGGCGTATAACGAAGTTTTTGAAAAATACGGACACACCTTAAACCAAGAAGAATACTGGGTGGAATGGACATCAAAAGGAAAAGGAATAGCGGGAGAAATTGAACGCCACAACCTTAAACTGAACGTCAACCCCGCCGACTTGCGCAAACAAAAATTCGCCGTGTATTCCCGCTTTTGTCAGAGCGGCGAGATCAAACTGTTCCCCTCGGCGCGAAGCATGGCGGAGACTTTGTCGGCGAAACACAAACTGGCAATCGCGTCGGGGTCTTGGGCAAAAGATATCCGCCACATTCTGGAAAACGCCCGCGCGTTAAATCTGTTCCCGATTATTCTCGGCAAAGAGTCTGCCGCCAAAGAGAAACCGCATCCCGACATTTTTATAAACGCCGCGGAAAAACTGGGGTGCGCTCCGCGTGAATGTTTCGTACTTGAAGACGCGTTGAAAGGACTCCGCGCCGCCGAGCAAGCGGGGATGCCCTGCATCATCTTGCGCAACTCCCTGAACCGCAACATAAACTTTGCAGGCGCGGAACTAATTTTTGAAAGCCTCGAAGATTTTGTTTCCGCGTTAAAGACGTGATGCCGCCGCGACGGTGACGACGAGGTGACGATGATGACCGCGCGACGACCACGGCGGCGGTGACATGACGGTGATGACGGTTTCCGCAAAAACTTTTCGCGCGTAACGATTCGCCGCGCACTATCGCGCCATCGCTGCGTTCCACACTTGATGAGTCCATGCCCCCTGCGGTTCACGGCTGATCGGCTTAGGGTCGCCGCCGAGTAAGACGCGCACAGTGCGCGCATAATCTTTCGGGTCGAGTTTCCCGCCGCCGATCATAAGTTTTTCAATCTCAACCAGCGCACGCAACAAATGTTTTTTCGTATGCGAGTTAGTATCATCATTTTTTAGCACGATGTCGGCGGCCGCGTCGTTGTTTGCGGAAGCCCATTCCCAACCCTTGGTCGAAGCGCGCACAAAGCGCGCCATCTTGTCGACAAAGGCGGCGTCGGCGAGGTTGTCCTCCAGCACATACAAGCCGTCCTCCAGCGTGGCCACGCCCTGGTCTTCATACGGAAACACCGCCAACTCG
>DKID01000017.1 GCA_002454045.1 Nitrospina sp. UBA6727 | reverse complement strand
GGAAAATTGCTGAAGCAATTACGTTTTAGTCACGACGACTTCCGCCTATGCCAGCAGGACATTTCGGAAATACGTTTCCCCGATAAATCCCTGCGTTTCACCAACGAGTTTGAGTTTTTCCGGCAAGAGGTCGCCGAAAATTTTCCCGCCGAGATTGACGGATTCAACAAGTTGGTGGAAACGGTCGTGACTTATGACGAGTTAAATCTTGACAGCGCGGGGCATCTTTCTTCCCGACCTGTGCTGGAGTCCCACATCAACGACGCGGTGTTGGTGGACATGCTCTTTTGTCCGCTGATGTATTACGGTAGCGCGCGCGAAGGGGACATGGATTTTTATCAATTCGTCGTCATGTTCAAGAGCATTTTTATGGAAGGATTCTCCAAGCCGCAAGGGGGGATGCCTTACATCCTCAACCTCATGGCGCAGAGATTCAAGGAGCGCGGCGGCGAATTGAAGATGGGCAACGGCGTGAAAACCATCAACGCAAAACGCGGCGCGGTCGGGTCGGTGACCCTCGACGACGGGGAAGAATTAGCAACCGCGGCGGTGCTTTCTTCCATGGGCTATGTGGAAACGCTGAACCGCTGCCAACCGGAAGTTGCCGCAACGGGCGCGCACGCGACGGGGCAGGTTTCGTTTATGGAATCCCTTTTCGTGGTGAACCGGGAACCACGCGACCTGGGTTACGATAAGAGCATCGTCTTTTTTTCCACCCGTCCGCGCTTCGACTATAAAGTGCCGCGCGGGTTGATCGACACTTCCAGCGGCGTGTTGTGTTGCGGCAATAATTTTCAGTACCCGGAACCTCTCGACGATGGCTTGATTCGCCTGACCAACCTCGCCCATTTCGGGAAATGGGACCGGCTGCCGCGGCGAGATTATGTCGCCGCCAAGGAGGAATGCCGGGCGCAGGCGTTGGACACCTTGTTTACATTTTTCCCCGATTTCCGCAAGAATGTGGTATTTGTAGATTCGTTCACGCCGAAGACGATTAAAAAATATACGGGGCATATTAACGGAGCCGTTTATGGGTCTCCGCAAAAAATTAGGAACGGAAAAACCCCGGTCAAAAACCTATACATTTGCGGGACAGACCAGGGATTTTTGGGTATCATCGGGGCCACGTTGAGCGGAATATCCATGGTCAACCTGCATCTTTTGCGATAACCGCGGCGAAAAATCATCGCCGAAAACTAATGAGCAAACCATCGAGAAACTGGTTAAAGGGTGTCTTGTCCGCCTACGATACCGTCGTTATCGGCAGCGGTCTCGCGGGGATGACGTCCGCCAATCTTCTGGCAAAAATGGGGCACAAGGTTTTGCTGGCGGAGCATCACTACAACATGGGCGGCTTGGCGACTTGGTTCAAACGCAAGGGCGGGCACATCATGGACATCTCCCTGCACGGGTTTCCTTGCGGAATGATCAAAACTCTGCGGAAATATTGGAGCCACGACATTTCCAATCGGGTCGTCAAACTGAAAAGTATCCGCTTCGACAACCCGCAGTTTTCTATCAACACCACTTTCGACAAGGCGGACTTCACGCGTATTCTGCGCGAACGTTTCGGCATCCTGAAAGAGGTGATCGACGAATTCTTTACGACCGCGCGGGCGATGAATTTTTACGACGACATCGTCATGACCACGCGGGAACTTTTTGAAAAATTTTTCCCGGGACGCACCGACGTCTGGCGTTTTCTCATGGAGCCAATCACCTACGCCAACGGCTCCACTTTAGACGACCCGTCCCTGACTTACGGCATCGTCTTTTCCAACTTCATGGACAAGGGCGTCTTCACCTATCAGGGCGGCACCGATCACCTGATCAAAGAAATGAAGCGAGAATTATTGCGCAACGGCGTGGACATCCGCATGCACTGCAAGGTCGAAAAAATTTACGCGGAAGACAGAACAGTGCAAGGGGTGCGCATCAACGGGCAAGACATCTCGTGCCGGTCGGTCCTCTCCAACTCAAACTTGTTGACCACCATCGAAGAACTGACGGGCGAAGAACATTTTGACCCCGAGTTTATCAAAGAGGTCAAAAAAGTTCGGCTCAACAATTCCAGTTGCCAAGTTTATATGGGAATAGAAAAAGGAGAAACCGTGCCGCACGTAGGCGACCTGCTGTTCTCGTCCGTGGCAGACGAATATTGCACGGATAAAATATTGAGCAAAGATGTTACCAGCCGCACCTTTTCGTTTTACTACCCGGAAATCCGCCCGGGCTCCAATCGCTATTCCATCGTCTCCTCCACCAACGCCAGATATCAGGACTGGGCGAACCTGAGCGAATCCCAATACCGACACGACAAGCACGAACTGGAGCAAAGCACTCTCGATGCGCTGGACAAATATGTCCCCGGCATCCGCAAAAAAGTAAGTCACCTAGAAGCCTCAACGCCAAAAACTTTCCAACGCTATACCCTGCACCCCGCGGGCACTTCGTTCGGCACCAAGTTTGAAGGACTGAAAATAAGCCGCGACCTTCCCAACCAAATTAGCGGATTGTTCCACGCCGGGTCGGTGGGAATTATCATGTCGGGCTGGCTGGGAGCGGCGAACTACGGAGTCATCGTCGCCAACGAAACCGACAAGTTTCTCCGACAAGTGAGCCCAAGCCTGGTCGCCGCCGCGTCGGTTTGACGACCCTTGCAATATGCCCGCGGCGGAGATGGAATTTAATTTTACGGGGCAGACCGCACTGGTCGCTGGCGGCACGCGCGGCATCGGTCGCGCCATCTCGGAAGCGTTCCTCAAAGCCGGCGCGAAAGTCATCGCCACCTATCGGCACAACGACGACGAAGCGGAAAACTTTCGCCGCGCCAACGCCGACCACGCAAACTTTCTCCACATCCACAAGTTTGATGTCGCCGATTACGCGGCGGTGGAAAAGTTTTACAAGGAAGTCGCGGAGCAACACGGCGACTTCCAAATTCTCGTCGTCAGTGCGGGCATTCGTTCCGACGCCGTCGTCGGCATGATGAAGGCGGACGACTGGTGCCGCGTCATCGACACCAACCTGACGGGAACTTTCAATTTATGCAAACTGGCGGTGCAGTCCATGATGCGCCAAAAATACGGAAGAATTATCACCCTAACATCGCCGGTGGGAAAATTCGGATTCGCGGGGCAAGCCAATTACGCTGCGTCCAAAGCGGGGCAAGTGGCGTTCACGCAATCTCTTTCCAAAGAAGTAGCGAGCCGCAAGATAACCGTCAATTGCGTTTCGCCGGGTTTTATCGACACCCGTTTCATCGCCGACCTGCCGGAAGAGCGGAAAAAGTTTTACGCAAACCAAATTCCGCTCAAACGGTTTGGCACACCGGAGGATGTAACATACCCAGTACTCTTCCTCGCCACAAAACAAGCGGCATATATCACCGGCTCGGTTTTGGAAGTCACCGGCGGACTGTGATGAAAGTTAGCGAGCGATAAAAGTTTCGCGGCGGCGTGATGACGACCACGCAATGTTTCGCCGTTGCGCGGCGAAAAGTTTTTCCGCCGCTGGAGTTAATCATTTATGCAGGACTTTCTTCAATACATTCCCCACCGCCCGCCGTTTCTGTTCATCGACCGCGTGCTGGAGGAAAGCGAAAATACAATCGTCGCGGAAAAAAAAATCGACCCGACGGAGCCATTTTTCGCGGGACATTATCCCGGCAAACCCGTCATGCCGGGGGTGTTGATCTTCGAATCCATTTTTCAGGCCGGCGCGATTATGATGGGAAAACGCATCGCCGCCGCGGGCAAAATCCCCGTCCTCACTCGCGTTGACAACATCAAACTCAAGCACGCCGTTCATCCGGGCGACACGATGCGCATTGAAGTAACCCTCAAAGACTTGCTCCGTCCCGCCGCATACATGGCGGGCAAAGCCACCGTCGGTAGCAAAACCGCCGTCACTTTAGAGTTTTCCGCCATGCTGGTTGAGGCGACGAAATAGCGAAGATGAGTTTTCTTAATTTGGCGAATAAAAATATTTTGGTGACCGGCGTGGCGAATAAAAAAAGCGTCGCCTGGCATATCGCGAAAACGTTGGAAGCAGAAGGCGCGAAGGTCGTATACAGCGTCCGCTCCGCCGACCGCAAAAAGTCGCTGGAAAAACTCCTGACGGGCAAAATGGTTTTCGTCTGCGATGTAGAAAAACAGGGCGACATTGAACGGCTGCAACAAAAAATTACGCAGGAATGCAAAACCCTGCACGGGCTGGTGCATTCCATCGCGTTCGCAAATTATTCGGAAGGGTGGAAACCTTTCCACGCCACGCCGCGGAAAGATTTTTTGCAGTCCATGGACATAAGTTGTTATTCGCTAATCGCTCTGTCCGACGCGTTCAAAGATTTATTCGACGCGCAAGCCTCGGTGGTAACCGTCTCCATCTCCACCACGCGGATGGCGGCGGAAAACTACGGATACATGGCGCCGGCAAAGGCGGCACTGGATTCCACGCTCTGCTTCTTGGCAAAATCATTCAGCGCGTTTTCGCAAGTCCGCTTCAACTCCATCAACCCCGGCTTACTCAAAACATCGGCGTCGGCGGGCATCCCCGGTTATGTAGATTCCTACCTTCACGCCGAAAAGGCGACGCTGCGAAAAAAGGCGCTGACCGTTCAGGAGGTAGCAAACGCGGCGGTGTTCTTGTTGAGCGAACGCGCCAGCGGCATCAACGCCCAAGGATTGGTGCTTGACGCCGGAATGTCCATCAACTATTTTGACCGGGAATTGATAAAACCCGCCGCCCCTTCGTGATGCTCGCACGCGCCGTCATTCCTGCCCCGCGCCGCGTCATTCCTGCGAAAGCAGGAATCCAGTGGAAAAAACTATTGCAACGCGGCTGGCTTTATTGTACAAACCGCCGAGATTGAGAATTGTTCAGCATCAAAAATTAAAAACAAGAGGAGCCCCGCCAATGTGTAAATCTTACTTGAAACTTCGTTATTTTTTCTTGGTTTGCGTCACCGTTGCCGTCACCGTTTTCGGCATGGCAGGTCACGCCCGCGCCGCGGAGGAATTGGGACTCTTCCCCAATATGTTCGACAAATTTTCTGCGGACGGTAGTTTCAGCGTGTATTACCGATACGACTCGAATATCTACCTAGGAGCTGAAGAAGAATCTCAAGGAGGCGACCCAGAAAGACAAGGGGAGACGGTGACAAAGGTGGGCTTTACTTTTGAGAAAAAATTATCGTGGGCGGATTTGGAGGGCCGCGTCAGCGCAATACTAATGACCGAATTTGATTACCGTAGCTCTTCCTCATATGAGGAGAACGACAGCCAGAATGAACTGGATGAGGGTTTTTTGAACTTCAGAAAAATCAATCAATCCCCGTTCAGTCTCAAAGTCGGCAGGCAAAATGTCTTCATTGAAAAACGATTTATCATGGCGGACGCAAGCCCCTCAATCGCGGGAGTATGGGATGGCTCGTTCAAAAGTTTTCCGCTTGCCGTAAGAGTTGACGGTGATTTCGGGCAACTCAAAACCACAGCCTTTTGGGGCGATGTTAAACTTTACGAGAAACAGGCCGACCAGCGGACACCATCAGACGACCCGCTAGAAAACAAAGGGACGAAAGGTATTTCCTTTGCGGGCATCAATTTGCATTACGACTTTTCCGACACCGCCTTTTTGTATGGCGGGTATTACAGAAAGATAGACAACAGCAACGCCGTGTTCTCAAATTTTTCCCCCGATAACCAAGACCTGCTTGGTGAAAACAACACGAACGCGTTTGATATAGGGGTTGACGTGGAGGTGAAACCTTTTCATTTCACCGGCGAGTTTGTCTATCAAACGGGGGATGCTGGCCGCTTCGTCGATAACGGTGACGATACGAACGGCCTCTGTATGAGCACCGATTGTACAACAAAGAATTTGGAGCGGGACGCTTACGCTGGTTTCGTGGAAGCGCGATACAATTTTGACCACCCCAAAAAACCTCATCTGTCAGCCATGTACGCATTTTATTCAGGCGACAAAGATCTTGAAGACGACAAGGCGGAAGACTACGACCCGATGCTCGCCACTTTCTATGATTGGAATAGATGGTTCATCGGCGAACATATTGGCAATGAGATTCTTTTCAACATCTCGAACAAACATACTTTTCTTGTGGAAACCGGCTTCAAGCCGATGCCAGAAATGCAATTGACGTTTGTGTATATGAAGCATTTTTTGGACGAGCCATACAAGGAGGGTAGCAACGCCGCTAATACAAGAGAAGCCCTACTCAGCGACGATACCGACCTCGCCGACGAGTTCAACTTGCTGCTTGACTACACAGTCAACGAGCATCTATATGTGCATTTTAGTACTGGCTATTCCATTCCCGATGACGCGGCGAAAGAATTTGCGGGTGGAGATAAAGATAATTTCTTCGCCCAAACGCTGGTCACCATCAGTTTCTAAAAGCCCCCGTCGCCCGTCATTCCTGCCCCGCACCCGTCATTCCAGCGAAAGATGGAATCCAGAATCCTCGCGCGAGCACCGTCGTTATCGCCGAGCGTCAGAATTGTTTGAGGAAGCGCAGGTCGTTTTCGAAGAACAGGCGGATGTCGTTGATGCCATATTTCAGCATGGCGATGCGTTCGATGCCGAGTCCAAACGCGAGCCCCGTCCATTTTTCCGCATCGTAGTTGACGAGTTTGAATACCGCCGGGTTGACCATGCCGGCGCCGAGAATTTCTACCCAGCCTGTTTGCGAACAAACTCGGCAGCCGCGTCCGCCGCAAATCACGCACTGGATATCGACTTCCGCGCTGGGGCAAGTGAAGGGAAAGAAACTGGGGCGGAACCGGACTTGCGTGTCGGCGCCGAATATTTCCTGCAGAAAAATTTTCATCACGCCTTTGAGGTGACTGAAGGAAACGTTTTCGTCCACCATGAGTCCTTCGATTTGGTGGAACATCGGGGTGTGCGAAACATCCGAATCGCGGCGGTAAACTTTTCCCGGGGCGATGATGCGCAATGGCGGCGCGCTGTTTTCCATCACGTGAATCTGTACCGGCGAAGTGTGCGTCCGCAAAACCGCGTCGCCGTCCACATAAAAAGTATCCTGCATGTCCCGCGCCGGGTGGTCTTTGGGAATGTTCAACGCCGCGAAATTATAATAGTCCGTTTCAATTTCGGGACCCTCCTCCACTTGAAATCCCAATCCCATAAAAATGGATTTGATTTCCTCCGTCACTTGAGTGATGGGGTGCAGGGTGCCGGGGATTTCCCGCTTGCCCGGCAAAGTCGCGTCGAACGTGGCGTTGCTTGACGCCGGACTTTTCGCCGCGGCGGATTTGCCTAAACCTGCTTGCTTGTCTTTGATTTGGTTTTCGACATACCGCTTAAAATCGTTGATGAGTTTTCCCCGCTGCCGTTTTTCATCCGGAGCGACTTGGCGCAACTCTTTCATCAAAGTTTGGACGCAACCTTTTTTGCCGAGGAAATCTATGCGAAGTTGTGCAAGGGATTCGTGGGCGGAAGTGGAGCGGATGCGGGAATCAAAATCCCGACGATGCTTGTCAATGGTTTCGATCATGTTCACCGTTAGCGCGCGACAACCGGCGGCGGGCGACCGTGGCAACGACCGACGTCATCGCGACTTTCGCCGCGTCGTTATCGCGGGCGACTCTCAACCTAGTTGGGCGCGGGCGGTTTTGGTCAGAGTTTTGAAGGAGTCCTGATTGTGGATTGCCATATCGGAGAGGACTTTGCGGTCGAGTTGGATGTCGGCTTTTTTCAGTCCGTGCATAAACTGGCTGTAGTTCATCCCTTCGGCTCTGACGGCGGCGTTGATGCGGGCGATCCAGAGTCGACGAAACTCGCGCTTGCGGTTTTTGCGGTCGCGATAGGCGTAGCACAAACCGTGCTCCACGGCTTCCTTCGCTTTGCGGAAGGCGGTGCTTCGCACGCTGCGGTAGCCTTTGGCTAGTTTTAGAATTTTTTTGCGTCGCTTGCGGGAAACTGTCCCGTTCATTGCTCGTGGCATTTTGCAATTCTCCTTCTCGCCTACTTGTCCCCGCGGCGCGCGGTCGTCGTCCTGCGTTTACGTTAGATTAAAGCGCGGATGCGTTTTGCGTCGCCCGTTGCCATCATGCTGGCTTTGCGCAGGTTTCTTTTTCTCTTGGTTGTTTTCGATGTCAGGATGTGGCTGGTAAAGGCGCTGTTCCGACGAATTTTCCCGGAGCCTGTTTTGCGAAACCTTTTCGCGGCGCCTTTATTGGTTTTCATTTTCGGCATTATCGTCTCCGTGTTTTATTTGTTTTGGTTCGGCGGCGGAACTTCTACTTGTTCGGCAACCGACTGTGCTTTAAGCACTCCGCCTTTTTTGGTTTTGGTATTTTTGGGAGCCATGATCATGACTAAGGTGCGCCCTTCCTGTTTGGCTTGTTGCTCGATGACCGCCGTCTCTTCCGTCGCTTCGGCGACGCGTTCCAAAACTTTCATCCCGAATTCGCGGTGCGCAATTTCGCGTCCTTTGAAAAAAATTACTACTTTGACTTTGTCGCCGTTTCCCAGAAACCGATGCACGTTTCTCAACTTAAAATCGAAATCGTGCTGGTCGGTATTTGGTCGAAACTTGACTTCCTTGACGTGAATGATTTTCTGTTTTTTTTTCGCCGCGTGCGCCTTTTTGCTGGCTTTGTATTTGTGCTTGCCGTAATCCATAATTCGGCAAACGGGCGGGTTGGCGGTCGGGGCAACTTCGACGAGGTCAAGTTCCTGGTCGCGCGCTATGCTCAGGGCTTCTTCTGTGGGCAGGGTTCCCATTGGTTCCCCGTCATCACCAATCACGGATACTTCCCGCACCCGAATCATCTTATTAATGCGTTGCTTCTTATTAATTAAATCCAACCTCTAAAAAAATTAACTTTCGGAATCAATTCGCCGGGAATCTATGCTGGACTTCAGTTCTCCGAGGAAGGAATCAAAATCAAGGGTCCGGGTCTCTTTGGAACGTCGCTTCCGAACAGCCAGCGTTTGGGAGTCCACTTCCTTATCCCCTAAGACGATCATGTAAGGGATTTTCTGCAATTGAGCCTCCCGTATCTTGAACCCAATCTTCTCATTTCGCAAGTCTTTTTCCGTGCGGATGTCCGATGCCTCAAGCCGTTGCGCCAACTTGTTTGCGTAGTCTGCATGCTTGTCGGTTATGGGTAAAAGGATGACTTGAACGGGCGCCAGCCACAACGGGAAAGCCCCGGCGTAATGTTCGATCAGGCAACCAAAAAAACGTTCCAGCGAACCCATTAAGGCGCGGTGAAGCATGATCGGCTGATGGCGTTGCCCGTCTTCTTCAATATAACTTATGTTAAAACGTTCGGGGAGATTGAAATCCACTTGCACCGTTGAGACCTGCCAATGGCGACCGAGGCTGTCTTTGATTTTAATATCAATTTTTGGTCCGTAAAAAACTCCTTCGCCGGGGTCAACTTCGAAGTCCAACTTTTTTTTGCGCAGGGAATTTTCCAGAGCCTTGGTGGCGTCGTCCCAACTTTCTTCCGCGCCGACATATTTTTCCGGTCGGGTACTCAAATAGATTTTGTATTCGAAGAACCCGAACGATTGCAAAATAGAAATGATCAATTCGAGCACTCTGGTAATTTCCTCTTCAATCTGAGAAGGACGGCAAAACAGATGCGCATCATCCTGCGTGAACCCGCGCACGCGGAGCAGACCGTGCAAAACTCCTGAACGTTCGTAACGATAAACCGTTCCCAACTCCGCGAACCGCAGGGGCAGGTCGCGGTAACTCCGCAGTTTCGTTTTAAAAATCTGAATATGGAACGGGCAGTTCATCGGCTTCATGACATATTCCTTGCCCTCAATATTCATATTGGGAAACATATTCTCCTTGTAAAACTCCGTGTGACCGCTGGTTTTCCATAGGTCAATTTTCGCCGCGTGCGGACTGATGACCATTTCGTAGCCGTTTTTGAAATGTTCCCGCTTCCAAAAATCTTCCATGAGGTGGCGGATGCGCGCGCCTTTCGGGTGCCAAAGAATGAGCCCCGGGCCGATTTCGTCGGACACCGAATACAGGTCAAGTTCTTTCCCAAGTTTACGGTGGTCGCGTTTTTTCGCTTCCTCCAACCTTTTGAGATAAACCCGCAACTCCTTCTCCGTGTTCCACGCCGTCCCGTAAATTCTTTGCAAGACCGGGTTGCGTTCATCCCCGCGCCAGTAAGCCGACGAAGTATGAAGAAGTTTGAAGACCTTAATCTGTTTGGTGGATTCGACATGCGGGCCGCGGCAGAGGTCCGACCAGTCCCCCTGCGAATAAACCGAAAGAGGTTCGTCGTCGTCGATGGCGCCGATGATTTCGACTTTGAATTTCTCGCCCATGTCGTCGAACTTTTTTATTGCGGCGGCGCGAGAAATTTCGTGGCGCACGATTTTAAGATCTTGCGCGGCGATTTCTTTCATACGCGCCTGGATTTTTTCCAAGTCTTCCGGGACGAAAGCTTGGTCGCGGGAAAAGTCGTAGTAGAAACCGTCTTCGATAACCGGGCCGATGGTGACCTGAGTTTCGGGGAACAATTCCTGAACGGCTTGCGCCATCAGGTGGGCGCAACTGTGGCGGAGCGTTTCCAATTCATCATGTGGTTTGCTGTCAGACATCCGCCATCTCTCAAATGAAAAGGCACCATACGCGTCGGCATGATGCCCAACTCAGGCCGTTGAGGCCAGTTAAAATCTAAAAATAGGCGCGGGCGGTTTCGAACCGCCGACCCCTTGCATGTCAAGCAAGTACTCTACCCCTGAGCTACGCGCCTGAAAAATCCGATGAAGGCTATTCTAAAACGCACAGCGAAATTGGTCAAGCCCTACGAATCGCCACCAGGCGTGGGGGCCAGCGCGGTAAAACTTTTGGTCACGACGACCATCCACAAATTTTTATCTCAAAAATGAATAAGCTTTGCCTTTGGGTAGATCTTTTATTTTCTGGAAAAACTCGGTTTCGGTAATTTGTGTTGGCCAATCCAAATTAATATTAAATATGTGTCCATCATCAGATTTTTCAAAAACGACTGCGTCCAGTTTAATCAAGTTGTTTAAATCTCTTACCAAAGCTTTAGCGGGTGAAGATAATTTTTGGTAATAAACCCGTGTCTTATCTATCACCTCGTCTAAGGTTAATTGCTCATCCAACAGAATTTTCAGGATATTTATCTGCCGTTTAGCGAGGACTCTTCTTTTTCCTTTTGAATGCAGACGATTAAACAGGCTGTATGCCATACCCATAAAAAGTTCTTTGGAAACTTCCTTGCGAATTTGAGAAAGCAGGCGCGTGCTTTGTATTTCTATACCCTTCAACCCAAAAATCAAAAAGGATGTTAAATCAAAATTTGCTGCCCGGGTTTTTGCTAGCGTTGCTAAATAATTATTTTTTTCATCGTAGTAATAATTTGACATAGCGATGAAACAGGTATCTCGCAGGCCAGCCCTTTGTAGCATCAAAGCCTCCAAACAGCGCGCCGTGCGTCCATTGCCATCTAAAAATGGGTGCATCGAAGCCATGTGAAAATGAGTAGCAAGGGCTCGGACCAAAGGGTCGTGATCCAAATATTCTTGGTTCATCGCTTTGACCAATGATGAAAAAGCTGCTTCGCATTTATCGCCACCTTCTACCCCCCTATGTCTGGGCGACCCAAAATTTACATTATGATCTTTTGAACGGATTTCACCGGGAGGACAATGATCGTCGTCCGCCCCGGTAACGATTAATCGATGGATGTACAAAATCAATTTCCCGTCGATGGGTTTGTCGTCTGGGATTTTGGACACCCATTGATAAGCCTTCAAGGCAGCATGGGCTTGTTTCTGTGACCGGGTAATTAGTTCTTCCGGGGACTCTTGCAATGCGTCATCTAATTCCCTTTCCGTAAAGTCCGCTCCTTCAATTCTGGATGTCCCAGCCACTTCTCTCTTGAGTTCCAGCTTTTGCAAAGAATCCACCCATCGTTTTTGATATGGAATGGTGCTCAAAGACATGACGACAGACTTGGCATTTGTCAGGGAGTTTGATATGGCAACCAGGTCGTAATTGATCCAGTTTTTTGGCGAGGTGTAATTGATCATAATTTCCATTTTATTTCAATAAAATTTCCAAGTCAAATATTTTTAACTATATATTTTTAATATAGTTAATGTTATATTTTAATAGTTAATTTCTTTATTTTTTTTCTAAAATTTCATCGTTAAATATTGGTGGATTTAAGCTGCCAGAGGGATGCCTGATCGGTCAATCGGCGGATACAAAAAAGGGGCCCCGTAAAATAAGGGACCCTTAATATCTGCAAACATAGACTGACGGGCGCACCGTCGTCGCCGTCGCGTGGAATTTGCGCCCAGTCGTTACCGCGCCGGCGTGTAAATCTCCCCGCCCTTTTCTTTGAAGGATGCCGACATTTCTTTCATGCCTTCATCGAGAGCCTGTTTTTCTTCCAAGCCTTTTTGCTTGGCGTAGTCGCGCACGTCTTGCGTGATTTTCATCGAGCAGAAATGCGGGCCGCACATGGAACAAAAATGCGCCACCTTGGCGGAATCTTTCGGCAAGGTTTCGTCGTGAAACTGCAACGCTTTTTCTGGATCGAGCGATAGGTTGAACTGGTCTTCCCAGCGAAACTCGAACCGGGCTTTGCTCAACGCGTCGTCGCGCACTCTTGCGCCGGGATGGCCCTTCGCTAAGTCCGCCGCGTGTGCCGCAATCTTGTAAGTGATGACGCCTTCTTTCACGTCGTCGCGGTTGGGCAATCCTAAATGTTCCTTGGGGGTGACGTAGCAGAGCATGGCGGTGCCATACCAACCAATCATCGCCGCGCCGATTCCACTGGTGATGTGGTCGTAGCCCGGCGCGATGTCGGTGGTCAGCGGTCCCAACGTGTAGAACGGCGCTTCCCCGCAGGCCGCTAATTGTTTCTCCATATTCTCTTTGATCATGTGCATGGGAACGTGACCCGGACCTTCGATCATAGTTTGCACTTCGTGTTGCCAAGCGATCTTCGTCAGTTCGCCGAGAGTTTCCAGTTCGGCAAACTGGGCTTCGTCGTTGGCGTCGGCGAGGGAACCGGGGCGCAATCCGTCACCGAGTGAAAAGGAGACGTCGTACGTTTTCATGATTTCGCATATTTCCTCGAAGTTGGTATAGAGGAAGTTTTCCTTATGATAAGTGAGGCACCATTTAGCGAGAATCGCACCGCCGCGGGAAACGATGCCGGTTACTCGTTTCGCCGTCATCGGCACGTAACGCAACAAAACTCCGGCGTGAATGGTGAAGTAGTCCACGCCCTGTTCGCACTGCTCGATCAGGGTGTCGCGGTAAATTTCCCAAGACAATTCTTCGATCTTGCCGCCGACTTTTTCCAACGCTTGGTAGATGGGCACCGTGCCGATGGGCACCGGCGAGTTGCGCAATATCCACTCGCGCGTGGTGTGAATATTTTTCCCGGTGGAAAGATCCATGACGTTGTCGGCACCGCACCGCGCCGACCAAACCATCTTTTCGACTTCTTCCTCGATGGAGGAACTGACCGCGGAGTTGCCGATGTTGGAATTAATTTTGACGAGAAAGTTTCGCCCGATGATCATCGGCTCCGACTCCGGATGGTTGATGTTGGCGGGGATGATGGCGCGGCCGCGTGCCACTTCGTCGCGCACGAACTCGGCGGTGATTTCCTCTTGCAAATTCGCGCCGAAGGAATTTCCCCGCAGCCGTTTTTCGCGTTCCGCGTCCTTCGTCCACTGCTTCCTTTTTTGGTTTTCGCGGATGGCGATGAACTCCATCTCGGGAGTGATGATCCCTTTTTTCGCGTAATGCATTTGCGTGACGTTGCGTCCCGGTTTCGCGCGCAAAACTCGCCGCCGGGTTTTGGGGAAACGCTCGGTGTTGGCGTTTTCCCCTTCGCGATAGCCGTCGTCATTGGGCACAATCGTCCTGCCATCGTAATGCTCGACGTCCTCCCGCGCCAGCACCCACGGGCGCCGGACGGGATGCAATCCTTCGCGGATGTCGATCGTAACTTTCGGGTCGGTGTAGGGACCGGAGGTGTCGTAAACGAGAACGGAGCCTTCATCATTTTCTGCGCGCGCGCCGTTTTCGTTTTCGTCGCCGTCGCCCGCCGCGGTGTTGGGCGGGGACAAAGTAATTTCCCGGAACGGGACGCGGATGTCGGGATGCAACGCTCCCTTCACATAAACTTTTTTAGAGTTCGGCGAAATCGGGTGCGTAGATATCTCGACCTTTTTGTTGGTCGCCCCGTGACGGTCGCCGTTGCGCCGCGATATTGTGCCGCCGTTGCCGTTGCTATTTTTTGCTTGCGTCATAACGTGTTCCCTCCAAAGTTTTGCGTATATTCAGATGCTTGTTGCGTGATAGAAACCGCGTCCCAAATTCCAGAAATCACGGCGACCCCGAAGGCCCCGTGCTCCAAACATTCGCGAACGCGGCGTGGTGTGATTCCCCCCAGTGCGAGAACCGGCAAGCGCACTGCTGCGGCGGTTTGCCGGAGCAAGTCCAGTCCTTGCGGCGCGCCGTAACTCGCTTTGGAGGGCGTTTCATAAATTGGGCTGAAGGTGATGAAATCCGCGCCGTGCATTTCGGCGCGACGCGCGCCGTCGATGGAATGCGTTGACACTCCGACGATCAAGTCGGGAAAATTATTTTTGACCGCGGCGGCGGTGACGCTGGTTTCGGTAAGATGCACGCCGTCGGCGCCCGCCATGACGGCGATGTCGGCGCGGTCGTTGATAAACAGTTTGGCGTGGTAGCGTCGCAGCAAAGGTTTGACTCGACGTGCCAGCGCCAACAGTTCGTGCGAGGGCAAATCTTTCTCGCGGAGTTGCAAGGCGCGCACGCCGCCGCGCAGGGCTTCTTCCGCCGCGGTCAAAAATCGGTCGTCGCCAATTCGCTTGCGGTCGGTGATGAGATAAACCCGCGCGAAATTTAGTTTTTGTTTTTCCGTCGCCGCGGAAAAAATGGAAGTCGTCATGACGGTCACATTTCAATCAATCCGTCCAGCGGACTGCTGGCAGAGGCGTAAAGTTTTTTCGGGATGCGTCCCGCTTCGTATGCCATCCTGCCGCACTCGACCGCCAACTTCATGGCGTGCGCCATTTTCAACGGGTCTTTGGCGGCGGCGATGGCGGTGTTCATCAAGATTCCCGCGACGCCCAATTCCATGGCGTAACTGGCGTCGGAGGCGGTGCCGACCCCGGCGTCGATGATGACTGGGACGGTAACCGCTTGCAGAATCAACTTGATGTTGTACGGATTGCGGATGCCGAGGCCGGAACCAATCGGCGCCGCCAACGGCATGACGGCGGCGCAACCGATGTCTTCGAGTTTTTTGCAGAGGACGACATCGTCGGTACAATAGGGCAGAACATGAAAGCCGTCCTTCACCAAAAGTTTGGAGGCTTCCAGCGTGGCTTCGTTGTCGGGAAACAAAGTTTTTTCGTCGCCGATGACTTCCACTTTGACGATGTCGCCCAGCCCCGCTTCCCGCGCCAACTCGCAGGTCATCACCGCGTCTTTCACTGAATAGCATCCCGCCGTGTTCGGCAAAAATGTGTAGCGTTTGGGGTCGAGGTGATTGAGTATGGAGTCCTTATTTTTGTCCAACTCAATTCGGCGCACGGCGACCGTCACCATTTCGGCGCCGGAAATTTCGATGGCTTGGCGGGTTTCGTCGAAGGATTTATATTTGCCGGTGCCGACAATCAGTCTGGACGCGAAGGTCTTGCCGCCGATTTTCATGAACTCTTTTTTTGTGTTCATCTTTGTGTCCGTAAAAAAATAAAAACTTGCGAGAGTCGATGCCGCGCGTTGGTCTGCGACGGCGGCGCTAAACCCCGCCACCCACGGCGTGCACGATTTCAACTTGGTCGTTTTCCCGGATTTGAGTTGCGGCGTAATTAGCCCGCGGGATGACTTGCTTGTTCAGCGCCATGGCGAAATTCGGCGCTTGAATATCCAACTCGCGCGCCAGGTCTGCAAGGTTTCGGCTTTGCAGAATTTCGCGGTCTTCGCCGTTGATGGTCAGTTTCATAAGACAAGGTTTGGCTTGCGGCAGCCGTCAACTCAATTAGACAAAACAAAAATCGCGGGGCGAATCCAGCGGGATTCTGAAACGGGCGGGCACAAAAAAAGCCGCACCCCAACTTTCGGGAAATGCAGCGAATCTTTTTCAGATGGCCTCACTTCCCTTCGCTGGTATGATCCAGATCAGGTTCAAAGGGTCGTCCTTATTAGGACTCTCAGTTCGTAACGCCCCCAGTGATCGTGTCGGGATCAGGTTATTTCATATTTTCCGTAAGTCAAGAGTTATCGACATGAAAATAAAAAAGAGCGCCGCCGCGGGCATGCGTTCCCGCATCCCGATTTTGTTGACGGGGGCGGCGAGCCTTCTGCTATACGGTTTCCTGACTCATCTTTCTCGGCAATTCAACTGGGGGGAAGGCTATTCGCAAAGACCCATCCTCGCCTACCTCGCGGTTTATTTTTCCCTGTGCGCGCTTTATGGTCTCGCTTGGTTTTTTGTGCGGCGGCGTCGCGGCGACCGCGGCATTTTTTGGATAATCATCGTGTTCGGCTTGTTGTTTCGCGCCGTCGTCCTTCCCTCTCAACAAATTCAGGAAGATGACGTGTACCGTTATTTGTGGGATGGAAAAGTGTTCGCGAATGGAATCAATCCATTTGAATATGCCCCCGCCGAAGTGCGCAACTTCAAGGCGCGGAGAATTCAGGACCCGGCGAGTTATTACGCAACTTACACGGAGCGCAACGAGCGCGAACTGGAACGGCTGGATGCGTTGCGATGGCGGTCGCCGCAATCTGCAAAAACTCTGGAACGGGTGAACCATCCCGACGTGCCAACGGTCTATCCGCCGATGGCGCAGTTTGTGTTCCGCTTGGCGCATCAGGTAAAACCCGACAGCATTGTCGTCATGCGCGTAGGATTTTTCGTCTTCGATATTATGACGCTGGCGTTCCTCGTCGGCATCCTTGCCAAGTTGGGACGGGACAAAGCGGACTGCCTGATTTATTTCTGGAGTCCGCTGGTGATCAAGGAAACTTTTAACTCGACTCATCTGGACATCATCGGAATATCTCTGCTCTGCGGCTCCATTTATTTTCTGCTCCACCACCGCCACACCCTGGCGACTTTGTTTCTGGCGGGCAGCGTTTTAGGAAAACTGTATCCGCTGATTTTGTTCCCCCTATATCTTCGGGCTTGTTATGAAAAAATGTTGCGCGGCGGGAAGCGGGCGGGGTTGGCTCTGCTGAGGAACGGCGCTTTATTCCTGGCCGTGATCGCCTTGGGATACCTGCCCTTCGCGGATATCGGACTACGGATGTTTGCCGGACTCAAAACTTTCGCCACGCATTGGCAAAGCAACGATAGCGTTTTCGCCGTTCTCGTTTTCATCTTTCACAATGTTTTGGGCGGGTTCGCGGATGAAGTAATTCTGTCGAATCCGTTACCCGTTTTCATGAGCAAAGTTTCGGTCGCCGTCATCGTCGCCGGAGTTTTATTTTGGCTGCTACGCAAAGGAACATCCCTCATCGATTGCCCGGCGGAATTTATCCGCGGATTTTTCTGGATCATGGCGCTCGTCTTTCTGCTAAGCCCGGTGCAGAACCCGTGGTATCTCTGCTGGGTGGTACCATTTTTGTGCATATTCCCGCACCGCGCGTGGCTCGTTTTGACCGGGCTGGCGGGACTTTATTATCTGGATTTTTATTTTGATTATCAGGAACTGCAAACGTTCAGACCGTGGATTCCCTGGGCCGAATACCTGCCGTTTTATTTTTTATTAGCCGCGCAGTTGCGACATAAAGTCCGTCGCCGCGAAAAGTTTCCGCCGCCGTCACCGTCACCGTGAAAAGTTTCCGTCGTCGTCACCGTTCTCAAACCAGTTCCAGAAATGAGGCGACTTTAGTTGTGTCTGCGTCGTCATCAAAACGATGGTCGCGGTCGATCAGGATGGAGTGGATGCCAACGCGGCGGGCGCCCGTCACGTCGGTGCGGATGTCATCGCCGATGTGGCATGCTTCATGAGCGGCGGTCCCGCTTCGCCGCAACGCTTCCTCAAATATTTTTTTATCGGGCTTCGCCGAACCGACCACGGCGGAAGGAAGGATGAAATCAAAATAGCGCGCGAGACCAATGTCCTCGAGCATGGCGGTCAACCGGGAATCCCAGTTGGAGACGACCCCGAGCACCACCTTTCTTTTTTTCAAGGTCTCGAGAATTTTTGATTCGATGACGTCGTCATAAACTCGCCAGTTAGATTTGTCGCGGAACGCCGCGAAAATGAGAGCGAAGTATTCTTCAAATCGGTCGAGTCCGCCCGTCGCTTGAAACACTTCATAAACAAGTTCGCGCCAAAACTTTCTTTCCGCTGCGGCGCCGCTTTGATTGCCGAGGGATTCGATGCCGCCCATTTTTTTCCATTGCGCGTGGAATCCTTCATTCAATTCTTGCACGGAGCCCGAAAAACCGAAGGGGCGTGCGTGCCGCGCGTAAACGTCGCCAACCGAAGGGTGAACGTGGAGCAGGGTTCCGCCGACATCAAAAAAAACTGCTTTGAAAGAAGATAAAGGCAAGCGCGCGCTCCGTGTTTGAATTGCGTTTAGGTTAACCGTTTATGACTTTCCCGCGCAACGAGAAAAGTATAAACGTAGTGGAGCGGCTGCGCCGTGCATTTCTCACTGGATTCCGTGTCAAGCACAGAATGACGGCGGCGGGCGGGAATGACGATGGAGGGCGGGAATGACGGTGGTGGTCACCGTCGTTGCCGTCACCCGCGCGCGCCGTCACCACCGCGTCGCCATCGCGCGACGGATTTTCGATTGATTTTTTCGTCGAGAAAATGCGAGCATGGCGCAACGCTTCTAAAAAATAATAAGGGAAGTCGTGGCGTATTTAATTGTTGCCTGCAGCCTCAATCCTGAAAGCCGTAGCCTCGCGCTGGCGCGGCGCGCGGGAGAAGCCCTCCGTCAAGCAGGCGCGACGGTGGATTTTATGGTGCTGAAGGACAACCCCTTGCCTCTTTGCGATGGAGATTCCGTATACGCGCAACCGGAAGTTATCGCCGCCGCGGAGCGAGTACAAAAAGCGCAAGGGATTTTGCTCGCCGTCCCCATTTATAATTACGACGCCAACGCCGCCGCGAAAAACTTCATCGAACTTACGGGAAAAAGTTGGGAAAACAAAGTGGTGGGATTCCTCTGCTCCGCCGGAGGACAAGGCAGTTATATGTCCATCATGAGCCTGGCGAACAGTCTGATGCTGGACTTCCGCTGCATCGTTCTGCCCAGTTTCATCTACGTCACTGGCGATTCGTTTGAAGGGGAAAACTTGACCGACGCGGAAATCGAACAGCGTATTCAAAAATTAGCAGACCAGTTGGTCAAAGTTTCGCGGTCGCTGCAAACAGGATGAACGGCGGCGGCGTCATTCCCGCATTGTCGTCGTCATTCCTGCGTCACCGTCAACGGCGCGACGAAAAACTCGGCGGAGAAATAACTTTCACTCAAACATTAGGACGGCTAAAATGAAATCTTGCGGTGAGCCTTTTTTCCGTCACGGTGCTTTATGGTCGGGAACCTAAAACGAGGCGCAGGCAAAAATTGGTCGCCGATAAGGTCGGTGCTTTTTCGGTCGCTTCCCGACGAAATTTTTTCCAAAGCAAATCAAAAGGAATGGTTGACGTATCATTGGAACTTGGTGGTGGGAAAGGAAATCGCGGAGGTTTCATCCATCGACAAGGTAGCCCGGGGGATACTCCACGTCAGAGTTGAAGGGAAAGAATGGGTGCCGGTTTTGGATTCTTTGAAAAAGAAAATCGTTCAGGAAATAAACAGCAGGGCGGGGGAATCGTTACTAAACGGTATTGTGTTTAAGGCGGTGGCTTGATACGCTTTGAGAAATATTTATCCGCGTTGTGGGATAATCCAAAAGAAAATGCGAGACGCAAATTGTAAATTAAATTTCGTGCGCGGCACCACCCAGCGGCGAGGCTCCGCGGCGGCGGGGAAACTCGACCAACCGAGTGCATGCGCCAAAGCGGGATGGTTGATGCTCGCCGCTTTGTTCCTGACGAACTGCGCGACGACTGGGATTTCAAGTTCGACGAACGTTGACTTGTCTGCGTCTTACGCGGTGGAGTCGTTCGAAAATAAAAAACGACAATCGCAGCAACTGGATGCACAAGACCCCCGCGCCTATTATCATTACCTAATGGCGATGAAGGCGGAGAAGGAATATCAGTGGCGGCGGGCGGCTTCGCATTATCAAGAAGTGGTGCGGCATGATCCAGACGCGGAAAGGTTCCATGAAAAATTAGTCCGCCTGTTCCTCCGCGCTGGTCAATTAGAGGAAGCTTTCCGCGCCGGTCAAAATGCGCTGACGCGTTTTTCTGAAAACGAAAACATTAGGATGGTCGTGGGAGATATTTTAGCCAGCCGGGGTAAGGTGGAAGAGGCTATCGCGCATTACGACCGCGCCGGTCAGGTCGCCGCCGAAAATGCGCGGCCGGCGTTATTGGAAGGTTTCCTGTTGGAAAAACTGGGGCGATTCGATCAGGCTTTGGAGGAATATAAAAAAGGGACGCTGGCGGAACCCAATAATCCGTTGATGCAGTTTTACATGGGGCGGGCTTATTTGCGCGTCGACCAATTGCAGGCGGCCGAGAAGAGTCTCAAAAAAGCCGTCGCTCTGAAACCTAACTTGCTCCACGCCCGACACTATTTGGCGTGGGTGTTCGAGCGTCAGGGCAGAATTGCTAACGCGTTGAAAGAGTACGGACTGTTATTGAAACTGAATCCGGGTAACGACTCCATCAAGAAACGAGTGTCGCAACTTCACGCCGACGGCTCTTTGAAGCCGAGTCATCCGCAAACGGAAGGCGCCCTCCCCCCCGGCTTGCAAAAGCAACCCAGTATCCACATGCACATCGCGACGATTTACTTTGAGCAAACTTTATACATGCAAGCGTTGGAAGAGTTTCAACTCGTCGTTGCCGAACGCGACGATAAGAGTCCGCGTGTCTTCATGGCGCGGATTTATGAACTCCACGGTCGTCTGGATTTAGCCGCGGAAGAGTTTGAGAAACTCAGGAAGTTGGAGCCGGAATCGATGGACATCATTCTCCAAGCGACGCGACTCTATGGCTTGATGAAAAAAACACAAAACTCGGTGGACCTGCTCATCAGCGCCATCGCCATGGAACCCGACAACGACCAACTTCATCACTCCTTGGCGCTGGCTTACATGGCTCAAAATAAAAATGACAAGGCGGTCGAATCCATGAGCAAAGCCCTGGCCTTGAACCCGCAAAAAGATTCCTACTATTTCGAGTTGGGTGCCTTGATGGAAAAGGCGGGGGATTACAAAGGGGCGGTGGAAAATATGAAGATGGCGATTGAGTTGAATCCCTTGCACTCCAACGCGCATAATTTTTTGGGGTATATGTACGCGCTGAAAGGGCACGACCTCGACCAGGCTCTCGTGCACTTGGAAAAAGCCTTGACGACCCAGCCCCGCAATGGTTATTTCCTGGACAGCCTGGGTTGGATATATTTCAAAAAGGGGGAGCCGGAAAAAGCCTTGACGCAAATTCAGAAAGCCATGATCTACACCGACCCAGACCCGGTGCTTTACGACCATCTCGGCGACATTTTATTCTCGCTGAAAAATTATGACGGCGCCAGCGGGGCGTGGGAGAACAGCCTGTTTCTCACGGTGAACCCAGAAGGCGATTTGGGCGGGGAACTTCCAGACCCGCAAACGCTCAAGGATAAAATCGGCAAAGCGCAAAATCTTTTGCAACAAAGTTATTAAGAAAGCCCGCTAAATTTCTGCCTGTTACGAAACGTGGCAAACCGGAATCCATTTTTTCTAAAGCTTCTCATCTTCGTCTTGATGCTTATGGGTTACGGTTGCCAGCCCCGCGTCAACCCCGTTGCGCCACATTCGTTAAGAGATTCCATCACCGCCGATTACCTGCTGAAAAGATTGGAATACCGGGCGGGGAAAATTGCCAACTTCAAATCTTTCGCCCGCACTACCTTTCTAAACCAAAATCAAAAACAAATATTCCGCCAAGCACTGGCGATTCAAAACAACCAATCTATTCGAGTGGATACCTATGGCTTGTTTGGCCAGGTCGTGGGGATTTTTATCTATCACAACGGGAAGGCTGTATTTTTTAATCCGGTTAACGGCAAGTATTATTCCGGCGCGGAAATGAAATCCTTGGTCGCGAAAATGCTGGGGACACAGTTGGACTTCCGCGAACACCTGCGAGTCTTCGTCGGCGACGTTCCGCGACTCGATGCCCTTAAAGTTTTGGACTCACACTTGAACGCAGATCGGACGCGATACATTCTGCGGTGCGCCGATATCCGCCGCGGTGGTAACGTGACGATTCAGTTTTCCGCCGCGACTCTGCTGCCTCTTCGGATGACCCGAAAACTAGCGGGACGTTCCGTTTATTCCGTCACGTGGCGGGAATACGCCAAAGTCGGGGATTACGATTTTCCTCACCTAACAACATTGTCATTCCCCGAAAAACGAGAAACCATTCGGGTGAAATACGAAAACCCCGCCATCAACCAGAAGTTGCCGTCGGATACGTTCCAATTCATGGTGCCCGTTTCTTCCTCGAAAAACCAATGACGACCTACCCCTCCACGACAACCTTCCCCGTCGCGCTCGCTTTCAAAACTCCCGCAAAAATAAATCTCGGGCTACATATTTTGGGCAAACGCGAAGACGGTTTTCACGAACTCGAAACCCTGTTGCAAATGGTGAGTTGGTGCGATGAAATTCAAATCGAATGCATCGCCGATGGATTGGAACTGACCTGCGATCATCCGGACATTCCCAACGACGACGGAAACCTGATCATCAAAGCCGCCCGCTTGTTGCAAACCCATTTTCCTAAACGATGCAAGGGAGCAAGGATCCACTTAAAAAAAAATATTCCGCATGGGGCGGGACTAGGCGGAGGTAGCGGCAACGCCGCCGGAATTTTGTTAGGGCTCAACGTTTTGTGGAACTTGAAATTGCCGCGGGAAGATTTGATTTTGGTGGCGTCCGAACTAGGTTCCGATGTGCCGTTTTTCCTGCTCTCCCCCTGCGCGATAGGCAAAGGCCGCGGGGAAATTCTGGAGCCGATAAATAGTCCCGCCAAGTTTTATATTCTGATGGTTTATCCCGGATTCCCATTGTCCACAACCCGGGTGTATGGAAACCTAAATTTGAAGTTGACAAAACAAAAAAATAATATTAGCATCCTGAAAAATTTTCTCTTGCGGTCGGAGTTCGCCCAGCTAGGGGCGGCTTGGGTCAATGATCTGGAACCTGTTGTATTCCGTGAGTATCCAGAGATTTTTGCGATAAAAAAACGGATCCTTGCTTCCGGCGCAAAGGGGGCGCTCCTTTCAGGAAGTGGCTCCACCGTCTTTGGCCTTTTTGACAATCTCGAAACAGCGAAAACTGCATACGCCCGGTTGAAGGATGAAAAGTTCAGCCTTTTTTTGGCTGAAAACATTGTCAACTTGTCCGAATTATATCCCGAGGAAATGCTAGCCCACTAACCGCGGCGGCGGATAGCAATCTCATTCTGCCGGGCGTGAACGTTTGCGCGCAGGATGAAGCGCGGTAAGTTGCCGGCGGAGGCTCTCCGCCACTAGCCGTGAAGGCGAGAAGTTGGTGGTCGCGCGCGAGTTGAGTTGTACACTTTGGGGCGTCGTCAAGTGGCTAAGACACAGGATTTTGATTCCTGCATTCGGAGGTTCGAGTCCTCCCGCCCCAGCCAGATTTTACGAGGAATTTTTTAGAGCATGTATTTCAGCGACAACAGGCGGATGCTTATTTTTTCCGGTCGGGCGAATCCGCTACTAGCAAAAAATATTTGTAAATATCTCAGTATCCCCTTGGGCGACGCGGTGATCCACGACTTCTCCGACCGCGAGATTTTTGTGCGCATTAAAGAAAATGTTCGCGGCAGTGACGTCTTCGTTATTCAGCCGACATGTTCTCCGGGCAACACCAACTTAATGGAACTGCTAATCATGATCGACGCCTTGCGCCGGTCGTCGGCAGAACGGATCACCGCGGTAATCCCCTATTACGGCTACGGACGTCAAGATCGTAAATGCGAACCAAGGGTGCCGATCACTTCCAAACTCATCGCCGATATTCTCGAGACAGCGGGGACGGATCGGGTGTTGACGATGGATTTGCACGCCGGACAAATCCAAGGGTTTTTCAATATTCCCGTCGACCATCTGTTCGCGATGAATGTTATGATCAAATACATTCGCAAACTTGGTTTGCCAAATTTGATCGTAATTTCACCCGACGCCGGAGGAGTAGAACGAGCCAGAGCATTTGCCAAAAGGCTGGAAACCTCCCTGGCCATCATCGATAAACGCCGCGACATCGCCAACGAAGCCAAAGCCATGAACATCATCGGCGATGTAAAAGACAAGGTGGCGTTCATCGTGGACGACATGATTGACACCGCCGGGACTTTGATGGAAGCAACGGACGCTTTGTTGGAAGCGGGCGCGCGCGAAGTTCACGCCTGCTGCTCTCATCCAGTTCTCTCCGGTCCCGCGGTGGAAAGAATCCGCAACTCGCCGTTGAAGTCGGTGGCGACGACGGACAGCATTCCTTTGACAAACGGGCTGGAGCAAGACCCGATGATCAAAGTGCTTTCTATCGCGCCGTTGCTGGGCGAAGCTATTTTGAGGATTCACGAAGAAACCTCGATCAGTTCGTTATTCGACTCAACCAAAGAATGAAAAATCCGCCGCGTCGTCCGTTATAAATTTTACGTGAAGCGCCCGGATTTCGTCACCCAGATTGGAGTATAGAATGTCAGTTCTAGCGGGAAAATTAAGGAAGGCGACCGGCAAATCTGCCACGCGGGATGTTCGAAACGATGAAGCGATGCCGGCGGTGTTGTATGGATTGAAAGACAACCTCAACCTGATTGTCGACCCTAAGGAACTAAAAAAACTCCTCGAAAAAAATGGCCGCAATGCTTTGATTCAACTCAACGTCGGAGGGGATGCCAGTCGGAACGTGGTGTTGAAAGAATATCAAACTCATCCGTTAAAACCAGACTGGTTGCACGCGGATTTTCTGGAAGTTGACGTGACGAAAAAAATCCGCGTCAAGGTTCCCATCGCGCTGGTGGGCGCTGCCCCGGGCGAAAAGCAGGGCGGAGTGATCAACCATATCATCCGCCTGCTGGAAATAGAAAGCATCCCCAAAAACATCCCGGAAAAAATTGAGTTGCCCATGGACGAAGTGCAACTCAATCAAGTGATTCACGTGTCCGACCTTGTCGTCGGCGAAGACGTGGAGATTATCAACCTCCCCACCGATGTCGTGTTGACGATTCACGAAGAAAAAGTGAAAGAGGAAAAACTTGAAGTCGAGGAAGCAGTAGAAGCCGAAGCCACCGATGACGCACCGGCGGACGCTACTGCAAATAAAGAAGACGGCTAACAAAAAGTGTTTCTGATTTTAGGCTTGGGCAATCCCGGACCACGCTACGAACTGACGCGACACAACGCCGGGTTTTTGGTGATAGATAACCTCGCCGAAAAATATAATATTCGGCTGGACTGCCGCAAACATCGCTCCGTGTATGGAAGGGGAAAAGGGGAAGGGCGCGAAGTTGTCATAGCAAAACCGATGACCTATATGAACGAGAGCGGCAAAGCGGCGAAGTCGTTGCTCGCCGCCTTCAACCTTGCCCCCGAAAAATTGTTGGTGATTCACGACGACATCGACCTTCCGCTCGGCAGAATCAAAAAAAAGTTCCGCGGCGGCGACGGCGGGCAACTCGGAATTCGGTCAACCATCCAATCAATACAGACCGGAGAATTTGCGCGAGTCCGCGTGGGAATCGGTCGCCCCGAAGATAAAGACGACATCGTCGATTACGTGCTGTCCCCGTTCGACGAAAAAGATTTAAGTCTGCTGAACGATGTCATGGAACAAGCGGTGCAAGCGGTGCAAGCGGTACTCAAAAAAATGAGCGAACGATCACAACCAACGGAGGATTGAACAGAATGTTATCGGAACACAAAGGAGAAATAATCTTCATCGGCGTCGCCATGATTCTGTATCTGGTGATGGCAACTTTTGACGCATCGCAACAATTCGTCTACCTCGCAGTTCTGTTCGGATTGTTCGGGCTCGTCACCGCCTGGAAAATTTTTGAAAGCGTGGACGACGAACCCGCGGGGAATGAAAAAATGACCGAGATCGCCGACGCCATCCACGAAGGCGCAATGGTTTTCCTCTCCCGAGAATACAAAATACTCGGCTACTTCGTCGGCGGCGTGTTCATCCTGCTACTCATTTTAATCTCCATACAAAAAGGCGTGTGGATAGGATTGTGGACCGCAATCGCCTACGCAACCGGGGCGGGATGCTCCATGCTCGCGGGATATTTCGGCATGAACGCGGCGACCGCCGCCGGCGTGCGAACCTCCCAAGCCGCGGCAGACGGCGGCCAAGCGAAAGCCCTCAACATCGCGTTCAACGGCGGCGCCGTGATGGGACTTTGCGTCGCCAGCCTGGGCTTGATCGGCGTCGGCGGATTGTTCGCACTATTCGGTCGCGGCGACTCAATCAGCGTCGTCAGCGGATTCGCCATGGGCGCCAGCTCCATCGCCCTGTTCGCGCGCGTCGGCGGAGGCATCTACACCAAAACCGCCGACGTCGGTTCCGACTTGGTCGGCAAATTGGAAGCCGGAATTCCCGAAGACGACCCCCGCAACCCAGGTGTCATCGCCGACAACGTTGGCGACTGCGTTGGCGACACGGCGGGCTTAGGCGCGGATATTTTTGAATCCTACTGCGGCTCCATGATCGCGACCATCGCCCTCGGCGCAGGAATGGCGAGCATGAAATTCGAATACATGGCGTTGCCAATTTTGATAGCGATGATCGGTCTCGTCGCGTCCGCACTGGGAATCCGCGCCATGAGTAAATTAGGAAACATGAACCCGTCCGCCGCGCTTCGCAACTGCACCTTCATCAGCGCCGGCACCATGCTGTTCGTTTCTTTTTTCCTGATTAAAGTTATGGGCTTACCTTCCGGCATCTTCATCGCCCTGCTGTTCGGCTGTCTGGCAGGCATCGGCATCGGACTAATCACCGAATATTACACAGCAAGCAAACCCGTTATCCGCATCGCCGAAGCAAGCAAAACAGGCGTCGCAACGGTGATGATCACCGGGCTCGCCATCGCAATGGAAAGTTGCGTCGTGCCAATCCTCATCATCGTCTTGACGATTTTTGTGAGCGCCGAATTCGCCGGACTTTACGGAGTCGCCCTCGCCGCCGTGGGAATGTTGGCAACGGTGGGAATCACCATGTCGGTTGACGCATACGGACCCATCGCCGACAACGCCGGCGGAATCTCCCAGATGGCGGGACTGGGAGAAGAGACCCGCAAGATCACCGACGGGCTAGACCAAGTGGGCAACACCACCGCCGCCATCGGCAAAGGTTTCGCCATCGGTTCCGCAGCCTTGACAGCGCTCGCCTTGTTCGCGGCGTTCACCCAGGCGGCGAACATCGACTCCATCGACATCACCAAAACGACGGTCATCATCGGCGTCTTTTTAGGCGGAGTGATTCCATTTTACGTCGCCTCCCTCACCATGACTTCGGTGGGCGAAGCCGCGATGACGATGGTGGAAGAAATCCGCCGCCAGTTCCGCGAAATTCCGGGACTGATGGAAGGCACCGCCAAGCCAGACAGCGCGCGGTGCATCGACATCAGCACGCAAGCGGCGTTGAAAGAAATGATCGCGCCGGGCGTGGTGGCAGGACTTAGTCCCATCATCATCGGTTGGTTGCTGGGCGCGGAAGCACTCGGCGGAATGTTGATGGGGGCGACACTTTCCGGCGTCATGTTGGCGCTGTTCATGTCCAACGGCGGCGGCGCTTGGGACAACGCGAAAAAATATGTGGAAGCCGGAAACCTAGGCGGCAAGGGCTCGCCCGCCCATCACGCGACGGTGGTGGGAGACACGGTGGGCGACCCGCTCAAGGACACCGCCGGTCCCGCGATGAATATTTTGATCAAACTAATGTCCATCGTGTCCTTGGTGATGGCGCCATTTTTTCTGTAATCAATTTGGAATGAGGCATGCTCTTTGCGGTTGGGAATCCACGACTTTATAAATTCGCAACCTCTCTTAAAGCCGTTGATGAAACGCGCCGCGGAAGTAGGACTGGAAATCAGCAACGACACCCCGGCGCAACTGGCCGATCAATTGTCCGCGGGACAATTAGATATGGCGATGATTCCCGCCATCGAATATCTAAAACACGCCGACCGTTTTCGAATGGTGCCGAATATTTCCATCGCCTCCCGAAAAAAAGTTGGCACCGTGTTGCTTCTCTCCAAAGTTCCTCTCGACGCCGTCCAATCTTTGGCGGTAGATAATCGCTCGCGAACTTCCATCGCGTTGCTGCGCATACTTTACGCCACCGTGTTTCCGGCGGAACTCGAATTTTCCCAGCACGAACCCAATCCAGAAAAGATGCTCGACCACCACGACGCAGCGTTGATCATCGGTGACCAGGCTTTAGGGATTTCCAAAAAAGGCGCGGCGATTTATGACCTCAGCGAAGAGTGGTTCAACCAGACGGGAAAAACTTTTGTTCACGCCGTGATCGCGGTGCGGGACGGGGTCAAGGTGGACGGGAGCATCACGCAAACTTTGCTCGACGCCAAACACGAAGGGCTGCAAAACCTAGATGCGATTGCGCAAGCCCAGGCAAGTGAAACCGGCCATCCGGTATTTTTGTTGCGGGATTATCTCAAGCATAAAATCTGTTATGACCTCGGCGAAAAAGAAATGCAAGGGCTCGTACATTTTCAATCCCTTTGCCACGAGTTTGGCATGGTCGCGAAAAAGTTTCCCTTGCGTTTTGTTTGAAGGCGAAAACTTACCCGCGTTTTTCCGTTACATAATCCCAGCCTAAATCAAAACCCTCCTTAACCCATTCCCCCAACTTCTGCACCGACGATTCGATAAAGTCGAGATAGGCGCGGACGGATTCATTGCGCTCCACCGCGGCCGCGGGAAGTTCGGCGGGTTCATCGCGCGAGGTATGTTCGGCAGGCGTGGCGGTGGGATGTTCCGGGATGATAACCGATGTCTCGGAAACTTTTTCCGCGACAAACTCCGCGGCGGGGTCATCGGCAACTTCCGGCGCGATATCTTCTTCCGCAACGGTCGGCGGAGTTGGTGACGTTTCGGTTACGGAGGCCGATGGTTCAGGCGGCGCGGAAAGTTCGGCGGGCGCAACGGGGACGGCAGGCGCATCGGTCGCGGAAATTTTGGACGGCGCGGAAAGTTCGTCTGGATTTTGTATCGGGAAGATGTCGCGGAAAATTTCAGGCGGGACGAGATTGTTGAAATATAAATATCCGCCGGCGCCTGCCAAAACAACGACCGCGAATAAAAAAATCTTTCCGCCGCCGAATCTTTTTTTCCCGTGCGGCGGCGAGGTTTCCTCCCGCAGTTCTTCACGCTGGGGGGCGGACTCAGGCGAATCCAATTCGGGATTTTCCGGTAGAGTTTTCTCCGCGCCGGCGGGGAAATTTTTTTCCGTGTTTGGAAAATCTACGTCTTCCGACTTTTTCGATGCGGTGTCTTCTTGCATAAAATGCGGAACGGAACGAAAATTATACGCGCAATAAAATTTTAACTCATCGCCGTCGACCGCGCTGCGCGTTCCGACATTTTTCCCGCGGCGGTCGTCAGTGGATAATTTTATTTAAGGGGTATTCAACGATATCTTCGGCGCCGGCATTTTTAAGATCGGGGACAATATCCCGCACCCGTTTTTCTTCGAGTATCACATTCAGCGCCACCCAGTTTTTGTCGCTGAGTTCGGAGATGGTGGGTTTTTTCCCCGACGGCAAAATATTGATTATCGCCGCAAGATTTTTTTTCGGCGCATTCATCATCAACCCAACTCGACCCGTCGCGGTCATGGCTCCCTGCAACATCAAAACCAGGCGGTTCACTTTGTCGCGCTTCCATTTATTCTGGCTGGCTTCCTTGTTCATGATGAAGCGCGTGGTCGATTCCATCAGAGTATCCACGATGCGCAGGTTGTTGGCTTTGAGGGAAGACCCGGTCTCGGTGACTTCGACGATGGCGTCCACCAATTTTGGGGCTTTGACTTCCGTCGCTCCCCACGAAAACTCGACGTTGGCGGTCACGCCATTTTTTTTCAGCCAGTCTGTGGTTAAGTTCACAACTTCGGTGGCAATCCGTTTGCCTTGCAAATCTTTCACGGATTGGATTGCGGAATCGTTGGGGACAGCCAGCACCCAGCGCACCGGGCGGGCGGAAGTCTTCGAATAAACTAGCGACGCGATTTCTTCGACATCAACTCGGTTCTCGAGAATCCAGTCTTTGCCGGTCAGTCCCGCGTCCAGCACACCATCCGCCACATAGCGCGCAATTTCTTGGGCGCGGATCAACATACATTCGATTTCGTCATCGTCGATGCTGGGGAAATAAGACCGGCTCTGAATGCGGATGTTGTAACCGGCGCGACCAAAAAGTTTTACCGTTGCTTCTTCCAAACTGCCTTTGGGAATTCCTAACTTTAATACGTTACCGCTCATGGGTTGTCTGCTTTTTGATGGTGACGGATTTATTTTTTATAAACTTTTGCCGGGTCGAAAACTTTTTCCTCGATGATTTTTACATCACCGTTGACCTTGCGAAAAAAACAACTGTTGTAACCTTTATGACAAGCGGCGTTGCCCACTTGCTTGACCTTCAGCAGAACCGTGTCTTCGTCGCAATCGACAAACATTTCTTTAACGATTTGCACGTTGCCGCTCTCTTCGCCTTTCATCCATTGCTTGTCACGCGACCGACTGTAGAACCAGGCTTTCCCGGTTGCAAAAGTTTTTTCCCACGCGGTTGAGTTCATGTACGCAAGCATCAGAACTTTTCCGGTTTCCGCATCTTGAATGATAGCCGGGACGACGCCGCCCATTTTATCAAAATCCAATTTCATAAAAACTCCTTTGGCGCATTACAACGCCATCAAAATGCGCAGAGATTCTTGCTCGATTTTTGTAGGCACAAAGCGAAGAGCCTCCGCCCCGAGCCGCGGGGACAACGGGGAAGAACTCTTCAAGACGAAACGAACTTTTGCCAACCGGAGAAAGTCATTGCAGTTGCTCTCTACTAATGAGAGGCGCATGGTGGGTGAACTTCGGAAATCTAAAATATTATTGATTTTCTGTCAACCTTATAATAGCCTGTCCGAACCACGCTAATCGCTTTTCATTTTTTGCTGACGCACTCTTTAGGAGTTGTCGAGGAGTAGGCCGTCGTCCTAAATTAAAGGAAGCACGATGCCTTCAATCACGCATTTTGAAATTTATAAACCCGCGGAGCCGTGCAGTCTCACCGGCACAAAATTGCGAGAGGTCATGGAAAAAGTAATCTCCGAAACGCTCGCGCCAGACGGCAAAGAATTAAACTTGAAAGGCTATTGCGTTGGCCCAAATGGCATGACGATCATCACTCAGGACGAGCGCGTCTCCAAGGTGCGGCGCTTGAACCTTGGCGGCAACCGCATCGGTGATGACGGGGTCGCGCTATTGTCTGAGTCGGAATTATTTTCCAAAGTCAATTGGCTGGAACTTGGCGGCAACGATATCGGACCGCAGGGCATCCGGTCGTTGGTGAACTCGAAGGTATTGAAAAAAGTTAAGTCCCTCAATCTCTACCGGAATTATATAAAGGACGCCGGGGCAATCATCCTCGCCAAAGAAAACCAGTTGGAAAAAATTGAGGACCTCGATCTGGCGCAGAACGAAATTGGCGACGACGGTGTGTTGGCTCTCTCGCAATCAAAAAAATTTCCCGAACTAGTGAGCGTTGCCTTGGACAATAATTTTTCTTCCGCGGAAGGACAAGAGGCAGCCAAGATAGGTTCCAACTTTAAAAAACTTCAATCCTTGAACCTGTGATTTGAAATCCTATGCCAGCATCTGATGAGCAGTATGGGAAAGGCTATTTCCTAATCGCCAATCCCGTTTTGCCGGACCCCAGTTTTTCCCGCACGGTCGTGTTGTTGTGCAACCACGACGAACAGGGCTCGTTCGGCTTGGTGATTAACCGACCTGCCCCGTTCGGTGCCAAAGAAATTTTTAAGGAGATGGGTGTGCCGACTTTCCCGTCTGGAAAAATTTTTATCGGCGGGCCCGTGTCCCCATCACAAGTCTTCTACCTTTGCCGATCCAAAACACCCTTGCCCGAACTAGATGCCATCTGCGACGGAGTTTATATGGGAATGAGTTGGGAACTTCTCGACAACTTAACGATTCGGATTGAAGATCCGAAAAAAAATATCAGGTTCTATATGGGTTATTCCGGTTGGGGCACAAGCCAACTTGCAGGCGAGATGGCGCGGTTTAGTTGGCTGACCTGCGAAGCGCAAAGCAAATTTATTTTTCAGGAAGATGAAGAAAGCATCTGGGCTTACGCCGTCAAATCCATGGGCAAAGATTATGAATACCTGATAAAAGCCCCCGCGAACCCGCAATGGAATTAGCGCCACCAGCAACCTCGATAGATTTATAAATCCACAATCTGCACAACGGCGCGACGATGATGGTAACGACGGCGCGATGGTGGCGGTGGCGACGGCGCAACGAAGCCGTCATTCCTGCAGAAGCAGGAATCCAGTGAAAAACCCAGCGGCGTTCGTGTCCCGCGGGACGAATGATCGACTGGATTCCAACTTTCGTTGGAATGACGACGATGACGGCGGCGAATGGAATCCTTATGAACTTAATGCAAACGCCACATCTATCAGACCATCCCTCATCGGCGGCGGTGCGATTAATAACGCGCGCCAGGAGTCCGTTCTGGCTGGCCCCCATGGCGGGAATCACCGATGTTTGTTTTCGCCAACTGATGGACGAAATGCAAGCGGGCGTCTTGATTTCAGAACTCGTGTCAGCGAAAGGACTGTTTTACAATTCCGCGAAAACTCGGAAGATGATGCGCGTTCATAAAAATCCCGGGACGATTGTCGGCATTCAAATTTTCGGCGAATCTTCAGAAGACATCGCCCACGCGGCAAACGCGGTGGAAGAAATCGGCGCGGATTTCGTGGACATCAATTTAGGTTGCCCGGTAAAAAAAGTGGTGAAGAAAGGCTGCGGGGCGGCGTTGATGCGCGACCCGTCTTACTTGGAAAAATTTCTTTCCGCCATCAAAAAAAAAATTCGCCTACCCCTCACCGTCAAGATGCGAACAGGTTGGAACGAAGACGAACTGACCATTCACGAATGCGTCGAGGCGGCTTACCAATCGGGTTGCGAGTGGGTCGCCATTCACGGACGAACCCGCGCCCAAGGTTATGAGGGCAGGGCAAACTGGAATCTCATCGCCGAAGTTAAAAGCCGCGCCAAACTTCCCATCATCGGTAACGGCGACATCCGCAACGCCGACCAGGCAAAACGAAGATTGCAGGAAACCGGAGTGAACGCGGTGATGATCGGTCGCGCGGCGTTGCGAAATCCGTGGATATTTAAAGAATGTATCGGCGCACCCGCCTCGCGTTCTGGCGTCCAACTTCTCAACCGCTACTTGATCGGATTGCGCGAAAATTACGACACGCGGTTCACGCTTATTTTCTTGCGGAAGTTTTCTTCCTGGCTGGCGTTCGGTTATCCCGCCGCAGCGAAGTTTCGAAAAAATATGTTTGCGTGCCACTCGGTGGCGGAAGTCATGCAACAAGCGGAAAAATTTTTCAGCCAAGTCGCGCACCTTCCCCCTCCCGTCATGGAAGACGACGAAGCATTCATGATGGGAGGACACGGTTAGCATCAGCGCGACGGCGACAACGATGACGACGGATGAATCAAAAAACGACAAGCCATGTAAAGACGCGCGGCGGCAGCGTGCGCAAGCGGTATAAAAAGCAGGAAGAGTTCACCCTCTACGGTTGGAACGCTTGCATGAGCGCGTTTCAAGCGAGGCGCGAAAGCCTCTTGCGTTTGTTTTTCAGTCGCGCCCGCGCTGCGCAATTAAAAGAGGTGAAAGCTTTTTGCGCGGCGGAGAAAATCCCCTACCGCCAGTTGGACCAAGAATCCCTCAACAAAGTTGCCAGCGGCATTCACCATGAAGGAGTGGTGATGGTAGTCCGCCCGCGCCTTCCGCAATCCGCGCATCGATTAGTCCGCGGCGAAATTTCCGACAACGGATTAGTCGTGGTGTTGGACGGAATTGATAACCCGCATAACCAAGGCGGAATTTTGCGGACCTGCGCATTTTTTGGCGTAGAAGGTTTGGTGCTTCCCGGCAACGGAAAAGTTTCGGCAATCCCCTCTTCCGCCGCGAGAATGGCGGAGGGCGGGCTTGAAAAAGTTCGCATATTTACCAGCACCGATCTTGCTTCGTCATTAAGAGATTGCAGGGAGCGCGGCTGGTTCGTGGTCGGCGCGGATCTCAATTCGGACGAAACTCTTTTCGCCGCTAAAATAAAATTTCCCGCGGTGATGGTGTTGGGAAATGAACAGGAGGGACTTTCCGACCGCGTCAAACAACGGTGCGACATTCTGGTCCGAGTTCCCGGAAAAGGTTCCGTGCAATCCCTCAACGTATCGGTCGCGGCCGGCATCATGCTGGCGGAAATAGACCGCCGTCGTCGCTAAGCAGCGCGCGTCAACTAGCGACGGTTTTTGTCGGGGACGCGCAAAAAGTTTTGGCGGCGGCGTGGCGGTGACCATCGCTAGTTGCCGCGGCGGCGAACAGTTCTTGAAATTGATTTATGATTTTCTTCGCCAAACTTCATCCCTTGCTCGTTCATTTTCCAATGGGCTTGTTGACCAGCGGCGCGGTGTTTGAAATTTACGGGGCTCTTCGAAAAGACGCGACGGTGAAGACCGCGGGGCGATTCAACATCCGCTTAGGCATCTTGTGTTTGTTCCCGGTTTTGCTGGTGGGATTTTTGGGGATGCTCAGCCTGGAAAATACGGAAAAGTTTAGAGACTTTCTCGCCATCCATTTGCGGTTTGCGTTCGTCACCGCCGCGGTGTTCGTCATGGCGATGCTCGTCTCTCGTTACCTCCGCAAACCGTGGGGAAGAATTTTGTATTTGCTGATCATCGCCGCGGGGGGAATTTGTGTTCTCACCACCGGTTACTTCGGCGGCGAACTGGTTCATCGCTTCGGAGTTTCAACGCGCTAAAAATTTCGGCAGCGGCGCGGCGTGAAAATGTTTTTCTAAAAAACTAATTGGTAGCCAGAAAAAATGCAAACGCCCAGCGCCACGAGTCCCGCCGCATAATATCCCAACGCGGTGCGGGAGAAAGTGTTGGTGTAAACGTAGCCGACGGAGAATCCGCAAAGGATTGTGAACAGGAAGGAATAGCCTTGATGCTTTTCAACATCCACGACGGCGAGCAAGTTGATGTCGACGGAGACCATGCCGGAGAAGTCGGCAAGCACGGCGGTTAAAAGACCCAGGCTTAAATTGAAGGCGGCGGCGGCTTTTAATTTTTCGTCATTTTTTTTACGGGACAAAAAAAGAAGGAGTAATCCGGCAACAAATAACGCGGCGGGGAAATGGGAAATGAAAGGATGAAACGATACGGAACTGATCATCTAGGGAAAAGTTGTTGCGCCACCAGAATGAAAAACAAAACCTCGCCGCGTCGTCGTCGCGCCGCGATTAGTGGTCGTCTTTTTTTCTCAGGTCGCTGGCAATATCCAAGTCGGCGGCGGAAAGGTTGACGTCCACATCAACTTTCGTGGCGGCGCTAATGTCCTGTTCCAGCGCGTCCACGTTGACGGTTTGTTTGATTCCTTCCGCCTCATCCATGACCTCTTGTTTCAGACCGCGGAAAGTGCTTTGGAATTCGCCCCAACCTTTGCCGATGGCTTTCGCGAGTTTAGGAAGATTTTGCGGACCGATCACCACGACGGCGATACCCATTAAAATCATCAGTTCAAAAAATCCAACATCAAACATGCAGAAACTCCACACCGTTGCGATGAACTATTCTAGCAGATTGGGGGGACGATTGTCATCACGTTGCGCGCGGGATTCCTCGCGCTATTTTCCGCGCGCTTTGGACGAAAAGTTTGAGATAGTATAAAGTCAACTTTATGAGAATTATTCGCGGAACAAAAAATATAATCGGCGCCATTCCCCACCCCGTGATGACGATTGGAAATTTTGACGGAGTGCACGTTGGCCATCAGATGCTATTTCGCAAAACGGCGGAGTTGGCTTTGGCGCATGGGGGAACGTCCATCGCGTTCACCTTCGAGCCGCATCCATTGAAGATCATCGCGCCGAAGAAAGTACCTCCCCTGCTGACGCACTTCAAAAAAAAAATGGCGCTGATTGAATCCTTCGGAATCAACTTGGTGATTTGCGCTGACTTCACCCGACAATTTGCAGACCAGCGTCCCCGCGATTTTTCCAAAAACATTCTCTCCGAAAAAATAGGCGTTAAGGAAATTGTCGTCGGCTTCGACTACGCGTTTGGTCGCGGGCGGGAAGGGACGATTCCCTACCTCCAAAAGATGGGCGAGGAATTTGGGTTTCACGTTCACGTGGTAGAACCCTTCAAACTCAACGAACATACCGTGAGCAGTTCGCATGTGCGGGAACTTATCGAGGCGGGACAAGTCGAGACGGCGAGCCAATTTCTGGGCAGGGATTATTCTATATTAGGTCCGGTTATTTCCGGTTACAAAACGGGCCAAGCCATCGGGTTCCCGACCGCGAACATTGACACCAGCAAGGTGCAGATACCGGGGACGGGAGTGTATGCAGTGCGAGTTATTTATGAAAATAATTCCTACGCGGCGGTTGCGAACGTCGGGTTCAATCCAACTTTTCACCGCGACCGATTGAGCGTCGAGGTACACATTTTTGATTTTGACCAAGCGATCTACAATCATGAAATTGAAGTTCAGTTTGTGGCACGCATCCGCAGTGAAATGGAATTCAAGTCCGCCGCCGATTTGGTGGTTCAGATTAAGCGAGATATCGACGAAGCCGGAAAAATATTGCGGCGGACAAAAAAATAAAAGTCCGCGGGAATTTGCTATGCTGTGGCGCGGCGATGGTGACAGGGGGGCGCGGGGGGTGACGGTCGCGGCGACGGTGACGGCGCCGAACAAAAATGCCGAAGTGGCGGAATTGGTAGACGCGCATGATTCAGGTTCATGTATTCGCAAGAATGTGGAAGTTCGAGTCTTCTCTTCGGCACCATTTTTTAATTCGGAATGAGACGTAAATAATGGCAATCGAAAACTCATTCCCCGTCCGGTTCAAACTCGATGAAAACGGTTGACGTAATTGTTATTGGCGGCGGGCACGCGGGTTGCGAAGCGGCGTTGGCGGCGGCGCGGATGGGATGCGCCACCGTGATGGTCACTTTGGCGGCGGACAAAATCGCCTTGATGCCGTGCAATCCCGCGATTGGCGGCGTCGGCAAAGGACATATCGTGCGCGAGATTGATGCGCTCGGCGGCGAGATGGCGAAAACCATCGACGCAACGGGAATCCAATTCCGGGTTCTGAATATGTCGAAGGGCCCAGCGGTCCACGGTTTTCGGGCGCAAGCCGACAAAGTTCAATACAAAAATACCATGCGCCAAGTTGTGGAAAATACCGCCAACCTCGACTTGCTCCTCGAAGAAGCCGATGAACTGATGATTGAAAATTCCACCGTCAAAGGAGTGCGCACCGCGGCGGGCACTGAAATTCAAGCGTCATCCGTGGTCATCACGACGGGAACTTTTTTGAACGGTCGCGTTCATCTTGGATTGAAAAGCAAGCCCGCTGGCCGCGCGGGAGAAAAGCCATCCACCAAACTCGCGCAATCATTTCTGTCGGCGGGATTTAAACTTGGGCGTTTGAAAACGGGAACCCCGCCGCGTTTGAAACGCGACAGCATCGACTTCAGCCAATGCACCATTCAGCCCGGGGACGAAGTGCCGCGTCCCTTTTCGTTCTCCACCTCCCGCATTGACCGAGAGCAAGTGCCGTGCTACCTCACCGCGACCAACGAGCAAACCGCGCAAGTCATCCGCGACAACATGCACTTGTCGCCGTTATACAGCGGCATGATAGACGGAGTCGGCCCGCGGTATTGTCCTTCCATAGAAGATAAAGTCGTCAAGTTCCCCGACAAAAGTTCGCATAATATTTTTCTGGAACCCGAAGGTTTGGACACGGACTGGATTTATCCGAACGGCATTTCCACCAGTCTCGCCGAGGAGGTGCAGGTGCAGTTGGTGCAAACGATACCGGGCTTGGAACATGCCGAGATTGTTGCGCCCGGCTACGCGGTGGAATACGATTTTGTTCCGCCGACACAACTTACGCCAGCACTGGAAACGAAACGGGTGAGCGGATTATTCCACGCGGGGCAAATCAATGGCACCTCCGGTTATGAGGAAGCGGCGGGGCAGGGAATCATCGCGGGGATCAACGCCGCCCTCAAAGCGCAAAAACGAAAACCATTTTTGCTCACGCGCATGGATAGTTATATCGGCGTGCTCATCGATGATCTGGTGACCAAGGGCACGCAGGAACCTTACCGCATGTTCACTTCCCGCGCGGAATATCGGCTACTCTTGCGGCAAGATAACGCCGACGAGCGACTGATGAAAAAGGGTCACGGCTTGGGCTTGGTGGATAAAACATTGCTCGAAAAGTGTATGGAAAAATATCGCGCGGTGGACGAAGAAATAAAAAGGCTGGAAGAAACGGCGGTGGTGCCCAACCCGAAAACACTCGTCCGATTGTCCGCACTGGGTATTCACGAATTGAAAAATCCCACGACGCTCAGCGGCTTGCTCCGCCGTCCCGAAGTGTCGCACGATAATTTGCTCCGAACTTTTGACGGCGGCAAAGTTCCGCAGTTGGTCGGCGAGCAAGTAGAAATTCGGATAAAGTACGAAGGGTTCATCGCCCGACAAAATCAAATCGCCGCGCGACAAAAAAAACTAGAGTCCTACCGCATACCCGATGAGTTTCAATACCGCGGGGTGCCCGGACTCTCCCACGAAGTGGTGCAGAAACTGGAAGCGATTCGCCCGGTTACGTTGGGACAAGCGGGGCGCATTTCCGGGATCACGCCGTCCGCAATGAGCCTGATCATGCTACTCCTCGAAAAACTTTCCCGCCGCGCCGCCGCCGTCGTCACGCCACCATCGTCACCGCGACCGCCGCGTCGCCGCGCACCGTCATCGCCGTGACACTCCGCGGCGTTTTTCCTTGCCGGAAAAAATGCTATGCGAACTGACTCCGTTCAATGGCAAATCGAAGTTGATAAAAAAGACATCGCGTACATCGTCAGCATTTTTGAAGGCTACGAAAACTTAGCGGTGGTGCGAACGCTGGACGCTTCCCGCGGAATCATCGAGCTCATCATATCCCCCGATTATTTGGAAGACACCCGCCGGTTGGTCGAAGCGCTTGCGAAAGAAATCCCCTTCCGCCCGCTAAACGCGGGACCGTGATGTTCTTCTTCGCCGTTACGTTTTCGCGGCGACGGGCTAGTAGTGGATTATGGAGTGAATCGGAACGCCTTTGAGTTTCTCGCGGCCATTCAGAAAATCCAATTCAATCAGGAAGGCGACTTCGAGGATTTTTACATTTGCAAAATTTTCCGTAATCAAATCAAGCGTGGCGGAAAGAGTTCCCCCGGTGGCCAACACGTCATCCACGACGACGACATTTTGTCCTGACCGCAAAGCATCCTGATGGATTTCGGCGGCGTCGGTTCCGTATTCCAGCGAGTAAGTTTTCTGGAAAGTTTTGTAAGGCAACTTGCCCGGTTTTCGAATCATGACCACGCCGGCACCCAGCGCGTAAGCCAACGCCGAAGCGAAGATGAAGCCGCGTGCCTCCACGCCGACCACCATGTCCACTTGCTTTTCCGCGTAACGATTCTTCAGGGAATGGATCACTTTTTGAAACGCCGCGCCGTCGCTAAGCAGCGGAGTAATGTCTTTGAAGATGATTCCCTCTTTGGGAAAGTCTGGAACATCGCGGATGATTTGCTTCATAGATTCCATGGTCTCGCCTTTCTTGAAATTCGCGTTGGCGCAAAGTTGCGTTGCTTTTTCTAGCAAAAATTAAAAAAAGAAAACCTATTTTATGGCGGACAAATACTTGATGGGATCTTTCGGGCGCGTGTTGTTGCGCACTTCAAAATGAAGATGGGGACCAGTAGACCGACCCGTGTTTCCCATCAAAGAAATTTTTTGTCCTTGCTTAACCCGGCTACCTTTTTTGACGAGGAGTTTGGAGTTGTGCGCGTAAAGAGTGGTCAGATGATTTTTGTGTTTTATGATGACCATTTTTCCATAGCCGGTTGGACCCCATCCACTGAACACCACCTTCCCATCCGCGGCGGAGTAAATAGGGGTTCCCTTAGGCGCCGCAATGTCGATCCCCTCGTGCTTTCTTTTGTTCCGAATCCCGAATCGAGAAGTCAGCGCTCCCTTAGCAGGCCAGATTAAAAAACCTTTGCGGGGTTTGACAGTCCGCGGCGTTTTCTTTTTTGCGATTGATGCGCGAGGTTTTTCGCGTGCCGACGCGGAAAGTTTTTCGCGTGACGACATCTGCAAAACTCTGCGGGCTCCCGGTATCCACAACCGCGCGCCCGCCTTGAGTTTGGATGGGTCTCCAATATGGTTGACGCGTCGCAAAACTTCCACGTCCAGTTCATAGGCTTTCGCGATGCGATACAGGTTCTGTCCTTTTTGCACCGTGTGGTACACCCCTTCGCCATCGGACCAAGGATTAAGTTGGAGACCCCAGCATCCGGCGAGGAATAAAAGGCTACTAAAAAAAATAGGTTTGAAATAATGATGGGAGAGCATTTTTTGGGAACCCGAATATGCTATAACCTCTTGAAAATTATAGCATTCTTTCAAACTTATTTACAAGTTCTGGAGCATCCTGTATAACAAAAAATCGTTTTGATTCGGAATGGGAAAGGTTGCGGTGGCAAAACTGAAGCGGACGAAAATAAAAATTTTGGTTTCCTTATTAGGAACTTTCCTGTTATCCGGCTGCGAGGAAAGTCGGCCGCCGCCAGATTTATTTGCCCTGCCGATTTCTTACAAGGTCGGAGAAAAACCGGAAGTGGTGTTGGCGCAGGACATGAACAACGATGAATTCCCCGATCTTTTGGTAGTCAATTCCGCGGGACACTCTCTAACTTTTTTGGAAGGTATCGGCGACGGCACCTTCAAAAATCCGCAGACCATCGAAACTGGTCGCGAACCTTTCGCGTTGGATGTGGCGGACTTCAACGGCGACCGCATTCCCGACATCGCCTTGTGCAACTACGGCGACGGCAACGTCTCCATCATTCTCGGACAAAAAGATGGACTCTTCAAACTGAAGACCGAGGTGTCGGTGGGACGGCTCCCCATCGCCATCGCGGCGGCGGATTTCGACAACGATGAAAACATCGACCTCGCCGTAACTTTGCGCTTCAACAAATTGGTCATCCTGCTTGGAGTGGGGGACGGAACTTTTAAAGTCGCCGAAGTCTACCAAGCGGGACCCACCCCCGCCTACTTATCCGTCGACGACTACAACCGCGACGGGAACCAAGACATCGCCATAGCGCTCAACGCCGTCAAGGTGCGACACATCAAAATGTTTTTGGGCAACGGTGACGGAACTTTTATGCCGCCCAAAAAAATCACCGGCGGTCGCCAATCCTCTTTCATCATTCACCATGACATGAACCTCGACGGCAAGACAGACTTGATCGCGTCAAGCCCGATGCAGGACAGCCTCAGCATTTACATGGGAGACGGCAACGGCGCGTTCTCCAAACTAGACGATTTCGCTGGCGAAAAAGGACCGCACAATATTGTTGTGGGCGACTTCACCGGCGACAAAATTCCCGACATCATCGTGTGCAACCGACGGGGAGCGTCCATATCCCTGCTCCCGGGGAAGGGAGACGGGACGTTTGTGTACCCGCATTTCAATTACGTCGTCGGGTCGCAGCCCCGTTCCATCACCGGCGCGGACTTCAACCACGACGGCATGATGGACATCGCCGTGGTGTTATACCAAAAACAAATCCTCGAAGTTTTCATCAGAAAAATGAATGCTCCGCAACGGTTATGAATTTTCAGGATGTCATTCTCAATCTGCAAAACTACTGGTCGTCCAAAGGGTGCGTCCTGCACCAACCTTACGACATTGAAGTGGGCGCGGGGACGTTTAATCCGTGCACGTTTTTCCGGGCGTTGGGTCCGGAACCTTATTACGCCGCTTATGTCGAACCTTCGCGTCGCCCCGCCGATGGTAGGTATGGGGAAAATCCTAATCGGCTGCAACATTATTACCAGTTTCAAGTCATCCTAAAACCATCGCCCGAAGATGTGCAAAATCTTTACTTGGATAGTTTGATTTCGTTGGGAGTGGATCCATTGAAACACGACATCCGTTTTGTGGAAGATGATTGGGAGTCGCCCACCCTCGGGGCTTGGGGCTTGGGATGGGAGGTGTGGTTGGACGGTATGGAGATTACCCAGTTCACTTATTTTCAGCAGGTCGGCGGCATAGATTTGAAACCCGTCACCGCGGAATTAACATATGGGCTGGAGCGCATCGCCATGTATCTGCAAAATTTGGACAACGTTTATGATCTGAAATGGAATGAAAATATTTTATACGGCGATGTTCATCGGGAAACGGAAAAACAATTTTCGCGTTACAATTTCGAAGCATCGGGCAAGGAACGATTGTTCCAATGGTTTGATATGTACGAAACGGAAGCGAAGAATTTGCTGGAGCAGGAATTGGTTCTGCCCGCGTACGACTACACTTTAAAATGTTCGCACACCTTCAATCAGCTAGACGCCAGGGGAGCAATCAGCGTCATGGAGCGGACCGGGTTCATCGGCCGAGTACGAAATCTGGCTCGGTTATGCGCGGAGAACTATGTGCAACAGAGGGAGGCGATGGAGTTTCCCTTGCTGAAAAAGTAGGACGATTTGCAACACGGTTAAACTGAGTTCACAAGGATGCCCGAATTATTTTTAGAGATTGGTTGCGAAGAAATTCCGTCGGGATATGTTCCGCCCGCCCTCGAATATATGCGCGAAGAACTCGCCGCCTTTTTCTCCCGCAACCAAATCAACGCCGCGACACCCGATGTTCTGGGCACGCCGCGACGGCTGGTGGTTTCAGTAAAAAAAGTGGACGCCTTGCAAAAAGATATCGTGGACATCTTCCACGGCCCAAGCGTTTCCGCGGCTTACGATGACCAGGGAAAACCAACCAAAGCGGCGATTGGATTCGCCCGCGGCAAAGGAATTGATGTTGCCGCTTTGACCCGAGAGGACACTCCCAAAGGGGCGGTAGTCTGCGCCCGCGTGGAGAAGAAGGGCCGTCCCACCTCCGACCATTTGAACGAGTTCCTTCCGCAATTTATAAGCCGCATTCCTTTTTCAAAAAAAATGAGATGGGCAAACAAGACGCGCCCGTTCGCGCGACCCTTACATTGGATCGTCGCATTGTTCGACGGCAAAACTTTGGAATTCAGTTTTGACGGTGTTGCGTGCGACCGTTTTTCGCGGGGACATCGGTTTTTGAAACCCGACGAGTTCCAAGTGAAAGACCTTGCTTCGTATCTAAAAAAAAGCGCGAAGCATTTTTTATTCGTTGACCCTGAAATCAGGAAACAGAAAATTCTCGAACAGGTTCAAAATCTCGCCAAAGAAGTTGGCGGGTTTGTGGAAGAGGACCTTGAATTATTGAACACCGTAAATTTTCTGGTGGAGTTCCCGGTCGCCATCCGCGGAGATTTTGATCCCCAGTTTCTGAAACTACCAAAGGAATTGTTGGTGATGACGATGAAGCACCACCAAAAATATTTTCCCGTCTCGGACGAAAAAGGAAATTTGCTGCCTTGCTTTATTACGATTAGCAACATGTCCGCCGGCGAGGGACACGAAATTAAAAATGGCAACGAGCGGGTTTTGCGCGCGCGATTGGAGGATGCTAGATTTTTTTATAACGAGGACAAAAAGAAAAGTCTGGATGATTTCGTGGAGCCATTGAAAGGAGTTGTGTTCCAAAAAAAGTTGGGAACCTTGCATGAAAAGATGGAAAGAATTTGCGGCTTGGCGCGGGTTTTATCCGCACACACTTGTCCCGACGAAGAACCGCGGGCATTGCGAGCCGCGCGTTTGTGCAAAGCCGATCTCGTAACTTTGATGGTTTATGAATTTCCGGAATTGCAAGGGATTATGGGCGGGTATTACGCTACCCATTCCGGCGAAGAGCCTACGGTCGCCCAAGCGATACAAGAACATTATCGTCCCGCCTTTGCGGGCGACGATCTTCCCGCGAGCGAGTTGGGCGCGATTGTCGCCGTCGCGGATAAACTCGACACAATTTTAGGTTGCATCGGAATCGGCTTGATTCCTAGCGGTTCTGAAGACCCGTATGGCTTGCGACGAAATGCGCTGGGCATCATACAAATTTTTCTGCACCGCGGTTGGCAGGTTTCCTTAGACCATCTTATCGAGGAAGGTCTGCGCGCCATGGAATCGAAAATCAAACTGGACGCCGGAACGATTAAGAATCATGTGGTGGAATTATTTTCCCAGCGCTACAAAACCTATTTGCACGCGGCGGGGTTTCCCTATGACGCGATTGATTGCGTGCTGTCCGCGGGCATAGATTCCATCGCCGATGTCAAAGCAAAAGTTTCTGCTTTTTCCGAATTGAAAAAGCAACCCTACTTTGAACCTTTGGCAATTGCTTTTCGTCGGGTGGTCAGCATCCTCAATGATGAAGCGAAGGGCGAGGTGAATACGGAATTATTGAATGAACCAGCCGAAAAGAATTTGTTCGCGACATATTTGCAAGTTCGGGCGCCGGTGTTGCAGCATATTCAGGACAAAGAATTCTCCCAGGCTCTGGAAAAAATTGTAGAGATAAAACCCGCCGTCGACAGATTTTTCGATGAGGTTATGGTCATGGTGGAAGACGTTGCGTTGTGTAAAAATCGCCTGCGCCTTCTTCGCCAGATTTCCAGCCTTTTTTCAGGGTTCGCCGATTTTTCTCTTTTCATTTCAAAAAAAAGTTAAGACCATTTTGCTATTAGTTGGAAAGCAGATTCGTTTATGACGCAGAAATATGTTTATGCCTTTGGGAACGAAAACACCGAGGGCAACGCAGAGATGCAAGACCTCCTCGGCGGAAAAGGCGCCAACCTCGCCGAGATGGCCACCTTGGGAATACAAGTCCCGCCCGGATTCATAATCAGTACGGAAGCCTGCGCTCACTATTTCAAACGCAAAAATTCCTTCCCGCCGAAATTGTGGGATGAAGTTCTCGCCCGCCTGAAAAATCTGGAACAAGTTCTCGGAAGAAAATTCGGCGACACCGAAAATCCCCTGCTCGTTGCGGTGAGGTCGGGGGCGAGAGTTTCCATGCCCGGCATGATGGATACGGTGTTGAACCTGGGGCTGAACGACGCGACCGCCAAAGGTTTGGCGAAGAATACGAAGAACGAACGGTTTGCCCTCGATTCGTATCGGCGATTTATTTCCATGTTCGGGAACGTTGTGCTGGGGATTCCCGGAGAGAAATTTGAGGCGGTCCTCGCCAAGAAAAAATTAAAACGCAACATCGAGTTTGATACGGAGTTTACCTCGCGCGAATTGAAAGCACTCATCCGACAATTCAAAACTTTGGTGGTCCGCGCAACGCGGGAAGAGTTTCCCGAAGACTCCATGCAACAACTGCGCATGACGATTGAGGCGGTATTCAATTCATGGAACACAGAACGAGCGCGAACCTACCGAAGACTGAACGGCATCCCGCACGAATGGGGCACGGCGGTCACCGTCCAGTCCATGGTGTTCGGCAACATGGGAGACACTTCCGCGACCGGCGTTGCGTTTACCCGAAACCCGGCGACGGGAGAAAAAAAATTCTACGGGGAATACATGATCAACGCGCAAGGGGAAGATGTCGTCGCGGGAATCCGAACTCCCAACCCAATCGAAAAACTGCAGCAAGATATGCCCGAGGTCTATCAGACTCTAGTGAGGGTTTATCAGAAACTGGAAAACCATTACAAAGATATGCAGGACTTGGAGTTCACCATCGAAAATAAAACATTGTACTTACTGCAAACCCGTGCCGGCAAACGGACGACCGCGTCGGCGATCAAAGTGGCGATCGACATGGTGAACGAAGGGTTGATCAGCAAACGCGAAGCCTTGATGCGGGTTCCCGCAAACCAACTGGATCAAATCTTTCATCCGATGATTGACCCCAAGGCGAAATTAAAATTGCTGGCGACCGGCTTAGGTGCCTCCCCCGGCGCGGCGGAAGGAAAGATTGTATTCACTCCCGAACGCGCGCAAGAACTAGCCGACAAAAAAGAAAAAGTTATTCTCGTCCGCATGGAAACATCCCCCGAAGACATTCATGGGATAAGCGTGTCGCAGGGAATTCTAACCGCCAGAGGTGGGATGACTTCCCATGCCGCAGTGGTGGCGCGGGCGATGGGCAAGCCTTGCGTTTCCGGAGTCAGCACCTTGCAAGTTAATGTGAAACGAAAAAAATGTACGTTGGGGAACATCCAACTCAAGCAACTGGATTCCATCACTTTGGATGGGACCACCGGCCAAGTGATAAAAGGCGCAGTGCCTTTGATTCAACCTCGCTTGACCAATAATTTTTTGCGGATGATGGACTGGGCGGAGGAAGTCCGGTCGCTACAAATTAGAGCCAACGCCGACAACCCGCATGACGCACTGATGGCGCGGGATTTCGGAGCGCAGGGGATAGGGCTATGCCGGACGGAACATATGTTCTTCGATGAGGAGCGCATTTTCCTGGCACGAAAAATGATCATCGCCAACGATGAAAAAATCCGCGACGAAGCGTTGAAAAAATTATTGCCCATCCAACGCGAAGACTTTACGGAAATTTTTAAAGTGATGGATGGGTTCCCCGTCACGGTGCGATTATTGGATCCGCCGTTGCATGAATTCCTACCCAACTCTTCGGCGGAAATAAAAAACCTGGCGAACAGGATGGAGGTGTCACCGCGGGCACTCGGCGGGAAAATCGAAAGCATGAAAGAAGTCAACCCCATGCTTGGGCACCGGGGTTGTCGGCTTGGAATTACTTTTCCGGGTATTTATCGGATGCAAGTTAGAGCCGTTGCGGAGGCGGCCTGCAAACTAATAAAAAAAGGCGTTAAGGTTTTTCCGGAAATCATGGTGCCGCTCGTCGCGCATGTGAACGAATTCAAAGTTGTCCGCGAACTCATCGTAGAAACGGCGGAAGAGGTAATGCAAAAAACCGGCGTCGATATGAATTATAAAATCGGCACCATGATTGAACTTCCCCGAGCGGCGCTGACGGCGGACGAAATTGCGGTGGACGCGGATTTCTTTTCCTTCGGAACCAATGACCTGACCCAGACTGCGTTCGGGCTCAGCCGGGATGACTGCGGCGGCTTCCTAAATCAGTATCTCGAAAAAGGTTTGCTGACCCACGACCCGTTCGTCACGGTGGACGAAGATGGACTCGGTCAACTGATTTGCATCGCGATCGACAAAGCGAAAAAGGTTAAACCCGACATTCATTTTGGGGTATGCGGAGAGCACGGCGGCGACCCCGCGTCGATAAACTTTTTTAACAAAATAGGTTTGGGTTACGTCAGCTGTTCGCCTTATCGCGTACCCACCGCCATCCTCGCCGCCGCCCAAGCCGTTATTCAAGAAGACCGCTGACCGCTCGTCCCGACTCGGGGAAAAAGGTTGACTTCATTTTTGTCGGTCACCATAATGAAAAATTCTTTTGCCTGCAAAGACTGACCGCCGTCGCCGATGCGACGCTCCGGTCGGCTCCCGTTGCAATAACCCGTTGCCTACGAAGGTACTCCGTTTGGAGGTTAGCAATGAACATCGCGCTCACCGGTATCACCGGAATGTTGGGGTCTCATCTCGTCAAAAAAATTATCGAAGAAAATCCGCAAGGCTCATCCCATAACATCCGCGCCTTAATCCGCGAAAGTAGCGTGGTCGAACACCTGAAAACTTTTGAGGACGTGGACTTCGTTATTGGCGGCTTGGAGGATCGGGAATCCCTCGCGAAACTTGTGCAGGACGGGGAAGTTCTGGTGCATCTCGCCCATTTCCCCGGCCCGGTGCAGACGCTTGATGAACTGGTCAAAGTTAACGTCAACGGCTCTTTTGATTTACTGGAAGAAGCCAAGAAAGCAAAAGTCAAGCAGGTGATCTTCATGAGTTCGTGCACGGTGTTCGGGCAAATTCTCCCCACGGTTGATGAAGAACATCCGCTCGATGAAAACCATCCCGTTTGGCCCAGCAGTCTTTACGGCGCCATCAAATCCGCGATTGAAGGGTTCTGCAACTATCACCACAAAAGCCGCGCGTTCGATGTAACGATTCTGCGACCGGTAACTATCTATGGAGTGCGTCCCCAACTCGACAAGTCCGAATGGTTTCAAACGATTGACTACCTCGCCACGAATTACAACGTGGATGTTAAAGGCAGCACCAAATATGTCGCGGTGACTTCGGTCGTGCAAGCGATACAAAAGATCATCGGCAATGCGGACGCGTCGGGGAAAACTTACCATTTAGTGGACGGGCACATTCATAATATGGACTTGGGAAAATTGATTGCGGACACCATCGATTCCTTCGGCGAAGTCGAAGGCGTGATGGGGGAAGATGGCGTGCCGATGTCCAGCAAAGCGGCGCAAGAACTTGGCGTCGCGTTCCCCGGCAAAGAAGGCATCGTGGAGTACATCAAACTCGTCCACAAACTTCAGGGTCAGTATGGCGGCGAACGCTCCATCCAAAATTGGTAGAGTCGCCAGCGTGTCGTCTTTCACCCCCGTTTGAAAAAATGATGAACTTCGCAACCCGGTCCCCGCAAACTTTTCGCGCCGCCGCGTCGTCCTCCTCACCAATCAGCCCGCCAGTGTAACAGGGAAGGAATGAAAGAATTTTGCAAAATCCTGAAATACGCTAAGCCGTACACCAAGAGTCTCATCTTCGCGTTTCTTTGCCTGGCGCTGACATCGTTGATCAATCTGGTGTTGCCTTTGATCGTCCGCAATATGATCAACGCCGTAATCGTTTTGAAAAACAGCGCGGTGTTGGATGGCTTGGCATGGGATTTGATTATCATCGGCTTTCAAGCGGCGTTCGCCGTCATGCACAATTATATTTTTGGTTTCGTGGGACACCGAATGACCACGGATTTTCGCATCGAATTTTTTTCCCACATCCAATCTTTGTCGCTGCATTTTTTTCAGGAACGCCGAGTGGGAGAAATTTTATCCCGCATGAGCAACGATATATCCGTAATCCAAAACGCGCTGGTGACTATCCCCATCGCGTTGTTGCGCCAAAGCATAATACTGCTCGGGGCAATGGCGATCATCCTGTATCTAAACTGGAAATTGACCGGACTCATTTTACTCATCCTGCCGCCGCTGATGATTTTCGCGCGGGTATTCGGTCAGCGGTTGAAAATAATTTCAGAGAAACTTCAAGATAGAGTGGCGCAGGCGGTGGTGGTTCTCGAAGAAGTTATATCGTCCATCAAGATTGTGAAGTCCTTCGCCCGCGAACCTTACGAGCGCGACCGTTTTCAGAAAAAAATTGAGACGGCTTTTGAAAGATCCGTGGACAAACTCAAGATATCTTCGTTCTTCGGTCCCTTTATTTTAGGACTCACCTTTCTGGTTTCCGCGTTGTTAATCTGGTACGGCGGGTATCAAGTCATGCAGGGGGCGACCACCCCCGGCGAACTAGCAGCGTTTTTTCTTTACGCCTTAATCATCGCGGGACCCATCGGAACTTTCGTCCGACTATACACTCAGATTCAGGAAGTTCGCGGCGCCATCCAAAGAGTTTATGAGATTCTCGACACCCAGCCGATGATTCAAAATCCTGCAAGCCCGGTTCCGCTAAAAAATATAACGGGGCGCATCCAATTTGAAAAAGTATGTTTCGGTTATCAAGATACCGCGCCGATGATCCGTGATGTTAGTTTTGAGGTACCATCAGGTCAGACGGTTGCTCTCGTGGGCCCTAGCGGAGCCGGCAAGTCCACCATCATCAAACTTCTGTTCCGTTTCTTCGATCCAAATTCCGGGGTCATTCGGCTGGACGGTCATGACATTCGCAACTTAGACCGCAAAAATTTTCTCAGCCAAATTGCTTTGGTTCCCCAAGAAACGCTTTTGTTCGGCGGGACGATAAAAGAAAATATTCTTTACGGAAAACTGGACGCCACGAAATCGGAACTGGAAGAGGCCGCGCGAAAAGCCAACGCGCATGAGTTCATCGCGAACATGGAAAAAGGTTATGACACGATCGTCGGTGAAAAGGGGACGAAGCTTTCCGGGGGAGAGCGGCAGAAAATCGCCATCGCCCGCGCCATTTTGAAGGACCCGAAAATTTTGGTTCTGGACGAAGGGACCTCTTCTCTGGACAACCGATCTGAATCCGCCATCCAGAAATCTTTAGAAACTTTGATGGCGCATCGCACGACTTTTATCGTGGCGCATCGCTTGACCGCAATCCATAAAGCCGATCAGATTATCGTCCTCGACAAAGGTTGCATCGTTGAAACGGGGCAACACGAAGACTTAATGAATCGCAACGGTTTGTACCACAGCCTGTACACCGTGGAAATGCTTGACCCCGCCCACGCCTTACGGTAACAAGCGCGCGCCAGTCCAAGGAAAATCCGCGTCATCGCTCGGCGAAAGGGAGGACGTTGTTTTTTGCCACAGCGGATGCGTTGTCCGTTTTTGATTTACTCTTTGAAAAACGCCCGCATCTCTTGGGCGAGACTCTGATTTTCTTTAAGTATATTCGCAAGGTCGGAATTATTTTCCGCGGGAGGTTGAATCTTTTTTTTCACCCGCAATATTCTTGCCAAGGATTGCTCGATGGTGGTGCGAGGAATTTTTTCCGTCTCGATGTCGCGCATCATAAAATCTTGAAGAGCGCTTACTTTTTCCAAGTCGTGGCAAACGAGAAACAAGTCGACGCCGGCGCGTGTTGCCAATTCGGGAATGGACTCCAGATTTTCGCTGACCGCCTGCATCTCCAAATCATCAGAAATGATGAGCCCGTCAAACTGCAAAGAGTTTCTGAGCACATCGTTTAAAATGACGCGGGAAAAAGTTGCCGGTTGCTTGGCGTCCCAAGCCGGATAAACAACATGCGCCGTCATGATGACTTCCAAACCTTGTCGGATGGCATGGATGAACGGAACCAACTCGGATTTCTCCAGCGACTCCCGCGACCGCGCAACTTGGGGAAGCGTAAGATGCGAATCTTCGGAAGTGTCCCCGTGCCCGGGGAAATGTTTTCCCGCGGGAATAATTCCAGCATCATAAAATCCGCGGACCAACTCGGCTCCCAAACGAGCCACCGTCGCGGGGTCGGTATGCAAAGCTCTCCGTCCGATGATGGGATTCGCCGGGTTGGAATGAACGTCGAGAACCGGAGCGTAATCCATATTGATTCCCGCCGCGCGCAATTCTTTTCCCATGCCAAGTCCGAAGCGGTAAGCCAGTTCATCCGAGTTGGCCCGCCCCAAGCAAGACATCGGCGGAAACTGCGTGAAGGGTTCACCGAGCCGAGTAACCCTTCCGCCTTCCTGATCCACCGAAATGAAAAGCGGGGGAACTTCCGCGTGCTCGGCGGTCAGCGACTGAAGATCGTTTATGAGTTGAAGGAGTTGATCAGGATTTTTATAATTGCGCTCGAAAAGAATCACGCCGCCGATGCCCCGCTGCGCGATTAACTCTTCGGTGCGGGCGTTGAGGGTGGTCCCCTCAAATCCCGATACAATCATTTGGCCGGTCTGTTGTTTCAGGGAAAGCACAAGGAATCAGCGTCGGGAACGGGAAAGCGTTGACGACCAAACCGATGATGAATGCGCCAGCGGCGAAGCGGCGTCGCGGACTTTTCTAAGTTTCCGCGAATCAGCGAGGTGCGCCGTTTTAGCCGCCGCGTCGTTGCCCGGTTCAATATCCGTATGCTACCATAACTTCATAACTTAATATCAACAGCGGTCTGAATTCTAAAGGCGCCTCGAAAAATTAATGCTGCCATAAGTTGCCCGCCGCCCCGCGTTTCAAAAAAGGTGACGGCTTATGAAGTTAGAATTATTCGAGAGCCTGATTAACAAACTATGTTGCGTAGAGTGGTGATCACCGGCCTGGGCGCAGTGAGTCCGAATGGCATCGGTCTAAAAAATTTTTGGGAAAACACTTGCAAAGGGATTAGCGGCATCAACCGCATAACCAGTTTTGACCCTTCATCTCTGGCTTGCCAGATCGCCGGTGAAGTAACCCAATTTGATCCTTCCATTTATTTTTCCAAATCGGATTTAAAAAAACTGCCGCGTTCCGTCCCGCTTGCCGTGGCGTCCACTCAAGAAGCATTAGCCCACGCCGGGATTGATCTTACTGATTTTTCGGAAGAGGATTTTGAAGGGCTAGGGGTTTTGGTCGGCAGCGGCGGGTCGGGGTTCGACTATTCGGAAAAACAATTCGAGATTTATTTCTCGAAACAAAAAAATAAGATCAGTCCTTACGCCATCTCCAATTCTCTGGTGGGCATGCTTTCCAGCGAAATCTCCATGTACTTTGGCTTGCAGGGACGAAGCCATGTAATCTCCAACGGATGCACCAGTTCCACCGACGCCTTGGGTTATGCTTTCAACACCATTCGATTTGGTCAAGAGGACTGGTTTGTCTCGGGCGGCGTGGAGTCCTGCGTCACTCCCGCGATGATGCAAGGGTTTGAGAGAATGAAAGTCAACCCGATGAACTTTAACGATTCTCCGATACGAGGCTCCCGCCCCTTCAATCGAGACCGCGAAGGTTTTGTCCTGGCGGAAGGTTCATGGATGGTTGTTCTGGAAGAGTTGGAACATGCCAAGGCGCGGGGGGCCGAGATCATCGCCGAAATTGTCGGATATGGTACGACCTGTGATGCGTTTCACCGAGTAGCCATGATGCCGGACGGGAAGCAATCGTCGCGAGCGATGAGCCTTGCCTTGCGTGACGGGCGGGTGAATAAAGAGGAAGTGGACTATATCAATTTCCACGGAACATCGACATTGATCAACGATAAAGTCGAAACGTTGGCGGTCAAGCAAACCTTTAATAACCAAGCCATGAACATTCCGTCCAGTTCTACAAAATCAATGGTGGGGCATCCGCAGGGAGCATCGGGGTCTCTGGGGGTAACCGTTTCGGCGCTTTCTCTAAAAAACAAGTTCATGACTCCCACCATCAATATGGAAAACCCGGACCCGGAATGCGACATGGACTACGTCGCCAATGTAGGAAGAGAAAGCAAAATGAATATTGCCGTCAGCAACTGCATTTCGTTCGGGTCAAAAAATTCCGCCATCGTCCTGAAAAACTTTGAATGAAGCGAACTCAAACCCGGCGTTATCCGAGCAACTTCAAAAAACACACTTCGCGAAAAAATAATCCGAACCCATGCTGCCGCAACAACTCGTTCATCTCTGTCTTTATGCCTCGTGAGGGTATAACCGAATGATTGGAAGCGGCGCGGCGGTTAGCGGTAGGGCATTTTGTTGCCTTGCAACTGTTTTTCTATATCGTTCTCAAATTGGTTTTCCAGTCGGACAAATTCCTCAAACTCGCGCGGGCTTTTGAACTCAAAAACTTTGGGCTCTTTTTGTCCGCAGATTTCCTCATCTTGCTCAACGGTTAAAATATTTTTTTCGACGGAGCGTATCACGAATTTTTTCCGTGTTTTAAATTTGGCGAAGACTTCCTGATAAACGGGTTCAAAATTGAGGGCCATGAAACATCTCCTGCTTTAATTAGTGGATAATAAAATCTTAACTTTCTCCATAACCAAAATCAAACAAATAGCAAAGTCGCGACTTAACACCTTGGCAAAATTATGCTAGCCTGCGCGGGTGCATCGGTTGGACCGCCGTTTTACCAAGCCTCATCAACAATTCTTGTCGAGTAGTTTTTCTTGTGCATCTCGTTCACTTCCTCGATTAATTATGACAAACCGAATATCCCTCACCCATCTGGCGGAAACGCTCATCCGAAAATCGAGGATTCAATTCAACGGCGAAGATTTTGTCAAGCGTTTGGAAAGTAGATGGCAAAAAGAAGTTTCCAACTCCGCGAGAAAGCGGCTTGAAAAATTTTTGCGCAACCATTCTTCGCTAATCGGAATTCTTGGAAATGATTTCGTTCCTCTTCGTGCGGTGGTCGATAAAATCAGCCACATATCTTTGTCGGTGCAACTTGGGGCATGGGAGTTGAAGCAAGGTGTCCTGATTCCCGGACATCGTTTGATTCCGTTCACGCCGATAAATCTTGAAGAAAGTGAATGGACGTTTCTTGATCCGGAAGGGAATGAAATTCCTAGATTGAAAAAGTCTTATTACATTCAGGACATTGTTCCTTTTTATCAGTATTGCGCGCGCTTCCCAGAAGAAATCAAGGTCAATGAATGGATGCCTGGAAAAAGTTGCATGACGGTTACGGTCTGGGATATGCGGTCTCTATACAAGAGTTTTTCGTCGCGTCCCGGGGATATACTTTTGATAGACCTTGTTGATTACGAAAAGGGAGTCTATCGGGTTCGTCCTTATTCCGCGCGGCAATACCGGCTTAACCGATTACGCATGCGGGCACTCTATATCCCTTTGGCTACGCAAATGAACGCACTCTGCGAGGATGAAAAATTTTGTTGTGCCGCGCTGGAAAAGCAACTGTTGCAAATCCTCTTTTCCATGAACTCGGAAGTACTGCGGCAGGTGAAAGTTTTTTCCGTCACGGAATTTTTGGAGTCCCTGAAAGAATGGACTGTCGTCGGGTGTGAAGAGGGGGGAGTGCGAATGATTCCGGTTGGGCAAACGGAGTCCGGGCCTTTCGTTCGCGCCAACGCCAACCGAGTTGTGAAGGGCGAGTTGAGTCCTCTGAATAAAATGTTTCGGAGTTTGAAATTATCTTTCGACGCGGTGGAATTCAAATCCATGCTTTACACGGTCATGGCTTCGAACAAGTATAAACTGGAAACGGTTTTTTTTCTGTTGTTCGGAGGACAAGGAGATTTGTTCCAGGATAAAAAACAACATGAAATGTTCTACGGTTGCCTGCGTGAACTTTTGTTTAAAATTCACGAGGACATTAAGACCCACGAATCCCACACGGTAGCGGGCTTGAGGGAACAATGCGTGGACATCAAGTTTAGCCTGGTCGGAGTGTTGAGGTTTCTGGAAGACCACGGGGTCGGACTGGAAGATCTGCCCGCGGACACGTTGAACCAGATTGTCGAACTGGATCATTTTTGCACCGACACGCTTCATCGGTTTGCCGAGAGGGACCGACCGCCCGAGTTGAAATTTATCCGCGAAACACGTGTTGCCCTAAAAGTGGTGCTCCCGCAACTGGCGGGCGTGGAAGAGGAAGTCTATTCCCGCCTGGCTATTTATTAGAGGATCGCTCTGCCGTTGAGGGAATGTCCCGAAACTTGTTCGACTTGCACATGCGCCGTTGCGCCAGCCCTCAATAGGCTTTCCCCGCCCCGTATATTTACATTCCAGTATTGTGGATTTCTCCCCTTGAAAATGTAGCCAGGCTTTGAAGACTTGCCTTCGATTAGAACTGCAACATTTTTACCGACGAAAGATTGTCCCCGTTGTTCGGTCCGCCGACTTTGCAGAGAAATGGTTTCTTGAAGTCTGCGCTTTTTAGTTTCGTCGGGAACCGAGTCGGGCAACTCACTCGCCGGGGTTCCGGGTCTCGGACTGTAAGCAAACATGAAACTACTACTGTAGCCGACTTCTTCCATAACTTTTAGCGTGTCCTCAAAATCTTCATCGGTTTCGCCGGGGAAACCAACAATGATGTCGGTGGAGAGAGAGATGTCCGGAACCGCTGATTTTAGTTCCGCAAGCAAATCCAAATATTCTTCTATGGTGTGGTCTCTGCGCATGGCTTTAAGCACTCGGTTGTTTCCGCTCTGAACCGGAAGATGCAGATGATTCATCAGCATGTCCAAGTCCCGATAAGCGCGGATGGTCTCGCGGGTGAAATCGTTTGGATGGCTGGTGGTGAACCGTAATCTTTGCAGCCCAGGAATTTCCGCGACACGGTACAAAAGTTCGTGAAACGGCATGGCGTTCTTCAATCCCCGCTTGCCGTAAGAGTTCACGTTTTGCCCCAGCAATATAATTTCTTTCGCGCCGCGATTTACTAGATGACGGATTTCTCCGAACAGTTCTTCCGGCTCCCGTGACTTTTCCCTCCCGCGAGTAAACGGAACAACGCAAAAAGTACAAAACTTGTCGCAACCTTTGATGATGTTCACAAACGCGCTGGGACCGGGAGCCCGCGGCAAGTCATCGGACAGTTCGGGAATGGAATAAACTTTTCCGTGATCAAAGCCGGTCCAGACAAAAGGTTCGCCCGTGCTCCGCACCCGGTCCACGGCTTGGGCGATTCCTTCCACTTGGTCGGGGCCCATCACGAAATCTAAATACGGCATGCGCTTGAGAAGTTGTTCCCCTTCCTGCTGACCGAGGCATCCGGTCAAGCCCAAAATCAAATCCGGGTTGGAAACTTTTAGAGACCTCAAACCGCCGAACAGAGAAAATGTTTTTTGCTCCGCCTTTTCCCGAATTGAACAAGTGTTGACAAGAATCAAATCCGCGTCCTCTTTTTCCAAAGTCCGCTGATAGCCAGAATGAAACAGGACGAGTTCCATCCTGTCCGTGTCGGCGACGTTCATCTGACAACCAAAAGTATTCAAATAGACTTGCTTCATGATGCAGAAACTGTAAGGGAATCGCGCGATCTTTGCAACCGACATTTCCACCACGACGAGCATGAAACCGCGGACTCTTGCCAGTTCCTTTCCGGGGCGCTAGAATGACGAACGAAGCCGAGCGATGCACAAGTCGCAAAGCAAACCAGAAAAAATTTAACTCCGCAACGGAAATACAAAATCCTAAAATAAAAATATGCAACGCCTAACCATCGACCTCGGCAAAAGAAGTTATGACATTCTCATCGGCAGCGGAATTAGAAACCGCGGCGGCGAGTTTCTCAAGACCGTCCTTAATCCCAGCCGGGTTGTGGTCGTCACGCATCCCTCCATCAACCGTCTCTACGGCGAAGAGGTGGCAGCCAGTTTCGTCGCGCAAGGGTGGGCGACCGACATCATCGAAGTTCCAGAAGGCGAGTCCGCCAAAAATCTGAGCCAGGCAGAAAAATTATACGACCGTCTGTTGGAATTGCAGTGCGATAGAAAATCCGCCTTAGTCGCTTTAGGCGGCGGAGTGATTGGAGATTTGGCGGGCTTCGTCGCAGCCACTTACCAGCGGGGAATTCCTTTCATGCAAATGCCCACCACTTTGCTTTCCCAAGTTGACAGTAGCGTCGGCGGGAAAACCGCGGTCAATCATCCCAAAGGAAAAAATATAATCGGAGCGTTTTATCAACCACGCATGGTGGTGGCGGATTTGGAAACTCTCAAAACGCTGTCGCCGAAAGAATACCGAGCGGGGCTGGCGGAGATTGTAAAATATGGAGTCATATCCGACGCCAAGCTTTTTGAATTTTTGGAAACCCACGACAAGAAAATTCTCAACCGCGATCACGAATGTCTTTCCCATATCGTCGAGACTTCCTGCGCCATAAAGTCGGCGGTGATCGAAAAAGATGAGCGGGAAATTCATTACCGGATGATTCTTAACTTCGGGCACACTTTAGGTCACGCCATCGAATCGTTGACAGACTATTCCCGCTTCACGCATGGGGAGGCGGTGGCAATAGGAATGGTGCGTGCCGCGGAACTATCTTGTTCAATGGGGAAATGTTCGAAAGATGTTCCAAAGCGCCTGGGGGCTCTGCTGAAAAAACTAGGCCTGCCGATTGAGATGCCAGAATTGGATTCCGCCGCGGTGATTGAATCTTTGTACCATGACAAAAAAACCACCGACCACAAAATAAAATTTGTTCTAGTAAAAAAAATCGGTTCCATAGAAATCGTCGACCACATCCCGGAAGCAGAAATTTTAAAAGTACTTTGAGAAGGTGATTTAAAAAATTGGTGCTCCTAAATCCCGCGGGTCGTACAGATACGATTTGTTAGTTGAAAGACGGTACTATGTTCACATCATATGCTAGTACTGGGAGGATACGTAAATTGATATCTATGCTAGAAAAGATTAAAGCTCACTCACCGAAAGAAGTATATTTCATAGCAATCATATACTTTGTGGTACTTTTTCTTAACTGCAAGGAGTTGTTCCTTGGATCGTGGAACTGGGACTATATTTTTAGAGTTGATTACTCAATTATTTACGGATTAATTCGGGGCATTGCTGATAACCACATTGATCATGAGCACGCTGTTGTTTTTTATTGGGTGATACTATTTACCTACTCCTCTATCGTGCTTATTAAGGCTAAGAAGATATCCGCTTGGTTATGGAACCGATGAATACATATAGCAGGTTGCTCAAGTTTACTCTGGCTGCAAGAAGTGTAGCCTGCGTGGGTTTTGTGGCTAGGGGTTAGTGCAATGTTTACATGCAAGCTTACTGGATTCCATGGCAAAGCGATTAAGTCCCACGTAGTGCCTCGGGCGTTCTACAAGTTACCAGAACAGAATGCGGGTCCACTGAAACTCGAAACAAACGCCCCGGGTGTATATCCTAAAAAGATGCCAATCGGCATTTATGACCAGAGTATTGTCACTCGGGAGGGAGAGGATATCTTCGGACCCTGGGACAACTACGCATCCCGCACCTTGCTTCAACACTTCGATAAGTTTGAGCCCATTAGAGATGAGGGCGAGGTTCTTGCTTGGCGACTGCCTGATGTGAACTATAGGCACATGAAACTTTTTGCTCTATCCGTCCTTTGGCGTGCTGATGCATCAAGTCACCCAGTATTCGCCAAGGTTAATCTTGGACCACATGAACCAGCGTTACGCAAGATTCTCCTAAGCGGTGATGCTGGCAACGAGGAACTCTACTCAGTATGTATAGCTCGATGGGACGATGAGAGCCTTGGACATTTCTCGATGGACCCGATCCGCAAACGATTCGAAGGGATTAATTACTACAAAGTCTATTGCGGACGGTACGTGCTTGATATCAAGGTTGACAGGCGTAAGACGGGACAGACATTTCATAGTGTGCCGTTAGCACCCGACCGAGACTTGCTCGTTATCGCCAAGAATCTCAAGCGGAGCAATGAGTGGTCGTCGGCAGTTCAAATTGCTCATGCGAACCGCATGCGCTAACAACAGTTGACCGATGAAAGCGTTGGGTGTTTCTGTGTTAGAATTTTCGTCGGTCGTTGCTCGTTATCGTGGCAACGGTCGCGGTAGTAAAATTATAAACCTCATCTGGAAACACAACGACACTTGTCCGACTATGAAGGTACAGACACATTGGCTACAAGCCCCGCCCGCCCGCGCCCGCACTTGAAATTCTCCGTGCTGTCCAGTGGTAGTGGCGGCAATTCGGTTTACATTGAGGCCGGCGGAAAATGTGTTTTGATTGACGCCGGCTTGAGCGAAAAAAAACTCTCCCAGCGCATGGCTCACATCGGTCGGTCGCTGAATAAATTGGACGCGGTGTTTGCCACGCACGAACACTCCGACCACATCCGCGGCATGGGTCCGCTTTTGCGGAAACATCAACTCCCCCTCTACACCACGGAAGGAACTTACGACAGAGCGCAACATTGCTTGGGAAAACTTCCCGGCTTCTTTCGGATTCGCGCCGGACAACCTGTTGACTTCGACGGGTTGGTCGTGGAACCTTACGCTACTCCCCACGACGCGGAAGAGTCGGTGGCGTTCGTCATTCATTATCGAGGACTGCGCTTGGGTCTCGCTACCGATTTAGGAAAGGTGACGGCGGCGGTCGCGGGGAAACTGCAAAAACTTGACGCCTTGCTCATCGAGTCCAATCACGATGTGGAAATGCTGGACGCCGGTCCCTATCCATGGGTCACCAAAAAAAGAATTAGGAGTGATGTCGGGCATCTTTCCAACGAAGCCTGCGGCGAAATGTTGGCCACCGTTAAACATTCCGGGTTGCGCCTCGTCGTGTTGATGCACATGAGCGAAACCAACAACCATCCGGAACTAGCCCGCATCACCGCGCGGCAAGCGTTGGGGCGGGACGACGCGACGGAAATGATCGTCGCCGAGCAGAATCATCCCACTCCTTTAATCGCAGTGTAGTCGCGACAAACCCGCAGGAAAACAAACTCTCCTTCGCGCCCGACAGAAAATTTTATTCCTCGCAACGGTCGCCGATCACGTCTGGCGTGCAAGGGCGAATATTGCGTTGCGGGTCAAGTCGAAACGCTCGCCGCGGTTGCGGTTGCCGGCGTGCCGGGAATTTTCCAGCAACAAGGAATGAAGCAGTGGATATTCCGGTGCGTTGCTCTGCAGAAGTTGCCGCGCTTTTTCTTCCAACCCATGCTCCAAATAAAACGTAGATAATAAAAGCACGAGCAAAGATCGTTCCTCCGATGTTTCCAAAGATTCTTCATAAGTGCGCAAAAGTTCCTGATAATTTTCGGAATCTCTGATGGCGATTTGTGAACGCACCAAGCAGGCGTGATGGCCGGTTTTTTGAAACCCGGTTTGCCAAATTTTTAACGCGTGCTTTTGTTTGCCAGATTCCAAATAGACGTCGCCTAGGGACAAGTAGGCGGGCAGGCATTTTTCAGAAGCGCGGAGAGCCTCCTTGAACGTGGCGATGGCGGCGTCGCGGTAATTTTCTCGCAAGTATTGCTCGCCGAGTTTGAAAAAGAATTGCCCGAGATTGGCGCGCTCTTTTTCCCATTCCTCGTTCTTATCGCGCAACAAAGGCAAAACTTTTTTTTGCAACGGGCATACTTTTTTCCAGTCTTTCTGTTGCACATAAATGTCGCGAAGACGCAACACGGGGCCGGCGGTCCCCGGATTCATCCTTTGTATTTTCTGCAAGAGGGCGATCTCTTCGCTTTGCCGATCGGTCTTTGAATAGGTATGCGCCAAACCGTAGAGCGCGTGAATGTTTTGCGGGTCGAGTGCGAGGGCTTTCTCGTAAAAAATTTCTGCTTGCTCGTATTTGTCCATGGCGTTCAAAGTTCGACCCATCAAGTCGAGCGCGCCGACATGTTCGGGAGACATATCGAGAACCTTTTCGATGATTGCCCGGTCGGTCTTTCCGCAGACGAAAAGATTTTTCCCCGTTTGAAATAATGCTTCGGCTTTGCGATTCTTTTTTTCTATCCGCTCATTCTTAAAACCGGCTTTCCAACGAACCAACACTTTTCTGAAATTAAAAGTCCAAATCAGGAAACCCGCGACGACCACGCCGATAAGGATAGAACCTAGTAACAGCAAGATGGTGGGCAACTTCAACGAATAGTTTTGCGTGATGTGAACTACCGAATCGTGAGGATTTAGGAACGCCGTGTAAGTGGAGAGCAACGCGAAAACTAGAAAGACGATGATTTGTTTCAATGACACGCTTAATCCTCCGCAACGGATTTTTTTCCACCGCCGCGGTTAAAATGAACGGGGGATTTTATTGCCCCACTGCTTTGATGACAGGAACATCGCCCCATAAACGTTCGAGGTCGTAGTGAAGGCGGGCTTCTTTATGAAAAACATGCACGATTAAATCGCCTAAATCCACCACCACCCAGGAGCCTCCCGAATAACCTTCCACCGCCAAAGGTTTGTGTTGGTTCCGGCAACACTTATCGAGGATGGCGTCCACAATAGATTGGACGTGAACCTCGGAGTTCCCGCTGCAAATCATAAAAAAATCTGTAAGGTCCGAACGGTTGCGCAGGTCCAGGAGGAGGATGCCGAAAGCCTTTTTATCTTCGGCGGAATCAACGGCTAACTGTTGAAGAGTGTTTAAGCGTTTTTCCATTACAAGTTCGTCACCGCGACAAAAACCGCGCGCCGCCATCGCCACAAGTTCGTCACCGTCAAACCATGATTGGGGGAGACTCGGCCCGGTATAGTTGATGCGCGATGATATAACGATCCACCGCGGCGGGCAACAAATTTTTGATTTCCTTTCCAACTTGCACCCGATGCCGAATTTCGCTGGACGAAATATCTTGCGGTGAAATTTGGTACAGCCGCAAAGTTTTCCCCGCGGCGAGATTCAAAGTCGTCGGCAGTTGCCCGTTATTTTTTTTTCGCGGAGTTTTTTCAAGCCCAAGCGTTTGCCAAAGTTTGTCCGGAAGTTTTAGTTTTACATCAGCCCGCGTGCCGACCAACACGTGGCAAAGTTTGAATATATCTGCGTAACTTTTCCAAGTGTCCATCACCATGAAAGCATCGGCGCCTAGAATTAGAAAAAGTTCCCAATCGGGATACCTTTCCCGCAACTGAAAAATCGTTTCGACCGTATAAGAAACGCCGCCCTTTTCTATCTCCAACAATTCTATGGACAGCGCGGTTTTCTGCGCAAGCGCCAACTCAAGCATGGCGACCCGATGGCGCGCGGCGGCGGGACGGCGATGGTGTTTGTGCGGAGACTGACTGGCCGGGATGAACAAAACTTTTTGCAAATTAAATAATCGCATAGTCTCCGCGGCGAGACCCAGATGCCCGTTGTGGACGGGGTCAAACGTTCCGCCCAGCAAACCCACTCGTTTTAATTCGTTATTCATATTCCACAAATCGTTTCACAAATTTCTGCACGCCGCAATAAATAACGAGGCGCAAGAAACCGACGCCATCATCACCCTGAAAATTCCCGACGGCAAACTCGTAAGTTTTGTCAAACAAGAAAAACTTATAACGCGCCGACGAAAAGAGGTTACAATGAAAAGATAAAATCGTAATCCAAAAGTTTGCGCAATCAAAACGGGAAATTTTAATACCGCAAGTTTATTCCGTTCATTGTAGCGAGGAAAAAATGTTGTCCAAATTCAGACGGGTTCAAGGAGAAAAAGGGTTCGCCCTGATTGAACTATTGATCATCGTCGCGATCATCGGTATTTTGGCGGCCATCGCTCTTCCGCAATTCGGCGCCTACAAAAATCGGAAATATCAGTCCGCCGCGAAAAGCGATTTGCGCGACTTACACGAAGCCTGCAAAACTTACTGGGCGGACAACGCGGGGATGGAAACTTGCACGGCGGAAATCGTCGCGATGACCCCTTCGGACAACGTGACTATCACGATCACCGACGGAACGGAAAAAGGATTCGTCGCAACAGCAATCCACGCCGGCGATGAAACCGCCACGACGTACAGCATAGACTCCATCGGCAACATCAGCTAACCGTTTTTCGCCGACGAAAACTCCCCGCGCCCCGCCGTTGCCGTCACCACCACCGCAGTCACCGTCATCACGCCGTTGTCATCACCGCCGCCGTTGCGCCATCGCGAAACCATCGCGCGCCGCGACAAAAAATTGCGCGGCATCGTTGTGACCGTCACGTCGTCACGAGTCATCGCGCATCGCGACAAAAACTACGCGCCGTCGTCATCCTGGCGGCGTCTTGACCCCGCACTTAGTCTATTGATTTTTAAGGGGTAATTTGATATAACCCGAGCATGATTATCGAAAAGGATTTCATCATCATTGGCAGTGGCGTCGCCGGGTTGACGTTCGCGCTCAAGGTCTGCAAGTTCGGGTCGGTCGGCATCATCACCAAGGACGCGCTGGCGGAGTCGGCCACCAAATATGCGCAGGGTGGCATCGCCTCGGTGATGGACGCGGGCGATTCGTTGGAACTGCATGTTAAGGATACGATGGAAACGGGGCGCGGACTTTGCCACGAAGATTTTGTGCGCATCGCTTGCCGCGAAGGTCCCGCGCGGATTCGCGAGTTGATTGCTCTCGGCGCTAATTTTGACCGCGGTCACACCGCCGAATTTGATTTGGGAAAAGAGGGCGGACATTCCAAACACCGCATTCTGCACGCCAACGATTTGACCGGCTGGGAAATTGAACGCGCTTTGATTGAGGCAGTTCGCGCTCAGGACAACATCGATATTTTCGAACACCACATGGCCATCGACTTAATCACGCTGGCTAGGTTTGAAAAAAATATTCGGCCGGGAAGTGAGCGGGACGAAGCGCTGGGACTATACGTGTTGAATCACCGCGCGCAAAAGGTGGAGACCGTGGTCGGGCAAGTCATCCTCATGGCGACGGGCGGCGCGGGCAAGGTCTATCTCTACACGTCTAATCCAGACACGGCGACCGGCGATGGCATTGCCGTGGCGTATCGCGCTGGCGCCAAAATCGCCAACATGGAATTTTTTCAGTTTCACCCGACTTGCCTTTTTCATCCCGACGCGAAATCGTTTCTCATTTCGGAAACGGTGCGCGGCGAAGGGGGAATCCTGCGCTTACAAAATGGCGAACCGTTCATGGAGGATCATCACCCCATGGGATGCTTGGCGCCGCGTGATGTGGTCGCGCGGGCTATCGACCACGAAATGAAAAAGAGCGGGGACGACTATGTTTTGCTGGACGCCACGCATCTTGAAGGTTATCGCATTCGCGAACGGTTCCCCAACATTTACAAAACCTGTTTGCAATATGGTTTCGATATGTCGCGCGAGCCTTTGCCGGTGGTGCCGGCGGCGCATTATATGTGCGGCGGATTGGTGGTGGACGCCAACGGGCAAACGAATATCAAAAGACTTTTCGCCAGCGGCGAGGTGTGTTTCTCCGGTCTGCACGGCGCCAACCGGCTGGCTTCCAACTCTCTGCTGGAAGGGTTGGTGCTGTCCCACCGCGCGGTGGACAAAGCGGTGAACTTGTTGAACGAATCAAAAAATCCGTTGGCGCAAATTCCAGAATGGGACCCCGGCAGCGCAGTGGACAGCGATGAGTCGGTGGTGGTTTCACACAACTGGGACGAAATCCGCCGACTGATGTGGAACTATGTCGGCATCGTCCGTTCCGACAAACGTCTGCAACGCGCCGAGCGGCGGATTCAACTTTTGCTCGAAGAGATTCAAGAATATTACTGGAACTTCAAAATTACCAAAGACACTTTGGAATTGCGGAACATCGCCATCACGGCGCAGTTGATTATTCGCGGCGCCATGACCCGCAAAGAAAGTCGCGGCTTGCACTATAACCTCGACCACCCGCAATCGGATGACGCAAACTGGAAACGCGACACGGTTTTTCAGAACAGCGTTCATCAATTGATAACCCGGACCAACCCGAGAATTGTGACCCATGAATGAAGAAAAAACCGTACCCATATTGATCCGAGATTTTTTTGGAGTGGTCGCGCTCGCCTTCACGGTGTTCGGCTTTATGGCGCTCGTTACTTTTTCATCGGACGACCCGTCCTTCAACAAAAGCGTCACCGGCGTAACCGTGGCAAACTCCATCGGCATGGTCGGCGCTTATTTTTCCGACGGCCTCGCCTCCGTCTTCGGCAGCGGCGCGTTTTTCTTCCCGGTGATCACCGCGTTTTTGGGATGGGCTTTAATCCGCGGAAAAGATTTTCGCAACTGGCTGTTGGTGCTAAGTTCGGGAATTTTATTTTTATTCGGATTGTGTTCGCTGCTGGCGCTTCAGTTTGACGTCGATCCTTTTTTCGGCGCAACGGTCACGGCCGGCGGCTTGGTCGGTCACGGCCTCGGCGGATTCCTCCTGGCGTGGTTGAATTATTTGGGAGCGATGTTGGTCCTGACCACTTTATTGTTCGTCGCGTTTTTGGTGATGACGCGCATTCCAATCCGCGTGTTGGTCAAGAGAACCAAAACCCTGTTCAAGATTTTTGCCGCGGGTTTGATGTTGGCAGGAATTGGAATAAAAAACCTCGTCGCAAAAATTCTATCGGTCATCAAAGTTTTGACCGCGACCGTCCAAACCGCGGGGAAGGCGTTGTCGAAAATTAAGACGCCGGCGACCGCGCCAGTCATCGTCACCCGCAACCGACCCGAGCCGGTTTCAAAACTTGTCGAGAAATCGGCGCGCAAAAAAGAGGGAGCGCCCGACACGTTCGTCGCGCAAGATCATTTCCCCTTCATAACATCGTCCAGCGATTATCAGATTCCCCCGCTTTCGCTATTGCAAGATCCGCCGCCGGACGGGGACACGCAGGCGGACAAAGCCAGAGACGAGATTCTTGCCAGCAGCGCCGTTCTGGAAAAAAAATTATTGGACTTCGGCATCAAAGGAAAAGTGGTGCAAGTTCTCCCCGGCCCGGTCATCACTTTGTTTGAGTACGCGCCGGCACCGGGAATAAAAGTCAGCCGCATCGTCTCTCTCACGGACGACCTGTCGTTAGCAATGCGTTGCGTGGGGCTGCGCATTCTCGCCCCCGTGCCGGGCAAGCCGGTCGTCGGCATAGAAGTCCCCAACATGCGGCGCGAGACCATCTACTTCAAAGAGGTCATGGCTTCGGATGAGTTTCAGCAGCCGCAATCCAAACTTATGCTGGCAATCGGGAAAGATATTACTGGCGAGTCGGCGGTGCAAGATTTGGCGACCACTCCGCATTTGCTCATGGCGGGCTCAACCGGTTCGGGCAAGAGTGTCGGGCTCAACGCCATGATCTGCAGCATTCTTTTGAACGCCACGCCGGACGAAGTCAAGTTGATTATGATCGATCCGAAGATGCTGGAGTTGTCCATCTATGACGGCATTCCGCATCTTATTTCCCCGGTGGTCACCAATCCAAAAAAAGCCGCCGCCGCGTTGCAATGGGCGGTCAGCGAAATGGAGTCGCGTTACAAAATGATGGCGGAAAGCGGTGTGCGCAATATCACCGGCTTCAACGAACTGGCGGAAAAGTTGCAGCAGAAGTACAACCTCGAACTAAAAAAACATCAAAGAGCCAACAAAAAAATTAAACCCGCGGCGAGCGAAGACGACGAACTCGGCGTCGATGCAACGCTGCCGGAACCGCCCGCCAAACTTCCGTACATCGTTATCCTAATCGACGAGTTGGCCGACCTCATGATGGTCGCGTCCAAAGGGGTGGAAGACTCTTTAGCGCGACTGGCACAGATGGCGCGGGCCGCGGGCATTCACCTAATCGTCGCGACGCAACGTCCGTCGGTCGACGTCTTGACGGGAGTCATCAAGGCAAATTTTCCCGCGCGCATGTCTTACAAAGTTACGTCCCGAGTAGATTCGCGTACCATCTTAGACGCCATGGGCGCCGACAAACTTCTCGGCAAAGGCGACCTACTTTTTCTGCCGCCCGGAACCACGAAGTTGCAACGACTGCACGGGGTCATGGTTAGCGACGCGGAAATACAACGCATCGTGGACTTCATCAAAAAGCAAGCAAAACCGAACTATCGGGAAAACATCTTCGGGTCTGTCATGCAAGAGAAGAAGGAGGAAGACGACGCCGAAGAGTTTGATGAAAAATACGATGAAGCCCTTGCCATCGTCGCCAAAGACCGACAGGCTTCTATTTCCTACGTGCAGCGGCGTTTGAGAATAGGCTATAATCGCGCCGCGCGAATCATAGAAACCATGGAGCGCGAAGGGGCGGTGGGTCCATCCGACGGCGTCAAACCCCGCGAAGTTTATGTCAGCCCGATTGAGATTGAATAAAATCCGCCGCCGTTTTCATCGTGCGACATAAATACGATTCGCAACTTTACTCCACTCACAGGTAGTGTTCATGATTGAAACCGACATCGCCGTCATTGTTGTAATCAGCCTCGTCCTCGGTATCGGCATCGGTTGGTTCGTCCGCGCGAAAGCCGCGCCGACGGGCGACGACGAGAAGGTGGCGCGACTTGAGGACGAGTTGCGCGCGGTGCGCGAAGCCGAAGCCGTGGCGCGCACTCATCTGGAAAACTCGCAGCAAAAATTTGCCGAAGAAAAGAAACGTCTGGAGGAAATTCGCGCGGAGATGAATAACGCCTTCAAAGCGATGGCCGCCGACATCGCCGATCGCAACGCCGAAAATTTTCTCAAGCAAGCCAATGAAAAATTCAAGTCGCTGAAAGAAAGTTCAGAAAAAGATTTGGATGAGAAGAAAAAACTAATCGACAAAAGTTTGATCGGCATGAACGAAAAACTGGAATTCATTCACAAGCAATCCACCGAATTAAAATCCAGCATTGACACCAGCCAAAAAACCACCGCGGCGCTCAGCGAAAGCACCGCTCACTTGCGCGAGATTTTATCTTCGTCGCAAAAACGCGGCCAATGGGGCGAGCGCATGGTGAGTGATATTTTGCAGTCCGTTGGCTTGATGGAAAATGTGAATTACACCAAGCAAAGTCAAGTCGAATCGGGCGAACGCCCGGACTACACTTTCATTCTTCCGCAAGAAAAACGTTTGAACATGGATGTAAAATTTCCGCTCGCGCATTACGAAAAATATATTGACGCCGGCAGCGAAGAGGCGCAAGCGCAAGAAAAGTCCGCGTTTCTGCGAGACGTAAAAAATCACATCAAGTCAGTGTGCGGTAAGGAATATATCAACCCGGCCGAGGGAACCCTGGATTATGTGATGTTGTTTATTCCCAACGAATCGATTTACGGATTCATCAACCTCGAAGACAGCGATCTGGTGGACTTCGCGTTGCGCAATCACGTGCTGCTGTGCTCGCCGTTGACGCTCTACGCCGTGCTGTCACTGATTCACCAAGCGGCGCGCAACTTCACCATGAACGAACGCGCCTCGGAGGTGATGACGTTGGTCGATGATTTTCGCAACCAGTGGAAAAAGTATGTCGAGCAAATGGACAAACTCGGCCGTCGCATTGAAGGCTTGACCGGTGATTTCCAAACCTTGGTGACCACGCGCACCCGCGCCCTCGACCGACCGCTTGATAAAATTGAAAACATTTCGCTGGCGGATGACGGTGCCGACGATGCGACGAAGATATTGGAGTGACGGTCGTTCGTCATCTCCTCGGCGCGGCAGGCGTGTCATTCCCGCCGCCCGATAAGGTGTCCCGCGAGCGGGACGGTTTTATGACTGGATTCCGTGTCAAGCACGGAATGACGGGCCTGGGGGAGGGTGACTGTGGCGACGCATTAATATGTGGCTACGGCCGCGGTGACTCCATTTCACGCCGTAGGGGCAGGTCGCGACCGGTCCCTACATCCGGTCGATACGGCTGACGGCGGTGGTCGTGGCGAGTCGTCGTCACCATCGCCCCAGGCCCGTCATTCCGTGCTTGACACGGAATCCAGTAAAACATGCGCGGCGAAGCCGCCACCACATTTGGCGGCAGTAACAACCACCGCATCCCCCCGCTAAAACTCGTAGGTCGCGGCCACGCGCCCGCCCGAGTCGCTCTCGTCATCGCCGTAAGTTACATAG
>DKID01000008.1 GCA_002454045.1 Nitrospina sp. UBA6727 | reverse complement strand
CAAGGGCGGCGGCTGGGGCATCGCCGCCGGCACGTTTGACGGCGAGACCGCAATCGCCATCGGCGCGCATTTTGATGTGCTGCAAAACGCCTTCGTAAAAATCGGCGGCGCCTCCTCCGGCGGCGAAACCAGTTTCGGCGTAGGTTTCGGCAAGGGCTGGTAGTCGTTGACGGCGCGAAAACTTTTCGCGGCGGCATCGTGAAGTAATAACAAAAGCCCTGTGCAGTTATGGACGGCGATGGTTTCCTCGGACTTCGCCAACCCAACTGCGCGGGGCTTTTTTGTTGCACGTGACGGTGGGGCGTTTTTCATCGCGCACAACGCCGCCGTCATTGCGCCGCCATCGTCATCATCGCGACCGCTGTGGTGATGGTTTGCGCGTGTGTTATTCGACTCGCACGGATTCTTTGGGATTGAGTTTTGCCGCCAGCCGCGCGGGGTAAAGTCCCGACAGCAATGAAATTCCCCAGAACAATATCACCGTCACGAGAATGAACAGGGCGGGGAAATGAACTTGAATCGTCCAGCCGAAAGATTGTTTGTTGATCACGAAAATCAGGATGTAGGAAACCACTACCCCGGCGATGAAACCCATCACCACGCCGACCAACCCGAGTATCCCCGCCTCGATTAGCACCATGCGTTTAATTTGCGCGACGAACGCGCCGATGAATCGCAGGATTCCAATTTCCCTTTTGCGTTCGAGAATCAGCGCGATCAAAGTGTTGAACAGTCCCAAAACCGCGACCAACATGGCGATGATTTCCAGCGAGTAGGTGATGGCAAAAGTTTTGTCGAACACTTCGAGAACTTGATGTTTCAATTCGGTGTTGGAACGGATGACGAGTTGATGGTCGTCGAAAGTTTCGAGAATTTTTTTGCGCATGGATTCCAACCGCGCGTCGTCTTGGAGGTAGACGACAAAACTGTTGACCGCGGTTTGCTGGTAATAGTTTAGAAATGTGGTGCGGTCGAGAATGATGTAACCGCGCTCGCGGGAGTAATCGAAATAAACGGCGGCGACTTCAATTTGTGCCGCGCCGTTTGGCGTTTGCAATTTCAGCGTGTCGCCTACGCCAACTTTGTGCTTGAGGGAAAACGCTTCGGAAACCAGCGCGCGGTTTTGGTTGACCATCGTTTGCCCCAGTTCCCGCGCGGGCGTGCCGGTTTTGATTAGCAGGTTGCCGTATTTTGCGAGCACGGAAAAATCGCCCGCGGCGAGCACCACCGGCAAATCGTTGTAAGTGATGTCGAGGGCGCGGAACTGATCGACCGCGGCGATGCCTGGCATGGACTTCAGCGGCTCCACCAATTCTGACGGCAGTGTGTGTTGGTAGTCAATATCCCGCCCGCCGGCGACGCGCACAAACAAGTCGGCTTGCAACGTTTGGTCGATCCAGACGATGACGGTTTGGCGGAAACTGTGAACCATGATCGACATGCTGATGACCATCATGAAGGCGACGGCGAGTGATGAAACGGCGAGAGCGTTGCGTCCCACATTTTGCGACAGGTTCATGCAAGCCAGCAACCCTTCGCCGCCAAATCGGTTTTTGCAAAACAAACGCAGTCGGTCGCGCACCCACAGCAACACCGCGGGGGTTAGCAATGAAACGCCGAGGAGGATTAAAAATACCGAGAAGAATCCGAAGAACGGGAAGTGGTTGATTGGCGGAAGTTGTGCGCAGAACGCGGCGAGCAAAATTACCGCCAGTGCGGTCCCGTTCAATCCGCGACTTTTGCGAAACAGTTTCAAGTCGTAACTACCGCGTCGCATGACGGCGGTGGGCAGGGTGGTCGCCGCGTCCCAAGCGGGGATGACGGCTGACACTAAGGAAAGCGTCACGCCTAAAATGAAATAGGGTCCCATTCGGTTCCATTGAAAATCTATTTCCGTGACATAACTTGGCGCGTAAAGATTGTTGACGGTGATGGAAACTGCGTCCAAAGAAAACTGCGCGAAAAAATATCCCACGCCGATTCCCAGCAAAGAGCCGATGCTTCCGATGACCCCGGCTTCCAGAAAAAAAATCGCGGCGATAAAAGTCGGCGTGGCGCCCAGCGCGCGCAGGGTACCGATCTCCACTCGCCGCCGCACCACCGACAGCGCGATCATGTTGTAGATTAGGTACATCGCCACCAGCAACGCGACGAAACTCAACGCCGTTAAGTTATATTGAAACGCCCGCAGCATTTTTTCGACTTGACGGTTCTTGCGTTGCGGGCGTTCCACCTGCATAAACTCGGGAAGTAGCGCGGCGATTTTTTCCCGCATGAAATCAAAGTCGGCGGCGTGGAGAAACTGAATGTCGATGCGGTCTAGCCGCCCGATTTTTGCAAACACGTTTTGCGCCGCGGCGATATCCATCAGCGCGAAGTTACCGTTGAGGGCTTTGCCGAGACCTTTGTTTTCCAGCACCGCGTTGACGTTGAGCAACTTTTCTTTTCCGTTAATCAAAAAACGGATGCGGTCACCGGCGGCGAAACGAGTGCCCGGCACGAACTTTTCGGGCAAGATGATTCCAACCGGGTCCAGCAAGAGCGACAACAAACCTTGCAAGTTTTGCTCAACCGTTTTGATGGAAAAGTCGCGGACGCCGCTGTCTTGCAAAAGGTCGGTGCCGATGATTTCCACCACCTCGCCGCTGATGGACTCGACCCCGTATCCTTCGACCACCGGGTAGGCTTTGATCTCGTGTCTGAGCGCGTGAAGTTTTTCGAAAACCGCTTCGTCGAAATCCATTCCCTCCACGCGGATTACCGCGTCGGCTCTGCCTAAAACCAAGTCCACACTTTCGGCGAACGACATCATAGTTTGCTGATTGGCGAGGCGGATGCTGAGGAACACGGCGACGCCGACCGCCGTGCCGAGGACGGTGATGGCGGTGCGGAACGGGTCGCGCAACAAAGGACGCAGGATGAGCGCGGTGAACAAATCTTTGAAATAAAACAAAAAGTTCACGGCGTTTTGTCGGTCAGTTTGCCGTCGCGGATTTCAAAATGGCGGCTACCAATTTTTGCAACTTGCGGATTGTGGGTTGCCAAAACTACCGTGGTTTGAAAGTCGGCGGAGGCTTGCCGCATGAGGTCGAGAATTTTCATTCCGTTTTCCGAATCGAGATTGCCGGTGGGTTCGTCGGCAAGCAAGATGGCGGGACGATGCGCGAGGGCGCGGGCGATGGCGACTCTCTGCATCTCGCCGCCGGAAAGTTCCGCGGGAAAAGAATCGGCGCGGTGCCAAAGTCCGACATAGTCGAGCAGAGTTTTGGTGTGTTCGCCACCGGTGCGCGACGAGTGCGCCAACAGCAGCGGCAACTCTACGTTTTCCATCACCGTCAAGGTTGGCATGAGGTTGAAAAACTGAAACACGATACCGATTTCTTCGCGGCGCAGCAGTGTCAAGTCGTGGTCGGAAAGGTCGGACATCTTCCGACCGTTGAGAATAATTTGTCCGCGGTCGGGCAGGTCGAGTCCCGCCAACAAGTTGAGCAAAGTGGTTTTCCCGCCGCCGCTGGGACCGATGATGGTGGCGAAGTCGCCCGCGTAGAGGCGCAGGTTCACCGACGCCAACGCGGTTATCGGCTGGGCGCCATTCCGATAAGACTTGTGGACGTCGACGAATTGAATGATCGGAGTGGTCATAAAGAAAAAAATATTGCGCAACGGATTTGGCTTAATATAGCACGAGTTGTCGGGAATAATTTTGCCGCGGAGTTTCAACATGGCGATATCGAAAAAAGTCGGCGGGTTCATGGAGAAGTCTTCTTGGATTCGCAAAATGTTTGAGGAGGGCATCCGTCTCAAAAAAGAGTTCGGCGAAGAAAACGTGTTCGACCTATCGTTGGGAAACCCAGTGATGGAGCCGCCGGCGGCGGTGCGCAAAGCGTTGGTGGAAAGTGCGCGGGACGAGGCGCGCGGCTTGCACCGTTACACGCCCAACGCCGGGCTTGCTGATGTGCGCGCCGTCATCGCCGAGTCGCTGTCCCCGGAATGCAAGGTGAAACTTTCGCTCGACGATGTGGTCATGGTGTGCGGCGCGGCGGGCGGACTCAACATCACTTTAAAAACTTTGCTCGACCCGGGCGACGAGGTCATCATCTTCGCGCCTTATTTTGTGGAGTACCTGTTTTACGCCGACAACCACGGGGGGAAGGCGGTGCCCGTGCCGACGCGGGATGATTTCCGTCTCGATTTCGCCGCCGTGAAAAACGCGCTCAACGAAAAAACCAAAGCCGTCATCATCAACTCGCCGAACAATCCGACCGGGGTGGTTTATCGGCGCGATGAATTGCGCGAGTTGGCGCGCATATTAAAAACGCATTCTAACCAGCGCGGCGAAACGGTTTATTTAATCTCGGACGACCCGTATAAAAAAATCACGTTTGACGGTGTGGAAGCGCCGAACATCATGGAGTTTTACGCGCACAGTATTTACATCACTTCGCATTCAAAGGACATCGCGCTTGCCGGCGAGCGCATCGGTTTTGTCGCGGTGCATCCACGTTGCGACGCCGCCGCGTCAATCATGGCGGGGCTAATCTTCTGCAACCGCGTGTTGGGATTCGTGAATGCGCCGGCGTTTATCCAGCGCGTGGCGAAACAAGTTCAGGGCGTGACGGTGGACGTGAAAGAGTATCAACGCAAACGTGATTATTTGTACAAAGAACTGACGCGGATTGGGTATGAGGTGGTGAAACCGCAGGGCGCGTTTTATTTTTTTCCGAAGTCGCCGTTGGAAGATGAAGTGATGTTCGCGAAAAAGTTGGCGGAAAAAAAAGTGCTGGTGGTGCCGGGCAGAGGATTCGGCTTGCCGGGTTTTTTCCGCATTTCATTTTGCTTCGCCGACGCCGTCATCGCCGGCGCAGTCGCCGGGTTGGAGCAAGCCTACGCGGAACTCGGCGGCTCGTGAATGTCGGCGTGACGCCCGCCCGCCGCGGGACCCGCGGGCAACGGTTTCCGTGGTCGCGCCGCGAAAAATCATCGCCGCCGGATGACAGCATTGTCGGTTGCCCCTCACGCCGCGCGGGTGGTAGAATTAAATTTAATCGGTAACAGAAAAAACAGTGATCGTTTTTTAAGAGGATGATTCGTTATGGCTTTGACGCAAAACCAAATCAATCGTTACAGTCGGCACTTACTTTTGCCGGAGGTGGGAGTTGCGGGGCAGGAAAAAATCTGCAACTCCAAAGTACTTTTAATCGGCACCGGCGGGCTCGGTTCGCCGTCGGCTCTTTATCTTGCGGCGGCGGGAGTGGGCAACATCGGGCTGATCGATTTTGACGTGGTCGAGTTCAGCAACCTGCAACGGCAAGTGGCGCACGGAGAATCGACGGTGGGAAAGTTGAAAGTGGATTCGGCAAAAGACCGCATCGCCGATTTGAATTCCGATGTTCGCGTCACCACTTACAACACGCGCTTGACTTCGGAAAACGCGATGAAGATTTTTTCCGACTACGACATCATCGTCGACGGCACGGACAATTTTCCCACCCGTTATCTCGCCAGCGACGCCTGCGTGTTGTTGCGGAAACCTTACATCTACGGATGCATCCTGCGTTTTGAAGGACAGGCTTCGGTGTTCGATTCGCGATTGGGACCGTGCTACCGCTGTCTATATCCCGAACCGCCGCCGCCGGGCATGGTGCCTAGTTGCGCCGAGGGTGGAGTGCTCGGAATTTTGCCGGGCATCGTCGGTTTGATTCAAGCCAACGAGGTCATCAAATTGGTGCTGGGCGAAGGCGAATCGCTGGTCGGGCGGCTTCTGTTGTTTGACGCTTTGTCGATGAAGTTTAGAGAATTGAAATTGCACAAAGACAAGTCCTGCCCGATTTGCGGCGAAAACCCGACCATCACGGAGTTGATCGACTACGACCAGTTCTGCGGCATCCCGGCGGCGGAAGAGTCGACCGCCGATGCGGCGCTGGAAATTGGCGTGGAGCAAGTCAAGCAAATGTTGGACGCCAAACACGCGTTCAAGTTAATCGATGTGCGCGAACCGTCCGAATATCAAATTTGCAAAATCGCCGGCGCGACGCTGATACCACTCGGCGACATTGAAGCCAACGACGTCAAAAAATTAAACGGCTTGCGTCCCGACGAAGAAATCGTGTTGCACTGCAAGGCCGGGGTGCGTTCGATGAACGCGTTGAAGGCGCTGCAGAAAATGGGATTCAGCAACTTGAAAAGTATGCGCGGCGGCATCAACGAATGGTCGGAGAAAATCGATGCCTCCGTCCCCCTGTATTAACGCGGCGCGCGCAATGACGACGCGGCGGCGCGGTCGTCTGCTTGACAAGGTGGTCGGGGAAGTTTAAGGTGCAACGAAAATACGGAACGAGGTTTTCTTCTTTGTGTCAGAAAACGGAAGGGGGGGCTTGTGAGTAATCTCGACGGGTCGGAGCGCATTTTTGAAAAGTTGTCCAAGGTGGTCACCGAGGCGGTCATGACTTCACCCAAAGTGAAAAAGATCATTTCCGAAATTCAGAAAAACGATCACATTTGCTCCAAGAGTTTTATGGTGTTGGTACTTAAGATGGAAGTGTTGACCGATGCGCTCGAGTCGGAAGAGGAAACCGCGGCGGGACGGTCGCCCGCGCCCAAGAAACGTAAAAGTAAAAAGTCTATCCAAAAGCCGCAGTTCATCGATGGCCGCGAACTTTCAAAAAAAGAAATCGAGTACCACGAGTTCGCCAACAAAAAGTTTGACACCGATGAATGGCTCAAGAAAAACGGGCTCAGTTTTTAAACCCGCCAGCCCGCCGCTGCCGAACTTACCGAACCCGCCTCGCCCCCGCTACTCCCCCCGCCGCAAACAAAATCAGACCATCCCAACTTTACCGCGATGACGGTGACGACGTTTCGCAATGACGACGACGTTCGCAGTGATGGATTGCGCGCAACTCTTCGCCCGCCGAATAAATTTCCGCGAGTCCGCTCCGCGCCGAGTGGTGGCGCGCCGATGAGTCACGCCGGGTAATCAAACTGGACGACGGGTTGGTGGCGGTCTACTTGTTTTTTTATGATGCGCACCAATTCTTTAAGGCGGGCTTGCGTTTTGGCTTCAAATCTCAGCACGAGTATCGGCTGAGTATTGGACGCGCGGATTAGCGCCCAACCGTCGCCAAAGTTTATCCGCACGCCGTCGATGTCAACGACTTGGTAGCGGCTTCTGAAAAATTCCGTCAGTTCCTGCACGATTGCAAACTTTTTGTCGTCGGGACAGTCGATGCGAATCTCCGGCGTGCAAGCCGTCTCGGGAAGGTCGGCGAGCATTTCCGAAACTTTTTGGTTGGACTGCGCGACAATTTGCAATATCCGCCCCGCGGCAAACACGGCGTCGTCGAATCCAAAATAATTGTCGGCGAAACAAACGTGGCCGCTCATCTCCCCGCCGAGGAGCGCGCCGGTCTCCCGCATTTTATTTTTGATTAGGGAGTGTCCCGCCGCCGCCATAATCGGAATCCCGCCGCGTTTTGCAATATCGTCAAATAAGTTCTGCGAGCATTTGACTTCGCCGACGATGGTGGCGCCGGGATTTCGCGACAGGATATCCCGCGCGAAAATGGTCAACAGTTGGTCGCCCCATAAAATATCGCCGTTGTCATCGACGATGCCGATGCGGTCGGCGTCTCCATCAAACCCGATGCCGAGTTCCGCGTTTTCGTCGCGAACTTTTTCAATCAACCATTGCAAGTTTTCCGCGACGGTGGGGTCGGGATGGTGGTTGGGAAAAGTTCCGTCCGGTTCGCAAAAAATTTCTATGGGGTCTAGTCCGAGTTTTCGCAAGAGTCGCGGACCGACGGTGCCGAAGCACCCGTTGCCGCCGTCCACCACAACTTTCACTTTTCTGGGAATGTGCAGGATGGAGCAGAGATGTTCGACATACGGTTCCAAAACATTTATCCGTTCAATTTTTCCTGACCCGATTTCAAAATCGCCGGCGTCGATTAAACTTTTCAGCCCGCGGATTTTTTCGCCGTATAAACTGTGTCGGCTCTGACTGATTTTGAATCCGTTGAACTCCGGCGGATTGTGGCTACCCGTGATCATCACGCCGCCGTCGGCTTTGAGATGATGGAGGGCGAAGTAGGAAACGGGCGTGGGGACTTTTCCAACGTCTATGACATCGCATCCGGTGGAGGTCAGGGCGGCGGACAAAATGTCGCGGAAGCCCGCCGAACTTGGGCGAACGTCCCATCCCAACACCAGCGATTTTCCTCCGTGGCGTTTCATGTAGGTGCCGATGGCTTTGCCGATTTGCCGAACGGTTTCGGGGACGAGGTCTTTGCCGACCACGCCGCGTATGTCGTATTCGCGAAAGATTTGCGGGTTGATGTCAGTTGCCATAAAAAAATGCGATGAAAAAATGCCGCCGGTTTTTTCTGCGACGAGAAAGCCCGCGGCGATTTTTTTTCGCAACGGGACAACGCCGCCGATTTTTCCGCGGCGGGAAAACGTTGCGCGTTTATTAAAATGGATTCCGCGCTAAACCGCCGTCAACGTTAAAGTTCGTGGCGGTGATCCACGCGGCTTGGTCGGACGCCAAGAACAGGGCGAGTCCGGTCACGTCTTCCGGCACGCCCATTCTGTTTAAGGGAATCGTCTTCCCGGTTTGCGCCATGATTTCTTTTTTCGTTTGCGCGAAGGAAGCCGCGTTGCTTTGTTCCCGCGCCGCGTCCTCCCACGACTTGCTCCACACGGGACCGGGGGAAATGGAGTTGACCAAAATTTTTTCCGCCGCCAGCGTCTGAGCGAGGGAAACGGTGAAGTTGGAAAGTCCGGCTTTCATCGCGCTGTAGTGGGGAAAGTTTTCCCGCGGACTTGCCGCCGCGATGGATGAAATGTTGATGATTCGCGCGCAAGCAGATTGCTTCAGCGAGGGAACGCATAACCGAGTCAGCCGGACGGCGGACATCAGATTAATTTGAAACGAATCTTCCCAGTCCTGATCCGTCAGTTCAAAAAAGTTTGCCGACTTCAAAATCGCGCCGACATTATTGATCAGCACGTCAACTTGCCCCAGTTGTTTCGTCACGGTTTCGTGGAAGGCTTGCACCCCTTCCATCTTGCCGAGGTCCGCGGCGATGAAAAGATGTTTTTTCGTGGCGTCGCCGGCGATTTCGTCGGACAAGGAATCCAAACGCTCGCGGCTTCGCGCGCAGACGGCGACCGTGGCGCCCGCTTCGGCAAACGCCAAGGCAAGAGCCCTGCCGATACCGTCGCCCGCCCCGGTGATGATCACTCTTCTGCCTTGCAGGTTCATGTTGCTACGAAAAATAAAATGCGGGGAAGGGGAGGCGACATGCGGCCGAACGGCTAGTCGGCGATGGCGGCTTTGACGGTGATGTCGCCATAGACTTTAACGCGGCAGCCGAGTTTCTGGTGGGGTTCGAGTTTGTGGGCGGTCTCGAAAAATGTGCGCGGGTTCACGTTTTCAAGCGGTTCGATTTCCACCACGCACTTGCCGCATAAACCGTGACCGCGGCAGTTCAAAAATTTGTTTATCCCTTTGTACGTTTCGGCGTTGTTGTAGAGCGCGGCTTTTCGCAGGTTGGCTCCGTAGCCAGCTTTTAGGTCGACGGTTTCGTTGGTCTCCGTGTTGATGAACTTAATCTTCGGCATGGCGAAATCAAACTCCGTGTCTTCCAACTTTGCAACGCGGCGCAAAAAAATCATTAATGCCCGACATCCACGCCGATGTCAACCTTATATGTTAGATGCGAAATTGAGACGCGGCGGCGCAACGGCGGGTTGTATCTGCGGCGGAAAGTTAAATCGAATAGTTATGTCCCATCAGAATTTTCTTTTCTTTGAGAAAGTTCTGAATTTTGCGCGATGCTTCGTCGGCGTTTTGCGCTTCCTCCGCGGAGAGAATCAGGTCGGGTTCGCCCGAAGGTTTCGAACTGACTTGTATTTCCACAACCGGGTAGGGGTTCGCCAACAGCCTGAGGTCGGCCTGATCGCCTGGACGAAAAGCGTTGGAGGTGGAGATCACCACGTGGCCGGCGTCGAGAAAAAGTTTCGCCACTTCCCCGAGCCTTCTTGCTGATTCACTTTCGCCGCCGCTTTGGCGGTCGTCCAAGTCCGCCGCGACGCCGAGGTTGACGTTCCTTCGGTCGAGCAAATAACTTTGGAAATTATTTTGGAACAAGTTGTGTTCCAAAGTTTTTGCCAGCGGACCTTTGCCCGTGCCGCGGTCGCCGGTGAGGAGAATCAGCGCCGCTCTGTGTCCGTTGCGGTACGCTCTTTCCTCCGATTTGATTTTACTTTTGACCCAATTAAAATCGCGGGTGCGGACTTCGTCTCTGAGTTTGTCGGTTTTGGTCAACGGGGTGTAAGTGGTGATGATGCCGCCGCCGCAGACATCGTATCCGTCAACCAACACGAATCGCCCGGTGGTGGCGATGGACCCGAACAGGTCAAAGGCGACCGGGGTGCGGGTTTTCAAAGTCAACTCGGCGACGTCGTTCCTGGCGATGAAGTTTTGGTCGGGCAAAGTTTTCAAGGTGGAGGCATCGATGGCTTTTTTGAACGCAAGCACTTCGCATTCCACTTCTTGCGTATTTAATTTTATGACGAACTTCCTGCCTTTCTCTAAGTTTTGTTTGCCCATCCAAAAAACGTTGGCGTCGAAGGTGGTGGAGACGATGGGCAACTGGTCCATAAGGGTACACATGTCGCCGCGCTCCACGAATATTTGTTCGTCGAGAGTGAAGCCGATGGATTGCGACGCAACGGCGGCCACGGGTTTTTCTGGCACGCTCCACGCTTCAATGGAATTGATCACCGCTTGCTTGTTTGACGGCGAGAAAATCACGCGGTCGCCGGTTTTCATCTTGCCCGACTCCACTCGCCCGGCGACGATGCGCCGTCCGTCAAACTTATAAACATCCTGCACCGGCAACCGCAACGGGAGATGATCCGGCAAGACTTTTTTTTCGAACTGGTCGAGCATGGCTAAAACGGTCAGCCCTTTGTACCACGGCATTTCATTTTTCCGCGCGGCGATGTTCACGCCAAGTTTGGCGGCGACGGGAATAAATTCTCTCGCCTTAATTCCCAACGAATCCAGGAAGCCGGTGTATTCTGATTTGATGCGGGTATAAGCTTTTTCGTCGTAGTCGACCAAGTCCATCTTATTAATTACCACCGCGACCTGCGTGAGCCCCAGCAGTTTCAAGAGATAACCGTGGCGGCGCGATTGTTCTTGCACGCCTTCGTTGGCGTCAATCAGCAGGAGGGCGGACTCGGCGGCGGCGGCGCCTGTCACCATATTTTTCAGAAACTCTTTGTGTCCCGGCGCGTCGATGATGACGTATTTGCGTTTCGCGGTGCTGAAGAAAATCTGCGAAGTGTCGATGGTGATTCCCTGTTCCTGCTCTTCTTGCAACGCGTCCAACAAAAAAGCAAACTCGAAATCTTTGCCTTGTTGTTTGCAAATGTCGCGGACAAAGTTGAGTTTACCTTCGGGCAGACTGTCGGTGTCGGAGAGGAGGCGTCCGACCAAGGTGGATTTGCCGTGGTCAACATGACCAACGATGACGAGCCGCAGCAGGCGGCTGGAAATATCCGGCGCGCTTCCGTTGTCACTCATTTACATGTATCCCCGCGCGCGAAGTTTCTGCATGGCGTACGTGTTTTCTTGATCCTGCGCGCGGCCGGAGCGTTCCGACACGGTTGTGTTTTTAAGTTCCGCGACAATCTCTTCCACCGTTTTGGCGGTGGATGGAATGGTGCCGGTGCAGGGCGCGCAACCCAGCGAGCGGTAACGCGTTCCTTCCGGAGTGGCGAAGTAAAGATCGATGATGGGAATTTTTTCCCGCAATATGTATTCCCAAACATTCAGCTCCGTCCAGTGCAGGATTGGGTGGATGCGGATGTGCGTGTCTTCGGCGAAACTGGTTTTGTATTGGTCCCATAATTCGGGCGGCTGGTCTTTGAAGTTCCATTCAAAATTTTTATCCCGCGGCGAGAAGTAACGTTCTTTGGCGCGGGTGCCCTCTTCATCCCTGCGGATACCCAGAATCAGCCCGGTGTAACCTTGCGCTTCCATGACGCGTTGCAGGCCCTGGGTTTTTAACGCTTCGCAACAAACCAGTCGTCCCTTTTCGTGATTCATTCCTTCGTCCAAGGCTTGCTGATTTTTGCCGACGACCAAGTCCAGTCCCCATTCTTTGGCGACGCGGTCGCGGTATTCAATCATCGCGGGAATCTTGTAACTGGTGTCGATGTGCACTAGCGGAATGGGGCAATGACCAAAAAATGCTTTGCGCGCCAGCCAGACCAGAATGGTGGAATCTTTTCCGATCGACCACAGCATCGCCAAGTTTTTGAAATTTTTATACGCTTCGCGCAGGATGAAAACGCTTTGATTTTCCAGTTCGTCCAAGTGATCCATGAAAATGGTAATTCCTTAATTGTTGTTGCGGAACGGGGAGGCATCCACTCTATCCTGAAAACTCAATACAATCAAGGGGGATGTCGGTTTTCGGAAAAATCGAACGACGCGTCGGCGATGACGCGGTGACGAAAATGACGGCGGCGGTTTCAGGAAAAATATTTTCTTACCACGTCGGGGAACGAACAACGCAGGCAGTTATTTTGGTTCTGCGCGCAAAAATCCTGATAAATTTGCATCAACCCTTGTATTTGTTTTTCGGATTGCAACACCTGCAACATTTCTTCGCGGTTGCCGAAAATATAATGTTTCACGAAACGTAGCAGTTTGTTGTCGCCAATTTTTTTGCCGGTTTGAAAGAGGGCGTTGAGTCCCGCTTCCAAGTCGGTGAACTTTCCCGCCCGCGCAAAAATCAGACCGATGGGCAAGCCAATGTTGACGATGATTTCCCGCGACCGCGCCGCGCCGATAAGTTGTTGGTGTTGCGCCAGGGCTTTCCCATCCGGAGTGTAATGGTTTGCCCAGTAATCATCCGCCGCCACGCAAAAAAAATCGTTGAAAGCATTGAGAGTTTTTTTATCCGGAATTTTATCCGCGGCGGCGGCGAGAATTTTTTGGTACGACTCCACGAAACTGGCGAACATCCCCACCTTTTCGTGACGAACGAGCAAATACGCCAAGCCCGCAATTCGCCGGTAAGGATAATTTGCCGGACGAATCGCGCGGAAACACCAATCCTTTTTCGTCAGCGGCGACGGCGGAATCCGTTCGCGGTACGTTTTCCATATCGGCACAAGTCCACGGAGCCCGGCCTTTTCCCCCGCGCCATTGCTCATCATCCCCGCGACACCGAAGAGCAGGGCTTGGTAATGCAAAACCTTTTTCCCCTTGCTAACCTTGGCCGGAACCAGACGCGTTAGTTCCGACAACGGCAGCGTGTCCGCCAGTACCTGAAACGTCCGTTTGTTTTCGGGATAACCCAACGCCTCGGCGACGCCGCGATAAAAAGTTTGCTCGTATCCTTCGATGATGATCGCGTCGTGGAACCGCTCCATTTTTGTGACGATGCGCGCTTCGCCGGCGGCGTTCAAAATCTGCGCGAGTTTTTCCTTCGAAAGTTGTGACAAAGGTTGGTGGCATAAGCCGGCATTGCAGTGGTTCAAAATCGGGTAGTTTTCAAAATCAAGTTCGTCGTTGAGTTCAAGAATTCCTTTGGTCAGATAATCTTTAATTTCAAACTGGAAGGGAAAATCTTTTTGTTCCCCCCGCGACGTTTTCCCGCGGCCCCGCCACATATAGACGTGCAAGATGACGTTGTCGTAGTCGGGATTGCGCGAGTGTCCGTGCGCGTTCCAATCGGTGGAGTAAACATGCAGTTCGACATCGCCCTCGTAGACTTTCCCGTCCACCTTGATAGTCGCGCGGGTGAAGTCGGGACCCTTGCCGAAATTCCAGTAGCCGGGATAAACGATTTCCAGGTTTTGTCCGCGCTGGGTTTTGAGCGACGGCGTGCAAAAAAGTTGGTCGTTCCAAATACAGCGGATGACTTTTTCGGGAACGCGGATGGTGGTGTCGTCCTCCCGAACTTGCAGCGAATTAAGGTGATGCGTGAACTTTAGGTAGGCGTCTGAAAAAAGCGCGGTCATCGTAATTTCCATTCCGTGCCGCTTGCGGTATCTTCGATGACGACTTCCATCGCGTTCAGTTCGTCGCGGCAACGGTCTGCTTCCGCCCAGTTTTTCGATTGCCGCGCCGTTTTGCGACGGGCGATTAACTTTTCGATTTTGCCGACGTCAAGATTCCGGCTGTGGTTTTTGATCGCGAAGAGTTCTTCTTCAAACTTTTCGGGGGTGAGGAAAAAAAGTCCTAGAATTTTGCCGGCGGTTTCCCACGCCGTCGTAGCGACCGCGAGTTTTTCCAGAGAGGACGCGCTCTCGTTCGCCGCGGCGCTGTTGAGGTTGCGGAGTTCCTCGTTCATGCAAGCCACGGCGACCGCCGTGTTCAAGTCGTCGTTCATCGCCGTCTCAAACTTTTTCGTCACGGGATGGGCGTTCACTTTTTCCCGAAAGTTCGGGATGGATTCCTCATTCAGTTGCGCGGTTTTTTTGCGCGCGCTTGCCAGCCCTTCATAAAATCGGGAAAGCACTGTGGTGGCGTCCGCCAAGTTTTTTTCCGAAAAGTCGATGGGGCTGCGGTAATGGCTACTGATGAGAAACAAACGCAAAACTTCGGGATGATATTTTTTATAAACTTCGCGGATGGTGAAAAAATTCCCGCGCGACTTGGACATTTTTTCTTTGTCGATGTTGACGAATCCGTTGTGCATCCAATAACGAACCGGCTGTTTCCCAGTGCAACCGCAGGATTGCGCGATTTCGTTTTCATGGTGCGGGAAAACCAAATCTTTGCCGCCGCCGTGAATATCGAAAGTGTCGCCGAGGTATTTTTTGCTCATCGCCGAACATTCAATATGCCAGCCGGGTCGTCCCGGACCCCACGGACTTTCCCAAAAAGGTTCGCCGGGTTTGCTCTTTTTCCATAAAGCAAAATCCAACGGGTCGCGTTTGGTTTTGTTGATTTTGACGCGGGCTCCTGCGCGCAAGTCGGCGATATTTTTTCCGGAAAGACGACCGTATCCATCGAACGATTTGACCGCGTAAAAAATATTTCCCTCAGATTCGTACGCTTTGTCTTGATTGACCAAGGACTGGATCATGTCCAGCATTTCGGGGAGATGGTCGGTGGCTTTTGGTTCTTCGGTCGGCGCGGCGATGTTCAGTTTTTCCATGTCTTCGTAAAACGCGGCGATGTATTTGCGGTTGACCTCCCGCCAGTCCGTGCCTTCCTCGTTGGCGCGGTTGATGATCTTGTCATCGATGTCGGTGAAGTTGCGGACGAAGCGAACTTTGTAACGGAGGTGCTGGAAATATCGGGACAAAGTGTCGAAGACGATGGCGGCGCGGGCGTGTCCTACGTGGCAATAGTCGTAAGCGGTAACGCCGCAGACATACATGCCGATTTGGTTTTCACGGAGCGGGACGAACGGCTCTTTTTTTCCCGTCAGGGTGTTGAAGATTAGCAGGCTCATGCGGCCAATATAACATTCTGATTATAAAAAGTCAGGGCGGGATGCGCGGGCAACCGCCGCGTTGGTGCGGGAAACAAACACTCTTTGCGTTATGGGGTCAGGTCTTGACTTCGGACAATTTATTCTATCCTTCAAGGGTTTTCCTTATTTGCATCAGGTGCTTGGAAATATTCCGGTCAGTTTTAATTTTAATTTTCAACCTACCAACTGCCTTGGCCACTCCCGAATAACTGATCGAACTAAATTGGTCTGCTATTTCCTGTAATCGGTATCTCCCAACTATTCTACACAAGTATAGGGCCAAGGTTCGCGCCAAGTTGAAAGTGCCCTGTCGGTTAGAACGTAATTCTTTGAGGGGCAATTGAAAATATTCAGCACAAACCCGTTGAATTTTGTTTATGGATGGAACCTTACGAAGTTGTTTGACTTCCGCTACTTCAGGGCTGATTGTTTGCTTTTCAATAAGTTTTTCAATTTTGGTAATAAAACTTTTGTCTCCCAGAACCGGAGACAGACGGCCTCTGGAATAAAACCGTGTCGTCTCATCATCCATCGCCTCCTCCACATAACTCCGGTAAAGACTTCTGGTGTTTCTCATGCCCATCATTTCCAATAAGTGGGATGTCGTAAGCCATTCGCATTTTATGTTTTTTTTAATATACCGAGGGTAGCTGGTCCAAAATGGATCATGCATCCGTTGAGGAAGGTGGGATTCAAAAGGGTTTCGGTGAATATAGCGACTGACCTGCAGAAGGTAATTGTCTGCATCCACTAGGATGGCCTTATACCGGCCCCGAAACAATGGGCCATCGGTTCCAACACTACGGTTGAAGCGCTGAGTGTAAACCCCGTTCAAATGCCGCATGGCACGACCCAGATTGCCTAAAGGTGTGTGAATCAACAGATGATAATGGTTGCTCATCAAACAATAGGCGTGGATTTCCCATCCAAAAGCCAAACGGGTTTCCATCAACAAATCATGGAATAGTTTCCGATGGCCTGGTTGCCTGAAAATATTTTTTCGCCCAGCTCCCCGGTTCATGACATGGTACCATGCGCCGGGAAACTCTATTCGCAGAGGTCTTGACATAGTCACAAGATATCACATGAATTGTCCTAAATCAAGACCTGACCCTTAATCTTCTAATCTATTGTTATGTTTTTTTATTTCCATGTTTTGAATTTCATATACGGGCTAAAAACAGTTTTAAGCTCTGGCAATTTATCTGTAAGGGATTTTAAATATTTGCTTATATTTTCTGCGTTTTCTGAACGCTTGTCTCCTCTTGGTAAATCTTTTATTTCTTCATGTAGTCTCCGAAGACCGAGCGCCTTACTGTCAATTTCTTTTAAATAATCAACAATATCTTTTTCAAAGAAAAAATCTGCTTCCGAAGTATTTGCTCTATATTCATCAATATCCTCAAGTGAGATTTTTCCCTCTCTAAGAACAATAGATAAAAATCTTCTAGTCGCTTCAAAAACCGAAAATCTTTTTTCAAACAAATCTAGTTTAAGTTTTTCTTTGTTTATTGAGTGTTGTGACCATGTAGTCCATGCGGTAAATATTGCAATTACAATAATCGCACCTTGCCAAAAATTAGATAAATCCATATTGTATATTAGTAAATAATCTTGAAAATGCTGAAAAATAATCCGGCAGTTACTCGATGAGTATATGGCTCATCAAAATAGCTTGTTGAGCCGAGAACACGGTTGCTAGCAGACGTGATATTTAACCCTAGCCTTCGTGCTCGTTGAGTCCATCGTGACCGTTGCGGCGTCGCGATTGTTATTTGTCGGCGGCGGTGCCGACGCGGGTTTCGAGTTCTTTGACGTTCAAGCGCAACTGCGAAACGGCGAACGCGGCTTGGCGGGTGAGGGACGCCGCGGTAATTTTTTCTTTGGACTTCCCGTATCCAGAAATTTCTTTGCGGATCGTATCCATTTTTTGTTCCAACAGGATGCTACGTTTGGAACTAAAACTTTTGGCGATGGCGTCTTTCAGACCTTCGCCGTCGTAATGTTTCGTGATGGCCATCAGCATGCGCTTGCGGGAAATAAATTTTTTGCCGTTCTTCCAATCTTCAATCGCCTGCAACATTTCCCTTTCGATGTTGTCCACGATGGCGTTGTAGTCGGTTGGGTCAACCATGTCGTGGATATCCCCCGGCACCGACGCGGACTTGATATCAAAATTAAAAGTCTGCGCGACACCCGTCAGGTCGGCGGATATAAGATTTGCTTCCACCTCTTCGGGACTCAGCATCGGCGCCCAGACTTGCATGATGTAGTTGTCGGTTTTGATATTCTCAAACTCGTAGTCGCCGTCGTCATCGACCTTGGTGTAATAACCATTCGGGACGACGAAGAGAGTTCCGATCATGTCTTTATGCATGTTGCACCGGAGCACCACGGGTCCGGCTTGGTTGAACTCGACCGTTTTGGAAGACCCCGCCGCCATGGCTCCTAGGTTGAACTGGTTGCTGAGCGACTTGGAAAAAATATTGTGTACTTCGCGGTCTTCGTTGGAAAACGTAACGCTGGACCCCGCCTGTATCACGGAATGTTGCGGACGAAATTTCAAACCGTTTTGGCGTACGGTCACGGTCTGTTTTTTTTGATTGGCAACTCGCAACTTGTTTTTCGTTTCCAAAAACACCAGCGTGTTGGCACCGGGATTTTTGCCGTTGATTCGCACGACACCCTTCACCGTGGTGGTGGCTTTAACTTTTTTCTTGGACCCTTCCATCTTATGGTCGGAGCCTTCGGACTTTTTCCCGCCGGCGATTTTTGGCGTTTCCACTTTCGCTTGTTGCGCCGATTCCCGGCTTGCGGATTTGTCCGCCGCGGTCGCCTTCTCATCCGTCGCATCATAAAGTCCCATGGCAGTCAGCATCTGGACGACGAAGGGTTTTTCAAATTGTTTGTCCACCTCGATGGCTTTGAGAAAATGCGGCGCCGCGGCGTCAAAGTTTTTTTGGATACTCAACACGATGCCTAGATCGAAATGTGCTTGGGCGAAATTGGGATTGATGGTCAAGGCTTTCTTGTAGGCGGATTTTTCCTCCTCGTACATTTTTCGGCGACCATAAGATTTTCCGAGCATGTTGTAAGCGGTATAGTTGCGGGGAGAAATGGCGACGGTTTTTTCAAACAGCCGCGTTGCTTCTTCGGGGTGGTCTGCTTCCAGTTCGGACATGCCCCAGTTAAACGTGATCTCCTCGTCGTTGGGCGAGAGTTCATGCGCCCGGGCGAAACGTTTGTTGGCGCCTTTAAACTTTTTCGCCATGCGCAGGGCGGCACCCCAGATGGAAAATAGTTCCGGCGAATGGGGGCTGATTGCGGCGGCTTTTTCAAACTCCATGTCGCCCGCGTTGAACTTGCCTTCCTCGGTCAACAGCATGCCTTTTTGGATATGCTCCAATGTACTCTTCGGCAACTGCGACCGCGGCGTTGGGATGGTCGCCGCGGTTTTAATCACGTGCCCCGCGTCGTGCTTGGCGGGAAGAACGTGCGCCGGTTTTTCCGCCGCCGCGTGCTCGCGTTCCGCCGTTGCGTACGTCAGCGCCGACAGTCCGACGACCAGCGCGCCCAGCCAGAACGCGGTCGCGAGGGAACGTCGGCGGCGATTGCCGGGGGACTTGATGTTTTTGTTGCGTGAACTTTTTGCGTCCATAGTTTTTTCTGGAACCTCGCCCGCGGTGAATTCGTCCGAATAATCAAGTTGAATTATTTTGAGTAATACGATTAAATCACAGCCTGAAACTGCCTGTCAACCGCGCGCGCCTTTTGGAAAAGGTCGCGGGAGGTTTTACTAAAATGGTTTTTCTTTGGACGGATTTTCCAACCGCGTCGGGAGAACTTTCATGAACTCCGCAGCAGAAAATAAAATATCGGCGCCGGAACTGATAGCGCATTTAAAGGGGAAGTCGGGATACCTCCCGTGTCAGTTGATCGAGCAAGCGCACCGTCAGGGGATGATCCAATCCCGCGAGCCGATTCGCGCCGCGCAGATTCAGCCCGTGAGTTTGGACTTGCGTTTGGGACCGAAGGCGTTTCGGATTCAATGCAGTTTCCTTCCCGAAAATGAGTTGGTGGAAACCAAACTCAAGGGGGTCAGTCTTTACGATTTTGATATTACGGACGGCGGGATACTGGAAAAAAACGCCATCTACCTGATTCCCCTCATGGAAGAATTATCCCTGCCACCGTCGCTGTATGGCTTGGCGAATCCAAAAAGTTCGACCGGCAGACTGGATATGTTCACCCGCGTCATCATCGACAAGGGCTATCGTTTCGATGAAATCCCGCGCGGTTATCGCGGCAAATTATATTTGGAAATCATCCCCCGTTCGTTCCCGGTGAAAGTCCACGCGGGATTGTCGCTGAACCAGTTGCGACTGGCGCATATTACATCCTACCCGCTGGGGAAAAAGGGATTGCAATTGAAATATAAAAGCCACCCGATTCTTTTTGACTCGACCGGATTCGTCATCCCCTTCGACCAGTATAAAGTGGAGGGCGGAGTTTATGTCAGTTTGGATATTGCCGGCGACTCGCCCGATTCCATCATCGCTTACAAAGCCAAGACCAACTCAACCGTTATTGATTTGTCCAAAACCGGGCATTACCGCATCGCGGAATTTTGGGAACCAATTTATCGCCCCGAAAAAAATCGGTTGATTCTGGAACCGGAAAGTTTTTACATCATGATGTCGCGGGAGCGAGTGTGTATCTGGCCCGACTGGCTTGCGGAGATGGTCGCTTACGAACCCAACAGCGGCGAATTGCGGACGCATTACGCGGGATTTTTCGACTCCGGATTTGGGTGGAACGGGACCGATGAAAAAATGAATCAAGGCACCCGCGCGGTGATGGAAGTGCGCCCCCACGACGTCCCGTTCATGGTAGAACACGGGCAAACCTTCTGTCGTCTAAAGTTTGAAAAAGTAGTGGAACGCCCCGAAAAAGTGTACGGCTCGGCGTTGAATTCCAATTACCATTCCCAAGGCTTGACGCTAAGCAAGTACTTCAACACCGACCATTAGGCGCGGTGACGACGACGCGAAGGTAACAACGACGACGCGCCGCCGGTGATGATGACGGTGATGCCGACGGCGACCGCGGCGGGAGAAAAATATGGAACGCGAAGAATTAAAGTCGATCATCGAGAATGTTCTTTTGGCGGCAGACCAGCCGGTCAACGCGGCGGAACTTGCCAAAATTTTCGTCGGCGAATCCGACAAAGACCAACTGCAATCCATCCTCGATGAACTGCGCGAAGAATACAACTCGCGCAATTTGCAAATCATGGAAGTGGCGGACGGTTGCCAACTTCGCACCCGCCACGAATACAGCAACTGGATTCGGAAATACTTAAAACTCGACCGCTCCGCCCGACTATCCCAACCCAGTTTGGACGCCCTGTCGCTCATCGCCTACAAGCAACCGCTCACCCGCCAAGAGGTGGATGACATCCGCGGCGTCGACTCCAGCGGCGTACTCAAAACGCTTTTGGAAAAAAAAGTAATCGGTCCCGCGGGGCGGAAAAAAGTGCCCGGTCGCCCCATCATGTATCGGACGACGCAAAAATTCTTGGAGTATTTTGGCTTGAAAGATTTGCACGACTTGCCCACGTTGGAAGATTTGCGGGAAGAGATGGCGGGGGAAGATCCGCCGCTGCAAACTCAAATTGAATTCTCCACCGCGGATGCCGCCGCCACGCCTTCCGCCAGCGACGCCGCGCCTGTAACCGAAAGCGAGGAAGACCGCGATTAAATCCGCCGCGCGCGTTGCGAAACCAGCGGAAGTATTCCGCGTTGTTATGAAGATTCGTTTGCAAAAAATTATTGCCGACGCCGGCCTCGCCTCTCGTCGCGAAGCGGAAAGATGGATCGAGCAGGGCAAGGTGCGCGTGAACGGACAAGTCGTCGACCAGCCGGGTTCGTTGGCGGACCCCGCGCGCGACCGCCTTCACGTCGACGGAAAACCGATACCGCGCAGTCAAGAATCGGCGTGGGTCATCCTCAACAAACCCACCTCTTGCCTGACCACCACGAAGGATGACAAGCGGGGGCGGACGACGGTTATGGAATTTGTCCGCGTGGTGCCGACGCGAGTTTTCCCCGTGGGTCGTTTGGATTACAACACGCAGGGACTGCTGCTGTTCACCAACGACGGCGCCGTCGCCAAAAAATTATTGGACCCCCGATACGCCGTGGAGCGTACCTATAAAGTCAAAGTGTCAGGCATCCCGAACGAAAAAACTCTGAAGCGGTTGGCGCGCGGCGTGCATCTTGAGGACGGCCACTTCCGCCCGATGAAGGCGACGGTGCAACGGGTCAGCGGCAAAAACTGTTTTCTCATTTTGACTTTGACGGAGGGGAAAAATCGCCACATCAAAAAAGTGTGCGAACACATCGGGCACCCGGTGATCAAATTACAACGAACCCATTTTGCCGGATTGAACCTGACCGGGCTTCCCTTGGCGGCGTGCCGCTTCCTCCGTCCCAAAGAAATCAAAGCGCTTAAAAAAATTGTCGCACAAAAACCCAGCCCCATCGCGGCGCGGAAAAAAAGGCGGACGAAAAAATGACGGCGCACCACGACACAAAAAGTTTGCGGATTTTTTTTGTACCATGTACTACACGTCGGTAAAAGATGAATCAGAAAAATAATAACAACTTGGTGTTCATTTCCCTCGCCGTGATTTTAGCAGTCGCCGTCGTGCTTTATTTTTCGCGCCGCGTGGTCGCCCCCTTCTTCATCGCGTTCGCGCTGGCTTATCTGCTCGACCCCTTGGTCGACCGACTCGAGTCTTGCAAACTTTCGCGGACGGCGTCCGTTTTGGTTTTGATGCTCGCCTTCTTCTTTTTCGCGACGGGGGCGACGATGTTGTTGGTCCCGATTTTAAGCACGCAGGCGGAAAGCCTCGTGAAAAATATTCCCGCCTACGTCGGAATTTTTCGGGAATGGGTGCGCCCGGTTGCGGATTTAATCAGCGGCTTGGATTCGGCGAAAGTGGAGGAGTTTCTCGACGCCGGGCTGTCGCGTTTTGGCGAGTTGCCAATGAAGGTTTTGCAATTTTCCGGCAACCTCATCTGGGGCTCCATCTCCAACCTGTTCAACCTCATCCTGATGCTCGCCAACATGGTCATCATTCCCGTCGTGATGTTTTATTTGCTGCGCGACTTCGATGTGATTAACAAAAAATTATCAGCGCTGGTGCCGCCGCGGTTTCAGGAAAAGACCATCGACACCGTCCGCGAAATCGACCGTGTCCTCTCGCGTTTTGTGCGCGGGCAGTTGATGGTCGCCGGCCTGATGGGCGTCATGTATTCGGCGGGTTTATTTTTGTGCGGCACGCCGATGAGCCTGTCGCTCGGGATGATGGCCGGCCTGCTCAATTTAGTTCCGTATCTCGGCTTGATTCTCGGCTTCGTCCCCGCCGCGCTTTTGACATACATGCACACCGGCGAATGGCTGCCAGTGCTGGGCGTCGCCGGCGTCTTCGCGTTTGCGCAAGTCGTGGAGAGCATGTTCATCACGCCGCGCGTGGTGGGGAACAACATCGGACTGCATCCCGCCGCGGTGATTTTTGCCGTCTTGCTCGGCGGCGAATTGTTCGGCATAACGGGGATGATCCTCGGCGTCCCCGGCGTCGCCGTCCTCAACGTCCTGTTGTCGCGCGGCATTGCGCGGTATAAAACTTCGTCGCTGTATTCCTCCCGCTAACCGCTGGCGGACGGCACCGTCGTCATCGGCGCGGCGGCGAAGGTTGACACTCCACCGCACCTGCGAAATAATGAGAGCCGTCGTTGCCAAGCGCGAAGCGGCGCGGCGGCGGTGGGATGATGCGACGATGACGGCGCGGCAATCCGAAAAGTCAGTCACCGAAATTGTCGGGATAACTTTTTCGCGGCAATCCAAAGTCAGTCACCGAAATTATCGAGTTAACTTTTTCATGGACGTCTACTGGGAGCAATTCAAAACTCCGTTCCTCTGCTTCGCCGGATTTTCCGGGGTGGGCAAGACCACCTTGCTGGAACAGTTGATCAAGCGGTTCGCCGCCGAGGAAATCCGCGTCGGCTATTACAAACACGATTCGCATCGCTTCGAAGTTGACCGCGCCGGCAAGGACACGGCGCGCGCCACGCAAGCCGGCGCCGGCGTCACCACCATCAACGACCTGCGTCACTTCGCCATCGTCGCCGACAGCGCTTTCAAAAAACGTTCCATCACCCACGCGCTGGAACAATGCGACTGCATCCTGATTGAAGGATACAAACAATCGCCGTTCGACAAAATCGTCTTCCTCGACGCGACGGGAGAGTTGCCCGTGTCGCGGAAAATCCCCGGCATCAAGGCGGTCATCCATCAGGGGAAAATCGGCGCAGGGTTGCCCGATGTCCCGCGTTTTCACCGCGACGACGTTGCGTCCATCTACCAGTTTGTGCACGACCATTTTGTCAGCCGGGCGAGCGAACTCTACGGCGCCGTGCTTGCCGGCGGACAAAGCAAGCGCATGGGCAAGCCCAAGTTTTCGCTCGCTTACAACGGCGTCGCGGAGACCGAACGCCTGATGCAGATATTGCAAAAGTTCTGCGGCAACGTGGTGCTTTCTTCGCGCGCGGACTTGGACATGGGCGGTCGCCGCGGCGATGTCGAACGAATTGACGATGACCACATCGGGCTCGGTCCCGTCGGCGGCTTGGCAACTTTGATGAGCCGCTTCCCGGAAAAAGCCTGGCTGATTACCGCCTGCGACATGCCCTTCCTCAGCGAAAAAAATATCGCCGCCATCATCGCCGCCAGAGACCCGTTGCGTTACGGCACCTGTTACGTCCAGAAAGGCGGCGGCGTCGAGCCCATGTGCGCCATCTACGAACCAAAATTTATTCTGCCGCTTTACGAAGCCATGTCGCGGCGGGAATTGTCGCCGACGCGAATCATCAGCGAGTTGCCGTTCAAGCAAGTTAAGATCGCCGAGTCCGACCGCGGCAATTTTATGAACGTGAACACTCCCGAAGAATACGAAATTGCCCGCTCCAAAAGGCAGCGGGAAAATGTGCTACCATGACGCCGTCGCCACAACGATGACGGCGGGAAGGCGGGCGCGTTGACAGCGAGGAAGTCACTATGAATACGATTCGGGTACAAGAAGCGCGGGATAAAATCCTCGGCGAGATTCAGTTCAAGGGAGTGGAGCGCGTCCCCCTCGGTCAGGCTTTGGGCAGAGTGCTGGCGGAAGATGTCGTCGCCACGCTTAACAATCCGCCGATGGACAACTCGGCGATGGACGGCTACGCCGTGATTGCGCGCGACATTCAGTCCGCGTCCCCAGACCATCCCGTCAAACTGAAAGTGGTCGGGGAAGTCGCCGCCGGGTACGCGACACGCGACACGTTGCAGTCGGGGCAAGCCATGCGCATCATGACAGGCGCGCCCATCCCGCGCGGCGCCGATGCCGTGCTCATGCAGGAAGATGCCCGCAAAGACGGCGACGTTGTCCTGTGCCTCGACCGCGCCGACGTGGCGGAAAATATCCGCCGCGCGGGGGAGGATGTCAAAGTTGGCGACGAAATTATCAAGCGGGGAACGCCGTTGCGCCCGGCGCATATCGGCATGTTGGCGGTCACAGGCCGGTCGCAAATCGCCGTCGGTCAGCGACCCACCGTTGCGGTTTTATCCACCGGCGACGAGGTTCTCGAGTTGGACGCGACGCCGCAAGGTCCGCAGATTTTCAACAGTAACGGTCACATGTTGGCGGCGCAAATCCAGTCCGCCGGCGGCGTTCCCGTTTATGTAGGCATCGCCCGGGACAACGAAAAAGACCTGATGGAAAAATTCGCGTGGGCGTTGCAAGCCGACATCGTGGTTTCCTCCGGCGGCGTGTCGGTGGGCGATTACGATTTAGTGAAATCCAGCCTGCAAAAGATGGGGCAAGACATGCTGTTTTGGAAGGTGGCGATGAAGCCGGGGAAACCCTTGGCGTTCGGGCGCATCGGCGCGACCCCCGTCTTCGGGTTGCCGGGCAATCCGGTGTCTTCCTTCGTTTCGTTCGAACAATTCGTGCGCCCATCTTTGCGGAAAGCGTTGGGTTGCTCCGACTTGTCCCGCAAAACGGTGCAGGCGAAACTGACCCGCACCATCCGCAAGAAACCGGGACGCCTGCATTTTCTCAGTTGCGTGGTGTCGTGGGACGACGGCGGGTACACCGTCACCCCAGCGGGCGAACAAGGTTCCGGCATTTTGAAATCCGCCGCCGATGCCAACGGCTTGCTGGTTTTTCCGCTGGACGCCGAGGAAATCAAGCAAGGCCAGTCGGCGACCGTCCAACTGCTGGACTAAATTTTTGCGCGCGCGCAACGGCGTCGGCACCGTCATAGCGGCATGGCGACCTGTGGTATCATCCGCGCATCACGATAATCGCCGACCCGGGTAACGACTGCGGCGGCGTGAAATTATTTCCTTCACTCAAAACTTTTCGCACGGGGAACTTTATGTATCAGGCAATTTTTTCCACGGCGGCGGCCCTCCTCTTTAAGAACCGCGCGTTGCCGAAAACAATTTTCGTCGGCGGCGTCCTCACCGCTTGGTTGCTGGCGATGCCCAGTCACGCGCCAGCGCAGTCAAGCGCATCTTTAGACCGGCTGGTCAGCCAGATTGAATCGATGTTCCCGCCGCTCGAAGGATATATCATCGCGGTGGACGGCACCGGTTTGACTCTCGACCTCAAGCAGGGAATGCCCGTGGCGCGCGGCGACCGATTGCAACTCGTCCGCTACGGTCGCGACTTGTTTCATCCCGTGACGAAGAAAAAAGTCGGCAGGAAGGAAACCGATTTAGGCGAGATTGAAGTGTTGGAAGTGCGGCAGGATTATTCGCTCGCCCGCGCCTTAAACCCGGCGGTACTTCCGCAAGCGGGCGACGGGGTGCGCAGCCCGTTCCAAAAACTTTCGTTCTTGGTGGCGCCGCCGCAAGTCAAGTCGAAAAGCAGCATCAACGTTGACCGTCTGCGTTACAACATGGAGTCGCGCATAAACCGCCACCCGCGGTTCGCCGTCCCCGCGTTTGATTTTGGACTGTGGATGATCGACGAAAAACTCACCGTCCGCGCCGCCCTGCAACCGCAGAATTTGCAGCGCCTGTTGCGCAAAGTTCGCGTCGACTTCGTCCTCGTTCCCCGCGTCCGCGTGGTGAAAGGCAAGATGGCGTTGCACTACCAACTGGTGTCAACCGCGGACGGCGCCGTGAAAAAACAAGCCGACATCCTGTCGTCCGACATGCCCGTCGCAGACGCGCCGCGAGAGCGGGAACGCGGCACGCAAACTAGTTTCCAACGCAAAAACGATTTGTTCCGATTCGTCGGCAAACAAGAATTTCCTTATGAAATCATCGACTTTGATGTCGGCGATTTAGACGGCGACGGCGAAAACGAGTTCGTGCTCATCGACCGCTATCGCATCATGATCTTCGCAAACAAAGCCGGCCGCCTGCGAAGAATCGGCACGGTCAAAGCCAACAAAATCGCCAGCCATTTTCTCGCGGTGGATGTGGGCGACATCAACGGCAATGCTCGCGATGAAATTTTCGTTACCAATCAAGTCGGCGACAGATTGCAATCTTTCGCGTTAGAAAGCCGCCGCGGAGAAAAAGGTTTTCACCACATTTGGAAAGACGCCAACCTTTATTTCCGCATCATCCGCCCGATGGGAAAACCGCCCGTTCTCGTTTCGCAAAGCCCGGGATTTCGGAATCCGTTTCAGGGACCGATAAAAAAAGTGCTCTTCCAAAACGGGCAATATCGGCAAGGCGCCGACCTCAACACGCCAGAAATATACGGGACGCACTTCATCCTGTACGGCATGACCCAGCAAGACTTGAACGGCAACGGCACGGCGGAAACCGTGATGCTGGACGACAATTCTCGCCTGAGGATTTACACCCCCAGCGGCAAACTAATCGTGAAGTCAAGCGATTACTACGGCCACGACCCGCGCCTGATTGACGTCGGAGTCAAAGAGGAAATCACCGGCGTAGTGCGGCAAGGCGACCCGGTTCGATTCCGCGGGCGGTTGCAATTCGTCAAAATTGGCGGCGACCGATTCCTCCTGTTGCCACGCAACCACAACGCCGGCGACGGATTTCTCGACCGATTAGTAATCGTGGAAGGCTCCGGCTTGACCTTGTTGCGGCTCACCGCGGAAGGTTTTGAAAAAGCCTACGAGTCCACCAAGCAAAAAGGTTTCCTCGGAAACTACCGCGTCATCCCCCGCAAAAACGGCGCCGGCGCCGACGTTTATATGTTGCGAGTCGACAAAACCACTTGGGCGAAAAACGTATCCAGCACCCTGTCCACCTACGAGTGGCCCCAATAAAAAAGCCCCGCGCAGTTG
>DKID01000009.1:19170-72227 GCA_002454045.1 Nitrospina sp. UBA6727 | reverse complement strand
CGGCGTAAATCAAATCCACGCACTCGGAATTAATCCCGCGCAGAAAATCCAAGTTATCGCCCAAAAAAATCGTGCGGCTTTTTATGTTCGATTTCATTTTTGATTTCCTTGTTGAACCAACGCCACGGCGGCGGGAAGCCGTCGATCATCCGAGGTTTTTGGAGACGATGTCTAGGCTGGACTTGGCATCGCCGAATAACATGCGGGTGTTTTCTTTGAAGAATAATGGGTTCTGCACTCCCGCATAACCCGTGGCCATGCTGCGTTTCAACACGATGGTGGTCGTGGCTTTCCAACATTCCAACACGGGCATCCCGGCGATCGGACTGTCCGGGTCGGTTTGCGCCGAGGGGTTGACGATGTCGTTGGCGCCGATGACGACCGCAACATCCACGGCGGGAAAGTCGGCGTTGATTTCATCCATCTCGTAAACGATGTCGTAGGGAACTCTGGCTTCCGCGAGCAAAACATTCATGTGCCCCGGCATGCGCCCGGCGACGGGATGAATGCCGAACCGCACGTTCACTTTTTTGGCGCGCAACGTTTTGGTGATCTCGCACACGATGTGCTGGGCTTGCGCCACCGCCATGCCGTAACCGGGAATGATCATCACTTCTTTCGCTTCGACCAACAGGCTGGCGACTTCGGCGGCTTCCACCTCGACCACTTCGCCTTGCCCGCTTTCTTCCGCGGAGGAAGAACCGCCGCTGGACTTCGTGCCGAAACCTCCGGCGATGACCGACAGAAACTTGCGGTTCATCGCGCGGCACATGATGTAACTTAGGATGGCGCCGCTGCTGCCGACTAATGCGCCGGTGACGATGAGCAAATCGTTGCTGAGCATGAAACCGGTGGCCGCGGCCGCCCAGCCGGAATAACTGTTGAGCATGGATATCACGACGGGCATGTCGGCGCCGCCGATGGCCATGACCATGTGAACCCCGAACAGCAAGGCGATTCCCGTCATGATGAACAGCGGTATGACCCCGCCGCCGCTGGTCGATTGCTCGACGAACGACTTGCATAACCAGACCGAACCGATCAGCAAACTTAGGTTGATCCAATGTCGCGCTGGCAACAACATGGCTTTGCTGGTGATTTTCCCGCTGAGTTTTCCGAACGCGATGACGGAGCCGGAAAAGGTGACGGCGCCGATGAGGATTCCGAAATAAGTTTCCACGTCGTGAATCGTCAACTCGACGCCGATATAATGTTGCAACCGCGCCGGGTCCATAAAATTGGCGAACCCGACCAAGACGGCGGCGAGCCCGACGAGGCTGTGCAGGATGGCGACGAGTTCGGGCATCTCGGTCATTTGCACGCGCTTCGCCAAAACTAAGCCGATGCTTCCGCCTGCCAGCAATCCGACGAAAAGGATTTCCAAGTTCGCCGTCACCCCGGCGACCGTGGCGAGCAGGGCGAGCGCCATGCCGGAAATTCCGTACAGGTTGCCGCGCTTCGCGGTTTCCGGGCTACTCAATCCGCCCAACGCCAAAATGAAAAGGATGGTTGCGCTGATGTAAGCGGCGGTTACGATGCCTTCGCTCATTGCGTCCTCTACTTGCGAAACATTTCAAGCATGCGGCGCGTTACCGCAAACCCGCCGGCGATGTTGATGGATGTTATCAGCACCGCAAATCCGGTTACCCAAACGATCACCGTTTCGCTGGAACTTATTTGCAAAATGGCGCCGAGGATAATGATGCTGCTGATGGCGTTGGTCACGCTCATCAACGGAGTGTGCAACGCCGCCGTCACGTTCCAAATCACCATGTAGCCGATGAAGCACGCCAGGACGAACACCGTGAAGTGCGCCATGAATGACGCCGGCGCAACGGCGCCGAGTCCCAACAACGCGGCGGCGCCGACCACGAAGGCGATGACGGGTCCCGCCCACGACGGCGTTTTTTTCTCCGGCGATGCGGGCGGTTTTTCCGGTGCCGCCGGTTTGGGAGGCGCTGCCGAAAGTTTCGGTGCCGGCGGTGGCCAAGTGATTTCCCCGCCTTTGGTAACCGTCGCGCCGCGCACTACTTCGTCGTCAAAATCGACGACGACGTTGCCGTCTTTTTTCGGACACATGTCGGTCAAAAGATGGCGCAAGTTTGTTCCGTATAGTTGACTGGACTGCGCCGCCAAACGGCTCGGCAAGTCGGTGTAGCCGATGATCGAAACGCCGTGGGCTTGCGTCACTTCTCCCGCCTTGGTCAGTTTGCAGTTGCCGCCTTGTTCCCCGGCGAGGTCGACGATCACGCTGCCGTCTTTCATCGACGCGACCATTTCTTCTAAAATCAATTCCGGCGCCGGCTTGCCGGGAATCAACGCGGTGGTGATGATGATGTCCACTTCCTTCGCTTGCTCCGCGAAGAGAGCCATTTCCGCGGCGATGAATTCCTTGCTCATCGTCTTCGCGTATCCGCCGCCGCCCGAGCCTTCTTCCGCGAAGTCGAGTTCCAGAAACTCTGCGTCCATGCTCTCGACTTGCTCTTTCACTTCCGCGCGGGTGTCGAACGCGCGCACGATGGCGCCCATACTTTTCGCGGCGCCGATGGCGGAAAGTCCGGCGACGCCGGCGCCGATGACCATTACTTTCGCGGGGGGAATCTTGCCCGCCGCCGTGATTTGTCCGGTGAAGAATCTGCCGAAATGTTGGGCGGCTTCGACGACTGCGCGGTAACCGGCGATGTTCGCCATCGAACTTAGCGCGTCCATTTTTTGCGCGCGGGAAATGCGCGGGATGCTGTCCATCGACAACGCCGTGACTTTTTTCTGCGCCAGTTTTTGGAGCAGGTCCGGATTTTGCGCGGGCCAAAGAAAGGTGATTAGTATTTGGTTTTCGTGCAGCAAATCTACTTCTTCTTTTTTCGTGACCGGGTGCAACTCTGGGGCGCGGACTTTTAAGATGATGTCGCTCTCCGCCCATATCTCGGCGGCGTTTTTGACGACCGTCGCGCCCGCTTCCACGTAGGCGGCGTCCGAATAGTGGGCGGCGGCACCGGCGTCGGTTTCTATCGCCACGGCGAAGCCTAGTTTGATAAGTTGCTTCGCGACATCTGGCGTGGCGGCGACGCGTTTTTCGCCGGCGTGAATTTCTTTTGGGACGCCAATTTTCATCGCGCTCTTCTTTTAATTATAGGATGGGTCGGACGCTCGTTAATTCGCCGCCGCCGTCACCGCCGTTGGCGACGATGACGCGCGCCGCTTTGCTGCCTTACTTCTTCGCCAAAAACGCGGCGGACAATGCCAAGTCAAACACGATCAATGACGAAACGAATATCCATATTTGTTCACCGAGCGTGGACGAAAAGTTTTCAAGTATCGTTGCCACCATCACAACCACCGCGATGCCGACGACGATGACGGCGCCGAGTTTATTCGCGCTGAATAACATTTTGCCCGCCGTAAACAGAACGATGACTTCGATGGTGTTCAGGACGAGGAAGACGTTTGGGTCTGGGATGCTGATCTTAGAGAAGGCTAGCGTGGAAAGCGCGTGTTGAATGAAAACCAACGCCAGTAGCAGTCCTATGATTATATTTTTCGGCGTGTTCATCTTGATGCTCTCGTCAAAACTGAAAGCGCTACAATCGCGTTTTTTCCGCGCTTGCTTCTTATACACAGAAACGATTTGGTTTGCCAATCTTTATGAAAAATCCCGCAAGCCGCGCGCAGTGTCGGCGGGATGGTTCGCCGCCGTGCGACCGTTGTCATCGCGCCGCCGGGTTCAGTGGCAATAACTTTTGTTGTCTAGGCTAAAAAAGTAAATCTTGCTACGGGGTAGGCTGTGTCGCCAGAGTTTTTGTTGCTTTGGCTTCCACGTTTTTTTCGCGTTTTTTGACCTTCTTTTTTATGGCCTCTCCAATAGAGTCCTTAGCTAGCTCCAGATTATAATGTGCTTGGGCATTCAACCAGAATTCGGGAGTAGTACCAAAATAACGCGAAAGGCGCAGAGCTGTGTCTGCTGTTATTTCCTGCGTCCCTTCTACAATTTTTGTAATACGGTTTCGCGGCACCGAAAGTTCATCCGCTAACTGATTTTGGTTTAAATCAAGAGGTATAATAAATTCTTTCAGTAAAATTTCACTCGGTTTGATGGGTGCCAGTTTTTTCACATCTCATCTCCTTAAAATACTTTTCTTTAATGGTAATCCACAATTTCAACATCGTGTGCATTGCCATCTTTCCACACAAAACAAATACGATATTGTTGGTTGATGCGAATGCTGTATCGCTTCTTACGCTTTCCTGAAAGGACTTCCAGCATGTTGGCGGGGGGAATACGCAAATCAATCAGCTTGTCTGCATAGTTCAACATCGCTAATTTTCTTAATGCTTGGGAAGCAAAGGCACGAAATTTTTGGTCCGCTATACGCATATCAAAAAGTTTCTGTGTCTTTTTGCACTTAAAACTTTTGATCAACGATTACATCCCATAATTTTACCTGAGCCTGAATGCCCCTAGTTATAGGGCATAAGTACGTGTTACGTCAAGAGTAACAAGTTGTTTGTTCTATCGGTGGGTCAGTCGTCCTGATTGTCGGGGAGGTTGGAGGCGAGACTTTTGCGGGCGGTGCGGGCTTCTTGGTCGGCGCGGGTGATGCCGCCGTCGTAGTCGTTGTAGTCGACAAATTGCAAGATCGATTTCATCTCCGGTTGGCGTTGAAGGTAGAGGCGCGCCATCATTTGCGCCGTGCGCCGATATTTTGGATGGCCGGCTTTTTGGGTACGGAGTTCGACGAGATGCCCCAACTCCCTGGCGTTCATGCCGACGTTCCAGCGGATGAAGTGATTGAACAGGGTGGCGTATTGGGCTTCGCGCTCCATGCCGGCGCGCTTCATGTCGCGGTGCAAAGATTCGGTGCGCTCAAAACATTCCTGCACTTTTTGTCCCATGCCGATTTCATCGATTTCTTCCGGCACGGAATAGCCGAGGTCAATTCCTAAATCTTGCCGTTGTTGAGTGAGCATGCGGTGGCGTTGCAGGTCGCGGTATTCGGCGAACCCGGCGACAATATCAAACTGAATGGGATAGCCATATTCCAACGCCCTGCCGGCGCGGTCGCGCTTGCTCCGTCGTGTCCCGACATAGGTCGCGAAAATTTGTTTTTTGCGTTCGTCGGGGAAGGATTTCACGGCGGCGCGGATTTGGCGGGAGGAATGTTGGGCATACGGGAAAACCATATTGGACAGCAGGTTGACCCATTGGTCGTCGGGATGGTCGTCCAGCAATTCCACTTCGGCGGCGGTTTCGGTCGGCGCCGACGCCGCGAAAAGTTCCCGGCAGAGTTGCCGCATCTTGCTGTGATTTTCCCGCCGATAAAAATCGCGCGCCGCGCGTTTGATGAACGTGGGAATCTGCGTGTTGAGGGCTTTGCGAATCGCCTCGGCGAGTTTGTGCGCTTCCATTAAATCGTGGGACAAAAGTTTGGTGATCAAGCCGGAGTAATACCGTCCGTTGCCGACTAGCCCGACGTTGGCTTGGGTGCAGGCGGGGAGGATGCAGCGGATTACATCGCACGCCGCGCTACGGATGGTGAAGTTGTAAGCGATGCGGTGGGCTTTGATTTCGTTCTCGCCTGCTAGTGACTTCCGCCCCGCCTTGCGAATTTTTCCGTCGCGCTCCACTTCAATCTCAAACGCGTCCTGCGTGAAACGTTTGCGGAACAACGCTTGCATGGGCTCCACCATCGCGGCGTACGTTTCAAAAAGAAAGTCCATCGTCGCCGTAAAAGCGCCGCCGAGTTTGGACGTCTTGATATTGTCTGGGCACACATAACGCCAGCGGCCATTTTTTTTTGCGTCGTAAAGAACATAGCGGGTTGACTCTTCAACCGGCGAACCTCCGATTCTGCAGTCTTCGATGACTTTGGTCATCAGGTTGGAAATTTCTTCGATGCATAAAGGCGCGACGGCCAACTCCGCCACCGATTCGTCGCCAAACTTGTTGACCACGCGGTCGATCATCTGCGAGCCTTTGACATCGTTGGGGCTGCCGTCGGGATTCAAAAACTCCCGCACCACCGTTTCTTTGAATCCGGTGGGCGCCCGACTGTAACGCGCCAGCGCGCCGCCGATTACTTCGGGGTTGAGGTTCCCCAGCGTGAACACGTTGGCGTTGACGTCGGAGACATAGGGTTTCAGCAGTTCGCGTTCCTTGTCCGTCAACTCATCCGAGCGTTTTGGTTTGTCGGTCATGGGCGGCTATTTTTTTCCGGCGCGAGCGGAACTGATTTGGCGCAACGGAAACCGGTATCGTTGAATCTAACATCGGGGCGACTCCACCTGCGAAAGGCGCTTCTGAGGGTGTCGGCAAAATTGACCCAAGAGCCGCCGCGCAGGGATTTGAATTTTCCCGCCGCGGGGCCGCCGGGATTGTTCGCGGTTCCTCTGTTGTAGTAAGTGCGGCTATACCAATCGCTCACCCATTCCCAAACATTGCCCGCCATGTCGTGCACTCCGTAAACCGAGACTCCGTTGGGATAACTGCCGACGGCGGTCATGGTGTCGAGCCCGTGCCACTTGCGCCCGAACGTGGCTTTGTTTTTTGGGAAAGCGTTGCCCCACGGGTAGATGTTGCCGCTGGGACCGCGCGCGGCTTTTTCCCATTCCGCTTCCGTGGGCAGACGTTTGCCCCGCCACTTGCAGTAGGCTCCCGCGTCATGCCAACTCACTTGTGTAACAGGTTGCTTGCGAATCCTCAACGGGAAAGACGAATCCTCCGCCCACAAATTCCCCTGACGACACGCGTCGGTGGTGCAGGAATTATCCATGGCGGGAGGATGCCCGGTTGCTTTCACAAACTCCAGATATTTTTCGTTGGTCACTTCGTGGATGTCGATTAGGTACGTTTTTAGCATGACCAGTTTCACGGGGTACTCGTCGGAAAACCACCAGAGTTTGCAGGCTCTGTCATACTTGCGGCACATTTTGAACGCCGCTTTGTTTTCTTCAAAATTGGAGCCGCGGACGAACTTGCCGCCGCGAATGAACGCCATGTCAACAACGTCATCGGTGTCGGGTTGGGAAGTGGTCGCGGTCGCCGCCGATGATGCGACCGCCGCCGCTAACGTCATCGCCGACACCGTCATCGTCACCATCGCCGCGGGGAAAATCCACACTCCGCAAAAAAGCGGGACGGCGGCGTTTGCTAGAACGCGCTTAAGGAATGCTGATGATTTCCGCGGGCGAACGAAAAAATCTTTTGCCGCGGTCAATAGGTTTAAGCAACTCAAAGTTACTGCTCATCGTCCCCACGCTTGGTGATGAAGCGTGCCGTTTCTTTGCCGTTAATGTAGAACAATGTCAAACCCAGCAACATGTTTGCCGTGTAAAGCCAAGTCAATCGCGAGTGGTGGCGGTCAAACTGGATTTGCAGTTTCTGGTTTTCCGGATTTGCTTTTTTGATTGCGTCGATGGCGTGCATCTCCGGCCTGAGAACGCTGCCGATATACAACGCCAAAACTATCATGATAGCCAGGCACACTTCCCGCGTGTATTTGCGCTTGGTTACCGTCTGCGGTTTGTAACCGACGGAACTGTACTTTGCGACCAGAAACTTCGTCGCCTCGGCCAACACCATCAACGCGATGCAGGTGTAAATGATGTGGACATTAAACACGTCCATAATTTTGTTCATGATCAAACTCGCCACCGCGGGCTGTTCCTTCAGGCTGACCCGCACCATGATTTCCACCAGAACGCCGAGCAGGAACATCCCGCCAGTCCACAGGCAAAGGGAAAACAGGTAAAACCAATTTGCAATAAACACCAAACGTTTCATGATGAAATATTTCCGCAGATAACTCGCGACAATTTTTTGCGACACCCGCGGCGACCAGTGACGGCGCGGCGATTAGCGACGACGGCGATGACGGTGACGGCGACTAGCGACCGCCCGAAACTCGTTTGCGCAGAAACTCAAAACTTTTCTTAATCTCTCGTTCCTCCGTTTGCCGGGCTTGAATGATTTCTTTGCTGTCCCCACCAAACCAAGTTTTCACGGTGGTTCCAACTCGTTCGCGGTTGATGGTGTTGAGGATCGACAAATAAATAATTCCGTAAAAAACGGCGACCGCGTATAGGATGTAAGGGATGAATGATCGCAGCCGGTTTTTTTCTTTTAGCGACCGATGGTCCCACAACCGATACCACAATGACCCTTTTTTATCTTTGTCCATGCTCGCTCCCCCCGCCATCAAATCATCCTGCAAACGTAACAACCGACAAAACTTCGCGGGAAAACTAATCCTATCAGAATCCTATGAACGAGACAACCAGCCGCCGCCGCAGTGACGGCGGGGGGTTGCGTCGCCGTCATCGTCGTCCCGCCGCCGCGGTGTGTTATATTTTATCTGGCACCTTTGTAGCAATTTGAATTTTTGTTTTGGCGTTGCGCGCATTTTTATTTTAACCCTCAAGTTTTCAGACCTTGATAGAAATTAAGCCCGTACAAAATCTTCGAGCAACCGTCACTCTTCCCGGTTCCAAAAGTTACACCAACCGCGCGTTGTTGATTGCGGCACTCGCCGACGGTAACTCTCGGTTGGAAAAACCGCTGGTGAGCGATGACACGAAGTACATGGTACAAGCCCTGCAAACTTTCGGCATCCCCATCCGCGAAGAACACGAAGCCTTCCTCGTTGCGGGAAAAGGAGGAAAACTTTCCGCCCCCCGCGAAAATATTTTCGTCGGCAACGCCGGAACCACCATGCGGTTTCTGACCACCTTGTCGGGATTGGTGGCGGGTAAAGTTCGGCTCGATGGCGACGAACGAATGCGCGCGCGACCGCTCGCCGACTTGCTTGATTGCCTCGCGCAGATGGGGGTCAACGCGGTGTCGGTGGACGGCAACGGTTGTCCGCCGATAGAAGTTACAGGCGGGAAGGTGTCGGGCGGGGAGATTCAACTCGCGGGCAACAAGAGCAGTCAGTATCTCACTTCCATTTTACTTGCGGCTCCTTACTTTGAGCGCGACACATGCATTGACATTCGCGGCGACCTCACCTCCAAATCTTATATCGACATCACGCTCGACATTATGAAAACTTTTGGCGTGCATGTGAAAAATGATAACTACCAACATTTCCAAGTCACGGCGGGCGAGCGTTACCACGCCCGAACTTTTCGGGTGGAAAGCGATTGGTCGAGCGCCTCTTATTTTTTAGCGGCGGCGGCGGTGACCGGCGGGGAGATGACGCTCTCACACATCAATCCCGACAGCGTTCAGGGCGACGCGCAATTCGCTTCCGTCCTGGAACAGATGGGTTGCCGCGTCGAAAAAAAATCCCACGCGCTACACATAAAAGGAAACCCTTTGCGGGGAATCACCATCAATATGAATAGCATGCCGGACGTCGTCCAGACCTTAGCCGTGACGGCGTTGTTCGCCGAGGGGGAAACCGTGATCCGCGGAATCGGCAACCTCAGGATTAAAGAGACCGACCGCATCGTCGCCTTGACGAACGAGTTAACCCGCGTCGGCGCCAGCGTTGAAGCGGGAGAAGACTACCTCGTCATAAATCCCGGCGACGACTACGCGGCGGCGGAAATTGAAACGTACGACGACCACCGCATGGCGATGAGTTTCGCGGTGGCGGGATTAAAAATTCCCGGCATCCGCATTAAGAATCCGCAGTGCGTGGAAAAATCGTTCCCGGATTTTTTCCGCCGCTTCGCAAATTTTTAGTGCGCGACGCCGTCATCATCGTCATCGCCCCGCCGCCGTGAATTTTTAGTACGCGACGCGACCGTGGATTTTTTTCCCGCCGCGCCGCGATGATGAATTTTTTTTGTCCCGCGCCGCGACGAAAAAAGCAACCTCCGCAACGTGCGGGATGATGTGAAAAATCCCGCCGAAAAAAAATGGTTGAACACGCTTACACAAATTCGCTGATCAACGAGAAGAGCCCCTATCTTTTGCAACACGCGCATAACCCAGTGAACTGGCGGGCGTGGGGCGACGAACCTTTTCAAATCGCCAAAGAGAAAAACTTGCCGGTGCTGGTGAGCATCGGCTACGCCACTTGCCACTGGTGCCACGTGATGGAACGCGAATCGTTTGAAGACCCCACGTTGGCGGCGGTGCTCAACGAAAGTTTCATCGCCATCAAAGTGGACCGCGAAGAAAGACCCGATGTCGACAGCATTTACATGCAAGCCGTGCAAGCCTTAGGCCAGCAGGGTGGATGGCCGCTCAATGTGTTTTTGACTCCGGACGGAATCCCTTTTTACGGCGGCACTTATTTCCCGCCTGAGCGCCGATTCAATCTGCCTTCCTTTTTAGACGTTCTGAAATTTCTCATCAACACTTGGAAGAACGAGCAGGACAAAGTCAACCAGCAGACCAAAAGTGTGATGAGTTATATCCGTCAAACTTCCCTGCGCGAACAGAGTTCCGACGAACTTGATGGCTTGAGTTTCCAAGGAGAAGACAAAGCCGCCGCGCTTTTTGAAAGGCATTACGACAAACTCAACCATGGGTTTCAGTTGCAACAGCAAAATAAGTTTCCGCCGTCGATGGGACTGTCGCTCCTGCTCCGCCACTACCATCGCACTGGCCACGCCAACAGTTTGACGATGACGACAAACACGCTCAAGGCAATGAAGTTCGGCGGCATCTATGACCAAATCGGCGGCGGCCTTTCCCGTTACAGCACGGATTACAAATGGCTGGTGCCGCATTTTGAAAAAATGTTATACGACAACGCTTTGTTCGCCACCGCCTTGATCGAAACTTTTCAAGTCACCGGCAAAAAAGAGTTCGCCGATTTCGCCAACGACCTGCTGCAATATATCGACCGCGACATGACTTCCGCGGAGGGTGCTTTCTTCAGCGCCGAAGACGCGGACAGCGAAGGCGTCGAGGGAAAATTTTATGTGTGGACGCAGGAGGAAGTCGAGCAGATTCTGGGGAGAAAAACCGCCGCCGCGGCAATTCCTTATTACAACATTACGCGCGGCGGAAACTTTGAGGGAAAAAATATTTTGCACCTCACCCGCGGCGCGGAAGTCGTCGCCAAAGAAGTAGGCATGCGCGCTGCCGACTTCGCCGTCGAACTAAAAACCGCCCGCGATAAACTCCTCGCCGTTCGCAGTCGCCGCGTTCGTCCTCTGTTGGACGACAAGGTGCTCACGTCGTGGAACTCCCTGATGATTAGCGCCATGGCGAAAACGGGGCGGGTGTTGGACGACGCCGACCGAATACAAAAAGCCGCGCGGGCGATGGAGTTTTTGCTCTCCCGATTACGAACGCGCGACGGAAAACTTCTGCGGCGTTATCGCGATGGCGAAGCCCGCTACGACGGTTATCTATACGATTACGCCGCCACCGCCACCGCCTGTCTGGATTTGTACGAAGCCACTTACGAATCGCGCTACATTCAAACGGCGCGCGAATTAATGCAAAGGGTGGAAGATAAATTCCACGGTGAAAACGGGATGTTTCACGAAACCGCCAGCGACGGAGAAAAATTGTTGGTGCGACAAATCAGCGGTTACGACGGAGTAGAACCTTCCGGCAACAGCAACGCCGCCTTGGCGTTCCTGCGACTTTCCGCTTATCTGACGGAGCCCGCGCTCGCCCGCAAAGCGGAAAAAATATTTTCGGGCTTCCACGACGAACTGATGGAATACGGTCTCAACTCCGCGTTCATGCTGCAAGCCTTGCATCTGTATCTTGGCGGACTCAAAGAAGTCGCCGTGGTGGGGAAGAGAAACGACGCGGCGACGCGGGAATTATTGGACGCCGTGCGCAAACGGTTTTGTCCCACCGCGGTTTTCGCCTTCGCCTACGAAGATGAAATTGAGAGCACGTCCATCCCGCTGTTGCAAAGTCGGAAACTGGTAAGCGGGAAAGTCACCGCTTATGTTTGCAAGCAAGGAACCTGTTTGGCACCTGTCCATTCCGCGGAAGAGTTGATGAAACTATTGAGTTACGAATGAATAAACATTATGATAAAACATTCACGCCAACCTCGTCGGAGAAAAAATTCAATGCGAACAGAATTGATAGATAGCATGGTCGATATCGCCTTGATGGGCGAGTCGATATCTCATGCGCAGGCGTTGCAACTGGAATCCCTGACCCACGAAGAATTGGACTATCTCTTCATCGGCACCGACCGCGTCCGTGATCGGTTCAAAGGCAGGGACGTGAAAATTTGTTCCATCGTCAACGCGAAGTCCGGACGGTGCGTTGAGGACTGCTCCTTCTGCGCCCAATCCAGTTCGTTCCAGACCGACTCGCCGGAGTATGAGTTGATGGACGTCGACGAAATTGTCGCCGCCGCGAAAGAAGCGGAAGCCTTCGGCGCCAACGAATTTTCCATCGTCGCCTCCGGAACTTATCTCGACGACCGCGCCGAACTCGACCGCGTGATTGCAGCCATCAAACGAATCAAAGCCGAAACTCAACTCGAAACCTGTTGCTCCTTGGGATTGATGCCGTTGGAACATTTGCGGGAATTGAAGGAAGCCGGACTCGACCGGTGCCACCATAATCTCGAAACCGCAAAAAGTCATTTCGACAAAATCGTTTCCACTCACACCTACGAGGACGAAGTAAGCGCCGTGCAAAACGCCAAGGCGGCGGGATTAAAAGTTTGCGTCGGCGGCATCTTCGGGATGGGAGAATCGTTTGCCCAAAGAGCCGAACTGGCGTACTCCATCCGCGAGTTGGGCACGCAATCGTTCCCCGTTAACTTTCTCAAACCGGTGGAAGGAACCGGGCTCGACCATCTCGAATCCATGCCACGCTACGAAGCCCTCAGGACCATCGCCCTATTGCGCTTGGTGTTGCCCGACATCGATCTGTTCGTCTGCGGAGGACGGGAAGAGGTGCTCGCCGACCAGCAAGAAAAACTTTTCGCCGCCGGTGCCAACGGAATTCTTGGCGGCAACTATCTGACGACCAAAGGTCAGGACCCGAAAAAAGATATTGAGATGATTGAGGGGATGGGGCTGCGCCCGGTGTACACTTCCATCTAGGCGGCGTCGCGGTGACGGTGACGCGCGATGATGACGGCGGCGTGGAAACAATCCCGCGTCGCCGCGTTTTTTTCGCGCGCGTTCGTCGCGTTCACGTTTCGCGTTTGTCGCGCCGCGACTCACCGACGGCGGGCGCCCGCGGTTGCGGTTTTCCGTACTACTGAATCCAGACGAGGGGATGGTACACCCAGGCTTTGTCGCCAGACGCATCCTGAATATGTACCCAGTTGTTTTCGATCTTCAAAACTTTCATTGAAAAATATTTGTCCACCGGCGCCCACTTCACTTTGGGATATTGCGTGCCGGGTCCTTCCCTAAGGTTGGTTTGATTTTTTTTGATGACGGCGCATTTATATTTCTGAGTGGTGAGCGGCGCGTGCACCCAGTATTTGTCGCCGTCAACATCCTGCAATCGTTTCCAGTTGCCCTTAGTCCCCAACAATTTGAACGGCATGTATTGAAACACCTGCCAGAGTTTTTCGTGTTTGATGCCGGGCCCCGCGCGTAAATTTGCTTTTTCGTTTTTGATGCAAAGCGCCGTCGTCGGACTCGCCGCGACGAGTGATAACATCAAAGCGAATATCGAAACGGGCAAGGGGATTTTAGCCATGGCGTTCTGCGAAGTTTGCGAAGTCTGCGGAGAATTTTCGTTCGGCATCTTTTGTCCGAGCATAGCAGAAAATTTAGTCGCCATCAACGCGCAAGCAATGCGCGGCGGCGGCCATAGTTTTTCGCCGTAGAGCGCGCGGTTATCCTGACGAAAATGGACGGAGCATTTTTTTGATTCAGACGCTGACATTTTTGCAATTGATTTTAGTCGCGGCGGTATTCGTTTATCTGACCGTGAATATGATTTATCTCGTTCGCCTCGCGCCGATTTCGCATAAGTTGGACGGCGTCCCGCTGCCGATGGTTTCCGTCTGCGTCCCCGCGCGAAACGAAGAGCGTGGAATCCAAAATTGTTTGCGCTCACTTTTGCAACAGGATTATCCCCGGTTCGAAGTGATCGTGGTGGACGACCATTCCACAGACCGCACCCGCGAATTGATCCAGAGTTTGGCGGAACAAGACTCCCGTTTGCTCGCGTTGGCAGGCGAGGAACTGCCCGACGGCTGGCTGGGGAAACCCTTCGCTTTGCATCAAGCATTCAAGAAAACCACCGGCGATATTTTATTGTTCACCGATGCCGACCCCGTTTTCGATTCGCGTCACGCCCTGCGCACCGCCGTCGTCACCATGCGAGAACGCGAACTTGACGCGTTGACGCTGATGCCGAAAATGGAGTTCGGGTCGTTTTGGGAAAGAGCGGTGCAACCTATCATCTGCGGTTTCATCGCGTCGTTGGTTCGCTTCCGAAAAGTGAACAGCGCAGACCGTGAGAGCGCGGTGGGATTCGGCGCGTTTCTGATGTTCAAACGTTCCGCTTACGAAACCATCGGCGGGCACGAGGGCGGGAAGGCGGACGTGCTGGAAGACGTGTTGATTGCCAAGCGCGTGAAAAAGGCGGGGCTCAAACTTCTCGTCGCCGACGGCAAGCGGCTGTTTTCCATTCGCATGTATTACGGGTTCCGCGAAATCTGGATCGGCTGGAGAAAAAATATGTTCGCGGCGATGCAACGTTCCGTCGTCGTCGCCCTCTATTATATTTTCATGGTGCTGGCGTTTGTGTTGACGCCTTATCTAATTCTTGGATGGAACGTGACGGCGGCGACGGGGGCGTTGTGGGAAGGGCTCGCCCTGTTGGCGGTCGTCCTAGTTTCCGCGGTGGCGATAAAAACTTGCGACGAGTTGGGATTGCATCGCGCGAACGCCTGCCTGTTTCCGATAGGCGCGGTCGTGATGGCGGCCATCATCATAAACTCCATGATCCAAGTGTTGATTTTTTCGCGCACGGAATGGCGCGGCAGGGTTTACCCGTCATGACTGCTCGGGCGGCTTGTCCCCCTTCGCTTCCCGCCAGTATTGTTCTAGTTCTTCCAGCGGCGTGTCCTTCAATTCTTTGTTGCGTTTTGCAACTTCCCGCTCGATGTATTGGAAGCGTTGAATGAATTTATTGTTGGTGGCGCGCAAGGCTTCTTCCGCGTCGACCTTTTTGAATTTGGCGATGTTGACCAGCACGAACAAGATGTCGCCCAACTCCCCCTTGATGTCGGACTTTTTTCCCGACAACACGGCTTCCTTAAACTCCGCCACTTCCTCATCGAGTTTATCGAAAACGGCGGTGACTTCGTCCCAATCAAATCCATGCTTGGCGGCTTTCTTTTGTAATTTTTGTGCGCGGAGAAGTCCGGGCAGATGTTTGGGGACGCCGTCCAAAACCGATTTTCTGCGCGCATGATTTTTTTCCTGCTTCTTGATTTCTTCCCACTGCGCGATAACTTGCTCCGGCGTTTGCAGACTTTCCCCGCTAAAAACGTGCGGGTGGCGGCGCACCATTTTTTCGCTGACGGATTTCATAACGTCTTCAATGTTGAACTCGTTCCTGTTTTCAGAAATTTTTGCGTGAAACAAAATCTGGTAAAGCAAGTCTCCCAGTTCGTCTTTGATTGCCTCCGGGTCGTTGCCGTCCAAGGCTTCGAGCGCTTCGTAAACTTCCTCGACCAAATAAGGTTTCAGGCTTTCGCGGGTTTGCACTTTGTCCCAGGGGCAACCATTTTCCCCCGTGAGGGTGTCGATAATTTCTGTCAGTTTTTGAAACGCGGCGATGTTCATTTTTTTTCACGCGACGTTCGTTTTCGTCACGCCATGAATTTTAAGATGACCGAGTCGGCGAGAAAAATTCCTTCCCGGGACAAAGCCATGCGGTTTTGGTTGAGAGTGATGAGTCCTTCGTCGAGCAGAGCGTCGACCACTTTCCCGTAAGTTTTTTCAAAGGAAACCTGGAACCGGTTTTCAAATTCCGCGATGGAGATTCCCTTGAGACGCCGGAGACCCAGCATGATGGTTTCGCCCATCGCGTGCAGGAGGTCGAGCCTCTCCGTAGATTCCACCGCCGCGCCTTCCGCCTGCACCGCGCGGATGTAGCGGGACGGAAGATTGGTGTTCTTGAAACGCCGCCCGTTCAAGTAAGAGGAGGCACCGGCACCGAGCCCAAGATATTCGCCGTTGTTCCAGTAATTGAGATTGTGTTTTGACTCGAATCCCGGCCGCGAAAAATTTGAAATTTCATATTGGTTGTAACCCGCCGCCGATAAAATTTTAATGGTCGCCCGAAACATTTCCAACTGAATTTCTTCTGGCGGCATGCGGAGAAGTCCGCGCCGTTGCAATTTGAAAAACGAAGTCGCCGGCTCAATCGTTAAACCGTAAGCGGAAATATGGTCGGGTTTTTTTGCCAACGCCTGCCGCAAATTTGCTCGCCATTTTTCTAGGGATTGACCGGGCAGGGCGAACATCAAATCGAGAGAAAGGTTGCCGAACCCCGCCAACCGCGCGCGATGCAGGGTGGTGTGGATTTCCTCCACGCTGTGTATTCGTTCCAAAAGTTTGAGTTCGTCGGCGTCGAAAGATTGTACTCCAATGCTGATGCGGTTGAATCCGTGCGAACGGATTTGTTCCAGTGCCTCTTGCTTCACCGTGGCGGGATTGGCTTCGATGGTGACTTCGCAGTCTTCGCCGAGGTTGTAATAGTTTTTCACGGCGCCAAAAATTTTACCCAAGTTGGCGGGCGACAAAAGGGTGGGGGTGCCGCCGCCGAAGAACACAGTGGCGATGGTTTTGTCAGCCAGTTGAGAAGCGTAATGCCGGAGCTCTGACAAAATGGTCGCGACATAAATTTCCGCTTCCTCCCGATTTTCAGGGTGGGAATTAAAATCGCAGTAGCCGCATTTGTGCACGCAGTAAGGAATATGCAGGTATAATCCCAAAGGGTTCATGGTATGATTGAAAAAATTAACAAGGGTTCCAAGTCGCCTTCAATAGATTTCATTTTACACCGTAGATTATTTTTTTGTTTGTAAATCCCGCCGCAACTGACCGACAGATATTTATGACCGATACTTTTAAGTCCGGCTGTGCCAGCATTGTGGGGCGGACAAACGTGGGCAAGTCCACGCTTTTGAACCGTTTGCTGATGCAAAAGGTGGCGGCGATTTCCAAACGGCGCCAGACCACCCGGAACAAGATCACCGGGTTTTTGCATTTGCCCAACGCGCAAATCATCCTCGTGGACACGCCTGGAATTCACCAGTCGAAGAAGACCTTGAACGCAATGATGGTGCGCGCGAGCATCAGTACTTTTTCGGACGTTGACCTGATTCTGGTGATGCTGTCTGCCGATACGGGGTTTTGCGATGAAGACGAGTTTGTTTTGAATTCCATGCAAGGAGTCAAAACCAAAAAAATTCTGGTGATTAACAAGATAGACTTAGTCGAAAAAAACAGCCTGCTCGCGTTGATGGATGAGATGAACCGGAAATCACTGTTTGAGGAGATTATCCCCATCTCGGCACTCAAGGAAGATGGCTTGGACAGTTTGAAAAGTTTGATCGTAAATTACTTGCCCGAGGGACCAGAATATTTTCCGCGGGATAGGGTGACGGATTGTTCCGAAGGTTTTCTTTTTGGTGAGATCATCCGTGAAAAGATTTTGAAACTCGCTCGGTTCGAGGTGCCGCATTCGGTGGCCGTGGTGGTGGAAGACATGCAGGAACAGGATAACGGAGTGTTGCGAATTGACGCCACGGTTTACACTGAGAAAACTTCCCAGAAAAAAATTTTAATCGGCGAAGGCGGGAGTATGCTAAAAAACATCGGTCGGCTTGCGCGTCAAGAATTAGAAAAACGCCTGAGCACCAAAATATTTTTAAAGTTATTCGTTAAAGTGCGAGCCAACTGGAGAGACCAGAGGCAAGCCATAGAAGAGTTTGGTTATACTCGATGATTCATTTCAAAACCGATGAAGAAATAAATATCATGCGGGAAAGCTGTCGGCTCGCGGCGGAAGTCCTTTTGATGATCGAACCCTACGTGAAACCCGGGGTGACCACCGAAAAGTTGGACCAGATTTGTCACGATTATATCGTGTCGCACGGGGCGGTCCCGTCGCCGTTGAACTACCGAGGATTCCCGAAAAGTATTTGCTCTTCGGTCAACGAAGAAATTTGCCACGGCATTCCTTCCAGCCGCAAACTGCGCAACGGGGACATCGTCAACTTGGACATCACCACTTACCTGAAAGGATTTCACGGAGATACCAGCCGCACATTTTTCGTAGGCTCGCCGCGCAAAAAAGCGGAAAAGTTGGTGAAGGTTTGCAAGGAAGCCCTGCAAAAAGGTATCGAGTGCGTTAAGCCCGGCGCGCGGTTAGGCGACATTGGGGCGACCATCCAGCAGTTTGCCGAGGGTCACGGTTATACGGTGGTGCGCGAGTTTTGCGGGCACGGGATTGGCAACAACTTCCATGAAGAACCGCAGATTCTTCACTACGGAAATTTTGGCGAAGGCTTGGAAATTAAAAAAGGCATGGTGTTCACCATCGAACCCATGATCAATCTAGGCAAACCGAATTTGAAAATCCTCCCCGACAAATGGACCGCGGTGACCGAGGACAGCAGCCTGTCGGCGCAGTTTGAACATACACTTTGCGTTACCGATTCCGGCGCAGAAGTCATGACCCGCCTCAACGGCCGGACCCAGTTCTGAAAGATAATTTCCCCCCGCCGCCGCGGATGTCCGCATAACTCGCGTCATTGCTGGCGAAGCGCGGTTCGCTTATTTATCTTTCGCCGGTCTGTAGTCAAATTGGCAAATGGAACCCAACTGCGCGAACAGGTTGCTCAATTTCAAATCGACATAATCTTTCCGCGCCTCCCATGGGATTTTGTCGAAACCGCACGCCGTCTCAATATAATCGGTTCGGCCGAAGCGGATGAAAAACTGCGAGAACCAACATCTCTTCATTTTGTAAGCCCAATTTTTCTCGTCGACTTTTTTATGTTCCAGCAGAAAATATTTCCACGTGTGAACTTCATCAACTTGCGGCTGATGGTTTTCGATAAATGTTTGAAACGGATTTTCGGATGCTTTTTCCGCCGCGATCATTTTGTCGCGTTCCGTTTTTTTCCACGCGGTAAGCGCCGCGACGATCATCGCCCGCGCTTTATCGATTCTTATATTGGCTTCATCCAACACGTTATGGGCGCTGTATATGAACGCCGCGACGGTGGTCAGATATTTTTCTTCGTCGTCCAGTTTGTCGCCTTCTTCGTACTGCCAAAGGTCGATGAACTTTTTGCGAATGAGCACTTTGTCGATTTCCCCGTCCGCTGACTCCAAGTGTTTGAGGATGGGGTCAACGCGTTGCCCGGTGGTGTCCGCGCTTGCTTGTGTTTCTTCGTCCATGATAATTTCGGGAAATAACCTGTCCGGTTTGGATTGAAAAAACTTTTTAGTTTGCCAACTCGTCCCCCAAAATATCATAATCGGGTTCGGTGTGGCAAGAGGCTTCACTAAGTCGGGACGGAAAGGATTGCCCACGGTTTATGGGGAACAATGATTTTGATGTCGTGGTCGTCGGCTCGGGGGTGATTGGTCACAGCATCGCCTTTCGTCTTAAACGGGACGCGCCGCGGTTGAAAGTCGCGGTGCTCGGCGACCCCGTCAATTCGCTACAGGCGTCCCGCGCCGCGGCAGGCATGCTGGCGCCTTTTTGCGAATGCGACAAAGCCGACCGGTTTTTTGAGTTTTGCCGCGAGTCGCTGAATAAGTTTCCCGCGTTTCTCGAAGAATTAATTTCCGTCAGCAAAGTTCCCGTACACTTTTCATCGGCGGGCGCTCTGATGTTTGCCTCGGCTTACCGGGAAACGTGGAAAGCGCGGCAGACTTTTTTTGCCGACGCAGATGTCCCGCATGAAATATGGAACGCGGCGACGGTTCGGCGGCGGGCGCCTTATCTTTCGCAAGGCTGCGGCGAGGTGATGTGGGTTGAGGAAGGGCGGGTCAATAACAGGCAAATGCACGACGCGCTCATGCGGGCATCGAGAAAATTGGGGGTGCATGTTTTGGAGGCAAACGTCTCCGGTTTCATCCGCAAGAATTCGACCATCGCTTCGGCGGTGACGGACTCGGGGAACATCAACGGCGCGCGCGTTGTTCTCGCGTCGGGGAGTTGGTCTTCGCAGTTGGCGCGCGTGTTGGAAATTTCGGTGCCGCTAAAACCGATCAAAGGGCAGATGTGCCGCGTGCAGTTAGACGCTCACTTCACGGACTATACTCTGCACGGCGGGGCGACATACATTGCGCCGCGGCGGGAGGAAAATGGTTTCGTGATTGGCTCGACGATGGAAGACCGCGGCTTTGATCCGTCCGTGGAAGATGAAGTGATTGACCGAATGATCGACGCCGCCGCGGAAATTCTCCCTTGTCTCACAACGGCGCGCTTGGTTGAATCGTGGGCGGGCTTGCGTCCCGCCGCCGCCGACCTCATGCCTATCATGGGAAAGAGCAGAAGGTATGACAATTTGTTTTACTCTTCCGGTCATTACCGTAACGGGATTTTGATGACACCAAATCAGGCGGACTACATGGCTGACATAATCCAAGGTACTCGGGACGATGAGATTGCGGAGTTTTCTCCCTCCCGATACGATTTATGATTGGAGTTTTCCGTGGTCGCCGAAAATAAATTCGACGCAGATATCGCCCGCGACTTTCATCACGTCTGGCATCCTTGCACTCAGCATAAGGATTACGAAACAGCCTCGCCGATACTGGTTGAGAGGGCGGAAGGCATTTATTTTTACGACCGGCAAGGGAAGTCGTATCTGGACGCAATCGCTTCGTGGTGGGTGAATCTTTTCGGCCATAACCATCCCCGGCTCAACGCGGCGCTGACCCGGCAGTTGGAAAACATGGCGCATGTGATGTTCGCCGGCGTCACCCATCAACCCGCCATTGATCTTGCCGATTCGTTGACGGCGTTGTCGCCGCCGGAACTTGAGAAAGTATTTTTTTCCGACAACGGTTCCACGGCGGTGGAGGTGGCGCTGAAAATGAGTTTGCAGTATTGGCAAGAGAAAGGGGAAACCCGAAAGACGCGGTTCGTCTATCTCAACGGCGGATATCACGGCGAAACGTTGGGGGCGCTTTCCGTCTGCGGTTTGGAAATTTTCAGAGGCAAGTTCGAGCAAGTTCTCGCCCGTCATTTGCCGGTGGAGGGGCCAGACTGTTTTCGTTGTCCCTATGGATTGCGGCGCGAAAGTTGCGACGCCGAATGTTTTGAGCCTATGGAAAAAACGTTGCGCGAGAATCACGACACAATCGCCGGGGTGATTGTGGAGCCGCTGGTACAAGGCGCGGCGGGGATGACGATGTATCCGCCGGTCTATTTGAAAAAACTTCAGGCGGCTTGCGAGCCGCTGGCGATACATATAATTTTCGACGAAGTCGCGGTGGCGTTCGGGCGTACCGGTTCGCTTTTTGTGTGCGCGGCGCACGGTCTGCGGCCGACATTTTTGTGCTTGTCGAAAGGCATTACCTCGGGCTACCTTCCCTTGTCCGCCACGTTGACGACCGATGAAATCTATTCCGCCTTTTACGGCGCGCCGCGGAAATTATTTATCCACAGTCATAGTTACTCGGCGAATCCTCTGGCGTGCGCCGTCGCCAACGAAACTCTGCGGATGTTGACGGAAAATAATTTTCTCGAATCGCTGCAACCTAAAATCGCGGCGTTGCGGGAATGCGGAAAACAGTTTGACGGAATAGCGGGAGAATTTCGGCAGACGGGGATGATCGCGGCGTTGGAGTTGGTCGAGAAAAAACGGGAACGGTTTCCGTCGGAAAAACGAATCGGCTATCAGATATTTCTTGAAGGTTTGAAGCGCGGACTCTTCCTGCGGCCTTTGGGAGACGTGGTGTACTTCATGCCTCCTCTGGTCATCACCGAAGAAGAGATAGCGGTCATGATGAACACCGCCCATGACTGCATCAACACAGTTTTGCAACGCGGTTAGTTGTCGGCGCAACGCTGATTAATTTGGAGTCAACCATGTATGAGGTAACGGTCAAGACCAATTTTTCCGCCGCCCACCAACTCCGACTTTATGACGGCAACTACGAAAACCTTCACGGGCATAACTGGTCGGCGCAGGTTACGATTGAGGCGGATGGTCTCGACGCTATGGGAGTCGGCATCGATTTCGTGAAATTGAAAAAGTTTGCGGACGAAATTCTCGGCGAACTGGATTATCAAAACATCAACGAGGTACCTCCTTTTGATGAGCAAAACCCTTCGGCGGAAAACATCGCCCGCTGGTTATTCCTGCAACTCAAGGAAAAAGTCAACGCGCCCGGCACCCGTGTGAAACGAGTGGAAATTTATGAAATGGAAAGTTGCGGCGCCAGTTATTTTGAATGATTGCCAGTTCGGTTTCCCGCCGCGCGCGAATGAAGAACAAGGCTTCCCCGTTGCTTAACATCGCGCCTTTTCTTTTTTGGAACCGCGGGTATAATGCCATCCACCTCCACGGCTGGCCGGCGATATCACTCTCTGCGCTCTGAAAAATTTATGGTTTATTTGATTGAAGATTTAGCCGTCTTGCTTCTGGTTTCCCTCCCGATCGGCCTCTTGTTCCACAAAATTAAATTGCCCTCAATCATGGGCTACCTCATCGCGGGAGTCTTGATTGGGCCGTATGGATTGCAACTAATTTCCGATGTCCCGTCGGTCAAGGCGTTGGCCGAGATAGGAGTAATCCTGCTTCTGTTTGTAATTGGTTTAGAATTTTCTCTTGGACGTTTGCTCAAAAATCTAGTTTCAATTTTAGGAGTCGGTAGTCTGCAACTAGGGCTGACCACGGTTTGCGTCTGGTTTATTTTCATCGAGGTAGGACTGCAACAAAACCAGAGCATTGCCTTGGGACTAATCATCGCGTTGAGTAGTACGGCAATCGTTATGAAAATGATTACCGACCGCGCTGAAATCGACACGCTGCACGGAAAACTTTGTATCGGTACCCTGCTCTTTCAGGATTTATGCGTGGTTCCCATCATGCTTCTTCTGCCGATTCTCGCGCAATCGGAAGTCACCTCCACCGTCGATCTTATATTCGCAACGGTTAAATCGCTGACCGCGGTCGTTGCAATTTTTTTTCTATCCCGGTTGATCGTTCCGAGAACTTTGCTGTGGGTTGCGCGCGTTGGCAATGAGGAACACCTCACGTTGTCCGTGCTTTTCATCATCCTCGCCACCGGATGGGCGTCGCAGAAAATGGGTCTGACTCTTGCGATGGGCGCGTTGATTGCCGGAATGATTATTTCGGAGTCCGAGTACAATCACCACATCATTCTCGATATCCTTCCGCTGCGGGATTATTTCAGCAGCATCTTTTTTATTTCAGTTGGAATGCTTTTGCAATCGCAGGTGTTCGTAGATTCGCTTTGGGTTTGTCTTGCACTTTCTGCGCTGGTCGTTCTGGTGAAAGGAGGACTGGCGGGGCTGGCATGTTTGCTCGTCCGCGTGCCTTTGCGCATTTCTTTCGTGGTGGGAATGAGGCTGGCGCAAGTGGGAGAGTTTTCCTTAATTCTTTCGGCGGTGGCGCTCGATCAGGGGCTACTCGATTCCCAGCAATACCAACTCTTGCTCATCGTTTCGATTTGTTCCATGCTCCTTGCGCCGCTTTTGGTACAGGCGTCCACGGTGCTTTCCATCAAAATATTTTCCAAACAGGAATCCGCAGAAACCGACGCCAGCGAGAAACAAACTTCCGAGTTCAACGACCATGTCATCGTAGTGGGATATAGTCTTGGAGGACGAACGCTTACTCAAGTACTTCTTGAAACGCAGATTCCCTTCCTGGTTTTGGACTTGGATGGGGAGCAAGTGCGGCGGGCTTTGACGGAAGGAGCCAACGCTCAGTATGGCGATTGCGTTCAGGAAGAGACCTTGCGCCGCGCAGGTTTGCGGGAAGCGCGGATGATTGTGTTTTCGATCCCGGATTACACGGTGATGGAAAGGGCTGTCCGTCTCGCCCGAAAGATGAATCCGCAAATCAAGATCATGGTGCGCACTCGGCTGACCTCCCAGGTTGAACAACTTAAAACCGCCGGGGCGGATGAAGTGATTCCCGAAGAGTTTGAAACATCCATAGAAATTTTTTCGCGGGTGTTACGCGACTACCACGTTCCCAACAACACCATCGAGCAACAGGTGGAGTTGATCCGACTGGAAGGATACAGCATGTTTCGGGGGCTGTCTCTAAACACCGAGCACCTGAAAAAGTTTTCCACTTATCTCACGGCCACCCTCACCGAGTCGTATCTAGTTGCGGACGACGGCTGGGCGCGTGAAAAAATATTAGGCGACATAAATGTTACCGAGCGAACCGGAGCCGTTATCATCGCGGTGGTGCGAAAAAATAAATCCCACCCCAACCCGCCGCCGGAATTCACCATCTTGTCGGGGGACATCCTTATTCTTTTCGGTAGCCACATTCAATTGGACCGCGCGGCCACCTATTTAAAATCCGGGAAATCATGATCGTTGCTGACCGTGGCGGGCGTTACGAAAATTTGAAGGAGACGTATCCGAAAATCACCGCTATGGACATGGAGATATTTTGAGGTATGAATAAATTATTTAATAAGATGACGATGACCGCGGCGAAGAAAATACCAGCCCTGTTTTTATTCGCACTACTATCAAGTGTCGCCAACCCGGTTTTTTCTGAAACCTCCAAAGAAAAAGACATTAGAAAATTGTTGGAAGTTTCCGGCATTGCAAATCAGTTGAGTTATATGCAGGAATCCCTCCTGAACAATGTTTCGCTGATGGTGACCGCGCCCTTCCCGAAAGTTCCCGACGCGTTCTGGGAAGAATTTAATCAACTAATCGGCGAGAAAGAAATGGATGATTTGATCGACCGCGTGATTCCGGTGTATGACAAACACATGTCGCACGCGACGGTGAAAAAACTCATCGCCATGTTCGAGACACCGTTTTGGTATGAGTGGAAAAAAAAGATGCCGCGCATTAGCCGGGAAGCGGGAATCATCGGCAGTGAGTGGGGCAGGGAGCACACTCAGTCGGAAGCGTTCAACAAAAAAATGCGCGACCTAATCGAAAAACACGAACTGGAAAAACTAAACTCGCCGTCGCCTGAAACAAAATAAAAAAACCGCCGCCGCTATTTGCAACGGAATTTTTTGTACTCGCCCCAGCCGATGATGGCGAAACCGAGGAGGATAATCCATGCAGGATGCAGGACGTGTTCCGGTTTGTTGAAGTAGAGGACGAGCATCATCACCACGCCGGACATGGCGACGATCAATCCGAGGAAGACGGCGTTCAAGCCTGTTTCAAATCCATCCGGGTCGTTAAGTTGTTTTCTTATTTCCGGGCGCAGTTGATATTTGAACATGGTCTTTGTGTTCCGGTAAGGTCGCGTTCAAATTTCCCATTCGGTATCCCGCTGGGTCCAGCGTCACGCGGTTAAATCCTAAATCTCTAAATTTTTTCTGCACCAATCTCTGGATGAATTTATCATTTTGGTAGCGAGGTATTTCGCTCTTGTCGAGTTCTATGCGCGCCGTGGTTCCTAGATGACGGACGCGGACTTGGGTGAATCCCGAAGAGAACAGCAGGTCTTCGGCTTGTTCAATCATATAAAGTTTTTCCGGCGTAATCGGTTGGCCGTGTGGGATGCGGGAAGACAGGCACGCCATCGCCGGTTTGTTCCAGATGGAAAGACTCATCGCCCGAGACAATTCCCGGACATCCTGTTTGCTGAATCCCGCTTCCACCAAGGGACTGCGCACCCCTTGTTCGCGGGCGGAGTCGAGCCCGGGGCGGTAATCACTCAGGTCGTCGGTGTTGGTGCCGTTCAAAATATGAGAAATGTTTTTTTGCCGCGCGACTTTTTTAAGGTTCGAATAAAGTTCTGTTTTGCAATGGTAACATCGGTTGGTCGGGTTGGCTTGATAGTTGGGGTTGGACACTTCCGCCGTTTTGATGATTAAATGTTTCGCCCCGATTTCCTTCGCCAACTTTCGGGAGGCTCGCATTTCCCTGTCCGGCACGCTGGCGGATTGCGCGGTAACTCCGAGAACTTTTTCTCGCAGAACTTCGTGGGCGAGGGCGAGCACCAACGTACTGTCCACCCCGCCGGAAAACGCGACCAACGCGCTGTCCATTTTTCGCATCAAAGATTTTATTTTTTTCGTTTTCCGTTGCAGTGTCATGAGGATTTTTTGAAAGGTGCGCGAACCGTCGCGTCACAAAATTCCCGATGGCGCGATTGCCAAGAGTAGCATAAAGGTGGGCGAAAAAAAATCTGGGAACAGGATGCTCTCTGTTCCCAGATTCCGAGGAGAAGACGCGCCGAGAAGGTAAAGGACTCACTACCTCAACCTTCCCGGTACTGACCACCAGTATAACGAAAATTTCCGCGGAGTGCTCTATAATTTTCAAGCGAAAGTTTATTTTTTTCTCGTTTGCATTTTTGCGTTTTCGTCGCGGAGCGTCATAAAGGAAGCGGGCTCATAAGGGATAATAAATACAATGGGTTACGCGCCGCGACCGCGGATAAATTTTCACCGCGCAGTGAATTTACGCGGGATTAATTTCGCCCGCGGGTCAGAAATTCCGCCAACGCGGTCAAGATAAATCGGCTTTCAGTCGCAACTCGCGCAATTGTTTTGGGTCCAGTTCCGACGGCGCCTCGGTCATCAGGCAGGTGGCTTTCTGGGTTTTGGGGAAGGCGATCACATCTCTGATTGACTCGGCGCCCGCAAGCAACATGGTGATTCGGTCCAGCCCCAGCGCAATCCCGCAATGCGGCGGCGCGCCATACTTCAAGGCGTCGAGCAGGAAACCGAATTTGGCGGCGGATTCTTTTTGGCTAATGCCGAGGAGTTGAAACATTTTTTCTTGCATTTCTTTTTGATGGATGCGAACGCTGCCGCCGCCGATTTCGTTGCCGTTGAGAACCAAGTCATACGCCCGCGCTTTGGCGGAACCGGGAGTGCTCGCAAATCTTTCCAGGTCTTCCTCGCGCGGCGCGGTGAAAGGGTGATGCATGGCGGTATATTTTTTTTCCGCTTCATCGTATTCCACCAGCGGAAAATCCGTGACCCAGGTGAAGGCGTTTTTCGATTCATCGACCCGACGCAATTGCTTGCTCAAAGCCAGGCGGAGATGGGCGAGCGCGTTGGCCACAATCTTGGCGGTGTCGGCGACAAAAACTATCGTGTCGCCGGGTTGACTTCCCAACGCCTTCAACATGCGGTCGAGCATTTCCTGCTTAAAGAATTTGATGATGGGCGACTGCAATTCATTTTCCTGAACCTTGATCCACGCCATCCCTTTGGCGCCGTATGTTTTGGTGATTTCGGTTAAGTCGTCCAGCATTTTTCGGGACAACGCATCGGCGCTGTTTTTGATGTTGAGGGCGCGAACTTGCCCGCCTGATTCCAGCACTTGGGCGAACACCTTGAACGAAGTGCCGCGGACAATTTCTCCCAAGTCAACGATTTCCATATCGAAACGCATGTCTGGTTTGTCGGTTCCAAATCGGTCGATGGCGTCCTGATATTTTATGACCGGGAACGGCGTGTCGATTTTGACGTCGAGGATTTCCTGATAAATTCTGGCCATCATTTCCTCGACGATTTGGAATATAAGTTTCTCGTTGCCGAAAGACATTTCAACGTCGATCTGGGTGAACTCGGGTTGCCGATCAAAACGCAAATCTTCATCGCGGAAACATTTTACGATTTGGAAATATCGGTCCATGCCCGCGACCATGAGAATCTGTTTGAATAATTGCGGCGACTGCGGCAGAGCATAAAACTTTTGCGGGTTGAGCCGACTCGGCACCAGATAATCCCGCGCCCCTTCTGGAGTACTCTTGGTCAGCACGGGAGTTTCTATCTCCATGAATCCGTTCCGGTGCAACTCGTTCCTCGCCACCCGCATGACATCGTGGCGGATTTTCAAGTTGCGTTGCAACGTCGGCCCGCGAAGATCGAGAAACCGATATTTCAAGCGCAGGGCTTCCGTGGTGTCCTGCGGTTCCCACGGTGAGATGGGCGGGGTTTCCGACGAGTTGAGAATATGCAACTCGTCAACGTAAACTTCTATCTCGCCGGTTTTCAGTTTCGCGTTGACCATGTCATCCGGCCGCGCGCGAACTTTGCCGGTGACGGCGATGACAAAATTGCCGCGAATGGACTGGGCGTGCTCGTGCGCCAACTGGTCGATTTGAGGATTCAGCACCACCTGCGTCACGCCGTATTTATCCCACAAGTCCACGAAGATGAGTCCGCCGTGGTCGCGCCGAGTGTGAACCCATCCGCATAGCGTCACCGTTTCGCCGACATGGTCGCCCGACAATGTCCCGCAATCATGTGTTCGTTCGTTGCTCATTGAAACCGAAATCTTGAGTTTGGCGTTTGGCATCTTGCGGAACGCCCGCGTCGATTGCCGCGCCGTTGCGCCGCCGATTATAGTTCATGGTTCGTGGAGTGTGTTGCGCCGGCGTCGATTTCCATTTCTTCTTGCGCTTTTTGTGTTGCCTCGATGCGCGCTAGTTCTTCTTCTTTGTACTTTTTTTGGAGTTGCGCTTCGACCACCATCTGCGGTTTGATTTTGATTGCCAAGGGAATGTTGACGGTGCTGCATGAGCGCATACAAACTCCGCAGCCGGTGCAGATATTTTTGTCGACGATGGGTTTGTCTTCCACTTGATAAATCGCTCCCGGCACCGGGCAGTCGATCACGCATTGTTGGCAGAACGTGTCGCCGTAAGCCTGACATTTTTTTTTGTCGAGGATGGCGTAGCCCATGTTCACGTCGGTAAGTTCTTGCACCGGGAGCAGGGCGTCATCGGGGCAAGCCGCGATGCAAGGCAGGTCAACGCACATCACGCAAGGGTTGCGCATGGGGTCGATGTAGGGCGTGTTGAAAACGAGGAATCCCATTTTTTTTGGCGCGCGCAGGATGGCATCTTTTGGGCAAGCGTGGATGCATTCGTCGCAGCGGGAACACGCTTGCAAAAACTTTTGTTCGGAAATCGCACCGGGCGGTCGCAACAGTGGAACGCGCTTGGTGATTTTGTCCATCGCCTTGTTGATGTGGTCAATTTTGTTTTGGACTTTATCGACGGCGGGTTTGGCGAAAAAGTGGACGCCTTGCCGCAACAGATTGCGGCGGTCGTATTCCGGGTCTTCAGTCTCCTCCACCGCGGCGGCAACTTCTGCGGGCGCGACGTCGGTGGATGCTTGCGTGGCTTCGGGTTGTGTTTCCTCGTCGGGATGGATTACGGTTTGCGGCTGGACGGAAATTTCTTCCTCCGCGTTTGATTTGAACTTCGATACTAGTCGTTTGAAAAATCCTTTTTTCGGCGCGGGTTCGGTTTCTTCTTTTTCGATTTCTTCGACAAGGTCGGTCGCGACGGGAACCTCGGGCTCTTCATCCTCCGTCCGTTGCCGGGAATTTGCTGCGTTGACTTTGCGCGCTTTGTCCTCCACCGCCGTGCCGAAATCGAGGAAGTTGCCGAACGAAAATATATCCCGCCGCGACATCTCTTTGGGTTTTTCCTCAACCGGTTCCGGCGTGACGGTGTCTTTGTCCAGGCTCAGAATTTTCGTGTCGGCGCTGGTGCTGGCGCTGGAATGATTTCCGCGTTGGTCTTCGTCGATTAAGTCTTCAACGCCGCGCTCGGTGTTTTTCTTTTTTCCTTTGAAGGTTTCTTTTGCGAGATGGTGTCTGAACTTCATGCCGATTCGATCCAGTTATTTTCTTGCGCAATGTTATTGTAGTCGTGCCAGTTTTGCGCGTCCGCATTTTCCAGCATGTATTCGTCCATCGCCAACACCAGGGGATGGCCCTTGTTGACAAAAGATTGCACGGTGGGGAATCGCAGGATGAAAGTCGTGACCGCGGTTTTGCTCAACGTCATAATGTTCGCATCTTGCAAAACGGTCTGGAGAATTTCCTCGGTGTTTTCCTGAGTGATTGCGTTGAACAATTCCGCCGTCTTCTCTTCCAGTTCAGGGTGGTCATCGCAAACGATGGCGGCGTTCATCTGCAACTCAAGAATTTTTTGGTAATCGGCTTCGTCGTATTCCCCTTCCATTCGGCCCTCTTCCCACGCCGACCCTTCCAGAGTGCGCTCGCCTTTGCTGTCTTTGCGTTCAGACGTTTCCGAAAATGCCAGGTTTGCTTCGTCCAACAAGATTTTGGTTTTAACTTCCGCGCTGGTTTTCGTGGTGGTCATAACTTGTTTCGTCCTCCATTTAACTATACAGAACGCCTTTCCTTGGGCGTTGTTGGTTGGATTGCACAACACTAATGAAGAGTTGCTCGCGCGCGTCTAGGTTTTTGGATGTCACATTGAGCAGGTCGCGCAACCCGTTGCGTTGTGCTTGGGTGGTCAAATGACCATTTCACCTGCCTGCCGCACGCAAACCAGATGCTATTTCCTCAAGTTGGTTTGCCACTGCTTCTCTATCAATATCTTTGCCGACGCGGATTAGGTGCAAACAAAAATTCTCGAGTTCTTCATTTTTGTTCCAGGCAACTTTAGATATAGCAAATCGTTCATCAAACCCAAAAGGCATCATTACTGACGTGATGCTATCACAGGGCAAGCCGGTAAAATGTCTTAGTGCTTCTTTGATTGGCAACTTTTCCTTAACAACTGCTTTAACAATATGCCCACACTCTTTGCCTGTCAGAGTTAGTTCTGCATCCGCAATCGCAAAGGCTAAAAGCCATTGGTCGTCTGCGTCGGGTAGTTTTGCTACTTGGTCACCTTGTGGGGTGGTGATTCGGCCCTCATCAATCTGCCACCGAATGCCTTCTGGCAGTTGGAAAATACGATGCCGGGAACTTAATAGGTCAGCACTTACTCCCTTTACCTCCTCGAACATGTGGGAGATTACTTTATAGGAACGGTGCTGTTGATGGAAAAAATCAACAGCCTCGCCAATTTTGGATGGTTTCTGCTCCTTATGCGTTGCGATAATATGCCTTGCCTCGCCTTCATCCATCGCCATTAGCCGTTAATCGCTGTTGTTATCATGTGACCGATGATTTGGGATTCCTCAGTCAAGCCATGCTTTTGGCCCCATTTCATTAATCCACTATGCAAGGCACGAGGTATCAACACCCTCACCCCGGTTTTCGTAATTTTTTGGTCGATAATTTCATCCAACTGTTCGATGGAAGCATTATGCCCACCTGCTTTCAAGGCATCCTCTGCATGCTTACGACGCTCATTATCCAGATTGATATACCAGCCTGCTCGATCACGCATGCCTTGTTCTACTTTCTCCTTGCGATGATCTCCCCCTTGGTATGTGTTTTTCACAATTGTGTTAGCAGTCCCTGATGGCAGAGATCCAACATCCACCATGTCCTTCAGATCTTTGGGTAACACTGCAAAAGAATAATAACGCTGAGCGGTTACCTCTGTCACATTGAGGAACTTAGCAGCAAGCGTAAGTGCTTCGCCCGCTGTGTTTCCATCGCCGCAATACTTCTTGTATATTTTCTCAACCCAGTAGGATTTGTCGCTGAACAAAAGCTCTCCGCTTGCTTCGTTTTCTCCCCATGACCGTTGAATGGCTTCATCGTCACTAATAACAGCCACCACTATGGCGGGTATCTCTTCTAGCCCAAGCATTACAGACGCCTTGAGTCTGCATTGCCCCACAACATGCTCGTATTCATATTCTGAATCAGCATTTGGGTGCGGGCGGATGACGATGGGGTGTTCGGGCCAAAACCCGTATCGTTCAATTGACGCTTTGAGTGTTTCGACATTGCTGTCCACGCCCTGCCGACGAACATTGACACTGCTGTTCGGGTCAATTTTGCTGACCGCGATATTTTTAACTTGATTCATTATTGGTTTCCTCCGTATTGTGTCGTGTAAAAAATCCCTAGCGAGAGTTGTATCATGCGCACCGCATTTTAACTATTCCCCTTGCGCTTGTAACTGTGAAGAGAGAGTTGATACCGGACCACCACTTGTTTTCCATTTAACTATACGATATAGACAGTATATGCTAGCATTGACTGGGTAGATTCCAAAAACTAAAAACAAATTGTGGCTTGTGTATGAAAAAAGTCATGTTGATATTTCCGCCGGAGTGGGTGCCGACCGCCCCTTATCTGGCGTTGCCAAGCCTCGCTGCGGTTTTGCGGGAGAACGGCATTGAGACCGTCCTCAAAGATATAAACGTGGAGATGTTTGACCACTTCTTCACGTCTGGATTTCTGCTGTTTGTCAAAAGCAAAATGCAGGCGCGGTTGAAGGCGTTGAAACAGAAAGAGCAGGTGGAGAGGTTAAGCGCTGAAGACGACGAGTTGAAACAGATGCTCATCGACTATCAGTATATTGACTTGGATCACCATATCAACAAAGTGATTCGCGCCAAGAAAATCCTGCGGGGACCGGAGTTTTATGAAATCGAAAAAGCCGAGTGGGCGCTCAACGCTTTTCGAGAAGTTATGGAATATATTTCCGTCTGCTACTTTCCCGCCAGCATCAATTTTTATCCGATTGAAAGCAATCTCAACGTGTATCGGCCCTGGGTTTCCGAAGATCTTTTGAAGGTTCCCCACGACAAGCAGGTCAATGTTTATGCCGATATCTGCCGTCAGTTGGTGTTGCGCTCCATCAAAAAAGAAAACCCAGATATCGTCGGCATCTCCATCGGCACCCCGGTGCAATTGATGGCGGGCATCACCTTCGCCACTTTAATCAAAGAGGCTTATCCCGATATTCACGTGACCGTCGGCGGCAACGTCATCACCCGACTCAAGAACGAATTTTCCACGAAGCCGCATTTCTTCGGCAAGGTGTTTGATTCAATCATCACCTACGAAGGCGAGCACGCCTTGGTCTGGTTGGTCGAAGCCCTCGCCGCCAAACGAAAAATGTCCGAAGTCGCGAACCTCATCTATAAAGATGAAGACGGCGTCATGCACGTCAACGACACTTATCAAGAGCGCGTCAACGAATTGCCGCCGCCAGATTTTGACGGCATGCCTTGGGAAAAATATTTTTCGCCGGAGAAACTCGTGCCCTATCTCGGCACGCGCGGTTGCTACTGGGGGAAGTGCACGTTCTGCGATCACGGCGCAGGTTACATCGACCAGTTTCGCGCCAAGCATGCCGAACAAATTGTCGATGAACTGGAGTACCTAAAAAACAAACTCAACACTAAACATTTTATGTTCACCGACGAGTCGTTCCCGCCGGCATTGTTTATCAAGTTGCCGCCGATGATGGTCGAACGCGACCTCGGCATTTACTGGACTACGCTCATCCGATTTGAATCGCAACTTCTCGACCCGAAACTGTGGGACGTGGCGCACGAGTCCGGTTGCCGATCTTTATATTACGGGCTGGAGTCGGCGAATGAACGCATCATCAAACTGGTGAAGAAAGACACGGACATCGAAGCCGCGCACATCAATTTGGAGCAAGCCAAACGGGTGGGCATCTGGAGTCACGTGATGTGTTTCTACGGATTCCCCAGCGAAACCCCGGAAGAGGCCGAAGACACGCGGCGGTTCCTGATACAAAATCAGGACAAGATTCCATCCGTGGAGATGTATTTTTTCGTGTTGTACAAAAGTGCGCCGGTGATGTTTCAAGCGGAGGAGTACAAAATAAAAATTAAGGAAAATCCCGAGCACGACTTGGCGCTGGATTTTTATTACACCCCGGAATCAGGGCAGACCACCGAAGAGGCGATGGCGCGCTACGAAGATTTTTACCGCAACGATTTCGAGCCATGGGCGTTGCGCATCAACGCCCGCGAGCATGTCTTCCTCTACATCACGCATTTCGGCACCAGCGATTTGCCTCACCTTTACGTGAAAAATAATCCCGAAGCCAAAGAAAATAACCTCGCCCCGGAAGTATTGCTCTAGCCGTTACGCACACGCCGCGGCGGTCATAAAAAAAACGGGAAGGGCGCCGGCGCGACGCTCTTCCCGTTTCGTTTTATCGTGAGTGCTTGGATTACTCCGCGGCGACCGCCTTCTGCAGAGCTTCTTTGCGGCTGAGTTTGATTCTTCCCTGTTGATCTACGTCGATGACTTTGACTTTGATTTCGTCTCCCTCTTGAACTTCGTCGCCGACGTTTTTGATGCGGCGGTCGCATATTTGCGAGATGTGAACCAAGCCATCGGTGCCGGGGAAAATTTCCACGAAGGCGCCGAAGTCAACGATCCTCTTTACTTTGCCGAGATAGATTTTCCCGACCTCGACTTCCTGCACGAGGTTTTCCACAAACTCAACGGCTTTCGCGGCAGACCCCTCGTCGGTGGAGGCGATCGAAACTACTCCATCATCGGCAATGTCGATCGTGACTCCAGTTTTGTCGATGATTTCGCGAATGACTTTTCCGCCGGGTCCAATCACATCGCGAATCTTGTCTTTGGGAATCGTGATGGTGATAATTCTCGGAGCGTATTTGGAAATTTCTTCGCGCGGACTTTGCAGAGCTTTTCCCATTTCGTTGAGAATGTGCATTCGTCCCGCCTTCGCTTGTTCCAAGGCTTTGCCCATGAGTTCGCGGTCGAGCCCGTCAATTTTGATATCCATTTGCAGGGCGTTGATGCCGTTCGAAGTTCCCGTTACTTTGAAGTCCATATCACCGAGATGATCTTCGGAGCCAAGGATGTCGGAAAGAATTGCAACGCGGTCGCCGTCTTTAATCATGCCCATGGCAATCCCCGCGACGGGGGCTTTGATGGGGACGCCTGCGTCCATCAGCGCGAGCGAACCTCCGCACACGGAAGCCATGGAGGAGGAGCCGTTGGATTCAAGAATTTCGGAAACCACTCGGATGGTGTACGGGAATTTGTCTTTGTCGGGAAGGATGGGCATGAGGGATCGTTCGGCGAGCATGCCGTGACCGACTTCGCGCCGCCCGGGGCCGGATAGGAATTTGACTTCGCCGGTGCAGAAGGCGGGGAAATTGTAATGCAGGAAAAAAGGTTTGGTGCCGCGAAACTCTAAACTATCGATCCGTTGTTCGTCCGACGAAGTCCCCAATGTTGCAGCGACCAGCGCCTGGGTTTCGCCGCGGGTGAAGACTGCGGAGCCGTGCACTCTGGGCAAGTAGCCAATCTGGATGCTGATGGGGCGGACGTCGGCAAGCCCGCGGCCATCCACGCGATAGTGTTTGTCGAGCACCAAGTTGCGGACGATGTCTCTCTCCATGTCGTGAAAAATTTCTTTAATCGCGCCGGCTTTTTTTTCTAATTCTTCAGGACTCAACGCGGCGTTGAAGTCTTCTCTGATTTGCTTGATGGCGTTGCCGCGTTCGTGTTTGCCGGGGATTTGCATCGCGTCGTTTAGTTTGGTCGCGGCCTCTTTGTGGATTTTGTCTTTTAGTTCTTCGTCCACTTGCAACGGTTCCACGACGAGTTTTTCTTTGCCTAGAAGTCCGCGGAGTTCGGTCTGGATTTGGATCAACATTTTAATCTTTTCGTGTCCGAACTCGAGAGCTTCCATCATGTCTTCTTCGCTCACTTCTTTGGCGCCTGCTTCAACCATTACGATTCCGTCCGCCGTTCCCGCCATCACCAAGTTCAAGTCGCTGTTGGAGATGTCGTGATATGTGGGATTGAAAATCAGATTGCTGCCGACTCGGGAAACGCGGGCTCCGGCAATCGGAGTTTCGAATGGAATGTCGGAGATCATCAACGCGGCGGAAGCGCCCGTGATGGCGTTGACGTCTGGGGGGTTGGTCTGGTCGTGCGAAATGACTAGCGCGACGATTTGGGTTTCGTTTTTGAAAGCTTTCGGGAACAACGGTCGGATGGGTCTGTCGATCAACCGACACGTCAAAGTTTCGATGTCCCCGGGCCGGGCTTCTCGTCTGAAAAAGTTGCCGGGAATTTTTCCGGCGGCGTAAGTTTTTTCCCGGTAGTCCACCGTCAGCGGAAAAAAATCGATTCCTTCCCGCGCTTGGTTGGCCATGGTGGCGGTCACCAGCAGCATGGTGTCGCCTTGCCGAACGACGACCGCGCCGCCTGCTTGCCGTGCCATGTCGCCGGCTTCCAGTGAAATTAATTTCCCGTCTATTTCTACTTCTACTTTTTTCATTGATATCTCCAATATCTTTTTTCCTGCGAATTCAGGATGGGTTGGGCGCAACTACCTGCGTATGCTGAGTTTTGCGATGATGCTTTGATAGCGGGCGATGTCTTCTTTTTTTAAGTGGTCCAAAAGCTTTCGCCGTTTACTGACTAACTTGAGAAGCCCCCGCCGGGAATGGTGGTCTTTGGAATGGGTTTTGAAGTGTTCGGTCAGGTAGGTAATGCGCTTTGTTAGTAATGCGATTTGCACTTCCGAAGACCCTGTGTCTTTTTCGTGCAGTTTGTAATCGGTGATAATCGTGGTTTTTTGTTCTAGGCTCAGCGCCATAGTTTTTTCTCCAACTCGTTTAATGCGGGAAAACGATTGGAAAATGTTTTCGTAGAGACACGCCGCCGTTTTTTATGCTGATGTGTCCCTGCGAAAACATTCCAACCTTTTTCCGTGCTCCCAATGTTTGCAATTAAATTAAAACACGTTTCAACTTAAACGCGATATCTTTTTCCGCCAGCTGGGCGAACTGGTCGTGGTCAACAAGAGGCTCGATGATGGCGAGCACTTTGTCGTCGCCGTTGCAAACCCGCATCATCATCCCCGGTTTAAATTCTCTGGGACAAGTTTTCAATGACGATTTGGGCGGGGCGTTGCCGTGGGCAAGAGGCTCTACGAAATCATCGTTGATGCGTATTTCCGGGAGAAACTCCAAAACTTTTTCCACCGGGAAAAGTACGCTGGCTAGTTTCCCGTTACCGTTTGCGGTCTCCAACGCTGCGATGGTGACGGAAGATTCTTGATCGAACACTCCTACTTGTTTCCGTACTAACTGGGACATGTGGGCGCCGCAGGTGAGTTTTTTTCCAACGTCATGGCAAAGGGTGCGGAGGTAAGTTCCCGCCGAACAATGAGCCTCGAACACTACGCGGTTTCCAATCATGCTGACAAAATCGATGGAATAAAAATGGACTGCGACGGGTTTCCTCTCGGTAGTAATACCACTTCTGGCTAATTTGTAAAGAGGAATTCCTTTGCTTTTCTTCGCCGAGTACATCGGGGGAACTTGTTGTTGCTCTCCGACGAAACTTGCGAGCACGCTCTTGACCTTGGTTTCAGTGACCGCGGCGGGGTCGCCCTCGAAAATGATTTTCCCCGTGGAGTCTTGCGTGTCGGTGGTTGTTCCCAGCGTCATGGTGCATCGATAATGTTTGGACAGGGGGGGAAAGGAACTGAATAATCCGCGTGGACTGGTTCAGGCAAATCGGCAAAATTCCTTCGGCGATGGGGTCCAAGGTGCCGATGTGCCCAGCTTTCTTTACGCCCAGAATTTTTTTTACCGAACGGACCATGGAGAATGAAGTGGGGCCGGACGGTTTATAGAGGTTGACGACTTGATTCAGAGTGCAGTTCATGGAGTATTCTCGATATTTTTTCGGCATGGTCGGCGTTATCATCTTGCCGAAATTCCAACTCCGGCAGGAATTTTAGATAAAGGTTTTTGCTCAATGCGTTGCGGATGAATCCCTTCGCGCTTTTTAGTCCCGCCAAGGTGTCGGCTTTTTCTTGTTCGGAACCCATCATGCTCACAAATATTTTCGCGTGTTTGAGGTTGTCGGAAACTTCCACTTTGGTGACGGTGGTGAAACCTACCCGCGGGTCTTTCAATCCACTTTGGATTAGTTTGGATATTGCTTCGTGAATCAGTTCCTGAATTCTGTGAGCGCGTTTGAATCGCATGAAAAACCCCGTCGCGGTTTTAGCGAAAATTTCCGGAACCTACGTTCATGGTTTCCGTTTTGCAATCGGTGATCTCGGCGAGATTCATCCTGTCGATCGCGTCGACCACTTTCGTCATCAACCCATCCATATAAGGTCGGTCGGTTCCCACGGCGGATATGCCGATGTGGAGACTTTGCCAGTTATCATGGTTCCCGACTTCCGCCACGGAAACATTGAAGTTGTTCTTCAGCCGGTCTTTAATCGCCCGGACGACGCGACGCTTTTCCTTTAATGACCGACTCCCGTGCAAATAAAATTTGATGGAGCAACAACCGATAACCATTTTTCATCGCGGAGCATTGCAGGTCAGGATGTGACTTCTTCCAACGCGAACGGTTCGACCACATCTCCCTGTTTTATATCCTGAAATTTTTCGATGGACAGACCGCAATCGTAACCCGCGGTAACTTCTTTTACGTCGTCCTTAAATCTTCGGATGGAGGCGATTCGGCCTTGGTAAACTACCACGCTGTCGCGAATCAGACGCGCCTCTAAGTTGCGTTCCATTTTTCCGGAAAGAACATGGCAGCCAGCAATGGTACCGACTTTGGGAATCGTGAAAACTTCTCGGATCTCCGCTCTGCCGATAATATGTTCTTTGTATTTTGGCGCAAGCATTCCTTCCATGGCTTGCTTCATGTCGTTGATGGCGTCGTAGATGATGCTGTAGAGACGAACATCGACGCGGTCTCGCGTGGCGAGTTTCGCGGCTTGGTCTGTCGGGCGCACGTTGAACCCGATGATGATGGCGTTGGACGCGCTGGCGAGAACGACGTCCGACTCGGTGATTCCTCCGACCGCGTCATGAATAAATTTGACGCGGGCTTCCGCGTTCTCCAGTTTTCCGAAGGCTTCCTGCACGGCGTGAATCGAACCTTGGGCGTCCGCCTTGATGATCAGGTTGAGTTCTTTAATTCGCCCTTCGAGAATTTGCTGGTGCAGGTCGTCCATGGTGATGCGCGTGGATTTTGCCAGTTGGGTTTCCCGCTGCTGTTGTAGTCGCAGGTTGCAAAGTTGCCGCGCCTTTTTTTCATTCTGAACTACCATGAAGTGATCGCCGGGTTGCGGAACGTCTGGCAAACCCACCACTTCCACGGGGGTGGATGGAATGGCTTGTTTAATTTTTTTGCCTTTGTCGTCGATGAGTGCCCGCACTTTTCCGAAACAGCAACCAACGATGAAAGGTTCGCCGACTCGCAAGGTGCCGCTCTGAATAACCATGGTGGCGATGGGCCCGCGCCCTTTATCCAGTTTGGATTCAATCACCACTCCTTTACTGCGGAGCAACGGGTTTGCTTTTAGTTCCATGATTTCCGCTTGCAGGAGCAGGTTTTCGAGGAGGCCGTCAATCCCGGTTCCCTTCAGCGCTGAGACTTCCACGTAAATGGTTTGCCCGCCCCAGTCTTCCGGCAGGAGTCCCAAGTTGGCCAATGCTTTTTTGGTTTCGTCGGGCTTTGCGTCGGGCTTGTCAATTTTATTGATGGCGACGAGAATGGGAACGCCCGCCGCTTCCGCGTGGTGAATCGCTTCCTTAGTTTGCGGTTGGATTCCATCGTCGGCGGCGACGACGAGAACGACAATGTCCGTCACCTGCGCGCCCCGCGCCCTCATCGCCGTGAAGGCTTCGTGTCCCGGCGTGTCGAGAAAAGTGATGGGCGCGCCTTTGACGTGAACTTGATAGGCGCCAATATGTTGCGTGATTCCGCCGGCTTCGAGTCGGGTTACCGCCGTCTTGCGGATGGCGTCCAGAAGGGAGGTCTTGCCGTGGTCGACGTGTCCCATGATGGTTACGACCGGGGCTCTGGGAACGTGGTCTGCGGCGCTGTCGTCTTCCTCTTCCGTAAAATCCAATGCGGATTTTTCGACGAGGAGTTCGACCTCGAAGCCAAGTTTATCCGCCACCTTGCTGGCAATTTCAAAGTTTAGAGTTTGGTTGATATTGGCGAGGACTCCGAAGACCATCAGTTCTTTGATGATTTCATTCGGCGCGCATCTTAATTTTTCTGCCAACTCTCGTATCGGAATGTTTTCGCTGATTTGAACCAGTTCGAATTTATCTTCTGCCGCGTCAGGTTCCGGCGGCGGGACGGGAGCAACGGGGGGCGCTGTCACCGCGCGGGCTTTGACTTTCGCGGCGGCGGGTTTCGCTTTCGCGGGCGGCGGTTTTTTCTCGACGGGCTTGGGCTTTTTTTCTGCCTTGACTATTTTGAGGCCGAGTTTTTTTACGGCTTTCTTTTCTGGCGTCTTCGCGACTTTTTTTTCTTTGCCCGGCTCTTTGACTTTCGCCGCAGTTTTGGTCTTTGCTTTAGTTTTGACTTTGACTTTTGTCGCCGCGGTTTTTTCGACTTTGCCGCTTTGCTCGGCGGCTTTTTTGGTGGCGGTAGATTTGGCGAGGGTTTTCGCGGTCGTAACTTTTACCCTGGACAGAGCCTTGATTTTTATTTTCGCCTTGGCTTTTTTCACCGCCTTTTTCTTGACGACTTTTGGCGCGAAGAGGTTGCGGATATGTTCCGCCGCTTCCCCATCGATGGAACTCATATGATTTTTTACGGGGACGTTATGTTCCTGCAACGCTTCAATGATTCGATCGTTCTGAACATTGAGTTCCAAAGCCAACTTGTTGACGCGAATTTTAGCCAAGTTTCCTCCTGCTACGCGACGACGGCGCAATTTCCCCGTGACTCGCGGCGGCTACGTGCGCGGGCGCGGGGAAAGTTTTTCGGTCTCGATAAAACGCGACGGGCGTTTGCGCTTTAAACATTTTCAAGATTCTCCAAGCGTTGTTTGATTTGCTCCAGAATGGATTTGCCAATCTCTTCGTCGATACCTTCCATGGCGAGCAATTCGTCCAGCGGAGTAACAGAAAGTTCGGCCAAAGTTTCGAATCCGTTGTCGACGAGAGTTTGTAGTATCTCGGGAGCCACGCCTTTTAATTCCCGCACGGGGATTTCTTCGTCCTCTTCCTCTTCAACCGGTTCGTCCGTCTCGGGTTCATCTTCGGCGACTTCATCGCCATCGATTTCGTCACCGACATATTCATTTTGTTCGGACGCTTCCGCGGCTTCCGCGGCTTCCGCGGTTTTCATGTGACCTTCCACCAGTTTCATCAGGGTTTCAGATTTTTTGGGACCGATGCCCGGCAACAGCACCAAACCTTTTATTCCGCGGTCCAGTGCGTTTTCGTAGGTGACCACGTTTTCGTTGAAGAGGAGGGTCATCATCTTCGCGCCCAAACCTTTGGCGTTTTTCACGTCGTCGAGAAAATCCACCGACGAAGTTTTGCTGGGAGTTGAAAAGATATTTTGCGCCGGCAGTTCCAAAGATTCGGCGGGACCTTTGATGTCCACTTTCCAGCGGACGAGTTTGGCGGCGAGCCGAACGTTCTGCCCTTTTTTCCCGATGGCCAGGGACATTTGGTCTTCGGCCACGATGACCGTCATTTGTTTTTCTTCGGGATTGAGAATAATCTTGGAGACTTTCGCTGGGCTCAAGGCGTTTCTGATATAGGTTTCCGGGTCTTCGGAAAATTCGACGATGTCTATTTTTTCTCCGCGCAATTCTTGAACGATGGACTGCACTCTCATTCCGCGCATGCCGACGCAGGCACCGACGGCGTCAATTTCCCGGTCGTTGGTTCTCACCGCAATTTTGGTGCGGCCGTTGGGTTCTCGAACCAAGCCCATGATTTCCACCATCCGCTCGCTGATTTCGGGAACCTCTATCTCGAATAAACGCTTGACCAATCCGACATGGGCGCGGGAGAGAATTACCAAAGCGTTCTTGGGCGTTTTCCGAACGTCGAGGATGTAAGCGCGAATTCGTTCTCCGCGGTTAAAACTTTCGCGGAAAACTTGTTCGCGTCGCGGCAGGATGCCTTCCGCTTTTCCCAAGTCAATGATGAGGTCTCCGTGCTCCATTCTGTGAACCATCCCGTTGATCAATTCTCCTTTTCTGTCGATGTATTCGTTATAGACTAAGTCTATTTCCGCTTCGCGGACTTTTTGCACGATCACTTGTTTGGCGAGTTGCGCCGCGGTGCGCCCATAATTTCCCATCACCTGTTGCACCAAAACCTGGTCGCCAATTTTGACGTCGTCGGAAAACGCCAAGGCATCTTCCAAACTGATTTGCTCGTTGGGGAGGTCGGTGGTTTCCACCACCGTTTTTTCTAAATAAATTTCAACTTCGCCGGTGGACTCGTTGAACTCACTTTGCAACTCTTTGGCGGCGGGATGTCTTTTGCGCGCAACTACTTCAACCGCAGCTTTCAAGGCGTCGACCAAGGTATCCCTAGCGATTCCTTTATCGCGACTGATTTGTTCCAGAACGCTGAGTGTTTCCATGTTCATGGTGCTTCCCCAATTTCGACGACCAGGTTTGCTTTCGCTACTTGGCTCAACGGGATTTTAAAAGGTTTTCCGTCTAAATCCATAACTATGTTTTGATCCTTAAAATCAACAAGGGTGCCCGAAAACTTTCTTCTGTCATCGATCGGGGAAAGGCTGTGAAGGTGGACCCGCTTGCCCTTGAATTTCAAGAAATCCTTTTCTCGTTTAAGAGACCGGCTCAGTCCCGGCGATGAGACTTCCAGGCTAAAAGGGATTTTTATGATTTCCTCGACGTCAATGAGATCGCCGGTTAGGCGGCTGACGTTCTGGCAGTCATCAACCGTGACGCCTTCCTCCTTGTCTATAAATATTCTTAAAACTTGATCGTGCCCTTCCTTTTTATATTCCACGTCAACCAGTTCCAGTCCTTTCGTTGCCAGGACGGGTTCTATCAAATCCATGACCGATTGGGCGACGGGGACTTTTTTTGTCATCCACACCTTCTAAAAAAAGCAAAAAAAAGCGGGCTCGAAGCCCACGACATTAGGACCCGCAAATATCGCCTCCAGTGTACAAAAATTTGATACCCAGTTTCAAGGAAAAACCGACCATCGCCGCGGGGGAAATTATCGGGGAGATGGAGCGCCGCTTGCTACGGCGTCGCGGGGAATGAATTGTTTCTTAAAATATTCGGGATATCTTCGATGACTTGCGGATAGGGATGCAGGCTGGATTCATGCGTTGCGCGGATTTTAATTTCAACTTTCCCGGCGGAAAGATTTTTTTCGCCAACGATGATTTGCAGGGGAATGCCTATGAGGTCGGCGTCGTTCAACTTGACGCCCAGCCGATTCGGCCGATCATCAAGCAGGGTTTCGATGCCTGCTTCGTGGAGACGGCGGTATATGGTGTCGCAAACATTTTGCAAATCGCCGTTGGAATAATTCACCGGGATGACGATGACTTGAAACGGCGCCAAGTTCCGCGGCCAGATAATTCCCCGCTCGTCGTTACTTTGTTCGATGGCGGCGGCGACGGTGCGCCCGACTCCGATTCCATAACAACCCATGATCATCGCGTTTTCCTCGCCGTGCTGGTCCAGAAAAACGGCGTTCATGGCCGACGAATATTTGTTGCCGAGAATGAAAATGTGGCCAACTTCAATCCCGCGCTTGACTTCATACTCCCCGTCCTCGCAACGCGGGCAAGGGTCTTTCGCCCTGACCGCCTTGATGTCTCCGAACTTTTCGATTTTCAAATCTCGCTGAACTTGAACGCCGGTGAAGTGCGCCGATGGTTTGTTGGCGCCGATCACGAAATCATGTAGCACGGAAACTTCGCGGTCAGCGTAAATCGGAAAATCGAGTCCGATGGGCCCGATGTATCCGCGATGCAGTTCGCGATGTTTGGAAAAAGTTTCCTCGTTCGCCGGGTGCAACCATTCGCAACCGAGCAAATTTTTCATCTTAATCGGATTGATTTCATGGTCGCCGCGGACTAATCCCGCCACCAGCCCGTTCTCATTTTCAAGCAGGATAGTTTTGACGATTTGCCGCGCCGTTAATTTCAGAAACCCCGCCACTTCCGCGACGGATTTTTTCCCCGGCGTTGCCACCTCTTTCATATCCTGCGGGACGGTGGCGGACGCGGCGGCATCGGCGGACGTGGGCAGCGGCGGTTTCGATTCGGCAAGTTCCAAGTTTGAAGCATAACCGCATGTTTTGCAGAAACCGATTTCGTCTTCCCCGCTTTCCGCGAGCACCATGAACTCGTGCGAGAAACTTCCGCCGATGGTGCCCGAGTCGGCTTGCACTTGTTTGAACTTCAGGCCGCATCGTTCGAAAATGTTGGTGTAGGCTTTTGCCATTTGGTGGTAAGTGTGCTGCGTGTCTTTTTCATCGACGTGAAAACTGTAAGCGTCTTTCATCATAAACTCTCGCCCGCGCATGACGCCGAACCGCGGCCGGACTTCGTCGCGGAACTTGGTTTGAATTTGGTACAGCAAAATTGGCAGTTGGCGGTAGGATTTGACTTCCTTCCTTACGATGTCGGTGATGACTTCTTCGTGGGTGGGCCCGTAGCAGAACTCTCGCCCGTGCCGATCTTTTATGCGCAACAATTCTTTGCCGTAAAAATCCCAGCGTTTGCTTTCCATCCACAATTCGGCGGGTTGGATGCTCGGCAGAAAAACTTCTTGTCCGCCGATTTGGTTCATTTCTTCGCGGATGATTTGTTCCGCTTTCCTTAAAACGCGGAGCCCGAGCGGAAGGATGGAATAAATTCCCGACGCGAGTTGGCGAATCATCCCAGCCCGCACCATGAGTTTATGGCTGATGACGTCTGCGTCGGCGGGGGATTCTTTTAGCGTGGGGATGAAAAGTTTTGAAAAATACATGCGCCAATATTTTCCCGTTCAGGTGATGATTCGCATGATGTCGTTATAAAACGCAAACGCCATGAGGCTGAGCAACATGAAGAGACCGACTTGCTGCGCCCGTGCACGGTTCCTTTCGCTGACGGGTTTTCCGCGGAGAAGTTCTATCAGGAAAAAGAAAATATGGCCGCCGTCCAAAACTGGAATCGGCAGAAGATTGATCAAGCCGAGGTTGATGCTCAAAAGTGCGGTTAGGCGGACGAGTCCGTTGAAACCTTGCTCGGCTTGCTCCCCGTAAATTTGAAAAATCAGGATGGGTCCCCCGATGGCGTCGGCGGAAATAGAACCCGTGAATATTTTTTTTATGCTGACGGCGATGAGATAAATCAGTCGGCCCGTTTCTTCGTAGGCTCTTTTGAAAGCTCCGAAGACGCCGTATTTTTCCGTGACCATTTCTCCCGCCATGCCGATGCCGAGCATGCCGACTTCCGCGCTTTTGCCTGCGATGTCTTTGACGATTTTGGATTCTGGCGTCAGCGTCGTTACGATTTCCGTCCCGTCTCTGCGAACGCGGAATGTCAGCGCTTGACCGGGTTTGTCGATGGCCGCTTTCTTGAGGTCGCCCCAACCGAGAATGGTCGCATCGTCCACCGCGAGCAAGGTGTCGCCTGCGCGAATCCCCGCTTGGTCAGCGGGGCTGCCGACTTTGACGTAGGTGATGTTCCGCACCAGCGGGGTGATTCCGATTAAGCCGGTGTTTTCTTGGTCGCCAAAAACATCGGTGGTTTGTCCGGAGACTGGAGTGATGGCGATGTCGGCGAGGCTCCCGGAACTTCTTTCCACTTGGAAATTTAGGGAACGTCCCGGGGACACGCGGACGATTTTCTGGAGTTGTTCCCAATAAAGTATTTTGTCGCCGCCGATTGCTAAAATGCGGTCGCCCGTTTGCAACCCCGCCGCCATCGCGGGAGACTCTGCCGTGACGACGCCGACGACGGGGGACAGCGTCGGAACGCCCGTCAGATAAACGCAATAGTATATGCCGACGGCGAACAGGATGTTGAACAGCGGGCCCGCGGACGCAATGGCAAGTCGGTGCGTAACCGTTGCGGCGAGGAACGACCCCTTTTCGTCGGCGGGTTCCTCCCCGACTTCTTCGCCTTTCATTTTCACGTAGCCGCCGAGGGGAATCCAGCAAAGCAGATACTTGGTGCCTCCCCGCGTGAAACTTATGATTTCGGGACCGAAGCCGAGGGAAAATTTTTCCACCGTGACGCCAACTTTTCGCGCGACTAGAAAATGTCCTAGTTCGTGGACGAAGATGAGGGCGGCTAAGCCTCCGAGAAAAGCCAACATTTTGATCCCGAAGTGGAGGACCGTGTCGAGAGAAAGTATTGAAAGTTCAAACATCGCGTTCAGGGGGTTTGCGTGTAATCCAAAATTTCCACGCCCGGCGGAGTTTTGATTTGGAAATGTTCATCTGGGATTTCTCGGTTTATCCGAATTTGACTGAATCGAATTTCCGTTTTGTTCCCCAATTTATCATACACGGTCGATCCGATAATCTGGTAGTTTTTCTTGTCGGCGTGGAGGATTAGCCGCGTCATGTCCTGCACTTTATTTTTCGGGACGAGGGTGACGAAAATGACGCTGTTTTTTTCACTCGCGCTTGCGACGTTAAAGGACCGAGTCAACTTGCCTTTCCCCGCCAAAAAAAGTGCCGGCGTGTTGGAGGAGTAAATGTTCGCCATCGGCATGCGCGTGACTTGCTCCTCTTCGGGGACGTAAAGCCAAAGGGTTTTCCCGTCGCTGAGTAAAGTTTGTGGGTGCGGAGACCCATAGACCCATTTCATTTTTCCGGGCTTCCTAATTTTCACCGTGCCCTTGATGCTCTGAGTTTGGTTCATCATTTTGACGTAAGACCGCTGGACGAAATCCGCCTCAAAGGTTGCAACTTTTTCATACTGCCGCTGGATGGCGTCTAGTGCCCGTTGCGCGGAAGTTTCCGCGAAGAGGGTTTCCGTCGGCAGAACCAGCAGGGCGAACAATGCGAAAATTTTCCGCGCAAGATTCAAGCGGAGTTCCTCCGCGAATTGCCGTGCAGGACTTTTCGTCCCGAAAGAGTCAACTTGCCTTCAATGATTAGTCGGATGGCGGCGGGATAAATGATGTGCTCCTGCGCGAGAATTCTCGCGGAAAGGGAAGCCTCATCGTCGTCGTCGTGAACAGGAACGACGGCTTGCAGAATGATGGGACCGCCGTCCACTTCTTCGTCGACATAATGCGCCGTGCACCCCGAAAATTTTGCGCCGCGGTCTAGTGCTTGTTTTTGCGCGTTCAATCCGGGAAATGCGGGGAGCAAAGAGGGATGAATGTTGATGATGCGACCGGTAAAAGTTTCGATAAAATGTTTGCCCAAAATCCGCATGAATCCAGCGAGGCAAATCAAGTTGACGGATTTGGATTGCAACCGTTCCGCGAGAGCCTGTTCGTAACTGTTTCGGTCGGGATAAGATTCGGGGTCGAGAAAAACGTTTTCGATGCCGTGCTTGCGCGCCCGCTCCAATGCGTAGGCGTCTCTCACATTGCTGATGACGACGGCGACTTCGGCCGGCAGATTATTTTTTTTAATGCTATCGATAATGGCTTGGAGATTAGAGCCGCGTCCTGAAACCAAAACGGCGAGTGTAAATTTTTCGGGGACCATAACGAATTATAACTTGTCTCTCGACGCTGCGATTGCGCGAAGGTTCTCCCCGCTAATGGGAGTGCAAAAGTTGCTTCATTCTATTCTGCATATCTTTGAGGGGCATGAGGTCGCCTTTTTTTGACGCCGCCGCAATTCCCTTTTTGTACGTTTCAATCGCCTCTTCCTTGTTCAATAGTTTCTCCCAAGTTTTTCCGAGAAGCAGGTAGGCGGCGGAATAATCGCGGTGTTCTGCAATGACGGTTTTCAGTGGCTCGAGTCCTTCCTGATACCGACCGACTTCCAAATATATTGACCCGAGGCCAAAGTTTGCGACTTGGTCTTTTGGGTCAATCTCCAGCACCTTTTTAAACATGCCAACGCGGTCTTCCATTTCTTTTTCTTTTCGCAGCACCTCTTTTTTCTCTAACTTCTTCGCCATATTTTTTTCAATCGCCTGTTCAAATTGCAGGGCGGTGGCTTCGGCTTTTTCATTTTCTGCGTCTTCAATTCGCCCCAGTTTCATGTAGTAAACCGAGAGGTTGGTGCGTGCCATAATTTCCTTGGGATTAATTTCCGTCAGCCTTTTCATCAGGGCGATGGCTTCGTCTAGTTTATTTTGTTTCGAAAGAAAAACTCCCAGGGCTTCATACGCTTCCGCATTTTTTGCATCCAACTCAATGGCTTCGCGAAGGATTGCGATGGGGCGGTCCAAGTCATCCTGCTCTTTGTAAATTTGCAGGGCTTGGGTCAGGAGTTTTTTCGAATAGTCCTTGCGAGTTTGGGATTGGTAAAAAGGCAACAGGCAAGTTTTAACTTTGAAAGATTTGTTCGCGATGGTCACTTCCAAATCTACATCGGGACTTCTATGTTCTTTATGTATGTACGCAAGTGCGACGATTTTATTCAGGGTGACGGAGCGCGCCGAACTTTTCACGGTGCCGATTTTTTTCTTCCCAAGTTGGAGAACGCCGTCAAAAGGCGGGAGGTCCGCCCCCTCGACCGCCAAGCCCATCAAGGCGAAAGTGGGTGCGCCGTAGGTTTTGATTCGGGCGATCACTTCTTGCCCGATGTAACAGCCTTTGTTGTAACTGACGGAGGTGTGCTCCAATCCAGTTTCGGGCAGGATATTTTTTTGGTCCATATCTTTACCGAAAACAGGAATGCCTGCCTCAATGCGGAGAACTTCGCGGGCGTCTTCGCGAACTTCCACCGGCGGCGTGGCGGTTTTTAGAAACTCTTGGATCAATTTATCTTGGAACTTATTTTGAAAACAGAGAATATGTCCTTCGTCTCCCGTCAGACTTTTCATAATGATGTCCACGCGGTTTCCGTTCCATATTATTTGCGTGACATCGTTAGGTTTTTCGGGCAGGTTTTGGTTGGCGAAAACTTTTTCCAGAATCAAAGGGCTTTTGGGACCTTGGAGCGCCAGCAGTTTGCCGTTCAAAGCGGCGAACCGAACATCCTCGCGAAAGTGGTAGTTCTCCAAATGGCTTAGCAATAATTTTTTTTGCGACGCTTCCACCAAGATTAAGGCTTTGTCTTCCTCCACCCTGTGAATGGAGAAGTTGGCGATCAGCCTGGCTTGGCGGTCGGTGATGGCGTTGTGTTGCCCTTGTCCGACCTGGATTTGCAATACGTCGTTGGTGGTTTGGGTTTGCAGGAAAGAGAAAGTATCCTTGCCCTCCGCCGAGATTATGCACCAGTCTTCGAGTGGAAAATAACCACAACTGCTGCGGACTTGATCAATTTCGGTTTGGAGTGTTTGTTCCATGAGCCAAAAAAATGCGCCCGCTCGGGGATGCGCGGTGGAACCATCCCGAAACGGGACGGAGGGTTGCGTAATAATTCTTCAGGCAAACTTTTCGCTTTAGGTGATGGAGAAGGATTCCCCGCATCCGCAAGTTGAGGTTGCGTTGGGGTTGACGAAGACAAACCCTTTCCCCTGCAAACCGTCCTGAAAATCCAACTGCATGCCTTTCAAATAAATCATACTTTTGGCATCCATGAACACACTGAATCCTTCGTGCGAGATGACTGTGTCGCCGTCTTCCTGCGGAGTGAATTGCAGGTCGTAAGACAAACCGGAACACCCTCCACCTTTAACTGCCAAGCGAAGTCCTATGCCAGAACTATTTTCCGCCGCGACAAGTTTCATCACTTCTTCACTAGCCTTCGCGGTGATTTTAACAAAGTCTTTTGTAATCGTCATGAGTTCCTCCGGAAAAACCTTTTTTAATTTTCCTCCGACGCAGGAGGCTGTCTTTGCTCCATCCGCCTGAGAGGTCGGGGTGATTTGTATTTAGAAAAACGACCGACCTGTTGCTTACGATAGTACATGATTAATATCTCGTGATTATACTTATTTTTGCGTTTTTCGTCAAACCTGCTATCAACATAATGTACATCGCCGTCGTTATCGCGACCACCGCGGCGACCGCATCGTGTTCATTTCGCGGCGAAAGGTTTTAAGCAAAAAGCGGTGAAAAAACTTGCAAAGTGTAAATCTTTTTGGCGACAATGGAATCAGACAAGGCAAATACATTTTTCAAATTTTAATACTTGGCGGAGGAAGATGCGGGTATGATTAGCATCCCAGATTTAATCGGTTTGGTTGAGGCGGCGGTCCCTGGCGCGGAGGTCAACGTTTTGGATAAAACGGGGATGAAAGATCATTTCATCATCCACGTCACCTCGAGCACTTTTGAGGGAGTGGGAATTATGGACCGTCACCGTACGGTTATGGATGCCTTGGACCCGGCGATGAAGGATGGGCGGCTCCACGCGGCGGAAGTCAAAACCGCGACGCCTTGAACCGTCCTCATTCCGCCGTCATCGCGTCCTTCAAGTTTTACAAATTATTTATCGTGTTGGTATACTTTATAAGGAGCACATAATGTCTGGTATTGAAGATCAAATTAAGGAAGAGATTGCGGCGAACAAAATCCTGATTTACGGGAAAGGCACCAAAGCGGCGCCGCAGTGTGGATTCACGGTGGAGACGATTCAGTTTTTCAGCAAATATGGTTACCCCTTTGAGGTGGTTAATTGCCTTGAAAATATGGAAAAACGCGAAGCATTGAGCAAGATGACCAACTGGCCCACGTTGCCTAAAGTTTTCATCGACGGCAAGTTTTACGGAGATACGGACATCCTCGATGAGATGGAAGCAAAGGGCGAGGTGGAGCCCCTGATCAAAGCCGCGTTTGGTGATTGACATTTCGCGGAGAGTAGGGCTTGCCGGAAAACTTTTCGCGCAAGCCCTGTTCATTTTTTGGCCCCTTCGTATCTTCGCCCGGGGCGCTCGAAAATAATCAACGCAAAACTAAAAGGATATTTCCATGTCTAGCGAATTAGAAGTTGGAGACCGTGCGCCGAATTTTGAATTGCCCGCTGTCTATGGTTATAAAGCCGGTAAGTCAAGTCCATCGGCTGAAGAAAAAGTGACGGTCAGCCTAAAGGATTTTCAGGATAAAAAATGGGTGATCATAGTTTTTTACAGGCAGGATAGTAGCCCGGAAGATACGCGGCTCATGGTCGGATTCAACGAATGGAACCGAAAATTTAAAACCCGCGAGGTAGAAGTTTTGGGGTGCAGTTGGAATGGCGTGAACTCACATCAACAGTTCATCGAAGTTTTCCAGTTCGGTTGCACATTTTTGGCGGATGAACATAAAAAGACCACGGAACTTTATGGAGTGGTCAAAGAGGAAGATGATCTTGGGCAGATGGTCAAATACATAGAGCGCTCAACTTTCGTGATCGATAAGACGGGAATGATCCGCGCAATCTGGAGAAACATCGAAGACCTCCGGGCACACTCCGCCACGGTCTGGGACTTCATCCAAAAAGAAAAACGCTAGCGGCGAATCTCCGCCGTTGACTCGCGGCGGGAATGTCGTCGGTGCAGATCCACGATGGTTCCTCGAATGGATTCCAGAATCGCTACGTTTTCTTTTCTATCGGAACCATGTTTTACGGGCGGGGAAATGATGACCGTGACTGGTCCCGGAGTTATGACGGCGCTGCCTTTTTTAATTATGTCGCCGCTCCCTACAAGAGTAATCGGCGTCATCGGAGTTTTGGATCGGCTAGCCATCAAATTGCTCCCCCTTTTGAATGCGCCTATCTCCCCGTCTTCAGAGCGCGTGCCCTCGGGGAAAATAACTATCGAGCAACCCGCCTTTATTTTTTCCAACGCCTTGTTGAAAGCTTCATAAGCCTTTTTACGATTGCCCCTTTCGACGGCGATGTAACCCGCCGCCGTCATCGCCCAGCCGACGAAAGGAATTTTGAATAAACTTGATTTAGCTATCCATCTAACTTGCACGGGAAGGTATCCCGACAACACGAAAATATCAAAATATCCCTGATGGTTGGAAACGAAAACTTGCGGCTTGTCGGTGAGAATATTTTCCAGCCCGTTAATTTCAACAGTAACTCCGTTCAGTTTGCAAAGCAGCCGACACCAGAGTCGCGATATCTGATGAGAGCGGCCGCCGCTCCTGTCTAGAAATCCCAGACCAATCGACAGAATCCCGAGAATTATGGATAGAAAAGTAATGAGTATCCAGAACCTTCCAGTGTGATAAATTGCAACGAGTTTATTCAATTTGGATTCCGTTTGAAATCGGATTAAAAAATATGGCGGGGCGCCGGAAAAGTATGAACGTTTGGTTGCAGTTTTGCGCGGCTTTAATATTACTCGTTGCAAGCATTTCAGATGCCGCCGCTTGGGGACACCGCGGTCACCGCGTCATCGGCATTATCGCTGACGGCCGATTGCAACCGGAAATTAAAGCATCAATCATCGCAAAGTTTAACATAACCAACCTGGCGGATGTGGCGTCCTGGGCAGACAGGACACGGAAAAAACGCCGGCACGAAAGTTCTTGGCATTACGTTAATGTTGAAGAAGGACGGTGGACTTATAACGCCGCAAGAGATTGCCCGAAGGGAACCTGCGTCACGGAAAAGATTCGCGAGTTTGCGGATATTCTCGCCGACCCTTCGGCGTCCTTGCGGGAAAGAAAAGATGCGCTGAAATTTCTGGTGCATTTCGTCGGCGACGTGCATCAACCGCTCCACTTGGGTAATCGGAAAGACCGCGGCGGGCGGACGTTCCGCGTTCGTTATAAAGGGAAAGTAGCCAACCTGCATTCTTTGTGGGACGGGGGATTGATCAACTGGCGCGGCGAGTCCCCGCGAGTTGGCGCAAAAAATCTTTTCAAGTACGCCGCCCGCTTGAATGAAGAAGTGTCCGCGGAAAAAGTTTCGGATTGGTGCCTGTCAACAATTTCTGATTGGGCTAACGAGTCCAGAAGCCTGGCTTTGAAAGAGGTTTATAATGTTGACGGCGACTTGTCCAAGGCTTACATAAAAAGAGGCAGGGAGATCATCAATCTCAGGCTCACGCAGGCGGGGATTCGTCTTGCGCATCTGCTGAATACAGCATTGACCTTTTAGACCGCGCGATAAAAATCGGAGAGACCTTGTCGGAAAGAAGCCCAATTTATTTCAGACAATTATTGGCGGGGGTTGATTTGGGGACGCAAAACTCTTCGGCGCGTTCGATGGCGAACTTTTTGTATTTGCTCGGAGACCGGGAAACCCGCGAATGCGTGGTGGTCGACCCGGCGTGGGACATTGATGGAATGCTCAAAGTCGTCGAAGAGGACGGCATGAATCTCACCGGCGCCTTGGTGACTCATTATCATCCCGACCATGTTGGCGGAGAAATTTTCGGCATTGAAATTACCGGGCTGGCTGAGTTGATGGAAAAGCATCCGGTCCCGGTTTACGTGAACAAACACGAGGCGGAAGGATTGAGGAAGGTCACGGGAATATCC
>DKID01000009.1:0-19072 GCA_002454045.1 Nitrospina sp. UBA6727 | reverse complement strand
GGCGACACTCTTTTTTTGCAAGGGTGCGGGCGGGTGGATTTACCGGGAGGGAATAGCGAAGAATTGTTTCATACTCTCACTCGGCGGCTGTCTAAAATTGAAGACCATATTATTTTGTATCCGGGGCATAATTACGGCGGGAAGCCCTCTGGTAAAATGGGGGACGTCCGCCAGTCAAACTCCAGCCTGCAGATTCAACGCCTGGAAGATTGGCTTGCGAAGATGGGCGGATAAAAAGTTTAGCGCGCTTAACTTTTAGGACGAAGGAGGTCAGATGAGATCCATCCTTTCAATGTTTGCGAAGTCGCCGTTCAAGTCTCTTGTGGGACACGTGAACAAAGTCCGCGCCTGCGTGGACCAAGTCAATCCCCTGTTTGACGCACTGAACAAAAAGGACTACGCCGCGGTGCAAAAAGTTGCCGAGTTGATCGTAAAGTTGGAGCATGAGGCCGACATCATCAAGGACAATATCCGCGTCCAAATGCGGCAAAGTATATTCTTGCCGGTTGACAAAAGAGATTTCATGCACCTTCTTTCCGTGCAAGACGACATCGTGGACGCGGTAGAAGACCTCGCCGTCTTACTGCGTATCAAGAACTTAAGCACGCCGGATGAAATCAGGTCATCCTTGAATGAATTGGTGGACCACATCGTCAAAACTGTATACATGGGCTGCGACTTGATTGCGGAATTGGACTTTTTGTTGGAGGCTTCCTTCGGTGGTGCCGAAGCGGAAAAAGTGGAAAAGGCAATACAAGAACTTGGTGCCGCGGAATGGGAAGCCGACCGCAAGCAGTTTGATTTAGCAAAAAGATTGTTTGCTATCGGCGATGGTTTGGTCGCGGCGGATTTATTTCTTTGGAACGAAGTGATAAAAAAATTAGGAACCGTCGCGGACAAGACGGAAAAAGTCGGTAAAACTCTCAGGATGTTTCTTACTCAGTAGTTCAACTTTCCCGGTTTTCACCCTTCGCAAGGAATTCGATTTGGATTTAGACACCTTCCTACTTTCGTTTGCGGTAATCGCTTGCGTCTATATGGCGTGCAATATCGGGGCGAACGATGTTGCGAACGCCATGGGGACGAGTGTCGGCTCGAAGGCACTGACGTTTCGTCAAGCTATTTTTATCGCGGCGGTGGCGGAATTCATCGGCGCTTTTTTCGTCGGCGGCGAAGTCTCCAACACCATCCGCAAAGGAATGCTTGACCCAACCGTGTTTGAGGCGGTCCCTTATCATTTAGTTTATGGCATGATTTCCGCCTTGGTTGCGGCGGCGGTTTGGCTACACATCGCCAGTTATCTTGGATGGCCAGTTTCTACCACCCACTCCATCGTCGGCGGCATCGTGGGATTTGGCATCATCGCCGTCGGCGTGGATGTGGTCAACTGGGGAAAAGTCGGCTTGGTGGTTTTGAGTTGGGTCGTTTCGCCGCTCTTGGGCGGGATCTTCGCTTTCTTCATCTTCAAGTTTATTAACAAAACTATTTTCAGCAAACGAACGCCGCTGGTTTACGCAAAAAATATTCTCCCTTACATAGTGTTTTTTATATTTGTAATCCTTTCCAACGCCATGGTTTACAAAGGGCTAAAAAATCTTCACTTAGATTTTGTCTTTTCCGAAGCCTTGTTGATTTCTTTTATGACGGGAATCTTGGCGTTTGCGGTGGCGAAATTCTTGGTAAGAAAAATTCCTCACGACCCGTCCCGTTCCCTCCAAAAACAATTTCGTGAGACAGAAGGGATGTTCAGGTACTTGCAAATCCTAACCGCTTTTTACGTGGCATTCGCTCACGGTTCCAACGACGTTGCAAATGCCGTCGGACCTTTGGCGGCCGTGGTGGCAATCGTCGAAGATGGGCAGGTACACATGAACGTGCCCATACCCACTTGGATATTAGGATTAGGCGCGGGGTTCATCGTGTTTGGGTTGATGTTTTGGGGAGCGAAAGTCATGGCGACGGTCGGAGAAAAAATTACGGAGCTCACTCCCTCCCGAGGATTCGCCGCCGAGTTTGGTGCCGCGACAGTTGTTCTAGTCTGCTCCAAAATCGGCATGCCCATTTCCACGACTCATACTCTGGTGGGGTCGGTGATTGGGGTGGGGCTGGCGAGAGGTTTGCCGACCTTGAATTTGGATATCATCAAAATGGTTTTTATTTCGTGGATCTCGACCATCCCCTTCACGGCTTGCATCACCATGCTGTTCTTCAAAATATTTTTGGTGTTTTTGCCGTAGCGCAATTTAATTTCGCGGGGAGGTGTAACGACAAAACCCTCTCGCTCAATCCAGCCGAGAGGGTTTTAATTGCGAGACGAAAAACAGTCCCGTCAGTTGTAATTTTGTTTTTGCAAATACTCAGGCAGGGTCCATTCCAACTTATCAAACTCTGGACTATAGTGGGCCAACGCCCCGCAGAAAGTGCAATACTCAATGCCGATTTCGTAGTCCAAGGTGACGGTGTTGATTCTGTGCTCGCAGAATTTCCTCTTCGTCACAGGGGAATCATCACCCTCATCCTGAAACCAACCCTTGGGAATCGTTACGTCTTCCATCAAGGCTCCTTGCGATTTACTGGTTCAAAAATCACCATCGCCCTCACCGCCGTAGTGTCGCTTATGTTCGGAAATAATTCAAGTGCTAAAATTAATCCCGCGGTTTTTTGGGTAGGTATGTGGTGACGGCGGGACGGAAAGCCATTGATCTTTATCAATTTACACGGCCCCTATATAAACTTGTAGGATGGAGATATTCAGATGAAAATTTTTGGTCAGCTTCGAAAAATGAACGCGGCGGCCCAGAATCCGGTCGCCTACTCTTTGAATCTGGATGAAAGTCCCCGCCCCGTGAATCCGCACATCGGCAAGTTCGTGGGACTAAAATGGACGGGCGTTATCACCTGCATCGAATGCGGGCGGGAGACTCGTAAATCCTACGACCAAGGTTATTGCTTCGTTTGCTCCCGCGACCTCCCGGAAAATGCTATGTGCTCGTTCCGCCCAGAACTATGTGCGCACGAAAAAGGCAACGACGCCGACCGCGAGTTTTGGCGCACCTATTGCAACATCGATCATTTTGTTTATCTTTCGTTGACCAGCGGGGTGAAGGTCGGCGTAACTCGGCATACCAATATCCCCTCCCGTTGGATCGACCAAGGGGCGGTGAGAGGATTGATCATCGCCAGAGTTCCGCAGCGGATTCTTTCGGGCCAGATTGAAGTGGCTTTGGCGAAACATTTTGCGGACAAAACCAATTGGCGCAAGATGTTGAAAGGGACGGCGGAAGAAGTTGACCTGCTCGCCCTCCGCGATAAGGCGCATCAACTCTTTCCGGAAGATCTGCAAGAGTTCGCCGTGGCGGATGAAAAAGTTCGGCGACTGGTTTATCCGGTCGAATCGGTCCCCGAAAAAATCACCAGCCATAACCTCGATAAGATTCCAGAGTTCACGGACCGTTTGACCGGAATCAAAGGGCAGTACTTAATCTTTGCGACCCGAGTGATCAACCTGCGCAAATACTCGGGCTACCATGTGGAGTTTGATTTTCAAGGCGGATGAAGTTGCGCAAACAGCCTGGGCTTTCCCGCCACGGTCGAACCTTCCCGCCGCGGTCGGATAGAAAAGGCGCGGCGGGATGACGGCGACGACAGTGACGGTGACGACGGCGAGATGACGGTGGTGACGGCGGCGGCGGGGGGAAGGGAATTATTTTTGTGCGACAATGCGGGACGATAGTTCTTTCCAACTTCAACCTTCAACCATGCCGATGAAAACCTCTGCGCCGCAGTTTGATACCCAAATCCTTTCCCGTATTTCCACCTTAAAGATGACCGCCATGAATTTGGTGGAAGGACTGCTGACCGGGCAACACCGCAGTCGCCACAAAGGGGCATCGGTGGAGTTTGCGGAGTACAAAGATTATTCGCCGGGTGATGAAATCCGCCATATCGATTGGAAGGTGGTGGGCAAAACCGACAAGTATCATGTCAAACAATTTGAGCAATCGACCAACCTGAAATGCACGATTTTACTGGACGCGAGCGGGTCGATGGCATATCAGTCCCCGCTAAAAGAGCAGCATCCCAAAATGGAGTATGCTCGGACTTTGGTTGCCGCGCTTTCTTATTTACTGTTGAAACAATTTGACGCGGTGGGGTTGACGCTGTTTAACGACAAGGTCGTTGAGCATATTCCTCCGCGTTCCAAAGCTTCCCATTACCAGCAGATTCTGCACAGTTTGGCGAACATTTCCCCGCAGGGAACGACGCGGATCGATGACGTCCTTGGCGGCTTAGCGGGAAGACTGCGCGGCAGGAGTATGTTCATCTTGGTCTCCGATTTTTTCGTCCAGAACCAGAACCTGCGGAAAAATTTAAAACTCCTTTGCTCAAGAGGGTTCGAGGTTATCTTGTTCCACGTTTTGCACCCTGACGAAATTCGTCTGCCTTTTGAGGGGGATATAATTTTTGAGTCGCTGGAAGATGACCCCGCCATGGAACTCGACCCAAAAGATATCAACGCGGAATACCAGAAGATGGTTCAGGAGCATATAAATTCATTCCAACAAGATTGCAATGGGCTGGGGGTGGATTATGTTTTTCTGGACACTTCCGAGTCCATGGAGCAAGCCTTGATTTACTATCTGCTCAAGCGTAAAAGCCTCGTCAAACTATGAACCTTAATTTTTTTTCGCCGCTGTTTTTGTACGGCTTGCTCGGAATTTCCGCCCCCGTCCTGATCCATTTTTTAATACGGAGGAAACAAAAGCGTATCCGATTCTCAGCAGTTTATCTGCTTGCGCAGTCGCAAAAACGCTCAGCCCGAAATCCGCGACCCAACAGGTTGTTGCTGCTTTTGGCCCGTTGTCTCGCCGTCGCTTTGTTTAGTCTTGCGCTGGCGGACCCTTTTTTTTCCTTCAGGTCATCGGAAGCATTTCTTTCATCTTCGCCCGCCGCCGTCGTATTTATTCTGGACGACTCCTACAGCATGGAAGCGCAGGCCGATGAGAGAACACTTTTTGATCACGCGTTGGAATTTATTTTTGAAGAGATCAAGCAGGCCCCCGAAAAAAGCGAATACAGTCTCGTCCTTGCATCTTCTCCAGCACGCGTTGAACAGGACTGGACATCGGACAAAACTATTTTCGAAAAAATGCTGCAGGCGCAGTCTGTTTCCTTCCGCACAACCCGTATCGGAGATGCCATTGGCCAGTCCATCAAATTGCTTGATTCTGCGGGGCAAGAAAAAAAGAAAATTTTATTGCTTACCGACCTCGACAAAAATGGTTGGCGGGAAGAGGCGTTTTCAGAAATTTCACACTTCCCGTTCTATCCGATTAGGGTGGTGGACTTTTCACGCCTACAGTCTAAGGGCAATGATGGGATGGTCAAAAGCGTTCAGGCGTCGCAGGAGTTTCTCACCCGCAGTCGTTTGCTAAGGGTCAACGCAAAGGTGAGAAATTTTTCCAACGTTTTAAGTAGAAGAGCGCTCTCCCTTTTTCTCGAAGGAAAAATCGTGAAGGAAGAGTTCCTCGACATTCCGCCTGGGCAAACTCTTACCCACGAATTTTCTTATCCTTTAAGAAAGAACCAGCCTCTAAAGGGGAAAGTGCAGGTCTCGAACGACGCGCTAATGATAGACAATTCCCGACATTTTTCTTTTCATCCCAGCCAGAACCTCAAGGTCATGGTGGTGGATGGGGACCCGAAAACCATTTCGCATCAAAGCGAGTCCTTTTATCTTGAGCGGGCGCTCAATCCTTTTTCGGTATCGCTGTCGCATATCGACCCGACCATTTCCACACTTGCTGAACTCCCGTTGCGAAACCTGTCCGATTTTTCAGTCGTTATCTTGGCGAACATACGCGAACTTGCCCCGGGCTACGAACTGGAACTTGAAGAATTCGTTCTCAATGGCGGCGCCTTGTTGTTTGGAATGGGGGATCAGGTGAACCCAAAATATTTCAACGAACGTTTAGGAAACCTTTTGCCCGTGAAACTGGACTCCCAATATCAGGTGAGGAAGGGGGAGCCGTCTTTGCATCTATCATTAGAAAATAATGCACACCCGGTGATGAAGATTTTCTCTCATAAGGAAATTGATGAGATGCGGGAAATCAATTTTTATTCCACGTACACCATCCAACCAAGGGAAGATAAAAAATTCAAAGTGGGAACTTGGTTTTCAAACCAAAACCCCGCGGTGGTCGAATCGAATGTAGGGAAGGGCATCGTTGTACTATTTTTAAGTTCGCTGGATAGAGACTGGAATGATTTTTCGATCCAGCCAACTTTTTTGCCGTGGGTTCAGCGGTGGACTCAATATTCCGCCAGGGGACTTGATAATATTTCCCGTCAGAATTTATTGGTGGGAGAGCCTTTTCGTCAGAGCGCATCAGGCCCAGACAGCAATTGGATTATCCGCTCACCGGATGGGTCCTTATACGTTTTGGGAAACGAAGAAGAAATCTTCAGCGAAACTTTTCAACCGGGGACATACCATCTTTTTTCTGCGCCTTCTGTCGGAACAAGTTCAGCCGCAAAAAAGACGCCGGTAAAAATTCCTGACGGAGCGGAATCAGCGGGAACCTTCACGGTCAATGTTGACATTCAAGAGTCAGAGCCGGGGAAGATATTCCAAAAAGAAATCGCAAGTTTTCTTGCGGGTATGAAAATAGAAATTCAGGAGCCGCGTTCCTCAACAGCCACGCCCCAAACCGATGACGGCGTGCCTCTAGCCACCTTCCTTTTTCTCATGGTCGCGGGAATGTTTCTTGCGGAAGGATGGATGGTTAGAAAAGAATAGACCGCCTCGTTCCTGCTGCGTTTCTTCAACACGCCAAATTTTCTTTCTGATATAATGACCAGCAATCCTTCAGATTACTGGCTTTTGGTTTTTATGCGACCCAAAAGATTTACGAACATCCTCGCGCTTTTTTTTCTACTCACCTACACCTCGCAACCAACAACCGCTTCTGGCGACCTGCTGTCTGGAAGGGACATAGAAACTCGGTTGCTGGAAATTCAAAATGGCGGCGACACTCAGCCCGACTTGCTGGAAACTCTGCTGATGGTTTCGAAGCACTGGAAGCCTTCTCTGGATTTATCACCGTTGAAAAAAGAGGCAGGCAAGCTGACTCTTTTGGTCGAGCAAAAAATAAAAGGGATGAAAAATCCCGATGATATAACCCGAGTCCTGCGCGCTGTAATTCATGACGAAGAGGGTTATGGTTACACCGACCAAGTGGATGAAAGAGGAGTTCCCATTAATCCCGAAGAACTTTTTCTTCACGGTCTGTTAAACACCCGCAAAGGTTATTGCATGAACCTTTCCCTCTTGTATTTAATCGTTGCTCAGAAACTTGCGATTCCTCTATATGGAGTTGCGATTCCGAATCATTTTTTTGTCCGGTATGAGCGCGAAGGAGTGAGGATCAATATCGAAACTACCGAGCGGGGAGTTTTCTATCCCGACACTTTTTATCAGCAACGGTTGGAAAATTCCGGCGGAAATGAAAACTCCTATTTCATGAAAAATCTGGATGCACGGCAAACTCTGGGCGCCTATTTTTCAAATGTCGGAATGGTTTATTATCAGAACCGGAAACCGGAAAAGGCCGTGTTCTACTTGAGGCTATCCACTTCCATTAATCCGCAATCAATCGATGCGCAGAACAACCTGGCGAATATTTATTCGGAGTTGAAGAAACCTCAAGAAGCCATCAAACATTACAACCTGGCATTAAAAGCCGACCCCGGAAATATTTCCACCCTGTTCAACTTGGGCTTGGTTTTGCAGGAGTCGGGCCAATCAAGTCAGGCGATCGACGCGTTCCTGCAAGTCGTTCAAATGGATCGCGGCTTCCTCCCGGCTCATCAAATGCTGGCCAATCTTTATTTGCAGGATAACCGCATCTTTTCCTCCCTCTTGCACCTGAAGATTCTTGCCCAGATTCAACCTATGAACTTGCAAAATCATCTCAACATTGTTTCGGCCTACGGGAAGATGGAGCAACAAAAATTGGTTATTGAAACGCTCGAAAATGCTCAAGCCCAATTTCCGGGACATCCTGAAATTCACGAAGGACTTGCGGAAGCCTATTACCGAATGGAAAATTTTCATCAAGCCATCGTGCAATATCGTTTTCTCATAGAACAAAATCAGACAAAGTTGCGCAACTACATCCAACTTGGGTGGACGTATTACAGGCTTGACGATTTGCCGATGGCTTCGGTATGGACGCTTCGCGGGATGAAGAAAAGTAAAGAAGCGGGGCGACTCAAATCTCTCGCGCAAATGAACCTGGGGTTTTATGCGCTCCTGCAAAAACAATATGATCACGCAAAGGAATGGTACGAAAAAGTTTTTTCGGACAACCCGCCGCAAGTTGCCGAAGGCATGATCAAGGATATCGAGGAAGTTCCCGCCGATTCCTCCCGCCGCGCGGATTTGCAGTTTTTCAAAGGATGGATTTATTTTAAATCCCGCCAACCCGAAAAGTCGCGGAGCAGTTTGCAAACCTATCTGCGGATGGAAAAAAACGGCACCTTCAGCGCGGAAGCCAGAAATCTTTTAAGGCTACTCATTCCGCGCGGCGGAAGAGTGAAAGAAATATTTTTCGAAAACAACAAAAGTTTCGCCGTGAAAAAAAGTTTCGCCGCGAAAGAAATCCCCGCCGCGAAAGAAAATCCCGCGGACATGGCTCGCGTCCCTTCTGGATTTTTCATGATGGGCTCCAACAGGCTGGAGGATGAATCTCCCGCGCACCGCGTTTATCTGGACTCCTATTGGATTGACAAATACGAAGTGTCCGCCAGGAAGTTCGCCGAGTTTTTGAACGCGATGGAAAACGCAAAAGGATATTACCTCGCTAACAAGTTCGGAACACTTCGTTATGACGGCCGCTTCCACCCTCGTCCCGGCCTCGAAAACTATCCCGTCAACAATGTCAGTTGGAACGGCGCCGCCGAGTATTGTAAGTGGAAAGAAAAACGCCTGCCCACGGAAGCCGAATGGGAAAAAGCCGCGCGCGGCACCGTCGCTCAAGTTTATCCTTGGGGCAACGTTTCCCCGTCGAATACTTTGGCGCGCTACTTCCAAACTTGGACCAAAGAAGAAAGTCACAAAGTCATGGTGCCGGTGCAGGCTTTGGCGGCGGGACGAAGTCCTTATGGACTACATAATATGGCGGGCAATGTTAAAGAATGGGTGAGCGATTGGTATGACCGTGAATATTATGATGAACGATCAGAATACGCAAACCCCGAAGGACCCATCGGCGGCGAGTACAAAGTTATCCGCGGCGGGTCGTGGCGAGACATGCGAGGTTTTATTTACTCAACGTTCCGCAATAACGGAAACCCGAGCAGTCGCATGGACGACTACGGATTTCGTTGCGCAAAAAATATCGTGCCCGACTCGGGAGAGAAAAAGTTGACGAGCCGAGCGATGCCTCTCGACAAAGGGTAACGCCAAACATTCCGCCGTCCTTACCATGATGACATGATAGGTGCTATTGAAATACTGATTATCGCGGTGATCCTCGGGATCATTTACGGTCGCGATGCCATCGACAAGACGTTCCGCAAGTCCGCCGGTGAAGGGGTCGTGGAAAGTATGGCTGGCGACCTGAAAGAATTTTATGAAGACGACCCGAAACGCATGATCAAATTAGGCGCGATCATCCTCGGCGCAATCGCGTTTCTCGCCACCGGCACGTACTGGGTTATCACCCGAACGGACTTCCTGAAGATGATCGGCTTGGATTGAGAATTACATCGGCGTCGTCGTTGGCATCGTCACCGTGACTGCCGCCGCCGTCGCGCCGTCGTTACTCGGTGCTGACGCCGTCGAATTTTTTATCCAACGCTCCGACAAGCGTGTGCCACGCCAAACTGGCGCATTTTGTGCGCGACGGATATTCGCGGATTCCCGCGAACAAAACCAATTTGCCGAGATGATGTTCTTCCTTCTCCGGATCCAAATTGCCGAGAATCATCTTGTGAAATTCTTCTTTGATTCGCCGCGCTTCTTCCACCGACCGGCCCTTCAGAAAAGTTGTCATCAGGGAAGTGCTGGCTTTTGAAATCGCGCAACCGGAACCTTGGAAACTGAGTTCATCAATCGTCCCGCCGTCTTCGTTCACGTTCAAGTAAACGGTGATGTCGTCGCCGCAAAGAGGGTTGACGCCGTGGCAGGAGTGACTGGCGTTTTCTATCGCGCGGAAGTTTCGTGGCTTCCGGTTATGGTCGAGGATGACCTGCTGGTAAAGTTCTTTATCGTAGGACATGGGTCGTTATAAAACGGCGGCAACGTCGAAATTGTATCACGAAAAAAATCGGATGCACTTCTTCACGCTTTCCGCCAGCGCGTCCAACTCTTCTGGTTTGTTATAGAAAGCCATCGACGCCCGAGTTGTGGCGGGCACTCCATAGCGGATCATGGTTGGTTGCGCGCAATGATGCCCGCCGCGACAGGCGACTCCGTCCTCGTCCAGAAAGTGGACCATGTCGTGAGAATGCACGGCGTCGCTGAAAAAAGAAATGATGCTTGCCTTGCGGCGGGCGTTGCCGATAATTCGTACTTCGTCGATTTCTTGAAATAACCGGGTGCCGTATTCGAGCAGAGAGTTTTCGTAGTCGGCAATTTTTTCCATACCAATTTCGTTCAGATAATCGATGGCCGCGCTCAAACCAATCACCTGCGTAATCGGCGGCGTCCCCGCTTCAAAGCGTGCTGGCGGTTTGGCGTAGGTGGTTTTTTCCAGCGTCACCTGCATGATCATATCCCCGCCGGTTACATAAGGCGGCATTTCCTCCCACACTTCGCGTTTGCCGTAGACGCCGCCGATGCCGCTGGGGCCATACATTTTGTGACCGGAAAAAGTATAGAAGTCGCAGCCAATATCTTGCACATCCAATTTTATATGCGGCGCACTTTGCGCTCCGTCTATCAACACCCGCGCGCCCGCGGCGTGGGCTTGCTCGGTAATTTTCTTCACCGGATTGATTGTCCCCAGCGCGTTGGAAACGTGATTGACGGCGACCATGCGGGTTTTGGACGAAAGAAGTTTTGCGTATTCTTCCATCATCAGTTCGCCGTCATCGTTGACGGGGATGACTTTAAGATTAGCGCCGCGTTCCTGACAAAGCACTTGCCACGGAACTGTGTTGGCGTGGTGTTCAATATTTGAAATGATAATTTCGTCGCCGGCGTTGACGAACCGTTTGCCAAAACTATGGGCGACCAGATTGATGGCTTGCGTGGTTCCGCTGGTGAAAACTATTTCCCCGCTCTTTTCCGCGCCGACAAAATCGGCGACGTTGCGGCGCGCCTCTTCGTATAACTGCGTGGCGCGTTCGCTCAACTTATAGGTGCCGCGCCGCACGGTGCCATATTCTTCCGCGTCAAAATTACGAACTCGTTCGATCACCGCGGATGGCTTGTGGGTCGTTGCGGCGTTATCCAGATAGACCAAAGGTTTTCCCCGCACCGACTGGGAGAGGATGGGAAAATCGGCGCGGATTTTTTCTACATCCAAAACATTTCCCGCGACGCTTGCGCTGGTGTCAGGCATCGGTCGCCTCCAGTTTCTGAAGAAGCGAGCCGCTCAGTTCTTCCACCACGGCGGGAAACTCGATGGTCTGGATAATGCTTTGCGCAAAACTTCGGGTGAGAAGTTCCTTCGCCGCCTTGGCGGACAGGCCGCGTGTTTGCAGGTAAAACCACTGGTCTTCATCAATTTGACCGACGGTCACGCCGTGGGTACATTTCACATCATCGGCAAGAATCATCAAGTTGGGTTTGTTGTTCGTGTGGCAATTATCGGAAAGCATGAGGTTGTTGACCAACTGGTCGGAGGTGGTCAGTTGCGCTTCTCGGTTGACGATTACGGTTCCATCAAAACTGGAACGGGCGGCGCCGTTCACGATATTTTTGAAATGTTGGCGGCTGACGCATTGCGGCGCTGCGTGATGAATGCGGACGAAGTTATGAACTTGCTCCTTTCCGTCCAGCACGCTGATTCCGTTCAACTTCAACTCGGAGCCTTTTTCTTTGAGCCAAACTTCGTAATGGTGCCGGGCTAACTGGGTCCCGGAGGAAGCGTTGGTGGAATAGAATTTGGCGTCTCGATTTAGGTGAACGCGGGTTTTTGAAAAATGCCAAGAGTCAAAAACATCCGCCTGAACTTGCGTGAAGGAAACGCCGGCGCCTTCGGCGAGCAACCAATCCTGTACCGAGTTGATGAAATACCCGCCGTCGCGACCGACAAATTTTTCGATCACTTTGACTTCGGATAATTTCCCCAACTGCCAAACCAACCGCGGCGCGTGCATGACTGGTGCGGCGGCTCTGCCGGTGGAAACAAAAAGAACTTGCAGCGTGTCGGAGATTTGTGTGTTGTCGTCCACCTTAAAAATTATGCCGTCGCCGCAAAACGCTGTGCTGAGAGAAGCGAACACGTCGTTTTCATTCGCCGCCGTTTCCGACAAATAATTTTTCAGTTCGCGGTCGGCTTCCGACAAAGGCGCGATGTCGGCGCGCATTCCTTCAAACCGCGACAGTCCGCGGTCGAAAGTCCCGTCAACAAACACCAAGCATTGGTGTTCGCAACCCGGGTAAATGTGACGGGAAACAAAATCTTCGGAGACGTTCGCCGCGTCGTCGGGAAGACCAAAGGAAGTTGCCGCCAGTTCTTTGGTGTTCACGTAGGTGTACATTTCGTGCTTTGAATGGGGAAATCGTAGCGAGTCAAATCGGCGCAACGCGATTTCTTGAAGCTCCGCCAAGGCGGGGCGGCCGCGCTCTAAAAGTTTTTTATGTAAATCCAGAAACGCCGATTCGGCACTGGACTTAACGAGTGTGTTCGGCATGACTTTCCTCAATTCTCGGTCGTCACCCAATCATACCCTTGGGATTCGAGTTCAATTGCTAGCGCCTTGTCTCCCGACTTGACGATTTTCCCTTTGTGCAGAACGTGAACGAAGTCGGGTTTGATATAATCCAGTAAACGCTGGTAATGCGTGATGAGAATGAGCGCGTTTTTTTCGTTGCGCAAACTGTTCACCCCTTCCGCGACAGTTCTCAAGGCGTCGATGTCAAGTCCCGAATCGGTTTCGTCCAGGATGGCAAGTTTGGGTTTGAGGATCGCCATCTGCAAAATTTCATTTTTCTTTTTTTCGCCGCCAGAAAAACCATCATTGAGATTTCGTTCTTTGTATTTGTTTTCCATTTTCAGCATTTTCATTTTTTCAGAAAGGAGTTCGTCAAAATCCAGAGGGTCTATTTCTTCCTCGCCGTCCCGCACTCTTCGGGCATTAAAAGCCATGCGCAAAAACTCGGCGTTGTTCACTCCCGGCACCTCCACCGGATATTGGAAGCCCATAAAAATTCCAGACAGGGAGCGTTCTTCGGCGTCCATCTCTAACAGGTTATTTTTTTCGAATAGTATCTGCCCGTCTGCGACTTCATAGGAAGGGTGGCCAGAAAGAATTTTTGCCAGCGTACTTTTTCCGGACCCGTTGGGGCCCATCACCGCGTGAATTTCCCCTGCCTTAACCGTGAGGGAAATGCCTTCTAGGATTTCGTTCCCGTCAACGCGCGCGTGCAAATTTTTAATTTCAAGCATGAATTACCTCTCGCATAAATAAAAAAAGCCCCGCAAGCTCCCTGAAAAATACCACGCCGCGGGAACCAACACAGGGGCTATTCAAATATTACTCAACGCCAATGCTTTCGCCATTCCGGTCTGATGTCGATGTTTAGCCGACACTGTTTTCGAGTTTCAGGGTCAACAGTTTTTGCGCTTCGACGGCGAACTCCATCGGCAGTTGTTTGAAGACTTCTTTGCAGAATCCGCTGATGACCGCTTCAATCGCGTTCTCACGGGAAATTCCCCTTGACTCAAAATAGAAGAGTTGCTCTTCGCTGATTCTTGAAGTGGAGGCTTCGTGTTCAATTTGCACCGAGCGGTTGGCGGCTTCTATGTACGGAAAAGTGTGTGCGCTGGATTTTCCGCCGACCAGCATGCTGTCGCATTGGCTATAATTTCTGGCGTTGGTGGCGTTCTTTCCCACCTTCACTTGGCCTCGATAACTGTTGCTGGAATGGTCGGCGGAAATGCCTTTGGAGATAATACTCGACCGGGTGTTTTTGCCGAGATGAATCATCTTCGTCCCCGTGTCGGCTTGCATGTATCCGTTGGTCAACGCCACGGAATAAAATTCGCCGCTGGTGTTGTCGCCTTGAAGGATACAACTTGGATATTTCCAGGTGATGGCTGACCCGGTTTCCACTTGCGTCCAAGAAATTTTGGAATTGTCCCCGCGGCATTTCCCTCGCTTGGTGACAAAATTATAGACGCCGCCCTTGCCCGTTTCTTTGTCGCCGGCGTACCAGTTTTGCACCGTGCTGTATTTGATCTCCGCGTTCTCGAGGGTGATTAGTTCGACCACGGCGGCGTGCAACTGGTTGGTGTCGAACTGCGGCGCGGTGCATCCTTCCAAATAGGAAACATAACTGTTCTCCGCGCAAATGATCAGCGTCCGCTCAAACTGTCCCGTCTCTTCCGTGTTGATGCGGAAATAGGTTGAGATTTCCATGGGGCTAATCGTGTCGGGCGGGATGTAAACGAACGAGCCGTCCGTGAACACGGCACTATTCAGCGCGGCGTAAAAATTATCGCCGATGGGAACCACGGTGCCGAGATATTGTTCCACCAACTCCGGATACTCCGCGAGGGCTTCGGATATGGGGCAAAAGATGATGCCCGCTTCCATGAGTTTTTTCTTGTGCGTGGTGGCTACGCTGACGCTGTCGAACACGGCGTCCACCGCAACATTGGCTAACTTCTTTTGTTCGTCCAGCGGGATGCCGAGTTTTTCGAAAGTGCGCATGACTTCCGGGTCAACTTCGTCCAGACTTTGCAACTGTTTCTTTTTCTTCGGCGCGGAATAATAGGAAATGTTTTGAAAGTCGATGGACGGATAACGAACATTCGGCCACTTCGGCGCCTTCATGGTTTTCCATTTCGCGAACGCCCGTAGCCGGAAATCAAGCATGAACGCGGGCTCTTTCTTCTTCGCGGAAATGGCGCGGACGACGTCCTCGCTGAGTCCTTTGGCAAAAGTCTCCGACTCAACATCGGTCGTGAATCCGTATTTGTAAGTATCGTTTTCGAGAATATCTGAAACGGAGTTTCGTTCGGCGGTCGTCTCGGCATTCATAATTTGTCTCCGCGAAATTAGTTACATCTGTGGAACAACATTTAGTTCGTTGTAGATATGTTTGCGCAGGGTCGATTCCATAAACGACAGGGTGGCTCCCAAAGAAGACCCGCAACTACCGCACGCGCCTTGGTATTGAACCAAAACTTTCTCGCCGGCGGTTACATCCAAAACTTGGACGTTGCCCCCGTCATTCATAAGAGCCGGGCGGATATGCTCGTCCAAAACAATTTCTATTTGCTCCTTCTGTTCGTCCTTCGTCAACCCCAACCAAGCCTGCGCCGCCAAGTTCAATTCCGTGGTGGATTGAAAATCGGCTTTGTCGATGGCCGCGCGGGCGATGGCCGCCCCCTTCGCCGCGGGATATTTTTCCTTGGCGATTTTCAGCAACTCTTCGACTGCGTCGAAAGCCTTTATTTTGGATTCGGGAACGGCGGGGACATCTGGCGCGTCGCGCAACCGGGCTTCCACATCGGTTTTCAAAAGCGAGCACGCCTCATCCACCGTCAACCCTTCGACCATGGCGCAGAGAGTGTCGCCGACTACCAAAGATATTTTTCCGCCGTAGGCGAAAAACCGCGCGCTGAAAACGCGGTCCTCCTTGACGTCCACCAGCCAATATAATTTGGTATCTTTGAACTTAGCCTCGAGCAGCGCCATCCCCTTTTCGCCTGCGTCCTCTTGATAATACGCACCGCGGTGCTTAATCGCGCCGGCGGTCTCCTCGAAAACTGCTGAAAATTTTTCTTCCGCGACAGTCACAAAAAAATACCTGAGTTGAAAAGTTTCCCCGAATAAAATTTCCGACCGCGCCTAAAATTTCCCAGCGTCGCCCGGTTATCCCAACTGAACCTTTGCCCGCGATTATATATCAAATGCAACCTGCGCGGCAAGGTTTTTTTAATTCCACTCCCCCCGCCGTCACTGCGCCGCAATCGCCGTCATTTCCATCCCTTCCCACGTCATTCTTGCGAAAGCAGGAATCCAGTGAAACATCAGCGGCGGCAATGTGACGACGGTGGCGTGAACGACCACGCGCGTTATTTTCGAAGCCGCAAATACACCGGGAAGCGCGGCTTGCCTTTTTGCGTCAAGCCATAATACTTAAAGGTGATGGTGCTGCCCACGGGCGGCGGCGCGGCGCGCATTTTGTCGCTGAAGCCGGAGCCGATGTTGACCAACTTTCCGTCCGCCATCGCGCATCGCAACGCGCCCATTTTGCCGGTGTATTTGCCGTTGCCGGGCAAGATTTTTCGCACCACGCATTCGGCGTCCACATAGTTTTTGACCTTGAGCGCCGAGGACAGACGGCCGGTTTGATACGGTGAATCGGGGTTGCGCACGACCACGCCCTCGCCGCCGCCGTCGGCCACTTCGGCGAGAAAGTTGCGCAGTTGCGCGGTGGTGGCAACGGGGATTTGCGGGATGATTCGCAAATGCGCGACCGGGCGTTTTTCCAAGTAATCGGCTAACACGGCGAGCCGCTCGAGCAAGCCGCCAGCTTGATGCGGAACTTCGAAGATATGATAGCGCATTTGCGACCAGCGGGCATCCGGAGTTTGGCGGCGCACGATGGAGACGATGCCCTCAAAATTGCCGCGCGTGCTCCACAACTCGCCATCGAGCGCGAACGGCGGAAAGTCGCGCGTGAACCAGTCGGGCGCGCGTAGCGTATTGCCGCTGCGGCTGACGAGGCGCTCGCCGTTCCATAGCCCGCGCACGCCGTCGAGTTTTTCGCTCATCACCCAGCCGACCACATCCTGCGTGCCGTCGTAGGTTTTGAGCAGGAACAAATCGGGCACCTGCGCCATCGTCACCGTCGTCCACAGCGAGCAACCCAGCAGGCAAGCGATGGCCAACTTCCAGCATCGCAAACTTATTCTATACATCCGCGCACGAAAAATGTTATAATCCGCAAATAATTTATGTAGCATAAAATAAAAACTTGGCGGGTACCCTAATAGCACAGGTAATTCCTCATGACCAACCGTTCACCTAAACTTGTCGATGGGATGGGACGAACCATCGTCAACCTCAGAATTTCCGTTACGGACCGCTGTAATTTCCGTTGCACTTATTGCATGCCGGCGGACAACGTGGCGTTCATGGACCGCAGCAACCTGCTGACGTTTGAGGAAATCCGCCGCGTGGTGACCGTCGTTTCCAAATTGGGAATCAACCGCATCCGCTTGACCGGCGGCGAACCGCTGATGCGAAAAGACTTGCCCGGCTTAATCAAAATGCTGAGCGCGGTGGACGGCATCGACGACATCGCCATGACCACCAACGCCTACTTCCTCAAAGACCAAGCGCAAGATTTGTTGGACGCCGGATTGAAAAGACTGAACGTCAGCCTGGACGCGCTCGACCCGGAAAAGTTTCGCGACGTCAACCGCAGAGATTGCCTGCAAGCGGTGCTTGATGGTTTGGACGCGGCGCGCAATGTCGGCTTCAAGTCGATTAAAATTAACGCCGTCGCGGTGCGCAACTTTTCCGAAACCGAAATCATGCGACTGATTGAAATGGGGCGCGCCGACGGCTTCGAGGTTCGCTTCATCGAGTTCATGCCGTTGGACGCGGACAAAGTTTGGGAGCGCGACAAAGTTTTATTCGGGCACGAGATCATCGAGCGCATTCGGGAAAAATACGAACTCATCCCAATCGACAACTCTCTGGAAATTGGTCCAGCAAGCGAATACAACTTCGCCGACGGCAAAGGTAAAATCGGAATTATCACGGCGGTCAGCAATCCGTTTTGCGACCATTGCAACCGTATCCGCATGACCGCCGACGGCAAACTTCGGACCTGCCTGTTCTCGGCCGACGAAACCAACCTGAAGGAATTAATCCGCTCCGGCGAAACCGACGCCGCCATCGCCGCGACAATCCAGCAGGCGGTGCAAGTCAAAGAGCCCGGTCACAAAATCAACCTGAAAGATTTCGAACGCCCCACCCGCGCCATGCACGCCATCGGCGGCTGAAACACTCTCCGCTATTTTCATGCCTTAACTCTAATTAGTACACTAAGAATTTTTTTAAAGAAAGATTTACTCTTGGAAATTTAGAAGTTTTTCAATTTTGTCCTGCAGTGTTTTAAAACTCACCGGTTTCAAAATATAGTCACTCACTCCGGCCTTTACCGCCTCAACGATCCGGGATTTTTCGCTTTCCGCAGAAACCATTAAAAACGGGGCCTTATCAAGAAGGCCTTCATTTCTGGCAGTCCAATAAAATTCCAATCCATCCATATCAGGCATCCGCCAATCAGATATGATCAAATCAACCGGGTTCAAATTGAGTTTATCAAGAGCCGCCTTGCCATTTTCAGCCAGAACCACGTTTGAGAAACCCATCTGATCTAAAAACCGCCCGAAGATGATCCTTGAAGCCTCATCGTCTTCAACAACCAGAATTTTAACGGACTTCTTTTTATTGTCTGCCATGGTATCGCATCATAAATAGCTATATCGAATTCAGGACAAATCGTTTTTACACATAATTTTAAAATAATTAAACCTTATCTTTTAAGGCTTTAGAGATCGGTACCGGCGTGATACCCCATTCGGCGTATGAATCCTAATAAAGGGAGCACCACGCCCCTGCGGAGAGCAGTGGATTATTTTTCTCTAGCTAAAGTGCCGGGTTTGTTGCGCAGTAAAACCCATTCATTCAGCTTGCTGACTTCATCGGGATTTAAAGTATTGAGGAGGGATTTAGGATCGGAATGGTCTTCATCGTTGACCACGACACAATAGTTCCTTTCAATATAGGCCGCTACATGGGCCTTGAACTGCGGGAACTGGGAAAACATTTCACAAAAAATTTCGGCATGGTATTCTGGCTTGGGATT
>DKID01000005.1 GCA_002454045.1 Nitrospina sp. UBA6727 | reverse complement strand
GTGCTTGTTCCGCTTATGAACAGAGGCACGCCCGGCAAGCCGGTATTGGAATTGTGTTGCGCATAGTTGCGCCTTCGCTTGGTGAAGCCGCGCTATTTCTCTTGCTTGGCGGAGGTTTGGTTTTTTCTGCCTTGGACGATTTGGTCTAGTGCGATTAGTCGTTCCAGCAGTTCGGGCAGTAGGTCGAGCTTCAGCATGTTGGGTCCGTCCGACAATGCTTGGTCTGGGTCAGAATGGATTTCCATGAATAGGGCGTCGCAACCCATCGCCACCGCGCCGCGAGCCAAGTCGGGAATCATCTCCCTTTGCCCGCCACTCTTCGTGCCTTGGCCGCCGGGTTGTTGTAGGCTGTGGGTGGAATCGAACACCACCGGATAACCGTAGTCCCGCATCAAAACGAGGGAGCGCATGTCCACCACCAAATTGTTGTAGCCGAAGGTTACTCCCCGTTCCGTGAGCAGGATATTTTTGCTGCCGCTTTCTTCCAGTTTGTTGACGACGTTCTTCATATCCCATGGCGCCATGAACTGCCCCTTCTTAACGTTGACCGGTTTGCCGGTGCCGGCGGCTTTCACCAGAAGATCCGTTTGCCGACAAAGAAAGGCGGGGATTTGCAAGACGTCAAGCACTTCCGCGGCGGCGTCAACTTCTTCTTCTTTGTGGACATCGGACAAGACGGGAAGGTCCAACGTCGTCTTAATTTTTTGCAGAATTTTTAATCCCTCCTTCAGCCCCGGACCGCGGAACGATTGGATGGAAGAGCGGTTGGCTTTGTCGTAAGAGGATTTAAAAATAAACGGCACTCGCAAATCCGCCGTGATGCGTTTGAGTTTCTCGGCGATGTCGCGGGTGATTTTTTCCGACTCAATCACGCAGGGTCCCGCAATCAACGCCAGCGGATTCCGTCCGCCTATATGAAAATTTCCCGTCGGCACCGCGCGGGTAATTTTGGGCGCGTTGCTCATCCGGTCTCCTGCGAAATGGCGGCTTGCACTTCTTGCGTGATGGGAACGGGATGCGGAACTTCGGTGCGGGGCGGCAGTCCCTCTTCGGCAAGCAGACCCAGCATGATCTCGCGCGCCTTCTCTTTGTTAGCGGCTTTATACGAATTAGGAAACCCGCACGCCGCGATTTTATCCAGATTGATGTCCGGAAAATCTTCGGTGAGAAGAAGGAGCAACGGAGTTTGCCGAAATTTTTCTTCTACGTTCATCAGATGTTTGACCTCGTTCTTGTCCTTACGCAGGACGAACACCATCAGGTCGCAGCAAATCAAATCGGATTTTTTGAAACAGTCGTTGGGGGAAACGAATGTCATGACGGTGAAAATTTCCTCGCTGAGAAATTTCGCCAACGGGATACGCTCGGTCCTGATTGGATCGACGATGAAAATGGTTTTATAATCCACGCAACCTCTCCGAATTCAAAATCAAACCCGCGCCGCGCAGTTTAACATTAAACGGCGCAACCGTAACTTGAAATCAGTTTCACCGTCATCGCCGTCGTCGTCACCGTCACCGTGAAGTCAGTCTCACCGCCGCCGCGTGCGTTTGCTTTATTCATCCCCCTGTGAAACAATGATGTCGGGCGCAAACGAAAACCCCGATACACCGTGGTCATCCCGATGAACAAACAAATTGGTTTCTTGCTACTGATTTTTTTTCTGACCGCGCATCCCGCGTACTCCAAAGACCTTGTGGTCGTCGTGAAAATTTCCGGCCCCATCAACCCCGCCGTCGCCGAATACGTTGCGCATAAAATCAATCAAGCCAACGCCGATCAAGAAGCATTGATCGTTTTGCATATGGACACGCCCGGCGGATTAGACACGTCCATGCGGCAAATCATAAAAAAAATTCAAGGCTCGCAAGTTCCCATCGCTTCGTTTGTTGCGCCGAGCGGGTCGCGCGCTGCCTCGGCGGGAACATTCATCACCATCGCATCCCACATCGCCGCGATGGCACCGGGCACCAACATCGGCGCCGCACATCCCGTGAACATGATGGGCGGCGGAGGCGCGGGCGAGCAGGCAAAAACGATGGAGCAGAAAGTTGCCAACGATGCCGCCGCCTACATCCGCTCCCTCGCGGAGTTGAGAAAACGCAACGCGCATTGGGCGGAATTGGCGGTGACCAAAAGTGTTTCCATCTCGGCGGAAGAAGCGTTGCGGCTCAACGTGATTGACCTCATCGCCGGCGACGTGAAGGCGTTGGTGCTCGCCGTCGATGGCAGGGAAGTACAAGTTGCGTCGGGTTCCATCACGCTCGACACAGGCAATTTGCAAATCGTTTATCACGAAATGAATCCGCGCCAAAAATTTCTAGACATCATCTCCAATCCGAACGTGGCATACATACTTATGATGCTCGGCGTGGTCGGTCTTTATTTTGAAATGTCCAATCCCGGACTAGTGCTGCCCGGCGTCATCGGCGCAATCAGCCTCATCCTCGCGCTCTACGCCATGCAAACGTTGCCCATCAACTACGCCGGATTTTTGCTGATTCTTTTCGGCGTGATTTTGTTCATCGCCGAAATCAGCATCATGAGTTACGGCTTGTTATCCGTCTCCGGAGTAATCTCGATTTTTCTCGGGTCCACCATGCTGATAGACAGCGACGACCCGGCCTTGCAAATTTCCCGCGCCATCCTTTATCCAACGTTGGGACTGACGCTGGTTTTGTCGCTGGGAATTACCGCCTTCGCAGTCCGCACGCGGAGCCTGAAAAAACAGGGCGGGGCGGAAGGGATGCTCGGCGAAACCGGCTTGGTAAAAGATGCGCTAAACCCGCAAGGCCGCGTCCAAGTCCGCGGCGAGTTGTGGGAGGCGGAAGCGGAAGGACCGATCGCCGCTGGGGAAACGGTACGCATCGACGCGGTGGAAGGACTGACGATAAAAGTTACCAAAGTTGAAAGCATCAAATAAAGTTGCGTTTTCCCGCGGCGGTTTTTTCCCACGCGACCGCGGCGGTTCGCAACTTCTCACACAACACGCAGGCAAAAAAACATGACCATTCGCGAAGATATATTGAAGGATGTTAAGCGCGTCGTAATCAAGGTTGGCAGCAGCGTTATTTCCAATCGACAGAAAGGGCGTTCGTCGTTGGAGTGCGGACTGAGTCGCGACTGGGTGTGGCATTATGCGCGCGAGATTAAAAACATTCGCGACAGAGGCTACGACGTAGTGCTAGTCTCATCCGGCGCGATTATGGCGGGACGCGAACGCCTACAGTTTAGTCAGATCAACTTAACCATTCCCGAAAAGCAAGCGTGCGCCGCCATCGGCCAAAGTTTCCTGATGCGCGCTTACGAAAAGGCGTTCGAAAAAAAAGGACTGATGGTCGCCCAAATACTTTTGAGCCACGACGACTTGGGCAACCGCAGACGCTACCTGAACGCCAGACACACCATCGAAGCACTTTTGGAAAAAGGCGTCGTCCCCATCATCAATGAAAACGATTCGGTCACCGTTGAAGAAATTAAAATCGGCGACAACGATTCCCTTTCCGCAACCGTGGCGTGCCTGATGGACGCGCAACTATTGATTATCCTCTCCGACGTCGATGGATTGTACGACCGCGACCCTTCCCGAAAAAACAAAACGGAAACCAAAAAAGTGCAACTGATTTCTCACGTTTCCAAAGTCGACGAAGACATCGAAAGAATCGCGGGCAAAAGCAAAAACCGTTTGACAGTCGGCGGGATGGTCACCAAAGTTTGGGCCGCAAAAAAAACGATGAGCTTCGGCATTCCCACGTTGGTCGTCAACGGCTTGGACGAAAAAGTCATCGAAAATATTTTTGCCGGCAAAGAAGTTGGCACACTATTTTGGTCGGGGAAAGAAAAAATTCGCGACCGCAAACATTGGATCACGCATACCCTGAAACCCGCCGGCACGCTGACGATTGACGAAGGAGCCCGGAAAGCCTTGGTGGAAAAGGGCAAGAGCCTCCTCCCCGCAGGACTGATAAAAGTAAAAGGTAATTTTGAGTTTGGCAACGCCTTGACGCTCCTCGACGAATCCGGCAAAGAAGTCGGTCGCGGATTAGTCAACTATAACTCCCGCGATCTCGAACGCATCAAAGGCATGCGAACTCCCGCCGTGCGCAGTCTGATGCAAGAATCCTTTTACGAAGAAGTAATCCACCGCGACGACTTAGTGGTTTTCTAATCTCCCGCCCATCGCGGGCACGCAATAGTCCGTTAGACCGAGACGAACGTTGCCCGCCAAAAAAACTATCATCGCTCGGTTGCGCGATGTGTTGAATCCAAAAATGTATGACCACTAAAATGAACGCACGCATCGCCAACTTCCGCGTCGCCGTCGCCGCGACCGCCACCACCGTCATTCCGTGCTTGACACGGAATCCAGTAAGACATGCGCGGCGCAACCGCTCCACATACGACGGCGGCTTTGTGTCCCGCTACGCGGGACGAATATTCAACTGGATTCCAGCGTGCGCTAGAATGACGGCGAGGTGTTGCGCTGCCGCCGCGACCGCCGTCACCGTCGCACTGTTGTTGTCGCCAGTCACCGCGCATGCCGACTGCGAACGCATGTGGAAAGTCGGCGCGTTGTTAGCGAACGCCGCCGGCGCAGAAGTCACGTTGCACACCGAGCGGCGCGAGCGCGTGACTATCCCCGCGCGATGGTTGCGCGCACTCAACATCGTCCACGAAAAAATCGACGCGGCGTCTGGCGTCGCGACCACATTATATTTTTGCGCGGCGCGCGAACCGAACGCGTTTGCGTGGCACGGCGGCGGAAAAAATGTCGCGTTGACCGCGGGCATGTATCGTCTGCTCGGCGACGACTGGCACGCGTATGCCACGTTGCTCGGTCACGAAAATACGCACTTGGTGAAGCAGCACGGCAAGCATCGGCAAAAGCGCGAAGTCGGTTTGTCGCTCGGCAAGACGGCGTTGGAATTGCTGCTGGCGAAAAAGGGCGGCGGCATTATCGAGTTGACCGCGCTCGGCATCGCGGCGCTCGGCGCGTCATACAGTCGCGACGAAGAACGCGAAGCCGACCGCGGCGGAATGGTGTATGCCGATTGCGCTGGCTTCTCGCCCGACGGCGCGTTGCGGTTGCACGAAAAATTAGACAGCGCCGGCAACTTTTTAAGTAGCCATCCGTCGTCGCGTCAACGCATCACCGCGCTGCGCAAAGCGATCACCGCGCAACGACGCGACCGGCGTTGCGACTGATGGCGCGGTGACGGCGGGGCACCGTCGTCGTCATTCCAGCGCACGCTGGAATCCAGTGAAAGATGCGGGCGAAGCCGCTCCACATACGGCGGCAGTGACGACGGTGGTGGTGATGTACGTAGTTAACGATGCAAGTTTTTAGCGGCGGGGAAACTGGCGTCCCCAGCGGGATTCGAACCCGCGTCGCCGGCGTGAAAGGCCGGTGTCCTGGGCCAGGCTAGACGATGGGGACTTTTGATTTTTGCGAAGGGAAAAAAGAAGTGAGCCGCGAAGGGATCGAACCTTCGACCACTTGATTAAAAGTCAAGTGCTCTACCAACTGAGCTAGCGGCCCCTTCTTAGACTACGAGTAAACAGATGAGGCTAATAAACTTATTTCAACATGTCAACGGATTTATTTGGCTTGATTTTACGCCGCAGTCCCAATAGTATTGACGGCAATCTTTTTTTGTTCCCGAATTGACAATCACCAATCCGCAAAGAGGCTGGATGGAAAAGTCTGAAAAAATCTGGCTGGATGGAAAGATGGTGCCTTGGCACGAAGCGAACGTCCACGTCCTCACTCATACTTTGCATTACGGGCTCGGAGTTTTCGAAGGCATTCGTTGCTACCATTCCAAAAAAAACGGGTCGGCAATTTTCCGCCTGCGGGAACATGTCGACCGACTCTTTCAGTCCGCCGTCATCCTCAATATCGATGTACCGTTTTCTAATCAGGATATTTTTGACGCGACGCTGCGTGTCGTGCGGGAAAACAAATTGGAGGAATGCTACATCCGCCCCATCGTATTTCTTGGCGACAACGAAATGGGACTCAATCCCAAAGGAGTCGATGTCCGTTGCGCCATCGCCGCCTGGCCATGGGGAACCTATCTAGGGAAAGACGGTTTGGATAAAGGCATCCGCGTCCGCGTGTCGTCCTTCATCCGCAACCATGTCAACATCACCATGACCAAAGCCAAAGCCTGCGGTTACTACATCAACTCTATCTTGGCGAAGACGGAAGTCGTCCGCGACGGTTACGACGAAGCGATTCTTCTCGACCCCGCGGGCTACGTTTCGGAAGGATCGGGGGCGAACATCTTCATCTACTCCAAAGGAAAATTGCACACCCCCGCGTTGTCCTTCTCCAATCTCGACGGAATCACCCGCGACTCCGTGATCGAAATTTGTCGGCATCTCGGTATCGCTTTGGAAGAAAGAGCCATCACCCGCGACGAACTTTACATCGCGGAAGAAATGTTTCTAACCGGGACCGCCGCGGAGATCACCCCCGTGCGCGAAGTGGACAACCGCGTAGTCGGTGCGGGAAAAAAAGGTGCAGTCACCGACCGTATCCAAAAAACATTTTTCGCGGCGGTGCGCGGCACCCATCCCGAATTCCAGGAATGGCTTACTCCGGTTTGACGGCGACGCGGCGCAGTGATGACGGCGACGGCGACGGCGTTTTCCAAAAAATAAAAACCCATCGCGGCGTTGCCATTTTGAATCGTAACCGCGGTTCGTAAAAATAATTGTAGCGAGCGTCGGAGATTTTTAGTTATGCCGATTTACGAATACGAATGCGAAAAATGCGGAGCCACCTTCGAAGCCATCGAAACGATTTCCGCGAAGCCGTTGAAAACCTGCGGAGGCTTGGGTTGCAACGATAAAGCCGACGGAAAAGTTCATCGCTTAGTTTCCGCGTCCGGGTTCATCCTCAAAGGTTCGGGATGGTACACTTCCGAATACCCGTCCGAAGCACGCAAGAAAGGATGGGAACAAGAAAACAAGCAAGGCAAAAAAGCATCGCCCGAGACAGCGGCGGCGCCCGGTTCCGCCGACTCCACCGCCGCCAAAGTTCCCGCCGCGGAACCTGCGGCCGCGGTGAAAAAACCCACGCAAAAAAATCCTTACTCAAAGGGAAAATCCCGCGAGGTCAAAGGTTCAAAATAAATTGGAACCGGCACGATGAACGAGCCCGCGCATCTGCACCAAAATATTTTTCATTCCATGATCGACGGCGTCCTGCTCGTCTCTCCATCGTTGACCATTCGAGAAAGCAACTTGACCGTGGAAGATATGTTTCATCGGTCCCGCGATTCTTTCCTCCACCGCGGTTTGGAAGAACTGTTCCCCCGGCAATCGCATGTCCTCGACAAAGCCCGCAACGTTCTGACGACGGGCGCTTGCTATCACGACGTGGAAGCGGAAGGCGCGCGCAACACGCCTGCTTCGCAGTTCCCGGTCAACCTAACCCTGTCGCCATTTTTGCAATCGGACGACTCCATTCACGGCGCGGTCGTCCTCATCAAAAACATGAGTTTGATTCGCGAGTTGGAAGAACGCCAGCGACCGGCGGATCACCTCGACCACCTCGCCGCCGTCACGATGGGCATGGCTCATGAAATCCGCAATCCACTCGGCGGCATCCGCGGGTCGGCGCAACTACTTCGCCAAGAAATCGCAAACGAATCGCACCGGGAATATCTCGATGTCGTGGTGTCGGAAGTGGGACGGATTGACCGAATGATAAAGCGGATGGTGGACCTGACCCGGCCTTTGGATTTAAGAATGGAACGCACCAACATCCACAAAGTTCTGAAAGAAATTTTGATGCTCGAAAAAGACAGCCTCGCCCGCAAGCGCGGTCGGTTTGAACAAACTTACGACCCCAGCCTGCCGCCCATCGAAGCCGACGAAGACCAGTTGAAGCAAGTGTTTCTCAACCTCATCAAAAATGCCGTGGAAGCATCGCGCGAAGAAGGCAAAATACAAATCGTCACCCGCGTCAGTTCGGGGTACGCAATCAAGACCGCCGCTACCGTTTCGCGACAAAACATCGTCGTCGAAATTATTGATTCCGGCGAAGGCATGGATGAGTCGGCGCAGAAAAAATTGTTCACCCCGTTTTACACCACGAAGAAAAAGGGCAGCGGATTGGGGCTTGCCATCTCCCTGAAAATCATCGAAGACCATCACGGAAAAATTAAAGTTACCTCCGAAAAAGATTTAGGCACCACGGTGCAAGTATTTCTCCCGCTCCGACAGAAATGATAAAATAAAAACATGACCGCAAAGCAAAATAAAATCCTGATCGTGGACGACGAGAAAAACATTCTCTGGGTCTTGAAAAAAGGGCTGGAAAAGAAAAACTATCTCGTGCACACCGCTTCATCCGGGAAGGAAGCCTTGGGGCAACTGGCGGACAACCAATACCTGATGATGTTTTCGGACATCTTCATGGAGGAAACCGACGGACTGGAACTCCTCGAGCAAAGCCGAAAACTTTCCCCCGACTTGAAGGTGGTGATGATGACTGCCGAAGACACCATGAACAACACCATCGAAGCCATGCGGCTCGGCGCCTACGACTACATCACCAAACCATTTGATTTCGACGAAGTGTTCCGCTTGGTCAATCAGGTAGAAACGGCGCAGTCGATCTCCGCGCCCGCCGTCGCCGCACCCGTTCAGAATCAAGAAGCCGGTGCGCAAAATTCATCCGCCGCCGCGATCATCGGCAAGAGCAAACGCATGCAGAAAATCTTCAAGACCATCGGTCAGTCCGCAGACTCCGACCTCCCGATATTGATCACGGGCGAAAGCGGAACCGGCAAGGAGATGGTCGCCAACACGTTGCATCAATACTCGCACCGCAAAGACAAACCTTTTGTTTGCATCAACTGCGCCGCCATCGCCCGTGAACTTTTGGAGTCGGAACTTTTCGGTCACGAACGCGGTGCCTTCACCGGCGCCGTGGAAACGAAGGTGGGGAAGTTTCAACAAGCCAACAAAGGCACGCTGTTCCTCGACGAAATCGGCGACATGGAATTATCGCTACAAGCCAAAATCCTCCGCGTCCTGCAGAACAATGAATTCTATCGCGTCGGCGGGAAAAATCCGATCACCGTTGATGTCCGCGTCATCGCCGCGACCAATCAAAACTTGGAAGACATGATGACCCTGAAACAGTTTCGCGAAGACTTATATCACCGTCTCAACGTCATCCACATTGACATACCGCCGTTACGGGAACGGCTGGAAGACGTGCCGCTTCTCGCGAATCATTTCATTCATCGTTACGCAAAAAAACTTTCGCGCGGCAAAGTTTATCTCTCCCCCGATGTCGCGCGCACCTTGAGCCGTTACCACTGGAACGGAAATATTCGGGAACTTGAAAACGTAATCAAGCGCGCTTTGATACTGGCTCTCTCCGGTCCCATCCTGCCAGAACATCTGCCCCCTCACATGCAGGAAGACAACACCGACGACGGTGGCGGCGGACAATGGGATGAACGTTTGGAGCAGTTGATTCGAGATTTTCTTCTCCACAACCATTCGGAAGAAGGGGCGCTCCACGAAACGCTCATTCAAAAAGTTGAGAAGCACCTGTTCGAAATTCTTTTAAGCAAGTACTCCGGCAAACAAGTTACGACGGCGAAAGCATTAGGCATCAACCGCAACACCCTGAAAAGAAAAATCGACGCGATGAAAATTTCCACCGAAAAAACATAAACCCAACGCTTCCCGGTCAGCCTTCCCATGCAAAGCCAATGCATCCTCTCCGTTCAAACTCCCGTCGGACCGCCGGTCGAAATCATCCGACACACTTATCCCGCCGCGCAATCGACGCAACCGACAAAGCGCGTCTCGTTAGTTGCGGGACTGCACGGCGACGAACTGGCGGGGCTATATATTTGTCATCGGCTGATGGAGACCCTGAAAAATTTAGAAGCACAAAATCCATCCGCATTCAAAGGAGAAGTTCACGTTTACCCCGCAGTGAACCCGCACGCTCTTGAAACGGGAACTCGACTGTGGCCATTTTTTTCCGCGGACATCAATCGCACCTTCGGCGAAAAAAATACGCCGTCGTTGGTCGCCAAAATTTCCGCCGCGTTGCTGGATGATCTGAAATCCAATTCCGATTTGGTCGTCGATTTTCACGCCAGCAATCTTCATCTGATGGAGTTGCCGCAAATCCGCATCATCAAAAACTTTGAAAAAAAATTAATCCCGCTGGCGAAACTTTGTAACGTCCGTCTGATTTGGATACACCCGCACGCGGAAATTTTCGAGTCCACATTAGGATACAACCTGAACCAAGCCAACATTCCGACGCTAGTTATTGAAACCGGAATCTGTCTGCGCATAAACAAAAATTATTGCGACCCGATCGTGCAAGGCATCCTCAACCTTCTCCAACAAACCGGGACGCTCGACCTCGGCGAAACCATCGCGGAAGTCGCGTCACCAAAACTGGTGCAACCCGATCACGTCGCCATGGTCCACGCTCGGAGCGCGGGATTATTCGTCAAGCAAATGCAAGTGGGAAAAATGTTGACGGCGGGGGAAAAAATCGGCGACCTGATAGACCCCGGTCGCGCGCGGGAGGAAGTCCGCGCCCCTTGCGCCGGCTTGCTGTTCACGTTGCGGGAACATCCCCTAACCGGGAAGGGTGCGCCGCTGGCACGCATCGCCACCGAGAAACCATTTACGCCGTGAAAGAAAAAGTCCTCTCCATTGCAACTTTGTTCGGCGCGCCGTTGACGCTTTATAAAAACACTTGGGGAAAACCCGGCGGCGAAACTCTCGCCATCGTCAGCGGCTTGCACGGCGACCATTTGAACGGAGTGTACTTGAGTTCGCGCTTGTCCCAATTTCTCGACAACGTGATCGACGGCGGCGACCGCGACTACACCCTCCACGGACAAGTCATCAGTTTTCCGGTAGTCAACCTGAACGCCGTTCAATCCGGTTCGCGATTGTGGCCGTATGACGGCGTGGACATGAGCATGGCTTTTCCCGGCAACCCGCAGAGCGAAACCACCGAGGCGCTGGCTTCCGCCGTTCTGGAACATACCGCGAATTCCTACTGGGGCTTTGTCCTGCAATCCGCGCCGCCGCACAATGAAGACGCGCCGCATATCCAAACTTTGAAGTTGGACGGAAGAATCAAAAAGTTGTCCCGCGATCTAAAAATTGAAACCGTGCGCAAGTTGAATGAATCCCCGAAAGTCAGTTTATATTCGCAATGGCAATCGCGCGGCATGGTGGCCGTCACCTTGTCGTCCGGGTCACCGCGCACCGTGAACCTGCCGCAATGCGAAACTTTGTTTCAAGGCATCGTAAATTTTATGAAAGCGGAAGGCATCCTCAAAGATAGAAGAAAAATAAAACCCGACAAAAATACCGCGCCGCGGTTTTATCAACCCGAAGATGAAGTAGCCGTTCCCGCCGGCGCAGCGGGAATGTTTTTGAAAGAAGTGAAAGTGGGAACGTCCGTCCGGCAAGGACAACGGATAGGAGAAATCCGCGACCTATACAGCGGCAAACGGCTGGAAGAAATCACCGCGCCGTCGAGCGGATTTTTGGTGACCCTCAGACAATACCCCATCGTGTACGAAAAAGAACCGCTTGCCATAATCCTGACGGCAAAAAAATCGTGGCGGGAATTTTTATCGCGGAGAAAGTAATAACAACCACGGACGCCCGCGCGCGGTTTATAATGACGGAACTCGTTCGCAACGGCGGCGGCGTGACGGTGACGCAACGACGGTGACGGTCGCGGTGACGATGGAACTTGTTCGCGAGGAGGATGAAAGGAGTTTATGCTTCCTTTAATTATACTGGCCGGCGCAACCACTTCGGGGAAAAGTGAAACCGCGCTGGCGCTGGCGCGGAAACTAGACGCGGAAATCATCAGCGCCGACTCGATGCAAGTCTATAAATATTTCGACATCGGCACCGCGAAACCTTCGCCGTCCGCAAGAGATGAAATCCCCCACCACTTGATCGACATTCTTGAACCCGACGAAGAATTTAACGCCTTCGCTTTTAAAATCCGCGCCGCGCGAATCATCCGTGAAATCATGAGTCGTGATAAAATTCCCATACTGGTCGGCGGCACCGGACTGTACATAAAAGTTTTAGTTGAAGACTACGATTGCGCGGAAGGAACCTCTCCCGAAATCCGCGGAAAAATCCGGCGAGACATCCGCGAGCAAGGAGTCGAACAGGCATACCGCGAACTTCAGCGCGTTGACCCCGAATACGCCGCGAAAATTTGCGGGACGGATTCCCTACGCATTGAGCGCGCGCTGGGAGTTTATCTGGCTACCGGAAAACGCTTCACGGAATTTCATAACAAGGATTCTCCCGCGCCGCGACAATTCCCCGTCCACACTTTTATTCTGGAACGAGATCGGTCGGAGTTGTATTCCCAAGTTGATCGGCGTGTGGATCAAATGATCGAGGACGGACTGGTCAACGAGGTCCAAAACATTTTTGACCGCGGCTATGGTCCGGAGACGAAGCCCTTCAAAAGCATCGGCTATGCGGAGATGGTTCGATACCACCGAGGCGATATGACTCTGGAACGCGCGGCTTACGAGATTAAAAGAGAAACCCGACATTACGTCAAAAGACAGTTGACCTGGTTTAGAAAAATGAGAGACGCCCAGTCCTTGCCGGCAAATCGAAATGACACCCCCGAATCTCTGCGGGATAAATTGCTCTCCCTCCTGCCCAAAAGTATCGCTTGTTTCGTCCTGACGATTTTCCTGAGTTTTGCGCAAACAAGTTTTGCCGAATACAAATCTACCGAGCAACGCTATGAAGAAGCGAAAAAGTTTTTCCAGAAAAAAGAATGGAGCAAAGCCGAAGACCTTCTCCTGACGCTACAAAACCAGCCGCCGGATTCCGCGCAAGCCAAACGCTCGCGGTTTTTGCTTGCGCTGATTTACGCGGAGCAAGAAAAACCGGAAGCGACCATCAGGCTTCTTGAACCACTGAGCAAAAATTATGACGCCGTGGGAGACTACATTCGGTTTCATTTAATCCGGGCGCAAGCGCAAGTCGGCGAATATAAAAAATCCAGAGACAACGCTTTGGAACTTCTGCAACTCACCCCCAACACCCTTCTCTATCCCGAAGTTTATTTGATTCTTGCAGAGGCGCAAATTGAGTTGGGGGAAAAAGAAGCGGGCATGAAAACGCTGGATGAAGCCATCCTGAAAATCACCGGAAATTTCGGGCACCAAAAGTTTCGCGAATCTCTTCCCGAGATGATTTTCAAACTGGCGGAAGTCCAAGAGAAATCAGGAAAACAAAACGACGCTTATCTAAACTTTCGTCGGCTTTACATCCAGCATCCCAACCATGAGCGAATCCCGGAAGTTGAGATGGCGCTCGAACGTCTTGCCGATTTGCAAACGGTTAAAGAAATTCCCCTTACTTTGAGGGAACACACCCATCGCATCCAGGAATTATTTAAGAACAACCGTTATAAAAAAATCCTTCGCGAAATCAGAGAAATCCGGAAGGAGCACGACCTTATACCGGGGCGGTTTTATTTTTTCCGCGCCCGCGCGCATGGGGGACTAAGGGACCGCAAAAAAGCTAACGCCGCGTTGCAGCAATTTTTAAAACTTTATCCCCACCACGCCAAGGTGCAACAAGCCAGGTTGGAAATCGGCAGAAACCTTTGGAACCTTGACCAACCGATGGCAGGGGCAAAATATTTTCTGAAAATCACCCGGGAAGATCCTTCTTCGGAAATTGCGGTGAAGGCGCAGTTTTTTCTTGGAAAGATTTATGAAGAACGCAAAAACTTTCCCGAGGCTCTGAAAAATTATAAAACCGCTTTGGAAAAATATCCGCAGGAATATCATGCGCAATGGGCTGGCTGGCGGCTAGGCTGGATTCATTATCTCGATGGAAAATTTGAAAAAGCGTTCGACCGATTTCAGGAAGCAGCGCAGCGATTTCCCGACGGACCGTTTGTCGAATACAATCTGTATTGGAGTGCCAAGTCCGCAGAAAATCTGGGAAAGAAAGATGCGGCGCGCAATTTATACGCCAAAGTTTTCGAGTTTTATCCTTATACGTTTCACGGAGTCCGCGCGCAAGATAAACTCCGCGCCATGGGTGTCAAACCATCGCGCGCACAAAATCAAACTGCCGAAGAGCCTTTATCCACAGGCGATACAGGCCCTCAACTCGACCGACCTCTCAGCGCGCGGGAAAAGTTTCATCACCTCCGGGCGAACGAACTGGTCAAACTTGGGTTGCTGCAGGAAGCACGCAACGAAGTTGGCGGATTGCAGAAGACGGTGCGGAAAAACTTGTCCGGGGTTTTGTGGCTTTCCCATCTTTATCACCAGGCGCAGGGCTATGCGGAGTCTCTCAGAATCTTGCATTTGTATAAAGATTTCACCACGAAGCCCGCGGAAAAAAATCTTGCGCCAAAGTTTTGGAAACACTTTTTTCCCCTCGCTTACGAAGAAGCGGTTTTGGCGTACGCCAGCGACCGTAAGGTGAATCCCTTTTTCGTGAACGGAATCATCCGGCAGGAGAGCCTTTTTGACAGTCGGGCACTTTCCCCCGCCGGGGCTCGTGGTCTCATGCAAATCATGCCGGCGACCGGGAAAAAACTTTACTCCGAAAATAAATCGCAGAAACCTTTTGAGACCGACGTCCTCTTCGACCCCGACCTAAACATCAGGCTTGGCGTGAAATACGTCAGCCAACTGGATAAACAATTCGGCAAGAACAAAATGCACATCCTGATTTCGTACAACGCGGGACCCCGTGTCCTGAAAAAATGGTTGAAACGTTTCGGACATTTAGGCGATCAGGACGTATTCATAGAGTCCATCCCCTACCCGGAAACCCGCCGTTATGTCAAACACGTGCTGAGAAATATGGGCATCTACAAAGCGCTTTATTCTTCCTTATGAAAAATTTTCCACTTACGAATATCAGCGTTGTTGACCTTTTCAAGAGTTGCAACATCTAAGGTTTCTCTGGATGATGTTATCCGCACCATGCGAGAAACCGGCGAGGATATGATGGAAAAATACAAAGAGACCTCAAAGGGCAATCTGGCGGTTAATGTGGTTGAGTGCTAGGGCGAAAAAAATTTCCGCGCGCGGGGATGATGACGGCGACAGTGACGCGACGGTCATGACGACGGCGCACCCCCGCCGTCATTCCGTGCTTGACACAGAATCCAGTGAAACATGCGCGGCGGAGTTCTTCAAAAAGTTTAGTATAATCAATTCACCGCGACCTAAAGGAGGAAACCAAGTTGACGAAAAAAATTACAAAAGCCGAAAGCGAATGGCGGGAAACTTTGACCGACGAACAATTCCAAGTCTGCAGAAAAAAAGGCACCGAGCGCGCCTTCAGCGGCAAGTTTTGGGATTGCCACGACCGGGGAACCTACCACTGCGTTGGTTGCGACGCGCCGCTGTTTTCCTCAAACACGAAATTTGATTCCGGCACGGGGTGGCCAAGTTTTTACCAAGCCATCGCGCCAAAAAATATCGCCACCGAACAAGACACGCTCTCCTTCATGCGGAGGACGGAAGTATTGTGTAGCAAATGCGATTGCCATCTGGGCCATGTTTTCGAAGACGGACCGGAACCGACCGGGCTTCGCTACTGCATCAACTCCGCCTCTTTGGTTATGCGCAAGGCGGCGTCCCCCTGATTCCTTTCGCGACGGTGACGGCGGCGGACGGTCGCTGTTCATCACGCGGGACCGCAATTCATTTTTTCCGTCATCCGTTGCAGAGCATCCGAGAACACGGTGTGGAGTTCGCGGCGAATCTTTTTTGAATCGTATTCCACCATGGAGCCGCCGCTGTTTAGAAATTTAATCTGCGCGTTGACCTTAAAACAAGCGGCGCGTTTGTCCTCCTCTCCGGATACTTGCAACAACATGAGTTCGCAAAACTCAATGCCCGCCTGCACGGACTGAACGAGTTGCGGATTGATTTGAAATCCGCGACCGCGCAGGTGGTCACTAATTGTGAGCACTTTTTTAAATTCACCGCGCGCCTTTTCATAATTCTGATCAAGCACAAACTGGAGGGCTTTCATCATGGCCAATTCTTTGTTGCCGCGGAAATGGGAATGCGGGGATGGTCGTTTGAAGTAGCGGTTTTCCAAATCGGTCAACAGACTGACGGCATTTTCCCGCGCCTGCTTCCGCGACAATGGGTTGTCGGAAGGGAGCCCCGTGTTTTCCGGATTGATTTGTTCGGAAATATAAAACCACGCCAGCGTTTTTAGTGCCAACGGTAACGCCGCGGCCTCGTTCAAGATGGCGCGCTTAATATGGTTCAAGCCGACGAGCCGAAGGTCTTCGCCGCCCTGCATGATCAGGTTGCCGAAGCCGCCGATTCGACTATTGCCATACCGATACATTCCGAGACCGAAATATGCATCGGCAAGTTTTGGGTTCAAGAGCAATGCTTTTTCGAGATGGTTGTCGGCTTGGAATCCGTTAATCAAAGCGGTGATGAGGTTGCCTCGCCCGTATTCAAAGATGCCGATATAACCTTCCACCGCGCCGAGATATAAATTCGACGCCGCCTCTTGGTCAAGTTTCACGGTGGCGGAATCTAAAATGTCGCGGGCTAAATCTTTTACGCGGTTGCTGTGATACAAAAATTTTCCCGTGATTTTTTCATCCTGATATTTGCTGGTGAAAGCCAACGTATGACCAAGTTCCCCCAGCAAGCCCGCGTAATTGAAATGATGCTTCATCAACTCGACGCGATTTTTCAGGGACGGCGGCGCCGATTCCAAACGCTTGATCGCATCGGCAAACCGGGTGAACCACTCATCGAAATGGTAGTACATGGAATCCGTAAGCGCCAAGGGAGCCATCTCCTCGGCGGTCAGATTGTCCAATCTGGCGGCGACAAACGGTTCTTGTGCCGGCGCCGGGACCGAAGCAAAAAACAAAATCCCCAACAGGAAGAAACCGTGAAAGATTTTTGTCCTTGAAATATTTTCAGGCATAAACAAACAGAATCACAGATTGGATTTCGCGGGGCGACGAATGAAAAGTTGGCGAATCTGTCCGACCCGCTGATAATCTTCCGCCTTCATAAAAAGTTTTTCGGCGCGCTTCAAATAAGAGAGCGCCTTGCTCGGTTCAAATAATTTTTCGTGATACAACTTCCCCAGCATTAAATATCCGTCCGCGAAGTCGGGCTTTATCCGCACCACTTCCCGAAACGCCGCGCAAGCTTCTTCAAACATTTTCAAATCCACGAGAGACAAACCAAAGTAAAACTGAACTTGCACCGAGTCGGGCTTGAGGGCTACGGCCTGCTTCATATAATCCACCGCCTGGGAAATTTGCGAGTTCATGCGACAAGCGATGCCGAGATAATAATAAGCGTTGGAGTCTTGCGGTTCGACGCGAGTAGCCCGGCGCAACACCTCCACGGCCGAATCCAATTCCCCCTGCTTAATATAGGATGCACCCAAGGCGGTGTAGGAATGAATAAATTTAGGATTGATGTCTATCGACTTTTTGAAAACCCACACTGCCTTGTGCAGAGCATCTATGTCATTTTCCTCCATGCAACCATAAGCGACGCCCATATTGTAAAACGCATCTAAGAAATCCGTTTTGAAACCTTGCGCCATTCGATACGCATCCACCGCGCCTTGATACCAACCCAAACCCTGCAGCCGCAAACCTTCTTTCAGCCATTCATCGGCGGCTTTATTTTGGTCGTGAACTTCATCCTTCGGTCGGTATAACTGATGCGCCAAAGCGGCGCGCTGGAAATCATTCTGGCGAATATAAAACTGCTCCGCCTTTTCCAAATATTTTGCGGCGCGTTTTGGATTCCGCAATTTTTTAAGGTGAAGCATCCCAAGCAAATAATAGCCTTCCGCAAATTCTGGCCACACCTGCACCGACCGCTTGAAAGCTTGGCGCGCGGAAGTATGATAACCATACTCCACAAACGCGGTGCCGAGCAGTCCGCAAACCGAAGCGAAAGTTTGCGCCGGCACGACGGCGTCCTTTCCGGAAACCTGACGTTGGTCGCGGTCGCGGTTTCTTCCCAATCGGTCAAAGATGAAAGTCAGCCAATAGTCCGCCACCGCGAAGTCTGCTGCCATGGGTATGGTTTTTTTTAGCGCGGCGATGGATTTTTTTTGCTTACCGGAAACCCAATAGGCCGCGCCTAAATCAAAATAGATTTGCGGATAGTTAGGCTTGAGCCGAACCGCCTTGCGGTAATGTTCAATTTCCTCGCGGGCATTTCCCATCGCGCCGTAAATATGTCCCAGAAGATGATGGGCAGGATACGCGTTGGGGCTCAAGTGCAACACATCGTGGCAAACACCAACCGCTTCCCAATAAAATCCCTGCGCCGTGAGTTTGACCGCCTCCTCAAACAAAGCAAAGTCATCCCAAGGGTAAGGCAGGAGGTCGGCGATCACCTGCACCAATCGCGGCACCGTCAGCTCGATACCTTGAATGGCTTCGAACCGCTCCACCAACTCGGGGTTGCTACTCGTAAGTTTTTCCTTCAGAGTGGAGAGTCCCTTGCTCTTGCTTTCGACGAGTGAGCGGTCTTTTTTCTTTCTGGTTTTTCTTTTACTCAATCCACACGCCTCATCAAAAAAAACGATAGCCCGATTATAAGGGGTCGAAAACCTGATTGAAAGTGGCGGGGAATTATTCGGGACACAGAATGAATACCCGCCGCCAAGGCGTTGTCACCGCGCCCGCCGTCACCGCCGAGCCTCCAGCGTTGACCGGAATCCGATATAATACGGCCGGGTGAACGCGACGGCAACGCGGGCGCGAAGGCGTTGCAACTTAGTCGCCGCGATGAATTGCAAGCGCACCAAATTTCGCGCCGTTAAAATTCGCAAAGATAATCATGAAAAAGATTCCCGTTGTCATCGCCGAAGACTCTCCATTTTTGACGACCGAAACCCGGCAAACGCGCTGGGCTATTCCTTATAATTTTGAATGCCTCAACGCCCGGATCGATACCTTGCTGACTCGCAATCTCGATTGTGTGAAAGGAAAAAAAATTCTCGATATCGGATCGCATATAGGAACATTCGCTTACTCGGCGCTCAAGTTGGGCGCGGAGTTTGTGCAAGGTATCGACGCGGAAAACAAAACTATCGCGCGCGGGGAAAAACTTTTTCAGCAGGCGAAAATCCCGGCAACCCGCTACGACTTTAAGGCGGACGATGTTTTTCGTTATTTAGAAAATCTGGCGGCGGGAAGTTTTGACACCGTGCTTTGTCTCGGCGTACTTTATTACACGGTCGAACCTTATCGGTTGCTGAAACTAATGCGGAAGGTGGCAAGAGAAACGATTCTGCTCGACACTTTCACCGCCGCCTACGCCGCCGTTCAGGGGAAGGACGCCGCGCAAGTTTACCAATCTCTCGACGAAGAAAGTTTGAAACTGCCAATGATGCTCACCGCCATGACGCAACCGGAGAAGAAGGACTACCGCCTGCCTCATTCTTTCCCGCACCGCGACGCCGACGTCAGCCTCATCACTTTGCCGACACGCGCGCTTTTGGAAATTTGGTTTCAATCGTTGGGAATGCGGTTCGCAAAAATCGACTGGCGCGAAACCCAAACCCGGCTCTGCACTTACCACGACTTGGTCACATCGGCGCAGAAAAAATCTTCGCACTGGGCCGACGTTTACTCCAGCGGCATAAGAGTTTCCTACCTGCTACGAAAATAGACGCCTCAATCCTTGCGCGCTGATGGTTCGTCGTCGCCGACATTCGTCCCGTATAGTTTGTTGGTCTCGTTGGCAATTTTTCTGTGGAGCACCAGAATCAACCAGCGTTTCCCGCCTTCCGCGGCAACGCCTATCGCCACATCGCGAAACAAAATTCCCGGTTGTTTTTTTTGCAACGTTTTGAAAATCGTCTTGGACCATTTTGCGGCACGACCCATCTGATATTTTTTTGCCCAGTCGAACAACTTGCTTTCGGCAAAAGGAGCCGCCGCCTCTCGCGCCCCGGTTAAATAACTCAACCGGAGACCGCGGATTTTTTTCAGCAGCGGTTTCTGACCTAAACGCCCGGCACATTCCAGATAACCGCTCGTCAGCAAATCATAAAGCCGGACTTCATACAAAGGCGCCGGGGATTCGGGATGCCAGACTCGGGCAATGTTTTCAGCCAGCGAAATGTAGATGGACTTCACCTCCGCCCACGGCAAGGGTTTCAGCGCGAACAAAATATTTTTTCGCGACGCTTCCACAACTTCGCGGACATCATCCGGCAAAGACGGGTCCAACTCATCTTGTAACGGGTCCATTTCGTCTAGCAAAGTTTCCGGGTCGGGAACTTCGTCCGTCGCCCGCCGTTCTCCGTAAACTTTTATCGCTGATTCCCCCGCAAGCAGGATCCACTGAATCCACAGTGCCCGCACCACTATCATCCGAACGCGACGTTTGAAAAAATCCAAAACAAACGCCGGCGCGCTACTTTTTTTGTTCGTTTCAAAACCGGGCATCACCTCGCGCAAGCGGAATTGCGTCAGCCTTTCCAAGCCGGGAGTTTCCAGCATATCCACAATTTGCCGGTTCAACTCTAGAAAAGCCGACAGCACGTTTCCAATCCGAGCCTGCTCCATCGGCGCTTTCTCGTCGGGATGATAAACGGCGGCCACCTGCGAGATCAAACGCAACGTGTCGGACAAAAATCGCAAGCCTTCTTTGTGAAAAATTTTTTCGCGTTGGTAACGAGAACAAGTTTCCAACACTACTTCCAATGCGCGGCTTTCATGGGAAGAAATATTCGCACACTTCCTGCGCTCAATTTTTTTTCGTTGGGCACTCATCGAACGCCAAAGGCAAAAAATTCCCCGTCCCTCCCGCCAGAAAAAAATAACGCCGCAACCGACGAGCATAAGCCCGGTGAGCAAAACTATCACTTCTGGATTAAATAAAAACATTTAGCTTTTTTCTATCCGTGTGGAGAAACATTGGTATCATGCGAGCAGATTGTTGCGCTTTTCTTTTTTCTGCCGTTGCTGATTGTGATCGTCTCGGACTCGGTTATGAACCGCCAAAAATTGTTGCTAAAATTTTTTACGCTACTCGTTGCGGGTATGATTTTAACCCAATGCGAAAATAAGAATAGCGAAGAATATGTTCAGGAAGGAATCGAGCATACCAAGCAAGGACGATTTCGCAACGCGAAGGGATCTTTTATGCGCGCCATCGAAAAAAATCCCGGCAACGTTGCGGCTTATTACGGGCTGGGGGGAATCTATAATCTCGAAAAAAAATACGACGACGCGGAAAAAGTTTTCAAGTCAGTCATCAGGATGGACCCCGCCCACTTCAACGCCTGGTACAGTTTGGGCTATACCTACGAGGCGATGGGCAAAAAAGAGGACGCGGAAAAAAGCTACGAGAAATCCCGCCGACTTAAAGAGAAATTGGATGCCATCATGAACAAGCAGGAACCGTGACGGTGTGAATATTTTTCGTCCGCCGACTCGCGCAGGTCAGTGCCGACGCCGTCATCGCGCCATCGTTGCCATCGTCACCGCCGACTAAACTCTCGCGAATATTCTGTTCGGGGGAGGGGTTGCAAATCAGGAGCAACCCGATGTTGCTCCGCAAGTCATGCACTTCAAACAGGTTCCGTTGCGAACCAACGTCAGGCTTCCGCATTCTTGGCAGGCGTCGCCTTCGTAACCTTTCATCTTGGCGACCACCGTCGTGGAGGTCGCCGCCGCGGCGTTGCCGTAACCATTGCCGTTGCCATTCGATGAAACCGCCGCGGCGTTTTTCGGAAAAAGTTTCGTCTCCGTTTCGGCTTCCGCGAAAGTCGCCGCCGGACCACTTGAGTTGAACCCCGCGTCATTGTTGCTGGACTGCTGGCCCTCTTTGCCGATGGAGTCGGCGCGCAAATCGTCGGGAGTTACTTGGGACAAATCGTCCCTGCCCAAATAACTGATTGCCAGTTCGCGGAAAATATAATCGATGGTGGAGGTGGACATGGAGATCGACTTGTTGCCGGTGACGACGCCGTTCGGTTCAAACCGGGTGAACACGAACGCGTCGGTAAATTCTTCCAGCGGCACGCCGTGTTGCAGTCCCAAAGAAATCGCAATCGCGAAGCAGTTCATCAGGCTGCGGTATGCCGCGCCTTCTTTGTGCATGTCGATAAAAATTTCGCCGAGGGTGCCGTCTTCATATTCGCCGGTTCTGAGATAAACTTTGTGTCCGCCGATGGAGGCTTTCTGCGTGTATCCACTTCGCCGTTGCGGCAAAACTTTGCGCTGGTGTTCGCGGACGACTTTGACGATTTGTCGGGCGGCATGCATGGCGGGGGCTTCTTCCGTCTTCAACTGGTTGAAACTTTCGACCGCCACGCTGTTTAACGGCTGGCTCAGTTTCGAACCGTCGCGATAGATGGCGGTTCCTTTCAGCATCAGTTTCCAACTCAGGGTGTGCGCTTGTTCTACCTCGGCGATGGTGGCGTCGTTGGGCATGTTGATGGTTTTGGAAATCGCGCCGGAAAGAAAAGGTTGCGCCGACGCCATCATGCGGATGTGCGCTTCGGGGCGGATGAAACGTTTGCCGTACTTTCCGCATTGGTTCGCGCAATCGAAAACGGAATAATGGCGCGCTTGCAGATGGGGCGCGTTTTCAATCGTCATCCTTCCGCAAATGTCGTCGTTGGCTTGCCGAATTTCTTCTTCCGTGAAACCTAGATGCCCCAGCAAACTGAAGTTCATGGAGTCCATCTGCGGGTCGGTCAACTTCAACACGTCCTTGCAAAACTGTTCTCCCAAAATAAATTTATTGAACGCGAAACTGATGTCGAAAACCTTCGGCAATTCGAGTTGAATGTTATCAAGCACCGCGTCGGTAAAACCTTTTTCGCGCAAGGTGCGGCGATTGATGTGCGGGGAGGACGCAAGGCTGCCGGTGCCGACGCAATACCCGACGATGTCTTTAATCTCGTCGGGCTTGTAACCCAGCCGGCGAAGTGCGCGGGGAACGGACTGGTTGACGATTTTGAAGTAACCGCCGCCGGCGAGTTTCTTGTATTTGATGAGCGCGTAATCTGGCTCGATGCCGGTGGTGTCGCAGTCCATCAGCAACCCAATCGTGCCGGTCGGCGCGATGCAGGTGGTCTGCGCGTTGCGGAATCCGTTGCGTTCTCCCAGCGCCAGCGCGTCCGCCCATTCTTTCTGCGCCGCGCGCAAAAGATACGCGGGGCAATGTTCGGCGCGGATGCCTTGCGGAAAAGTGGTGAGGCCGTCGTACTCGTGAACTTCCACGTCGTGCGCCGCGCGGCTATGGTTTTTGAGAACGCGCAACATCGCGCCGCGGTTTTTTTCGAAACTCGGAAACGCGCCGAGTTCGCCCGCCATTTCCGCGGACATGGCGTACGCGGCGCCGGTGGTCATGGCGGAAATCGCGCCGCAAATCGCTCTGCCGTTTTCCGAATCGTAGGGAATGCCCATCGCCATAAGTAGCGCTCCCAAGTTGGCGTAGCCGAGACCTAAGGTGCGGAAGTCGAAACTTTTTTTGGCGATGGCTTGATTGGGAAATTGCGCCATCATCACCGAAATTTCCAGGGTGAGGGTCCACAAGCGGCAGGCGTGGCGGTAGTTTTCCACCGCGAAAATACCTTTTGCGTCGTCGTAAAAATGCATCAGGTTGATGGACGCCAAGTTGCAGGCGGTGTCGTCCAAAAACATATATTCGGAGCAGGGATTGGAAGCGCGGATTGGCCCGTCTTCTGGACAAGTGTGCCACTCGTTGATCGTCGTGTGAAACTGTAGCCCCGGGTCGGCGCTTGCCCAGGCGCAATAGTTGACCTTTTCCCACAACTCTCTTGCCGACAGCGTCTTCGCCACTTTCCCGTCGGTTCTGCGGATCAAGTCCCAGTCTGCATCACATTCCACGGCGCGCAGAAACTCGTTGGTGAGCCGCACCGAGTTGTTGGAGTTTTGCCCCGAAATTGTCAGATAACCTTCCGACGCCCAGTTGGTGTCGTATTCTTCGAACACGATATCCTTGGCACCTTGCCGCGCGAGTTGGATGACGCGGTAAATATAATTTTCCGGGACGAAGCAATCCATCGCGGCGCGGACGGCTTTTCTCAAGGCGTTATTTTTCTGGACGTCAAATCGCGTCTCTTCTCCTGCGTCCCGCGACCAGCATGCGTGGAGAATTTCTTTCAGGCGACGGCGGGTAATCTGGCTTCCTGCCGCGAGCGCGGCGACCTTGCGTTCTTCCCGCGCCTTCCATTCGATATACTCTTCAATGTCGGGATGGTCCATGTCGAGGGTGACCATCTTTGCGGCGCGGCGCGTGGTTCCGCCAGATTTAATCGCCCCCGCCGCGCGGTCGCCAATCTTCAAAAAACTCATCAGCCCGGAAGACTTCCCGCCGCCGGATAGAGGCTCGCCGTTGCCGCGCAGGTTGGAAAAGTTGCTCCCGGTGCCCGACCCGAATTTGAACAGCCGGGCTTCTTGCCGCCACAAATCCATAATCCCGCCATCGCCCACTAAATCATCTTCGACGGAAAGGATGAAGCAGGCGTGAGGTTGCGGTCGCTCGTAAGCATTTTTGGATTTTTGCAGTCCCGCCGCCGCGTCGAAATAATAATGCCCTTGGGCGGGACCTTCCAAACCGTATGCCCAGTTCAACCCAGTGTTGAACCACTGCGGAGAGTTCGGCGCCGCCAACTGCCACGCCAGCATATAACGCATCTCGTCGTAATAATTGCGCGCGTCTTTCTCGCTGGCGAAGCAATTATTTTTCCAGCCCCAATATGTCCAGCATCCGGCGAGCCGATGAAAAACTTGCCGGGATGTCGTCTCGCGGACGAACCGCTCCGATTCGGGAAGTTGGCGCAACGCCTTTTCGTCCGCCACCGATGGGCAAAGCCATTCGGGCAATCCGGGCGCGGACTGCTTTTTTAATCGCGCCGGAATCCCCGCCCTGCGGAAATATTTCTGCGCCATAATATCCACCGCCACCTGCGACCAAGTTTCCGGCACCATAACGTTTTTGATTTCGGAAACCAGGGAGCCGTCGGCGTTGGTGATTTTGGAATTTCGCTCGACGAAGCAAACTCCCTCATAAGGGTCGGGATGGTCTTTGGTGAATACTCGGTGGGTGGTCAGCATGGCGTCTCTCGGGGAAAATTATCGTAGCAATTTCAGTCGGTTATCAAAGGCGGATTAGTCAAAAACATCCATATTTCGTGTTACCTGCCACAATATACACAACATATGGTATTGTCAACCACAATTTACATTCTTCGGAAAAAACTCTTCTCGACGCCGAAAATGGGGGATGGAGGGGGGAGTTTTCGCGCCGTTATTGCGCTGGGGTGCGGACGGCCAGCAGTTTGGTCAGGTTGACTTCGGGGTCCTGCTGCGGCGAGCGGAGCAGTTGCCGCAGGCGTTCAATTTGCCGCTGGGCGTCGCCGTCGATGCTGAGGTCTGGCAACGCCAGCACCTCCTCCATGACTTTGATGTTCAACTCGTGGCTAAGTTCGAGTTTGACTTTAATGCTGGCCGAAGATTGCCGGCCGTGCCAGGCAAATGCGAATTCCACACCGGCTTGATAGCGGGGGCGAGTTAGAGAGGGCATCATGCCCTTGACGATTTCGCCGACGTATTTGTAGCCGCCGGCTGACTGCCCTGGCGAGTCCGTGAAGGTCGGCTCGCGCGCGCCTTTTACCCCCTTGTCGTTTATCAACATGCGGTCGAGCAATTCGCGTAGGCGATGAAAATCTTCGCCGACGGATTGCTTCAAAACCGCGGCGTCCATCGCGCTCTGCTCGCTGCCGTCGCCCGGCATGAACACGAAGTCAGTGCTGAACAGTCCGCCCTCTTTGCCAGTGGTGCTGAAATAATAACTAAACTCTTTTATATGCATCGTTCGCTCGCTGTTTTCGTGGTGGTGGCGCAACGGCGACCGCGCGCCGCGCGTCATCCGAAAAATGTTTTCAGCACGAGGGAGAGCGTCCCGGCGATGGTAACGCCCAGCATCCATTTGAGTAACGTAAACTGACCTTTAAACTCAAGGCGAAGAAGTTCGAGGTCCTTGCGAAGAAGTTCGAGGTCCTTCTTCGTCGCAAGGTCCTCGTTCACGATGGCAACCAGCACCTCAACCTGCGCCTTTGCTTGTTGCTCGGTGAACCCGGCGGCTTTTAGTTTGTTGGCGTATGTCAGTGTGTCAAACATTGGGTACTCACTTTCGCGGGCGAGTGTAGCATAAATCAAAAATCTTGCGGCGGGCGGGGCGGCGGTGTTTATGACGCGAACAACTTTACTATGCCGAAAACTAATGCGGTCTGCGCAGTCGCCACCGCCAGCATAACACCCACCACCCACTTGATGAGGTCAACTTTGAGTTCGGCAAGGTCCTCTTTCGTTACGGCGCGTTCTCCTAGGGCGACTAACTCTTTGCTTACGACGGTTAACTCGCTCCTTACATCCTTGATGTCTTGCTTCAACTCAGTTTTCAGATTGGCGATTTTTCCCTCCAACGCAGTTTTCGCGTTGGACACGTCTTCCTTCGTCGCAAGGTTCTCGCTTACTATGGCGACTAGGGTCTCGGCGTGTACGTTCGCTTGCTGCTCGGGGACTCCGGCGGCTTTTAGTTTGTTGGCGTATGTCAGTGTGTCAAACATTGGGTACTCACTTTCGCGGGCGAGTGTAGCATAAATCAAAAATTTTGCGGCGGACGGCGGCGGCGTTTATGACGCGAACAACTTTACTATGCCGAAAACTAATGCGGTCTGCGCCATAGCCATTGTCACCATCCACTTGATGATGTCAACTTTGAGTTCGGCGAGGTCTTCCTTCGTTGCGAGGTTTTCGTTCACGACGGAGACCAACGCTTCTGCTTGCGCTTTTGCTTGTTGCTCGGTGAACCCGGCGGCTTTTAGTTTGGTGGCATACGCTAATGTGTCAAACATATGTCCTCACTTTCGCGGTTGAGTGTAGCATATGGATGAATGTCTGCGCGGGCTTTTTTGGGGGGATTGCGCGGTGGCGGCTCGGGCGGCGGGCGGCGGGTGAAAAAAACCCCCAGACGCCGCGGGGACGCTGGGGGGTTTTCGTTGTGCTGGGCTGGTGGGATTAGAACTTTACGTCTAGTTGCACATACACCCAATCCGCATCATCTCCGTCTGCTTTCTTAGTAGCCTCATCAACGCGCCCACTCAAAGCGTGGTACCCGTCGTCCGCGTCAAACATGGAGTAGCCCGCGGAAAGTGTGGTGTTGGCGTTATGCTTGTGGATGACGGCGAGATCCAACTCCTCACCTAACTCATCGGTGACGGTGACCTTCTCACCGTACTTGTACTTGTAGTCAGCCTCTGTTTCAAACCAGTGGTAGGCGGCTTTCACCGTCCAGCCCGGCATGGGTTGGATGGAGGCTTTGATAGCCGTGTCAACCAGACCGTAACCCTTGGTTCCGCCATTGACGCCGTTCAGGAACAAGTCCATGTGGCCATAGAACTTATGACCGGTATCAAACAGGGTGTTGAAGGTGCTCCAGTCGCCCTTATGTCTGTCATCACTATCGGTGCCGGAAAGTTCGTCATACCAGAGGGTCAGGCTCGGCTTCATGGCGACATTGTTGAACTTCTTGCCGATGCGCACGCCAAACATATGCGCATCGCGGTCAACATCATCCTGCTTGGCGCAGGTCTTGCCGTTGCAGAATGCGACGGTGGCGGCGGTTCTGGCGGCGTTTAAGTCGACGATGGCGGCGTTTAAGTCGACGATGGCGGCGGCGGTTCCGGCGGCGGTTCCGGCGGCGTTGAAGGCGGCGGTTTTGGCGGCGACGTCGTCGGCGGCGGCGACGACGGCGTCGTCGGCGGCGACGTAGGCGGCGGCGGCGGTATTATCGGCGGCTGTAGGAGCATGTTTAGAAAAATCACCTGTTGCATCGCCCGATTGGTGGTAGTACTCAACGCGGTAGTCTAGCCCGAAGAGTTTCCCCGCCTGGCGGAAACCGGTGGTGTAAAAGTCGTTGTCGACGATGCCCCTCGAATCTTGGAAGTCCACAAGGTAAAGGGAGAGTCCGCCACCGAGCACGCCCTGGAAGTTGGCATAGAGCAAATGCGCGTCAACGTCGTCAGAAGCACCACCTTCCGAGCCGAGTATATAAGCGTAGGCCAGGGTGTGGTTGCCGGCTTTATGGGTCAAACGCACGGCGTCGTGGGTTTGCGCGCCTTCGGTCCAACCGGTGCTACCGAACAGGCGGTGGCCATCTAGCACTACTTCTTGCCTACCCACTTTTAGGTCGGCGGGCAAGCCGAAGTTTTTCAGGGTGAAATAGGCTTGATGGATGCCAACGCTGGAATCCGTGTCATTGGCGGCGAAAGAAGTGCTTCCGCTGGGCTCACCCCTGGCACCGCTGTTAGAACCCCAGTTATTCACGCTTTGCAACTGGATGAAGGCGCTGGTTTCGTCGTTGATATTGACTTTGGCGTTGAGTCGGACGCGGGAGTCAACGAAGTCCTTGGCGCTTGTTTTGTCATCAAAATCTTTGTCATCATTCTCATACCGGCTTCTGAGTTGTCCGCTGAAGGACACGTCGGCGGCTTGTGCGATTTCGGTTGCCGCGAAGAAAGCGGTGACTGCGAAGGCGACCGCTGTCAAAAAGTTCTTTTTCATCTTTTCATCTCCTCGAAATTTTGTTAGCGATGGACGGGCAACAGCCGCGTCGGTGAAATATGCGAAAAGTTATACGCTGGTGGGATGGTATGGCAAAGCGAAAAGGAAGTCAAGGGCAATTTTTCCGATTTGGGAGATTTATTTTACGCGCGCAAATGGGGGCGAGGGCTACAATTTTATGAGGACGCCGAGGATGACGATGACGGCGAAGAGCATCCCGCCTAGGCGGATTGTCAT
>DKID01000026.1 GCA_002454045.1 Nitrospina sp. UBA6727 | reverse complement strand
GCACCGTGGCGCCGTTAAGCGTGCCATAAAACAATTCTTCATATTCGATGACCTGATGGCGATTGTCGAGATAGATTATTGCGAACACCTCGCGATGCTGGTCGCGCAACCGATGAATAAGATATTCCGACACCTGCTTGGGATTGGTCAGCGCGCCGTCGCGCTTGAGTTTTTCATCCAAAAATCGCCTGCCCAGCTCGCGCGCCGCCTGGAGCAATGCGTATTTCGCGGGCCCAAAACCGGTCGTGTTGCAAATGCTTTTTTTATCAGCGGTCATAATTTTCCGCAAGCCGCCGAATTTATTGATTAAGTCGCGGCCAACATCAACCGCGGTTTTTCCACGCACGCCGGTGCGGATAAAGATTGCCAGCAACTCGGCGTCGGATAGCGATTGCGCGCCCTGTTGCAGCAGTTTTTCTCTGGGCCGTTCCGCCATTGGCCATTCCACTCTAAAAAATTTATGTTGGTGGCGTTAGTGGTTTGTGGGTGAATTCGCGCGCGTTGTCGCCGAAGTAGTCGTCAACGATTTGCCCGTTCCCATGTAGTTTGTATTTATAGATGACCAACCCTTCTAATCCGACCGGCCCTCGGGCGTGCGTTCTGTTTGTACTGATGCCGATTTCCGCCCCCAGCCCGTACCTAAAACCATCGGCAAAACGGGTCGATGCGTTGCACATGACGCTGGCGGAACTGACTTCGTCGAGAAACCGGTCTGCTCGCTCGCGGTCTTCTGCGAGGATCATGTCGGTGTGTCCGGAACCGTGTTTGTTGATGAACTCCACGGCGTCGGAAAAACTATCTACAATTTTGATGGACAATTTCAGGTCGTTATATTCCAAATCCCAATCCGATTCGCAAGCCGGCGAAACATCTGGAACTACTCGGCAAGTTTCGACGCACCCCACTAATTCCACTTGTGCTTTTTTGAATTTTGCCGCCAGGTCGGGTAAAACTTTTTTCGCAATGTCTTTGTGTACTAGTAGCGTCTCCATCGCGTTGCATGCCGCGGGATATTGCAACTTGGAATCCAGACATACCCGGATGGCTTTGTCCAAATCTGCGGATTTGTCGATGTAGCCGTGGCAAACTCCTTCGGAATGTCCCAAGACTGGAATCTTCGTATTCTCCTGAATGTACTTCACGAAGGCGCTACTGCCGCGGGGAACAATCAAATGGATGTACTGTTCTTCTTTCAACATGTCGATACCTTCCGCGCGCGTCTCGATCATCTGCACCGCAAACTTTGGGACGCCGGGAACTTTGCGCATCGCTTCCACCAAAAGTTTAGCGATCATCTTGTTGGAGTGCTGTGCTTCTCTTCCTCCCTTCAATATGACCGCGTTGCCCGACTTGAAACATAGGGAGGAAATCTGCGGCACCGCGTCGGGACGGGACTCGAAGATTGCTCCGATGACGCCGATCGGACAGGTGACTTGCTCAACCACGATGTCTTTGTCCAGCTCCGTGACACTTTTAATTTTCCCCACCGGGTCATCCAACGCCACCACGCTGCGGATACTTTTGACCATCGCCCGGACTTTTTCCTCGCTCAATCCCAGCCTGTCAATCAAGGCTTTGGCGATGTTTTTATTTTCCGCAAACTGTAAATCTTTTTTGTTCGCCGACAAGATGGCGTCGCGATGTTCCTCCAAAGCGTTCGCCATCATCGTCAAAGCACGGTTCTTCAAATCGGTGGAAAGATGCGCCAGGACTAACGCGGAAGCGTTGGCGTTTTTCGCTATTTCAGAAACGTTCGTCATCGCTGATCAAAAACCTCCAGATTTTATTTCAAACAGACTATGTAAATTTCAGATGAGAAACTGCGCGTGAAGCGGGATTATAACCTTATTTTATTTGGTTCTGCTAGCGGTGGATGATCTGGATTTTTCTGTTGCGGTTGGCTTTGAACACCGCCATCGCCGTGGCTTCGCCCAGTGGGTTCAGCGTCAAATCCAAAACTTTTAATCCGGAAAGATACGGCGATTCAATCAAGGCGACCGCGCCGTCGTCGGTGATATTATTTTGCCCGAGATATAACGATTCCAAATGAATAAAGTTTTTGGAGTTGGCGAAAGCTCGCGCTCCTTCATCGCCAATTTCGTTGCGAAATAAATTCAAGGTCATCAGTTGCGGGAACCGTTCCGTGGCGGCAAAAATTTTCGCCCCCTCGGGGCTGATTAAGTTATCGTTCAGCATAAGGATTTTCAGATTGGTAAAATTTTTAGAAGCCGCCATCAGTTCAATGCTGTCATCGCTGATTTCGTTTTTCCATAACTTTAAGGATTCCAATTGCCGCAAATAGGGCGACTCGGAAATTGCCTTCAAACCTAAATCGCCCAGCAGATTTCCCCACAGATCTAAATGTTTCAATCCAGCCAGATGCCGAGACTTGGCAAGGGCATTCATGCCGCGGGCTCTGATGTCGTTTCCCTGCAAGTGAAGAGTGGTAACTTTTGCAAGCGACTCCATCACCGCCAACTTTTTCGCTCCGGAGGTACCAATTTTTAATCCTCTGAAGTCCAAAGTTTTGCTTTCCCGATTCAGTCGCTTGGCAACCAAAACGGAAATATCCTCCGTCCATCCCCACGAAACAAATGCCAATGAAAAAAGTAGGATGCAGGATGAAAGGACGGGGAGTTTTAGTTGAGACGCTGGCATGAAGTCAGGTTATCGAATGTTTGAAAATCGTATAAATAATTTTTGTTCCCGCCTTGATTGTGCCAGAAAAAGTTCCCGTGATTTTGGAAACGCCCACCCTCTTTCGGTATTTCACGGGAACTTCCAGAATGCGCAGTCCCTTCTTAACCGCTTTGATCTGCATCTCTACCGTCCAACCAAAATTGGTGTCTTGCATGTTGATGGACTGCAACGATTCGTAACGAATGGCGCGGAACGGTCCCAAGTCGGTGTACCGATATTTAAAAAACAACCGCATCAAAAACACGGCGAGTTGGTTGCCGTATCGCGATTGCGGCAACAATGCGGCTCGACTTTCTGGAAGCATCATCCGGCTACCCAAAACAAAATCCATTTCTCCAGATTTTATCGGCTCCACCAGTTGGACGATTTCTTCCGGGTAGTCGCTGAAATCGCCGTCCAAAAATACCACAATATCTGGCGGGTTATTATCCAATTCAGAAATTCCTTTCAGGCAGGAAAATCCGTATCCCCGTCTTTTTTCCGTGACCACTCGCGCGCCTTTTTCACTTGCAATCCGCGCGGTGTCGTCGGTCGAATTATTATCGACGACGATAACTTCGTGAATAAAATTTCGCGGCAGAGCATCCAAAACTAATCCGATGGAATCTTCTTCATTATAAGCGGGGATGATGACCGAAATTCGGGAGGGCATGGAGGTCGCGTCGGTTCAGGTTCAAACGCTATGCGTGAGGGATTTTTTAACGCCGGATATAAAGTCAGCGATGTTCCGATTGCGCGTCGCCGCGTCGGAACAGGTTGCGATGATCTTGACGATGGCGCTGCCAATGATGACGCCATCCGCGCATCGCGCCGCTTCTTGAGCCTGCTCCGGGGTGGAGATTCCAAAACCCACCAGCACCGGAAGGCGCACTTTATTTTTGATGCGGGTAATTTTTTCTTGAAGATTTTCCGCCAGCGCGGTTTTCATTCCCGTGGTTCCCGTCAACGAAACATAATAAATAAAACCTTTGCTAATCTCCCCGACCCATTTGATTCGCTCTGGGGTACTGGTGGGCGCGAGAAGAAAAATCATGTCCAGTTGTTTTTCATTTGTATAACCGAGAAACTCATCCGCCTCTTCGGGCGGAAGATCCGGCACGATCACCCCATCCGCTCCCGCCGCGACCGCATCCGCCACGAATTTTTTTTGGCCGTAAACAAACACGGGATTGAAACTGGTCATGAGCACGATTGGCAATTCCGATTGGCTTCTGATTTCTGCTACCAAGTTGATAATTTTTTTTAGCGTGGTGCCGTTTTGTAGAGAACGTTGCGAGGAAGATTGAATGGTGGGACCGTCCGCGAGAGGGTCCGAAAACGGCACGCCGATTTCGATGATGTCGGCGCCGCTTTTTTCCATCGCGAAAAAAATTTCTTTTGATGCGGACAAGTCCGGATCACCGGCGGTAAAAAATGTGACCAGAGCCTTGTCGCCATTCAAACGGTTTAATCGTTCTTGTATCCGGCTCACAACGAAACTCCCATTTTGTCCGCCACCAGGTTCACATCTTTGTCGCCGCGACCGGAGAGACAAACCAGGACGACGTCATCCTTTTTCATAGACGGAGCGATTTTCATTATATGCGCAATGGCGTGCGCCGACTCAAGCGCGGGAATAATTCCTTCCTGAATGGAAAGCAACTTGAAACCTTCCATCGCCTCTTCGTCGGTGACCGCGACATATTGCGCGCGGCCGGATTCTCTGAGGTAACTGTGCTCGCAACCGACGCCGGGATAATCTAATCCCGCCGAAATCGAATGCGCCTCGGTCACTTGCCCATCCTCGTCGTGCAAGAGATAACTCATCATTCCGTGCAAGACACCCGTCGACCCTTTGGTGAGGGACGCGCCGTGTTGATTGGTATCCAAACCCAAGCCGGCGGCTTCAACTCCCACCAAGCAAACTTCTTCCTTCTCCAAAAATGGATAAAACAATCCTATGGAATTGCTGCCTCCTCCTACGCAAGCGACGCAGGTGTTGGGCGGCTTGCCTTCCATTGCCATCATCTGCTCGGCGGCTTCTTCCCCAATCACTTTTTGAAAATCTCTAACGATCATGGGATAAGGATGCGGGCCCACCACCGAGCCAATAATGTAATGCGTACTTTCAACGGTGGTAATCCAATTTCGGATGGCTTCGCTGGTGGCATCTTTAAGCGTTCGCGTTCCAGTGGTAACCGGGATGACCTTCGCCCCCAAAAGTTGCATGCGGAAAACATTGAGCGTCTGTCGTCGCATATCTTCCTCGCCCATGAACACATCGCATTCTAGTCCGAACAACGAAGCGGCGGTCGCCGTTGCCACGCCATGTTGCCCCGCTCCGGTTTCGGCAATCACTTTTTTCTTGCCCATCCTTTGCGCAAGAAGCGCGCTGCCGATCGTGTTGTTGATTTTATGCGCGCCGGTGTGAGTCAGATCTTCGCGCTTCAAATAAATTTTTGCGCCGCCAAGATGTTCCGTAAGACGCTGGGCAAAATAAAGCGCGGTGGGACGACCGACATAGTGCTTCAGGTAATAGTTCAAATCCTTTGCAAATTGCAGATCGTTTTTTGCGTCTTCATAAACTTGTTCTAATTGTTGCAGAGCGGGCATGAGAGTTTCGATGACATACTTGCCGCCGAACTTTCCAAAGTGTCCGCAAGAATCGGGTTGTTCGTGCGGCTTCATGATTTGCTCCCGTGTCTGATATTTTCCAAAAACGCGCGCACCTTTTCGCGGTCTTTGATGCCCGGCGACTTTTCCACGCCCGAGCACGCATCAACTCCGTAAGGGCGAACCTGCCTGATGGCGCGGCGGATATTGCGAGGCGTCAGTCCTCCCGCCAGAATAATCGGTCCTACTTTTTTTGCGGGATGAACCAACTTCCAGTCAAAAACTTTTCCCGTTCCCCCGCGCAGGTTTTCGGAAAACGTATCCAAAAGAAAACCGCTGACGGGATATTTCTCTAATTGTTTAAGGGATTGAATATCTTTAATCCGAAATGTTTTGATCACGCGGCGGTGAATTTTTCGGCAGAACGCCGGAGACTCTTCACCGTGCAACTGCACCAAATCCAAACCGCAATGTTCAGCAACTTTGTTTATCCGTGCAACCGTTTCGTTGACGAAAACACCGACCGTATCGACGAAAGGCGGCAGCCTCGATATTATTTCCCGCGCCGCCTTCATGGTAATCGAACGCGGACTCTTGTTATAGAAAATGAAACCGACGGCATCGGCGCCCTGCTCCGCGGCAAACAGCGCGTCCTTTAATTGCGTCATGCCGCAGATTTTAACTTTGACTTGTGGATTTGGAATCATCATTGCCTAATAGCATCTTTAATTTTTCAGGAATACTTTTCGCGGTCATCAAACTTTCGCCGATTAAAAACGCATGCGCCCCCAACTTTTCAAACTCTTCAATTTCTTCCCTGCCGCTGATGCCGCTTTCGCAGACCAAGGTGTTGCCCGCTTCCTGCAACGCCATGGGGATCAATCGTCTGGCAATGTCTAAATCGGTTTTCCCGTTGGTAAGGTCACGGTTGTTGATCCCGATTAAATTCGCTTTGGCATGAAAAACTTTTTCCATATCCCATTCGTCATGGGTTTCCACCAACGCCGACAAGCCCAACTCCTTTCCCAACAGAAGCAAGTCGGCCAACTGATTTTGGTCTAGCCGTGTAGCGATTAACAAAAACAGGTCTGCGCCGTACGCTCTGGATTCATAAACTTGGTATTCGTCGCTAATGAAATCTTTGCGGAGTAAAGGGACCGACGCGATGGCTCTCACTGCTTCCAGGATTTTAATATCGCCGCCGAAATAATTGCTTTCCGTTAAAACAGAAAGTGTGACCGCGCCGTGATTGATATACTCCGCGGCGATTTCAAGGGCGTTAAAATTTTCGCGGAGTTCCCCCTTAAATGGCGTGCGCCGTTTAATTTCCGCGATAATTTTCGTTGCGCATTTCCCCTCGTCAAGAGTTTTGAAAATATCGCGGACGGGTGCCTGATCCTTGATGCGCTGTTTGATTTGCGACAAAGGGGAATTGCGTTTCGTACCCGCCAACTCTTTTTGTTTCTCCGCAAAAATCTTATCGAGTATATTTGGCATTTCGAAAAACCATGTTTTTAAACTGTCACGGAATTCGTGATTCTACATAGACCTTCCAGTTTATCCCGCGCCTTTCCTGACTCAATCGAGGCAACGGCTTGTTGGATTCCCGAATCCAGCGAGTCGGATTTTCCCGCCACATAAATCGCCGCGGCGGAATTTAAGAGCACAACATCTCTCTTTGGTCCTTTTTCTCCGCGCAGTATTTCCTGAATTATCGCGGCGTTTTTTTTCGGAGTTCCTCCTTTGAGATCATCCGCGCGGCAATGTTTAAAGCCAAGTTCGCGCGGGTCAAAATCGCGGGTCGTTATTTCCCCATTCTTTAATTCTGCGACGCGGCTTTCACCCGTCAATGTGATTTCATCCAAACCGTCGCAACCGTGAACCACCAACGCGCGAACGCAACCCAAGTCGCGAAGAACCGCCGCCAAAGGCTGAACCCATCCAACATCAAAAACACCGAGCACCTGAGTTTGGGCATTGGCCGGGTTGGTCAGCGGTCCTAATAAATTGAAAATTGTGCGGAAGCCCAATTCCTTCCTGACGCCAACGGCGTGCTTCATCGCTTTGTGCATTGACGGAGCAAACAAAAAACCTAATCCCACTTCATCGACGCAACGGCTCACGGTCGCGGGACTGGCATCCAAATTCACGCCCAAGCATTTCAAAACATCCGCGCTTCCGCACCGACTAGACACAGCGCGGTTGCCGTGCTTGGCGACTTTCACTCCCGCCCCCGCCGCGACTAAAGCGGTGGCGGTGGATATGTTGAAGGTGTTTGCCCCGTCGCCGCCCGTCCCGCAAGTGTCTAACAGCGGAGTCGATTTGATGTTTAGTCTTTCAGATTTTGCCCGCATCACACGAGCCGCGCCGACAATTTCGGCAACGGTTTCGCCCTTCGTATGCAACGCCGTCAAAAACGCGGCGAGTTGCGAGTCCGGCACTTTTCCTTCCATGATCGCCGTCATGGCGGAAACCATTTCGTCCTCGGTCAGATCGTTACCGTCGACGAGAGTATGAAGGCTCGTCAGAAAAGTCATGCGCGGTTGCCGTCGATAAAGTTTTTCAGCAACGCTTTTCCGCAAGCCGTCAAAATAGATTCGGGATGAAACTGCACGCCTTCCACGGCAAGTTCTTTGTGGCGGATTCCCATGATTTCGTCGTCCTCACTCTCCGCGGAAATTTCGAAACAATCCGGCAAACTATTGCGGTTCAAAACCAGCGAATGATATCGGGTTGCTTCAAACGGGTCGGGAAGATTTTTGAACAAAGTTTTTCCGTCGTGCCGAATCATCGAGGTCTTGCCGTGCATCAGTCGCCCAGCCTTGATAATCTCGCCACCAAACGCCGCACCGACCGACTGATGTCCCAGGCAAACTCCCAGAATCGGAATTTTCCCCGCAAAATGTTTGACCGCCTCCACCGATATTCCGGCTTTGGCGGGAGTGCAGGGACCGGGCGAGACGACGATCTTTTCCGGATGCAACCGTTCAATTTCTTGAAGACTTATTTTGTCGTTGCGATGCACGCGTACCGTCGCGCCTAACTCGCCCATGTATTGCACCAGATTATAGGTGAACGAATCGTAATTATCGATCATCAGAATCATGCAACCAATCCTTCTTTCGCCGCCGCGATTGCTTTCAGTAAAGCCCTCCCTTTGTTCATCGTCTCTTCAAATTCATTTTCGGGATCCGAGTCAGCAACAATCCCAGCCCCCACTCCAAGATAAGCGGTGTTGCCTTTGATCAGCAAAGTCCTGATGGCGATGGCGGTGTCCATGTTGCCGTTGAAACTGATGTAGCCGACCGCCCCGCCATAAAGGCCGCGGCGGGTTGGTTCGAGTTCGTCAATGATTTCCATGGCTCTTATTTTTGGAGCGCCGGAAAGAGTGCCGGCGGGGAAAACCGCTTCCATGACATCAAAACAATCCAAGCCTTTTTTCAAAACTCCGCGCACGTTGGAAACGATATGCATGACGTGGGAGTATCGCTCGATGCTAAACTCTTCATCGACTTCTACGGTGCTGATTTCCGCCACGCGGCCAAGATCGTTTCGCCCCAAGTCCACCAGCATGATGTGCTCGGCGCGTTCTTTTTCGTCGCTCAATAAATCCTGTTCGAGTGCGCGGTCTTCTTGCTCATCTTTTCCCCGCTTGCGCGTTCCGGCGATGGGGCGGACTTCAACCTTGTCGTCCTCCAGTCGAACCAAAACTTCCGGGGACGAACCGACCACCTGCAGTTCGCCAAATTTTAGGTAATACATATACGGCGATGGATTGATGGTGCGCAGCGCCCTGTATATATCGAACGCGTCGTGGTCGATGGAAAATTTTAACCGCTGGGAAAGTACAACCTGGATGGCGTCGCCGTCTTGAATATATTTTTTGATTCGGGTTACCGCCTGCTTAAACTTTTTCTCTTCCATATTGGAGTCGAAACTCAACGGCGCGGCGGAATCTTTTTTTCGTTTCGGTGCCACCGTCTTCGGAAGGGGCGAGCGCAACTTTTCTTCCAACGCGGAAATTTTTTGTATTGTTTTTTCATACACGGCGGACAAATCATCGCCGTCTATAAACGCGTTGGAAATAATTTTGATGGTCTGCGAAACGTTGTCAAACACCAGCATGGTGTCGGTGATGACGAACTGCAAGTCCGGGACGTTGAGATCGTCCGTCGTTTGTTCGGGAAGTTTCTCGAAAAAGCGCACCATGTCATAACTGACAAATCCCACGGCGCCGCCTGAAAACCGCGGCACTCCGGGGAATGAAACGGGACGGTAGCGAGCCATGATTTTTTTTATCGCGGCGAGGGGGCTTCCTGATTTAATTTTTTTTTGTTCGCGTTTTCCGTTTTCCGTTATCGTCAAAAGTTTGCCTTTGGTGCTGACCACGATTGACGGGTCGCAACCTAGGAAGCAGTAACGCGCCCACCTCTCGCCACCTTCAACGCTCTCTAATAAAAAAGAATATTCCCCGCCACAGATTTTCATATACGCAGACACAGGAGTATCAAGGTCGGCGAGAATTTCTTTATAGACAGGAATCAAGTTTCCCGACCGCGCTTTCTCCTTAAAATTTTCTAGCGATGGTTGGAACATAAAAAGATGTGCGAATGTTGGTGAGCGAAAAGTTGCCGACCGCGGCGGGGTCGAGTGCGTCAGCCTTCTACGGCTTTCCAGTCTTCCCCGTTCCAATGCAGAATCAAGCCGTTGTCTCCTACGGCGTAGATATTTTCGTCGCTACTACCCCAGATGGCGGCGAGATATTCTTTGGTGTTGGATTCTATCCGAGTCCATTGATCGCCATCAAGATAAAGAATCATTCCTTCGTCGCCCACCGCGAACACCATTTCCGCGGAAGGTCCCCAGACGTCGAGAAAAAAATCCATAGTTTGGGAAGACATTTCGGTGAACTCGACGCCATTGAATTTGAAAATGGCGCCGTCGGAACCCACGATATAAATATCATCGGGACCGAATCCGTAGACGCCGTAAAACTCCGCGTTAGAGTTGAAGGTCATGCGCGCCCAACGGTCGCCATCCTGCTTGAGCACTAAGCCGTCGTAACCCACGGCGAGCATCCCGCTTTCTTTGCATCCCCATAATCGGGTTATGTCCGTGTCGGTTCCCGTTTGCGTGAACTTCCACGCGTTGCCGTCGTAGCGCAAGATTTTACCTAGCCTGGAGCAGGCGTAGATTTCGTCCGCACCGAGACCAAAAATTCCGGTCATCGGCGGAAGTTTTTCCGCGTCGTCGTCGGACGACCAAACTTTGCCGTCGTAGTGAAGAATTTTTCCGTCGGTCACGACCGCGTAAACGTTATCCGGCGCGCTGCCCCAAATATTCTTGAAGGTCCAACGCCCCCCCGTTTCCATCGGCGACCATTGCCGACCGTCGTAATGCAACAAGGTACCTTCGGCGCCGCCGACAAAAATATCGTCGGCGCTCAATCCGAAAATGGAAAGCAGATGGCTGGAGGTCAGGGCAGACATAATTGCTCCCGAAAGTTGTCGCTACATTCTGACCGACGCTGCGCAATCATATAGACATGTCGCTCCATTCCTCGCCGTCATATTTGATCACCGTCCCGTTTTCGCCGACGGCGTATATTTGATTCGGACCGAGCCCTCTGACTTTTGTCAAATATTCTTCTTTCGGTAACGGAACGGGCGACCATTTTTCGCCGTCGTAATGGAGCATGATTGCATTGTCGCCGACCACAAAAATATTTTCGCTGGACGACCCCCATATGCTCAGAAGGTACTCTTCGGTCCCCGATTGCATGGGCTTCCAATCCGTTCCGTCGTACCGCAAAATTGTACCGCGGGAACCACAAATATAAACGTTGCTGTTATTGGTACCCCAAACGCCGAACAGGGAAACTGTTTCGTCGGTCAAATCTTCGCGGCGCTGAAATTCTTTGCCGTTATAAAAACGATAAATCCCCTCCCCTCCCACCGTGTGAATATGTTCGATGTCCTCGCCCCACATGCCGAACAAATCGTGAATGGTGTTGGGTTCGCGGTAGTCCCATTTGTCGCCATTCCAGTAGAGCATCCGCCCGCCGACGCCGTAAAGAAAAATGTTGCTTTCGTCGAAGCCATACACGGAGTTGAGAGAATCGTAACTGCCCGTTTCCACCTGCTTCCATTCCGTGCCGTTGTAAAAAAGGACGACGCCGCCAATGCCGACGGCGTAAATATATTTTTCGTGCGGTCCCCAAATACCCATCAGCGGATTGGTGTTCTCGGTTCTGACGGGCAACCATTCGTCGCCATCCCAGTGCTGGGGAACGCCGTCCTTTCCTACCACATAAATGCTGTCGTCACGGAAAGGCATGATGTCGAGCAGGTCTGGTTTTTCGCCTGTAAACATATTATGATTTTACCCGTTTGAGAAAATATATCCGCCGACTTTTTTCAACCGTCGCCGTAAAAATTTCGCCGCCACCGTCGTCATCACCCCCCGCGCCCCCCTGTCACCATCGCTGTTATATCACCGTCGCTGTCACCGTCGCCGTAAAAATTCCGCAAAAAAAGAAAGGGCTCCCGGCGTGAAACCGGGAACCCTGATTCGTCAAGTCTTCGCCAAATCAAACTTCGGCCTTGGCCGTGAAAAAATAAACATCCTTCAGTTTGGGAAAATTTTTGTTGTCCTTGAACAAAGCCTGCACTCCGGCACCGACGTCATTATGAATTAAAACTAGTGTTTCTAAGTTAGGAAGGTTCGTCGATTCGGCCAAGGCTCTGGCGCCCATATTCCCTAAATCTGTTTCATACAAATCGATCAAGGTGAGGTTGCTGAAATTTTCAGAGCCGGCGATGGCTTCCGCGCCGCGAAGTCCCAACGGATTAAAAGTCAGCGTGAGTTGCGTCAGGTTGCGCAAATTTTTCGATGCGGCCAACGCCTCCATCCCTTCGCCTTCGATGTAATTCCAGTTTAAGTTTAGCTCCGTCAACTTGCTTAAGTTTTTGGATTGGGCAATCGCCGCCGCGCCTTCGTTGCTGATATTATTTCTGTATAAAGAAAGTTGTGTAAGCCGCGTGAGAGTTTCAGAATTCGCCAGCGCCTTCACGCCGTCGTCGCCGATTTTGTCCCCCAGCCACAGGGATACCAAGCCGCCTAAAATATTGGACGTCGCCACCATCTTGGCGCCTTCATGGCTGATTTCGTTATCGCTCAATATCAACTCGGAAAGATTAATCATGTTTTTAGAATTGACCAGAGCCTCGAGTCCTGCATCCGTCACTTTGTTTTTGAACAAGTTCAATGCTGTTAAAAACTTCGTCTTATCGCTCGCCGCCAGAGCCTTGAGTCCCGCATCCCCGATGTCGTTAAACTCCAGAAACAGCGCGGTGACTCCCTTGACCTTGTCGGATTCTAAAACTGCTATCAGGTCTTCATCGTCCAATTCCTTCTCCCGCAAATCCAGTTCGTTGTTTTCATCGTTCATCCCTTGGTCAATAAGACTGCCGATATCTTTGACGTCTTCTTCAGCCATTCGCACCTGCTCCAGAAAAATTCAGCGTAGGAAATATAAGGGTCGCCCGCCCCGAGCGCGGTCGCATGATAACACTCCTTTGTATGATGTTGTAGAGAAACAATCAAAAAAAATTTAATTCTCTTGCGACTTATTTTATTGTATTTTTGTATAAACTCTCTTGAACCGTTCTTCATTGTTGCTCCTCCATCTATCACTCATTTACACAAATCGAAGGTAGTAAGTATGTCAAAAAATATCGACGAAATTACAGAACGCATTAGCCATGCCAGTGAATTTCTCCCTGCCCTCTTTCACGAATTGGAACAAATCATCGTAGGACAAAAATATCTGACCGAGCGGTTGATACTTGGATTGTTGACCGGCGAACATATTCTTTTGGAGGGAGTGCCGGGACTTGCTAAAACCACCGCGGTAAAAACTTTGGCGCAATCCGTAAAAGCCGACTTCAAACGCATTCAATTTACTCCCGACTTGTTGCCGGCTGATCTATTGGGGACGCAGATATATCAACCTAAAACCGGTGAGTTCGATATTAAGAAAGGTCCCCTTTTCGCCAACATCATTCTCGCGGATGAAATCAATCGCGCACCCGCCAAAGTCCAAAGTGCTCTACTTGAAGCCATGCAAGAAAGACAAATCACCATCGCCGGCGCAACCTTCAAACTTGAAGAACCATTCATGGTGATTGCCACTCAAAACCCGATTGAACAAGAAGGCACCTATCCTTTGCCGGAAGCTCAGGTAGACCGGTTCATGTTTAAACTTCATATTGATTACCCCACGAAGGAGGAAGAAAAAATTATCATGCAGAGAATGTCCGCCACCAACGATATTTATCAAGTCAAACAGGTGGTGTCTCCTGCGAAAATTCTGCAAGCGCGGAAAGTGTTCAACGAAATATACATCGATGAAAATCTGCAAGACTACATCATCAATTTGGTTGCGGCGACACGCGACCCGGCGGGCAACCAGATATCTTCCCTGCAAGGAATGATCCAATACGGCGCGTCGCCACGGGCATCCATATTTTTGAACCGATGCGCAAAAGCTTTTGCCTTTTTGCAAGGGCGAGGTTACGTCGTCCCGCACGATATTAAAAGCATCGGCATGGATGTGTTGAGGCACCGGATCATCCTCACTTACGAGGCGGAGGCGGAGAATGTAACGCCCGACGACATTCTTAAAAAAATATTCGACACCGTTGAGGTTCCATAAAATTGGTTATGACGATGACGCAAACAATCAAGGATTGGTTCCGCGAACCAACGCCGACGGCAGAGCAAGATAGAAATCTTTCGCCCGAACTATTGCAACGCATCAAAGCCATTCAGGTAAAGACCAACCATCTGGTCAACGACATCATGGCGGGGGAATATGTCTCCGCGTTCAAAGGACGGGGAATGGAATTCAGCGAGGTGCGAGAATATCAGCCCGGCGATGACGTCAGGTTAATCGACTGGAATGTGACCGCCAGAATGAATCAACCTTTCATCAAGGAGTTCAAAGAAGAACGCGAATTAACTCTCATACTTTTGGTTGACGTGAGTTCTTCCGGCGAGTTTGGTTCCGCCGAGAAACTTAAAAATGAAGTTTCCGCCGAGGTCGCATCAATCCTCGCTTTCGCCGCCATCAAAAACAACGACAAGATTGGGTTGATTGTGTTTTCGGATAAAATCGAGCACACCATCCCACCTAAAAAAGGCAAAGCCCATATCTGGAATATCATCCGCACCATCCTCAACTTTAAGCCGGAAGGAAAAGGCACCAACCTTTCCCTGCCCCTCGAATATCTTTTGAATATTCAGAAACGAAGAGCCACCGCGTTTTTAATTTCCGACTTTCAAGATGACAACTACGAAGCAAAATTGAAACTAGCAAAACAAAAACACGATTTGGTCGCCATTAGCATCGCCGACCAACGGGAGGAAATCCTGCCGAATGTCGGCTTGATTCAACTCGAAGATGCCGAGTCGGGCGAAACTTTATCGGTGGACACCAGCGACGACGAAATGACCCGGCAGTACGCCAAACAGTTTCAGGAAAAAAGGCGGGAACGAAAAACTTATTTCCATTCCATAGGTATCGACACCATCGAAATTTTCACGAACCATTCTTTGACGGAACCCATCATCCGCTATTTTAAGATGCGCGGAAAAAAACACTAGCATGGATCAAAACCCCAAACTCATCCCGACCGATGGTGTCAGCAAAAAACTAAAAATAGTTATCATCATCCTCACGGCACTGACTCTTCTGGCTTTCGTAGCCTTGCTCAGCAAACTCGCAAGCAACCAATTCATCTTCCCAAAAAACTCGGCGGCCGTTCGAGAGTCCGCGCCAAACTCCAACCTGATTGATGAATATCAGAAGGTGGGAACGCGGCTGATGAACTCTGGTTTAAAAAAACAAGCCATCGACCAATTCATCAAAATATGGGAGACGGAAAAAATCGACGCAACGCAAAGGGCGGAAGCGGCGCAAACCGTGGGGCGTTTATATGCCGACCTCGACGACTGCCCGCAAGCTTTGGTCTGGTTGTTTCGCGCTGAAGTTTTGGGTTCGAATAAAATGCTAACTTCGCGCATCAATGCATGTCTTAAAAAAATTCGCGGCGGAATTCCCGACCAATGAAAAATATAATTTCACCGATGACGTTCGCGGCGGAAGTTTTTTTCTTCCCCGTCCAACTTTTCATTTTAGTCTGCGCCGCCTCGCTTGCCATCGCCGATGAAAATTCGCAGCCGATTTCCGTCACCACTCACATCACGCCCGACGCGCTCACTCTTGGCGATGTGGCGACTTACACCGTCGCCGTCAAGCATGACGCGGACATCCGCCCGTCGGCTCCCGACATCAAACTTGCAAACGGTTTGGAGTTTATCGAAAAAGGAGAAAGTCCGCCGCGGACAATCAACGGGCAAATCGTCAACGACTACTGGTACAAACTTCGTGTCGATGACGTTGGCAAGTTGACGCTTTCTCCCACCACCGTCTTTTTCGATGCGCCGGACCAAAAAGAATCCGGGAAAACCATTCGGGGAACCATCATCGCCGCGGCGACGACCGTGGAGGTGCAGTCGCTTCTCGCCACACACGGAAGCCCCGATGGGGTGCGCGACATCAAACCATTGGAAGAAATATCCGCGCCGTGGATTCACTATTTCTGGATGGCGTTGGCGGCGTTCGCCCTCTCAGGATTATTCATCTTTGCGTCGCGCAGATGGAAATCGTCGCGACCATCCCGTCAACTTAGTTCCGCCGCCGTGTCGGCATTAACTCCAGAGCAATTGATACACAAAGAACTTGCGGCGCTCCGCGACAAAGGGTGGATTCGGGTCGGACGAATTCAAGATTATTTTTTCGAGTTGTCGGAAATCTTTCGCAGATACTTGGAAAACCGTTACCAATTTCCGGCGCGCGAATGGACCACGGAAGAAATTACGGACCATTTCAAAAACTTCCCCGACCTCAGCGAAAACCTAAAACTTCAGGCGCGGACAATCTTGATGCAAACCGATCGCGTTAAATTTGCCAAGGCGAGACAAGCGGAAGGACGAGATGAAATGCAATCCGTCATCAACTTTGTTCAGGAAGCATGCCCCCCTGCTCCCCAGCAATGACGCGGCATTTTTCTAACGCGGCGAAGTCGGACGGCTGCACCGTAGTAGAAAAAGGCAGTAACCCACCATGAACTTTTTTCAATTTCAAGACCCGTGGCTCTTGCTGTTTCTGTTAGGACTTCCCCTGCTTGCTCTGCAAAAAAGGAAGAAGGCGGCCATACATTTTTCGTCCACCGTCACCTTGAAAACTCTGCGCCCATCCAGGATTGATTTTTACGATGGGCTTCCTCTGGCGCTTCGCTTTTTGGTGCTGGCTCTCTTGATCATCGCGTTGGCTCGCCCGCAAGAAGGACACAAGAGCACGGAAATTCTGTCGACCGGAGTTGACATCATGCTGGCGCTGGATACATCGGGAAGCATGCGCGCGCTGGACTTTATTGAAGATGCAAAACGCATCACTCGGCTCGCCGTGGTAAAAGGAGTGGTCTCCAACTTCATCGACAATCGTCGCAACGACCGCGTCGGCATGGTCGTCTTTGGAGAACAGGCTTACACCCAATGTCCGTTGACTCTCGACCACGACATCCTGCAATCATTTTTGCGCAAGTTGGAAATTGGCATGGCGGGAGACTCCACGGCAATTGGTTCGGCGATAGGCATCGCGGTAAAACGACTCAAAGATTTGGAATCAAAATCCAAAGTCATCATTCTGTTGACCGACGGTAGGAACAATGCCGGTTCCCTGCTCCCCCTTCAAGCCGCCCGGACAGCGAAAACTTTCGGGATAAAAATCCACACCATCAGCGTCGGCACGAAAGGCAAGGCGCCTTTCTTGGTCAACTCCATATTCGGTCAACGCTACGTCTATCAAGAAGTAGATGTTGACGAAACGACGCTCAAGAAAATATCTCAGATTACCGGCGGCGAATATTTCCGCGCTGCCGATTTAGAATCCCTAAAAAATATTTACGCGCAGATCGACGCAATGGAAAAGTCGGCGGTCAAAATAATCGACCATTCGGAATACACAGAACTTTTCTATTATTTTTTGGTACCGGCAATCATTTTTATTTTGCTGGAAATCGGTCTCTCTAATTCTTTTTTGAGGAGGATTCCTTAAACCATGCGATTTGGCGAACCCGTTTACTTTCATCTATTATGGTTCCTGATTCCATTGCTCCTCTTCATGCTATGGGGAATGAAAAAAAAGCAGCAACTCGCCAGCAAATTTTGCGGCGACCTTTTGCTCCCCAGACTGGTGAGCCCTGAAGTAAAAAAATTGCGCCGCGCTCAAATCATTTTTATTTTTCTGGCGGTCGCGTTCCTCTTACTGGCGACCACTTCGCCGCGGTGGGGCTACCATTGGGAAGACCTGCATCAGCGGGGAGTCGATATCATCGTCGCCTTGGATGTTTCCAGCAGCATGTTGGCGGAAGACATAAAACCAAATCGGCTCGAGAGAGCGAAGCGAAAAATTTCCGATCTTCTTAACATGTTGGAAGGCGATCGAATCGGGCTGGTGGCTTTTGCTGGAACCGCCTTCGTCCAGTGTCCTCTGACTCTCGATTATAACGCCGCAAGAATATTTCTTTCCGCCATTGATACGCAATTGATTCCCGTGCAAGGAACCGCCATCGGCAACGCCATCGAAACTTCCATCAAAGCGTTTCGCACGCAAGACAAAAAATCCAAGGCCTTAATTTTGATAACCGATGGGGAAGACCAAACGGGCAAAGCATTGGCGGCGGCGAGGTCGGCGAAAAGTCAGGGCGTAAAAATATACGCGATCGGAATCGGAGGAGAAATCGGCGCCCCCTTGCCGAGTCCATCTGCCAACGGCGGGTTCAGAAAAAATCAGCGAGGGGAAGTCATCCTCTCAAAACTGGATGAGACCACATTGCAGAAGATAGCGTTGGCGACGGAAGGCAGTTACGTCCGCTCCGTCACTGGGGACATCGATTTGAAAACTATTTACAAAGACCAAATTAAAAAACACATCGCGCAAAAAGATCTTAAATCGGAGCATCGCAAAATTTGGCAGGAACGTTTCCAATGGTTTATTTTTGCGGCATTACTTTGCCTAGTCATCGAAACTTATCTAACGGGAAGAAAACCCGCCAAGAGTTTTGTCTAACCTCCGCCGCCTGATTTTGGTAAAATAAACACGGCGATGGTTTCAAAAAATACGAAAGGAAAAAATAATGCAAGATTCATTTAGAGCAATGAGCGCGGATGCCCATGCCGCGGAGCAACAGCGATTCATGGTACGCGTCTACAACTGGATGACGGCGGGACTGGCGATAACTGGCTTCATGGCTTTTTATATTTCCAACAACGAAGCAATCATGAACATTATTTTTAGCAATCCCATCATGCCGATTGTTCTTATGATTGTTCAGATCGGGCTGGTTTTCTGGTTGGCATCACGAGTCATGCAGATGAGCGTAAGTCAAGCGACTGGTGTTTTCATGCTCTATGCGGGCCTGACCGGCATCACCTTTTCTTTTATTTTCGTAGTTTATACTTCCGCGTCCATCACCTCCACGTTCATGGTTACGGCGGGTACATTTGGCGCGATGAGCCTGTACGGTTACACGACGAAAAAAGATCTGACTTCGTGGGGAAGCTTCCTGTTCATGGGACTCATCGGCATCATCATTGCTTCTGTAGTGAACATGTTCATGCAAAGCACCGCGATGCACATGATCATCACCTACGCTGGAGTACTCATCTTTGTGGGCTTGACCGCCTACGATACGCAAAAAATTAAAGAGATGAATATTCTCGGAAACGAAGGCACCGACGAAGACACGAAAGAAGCTATCCGCGGAGCCCTAACCCTTTACTTGGACTTCATCAACTTGTTCCTCATGCTTCTGAGATTAATGGGAGACAGAAGGTAAGTTGAAGGCCGACCATTTTAATTTGTACGGTTCCCAGCGCGCCGGAGATGGGAACACCGACGCTCCAATTTCCAAAATCATGGTTCGGATTCGTCACGCCGTAATCCCCCTCGCCCTTATATTTTCTGCCGCTCTGCCCCGGACCGGGTTTGCGGAATCGGTAGATTCCAAAATTCAAGAAGGCATCTCCCAGTATCACGAAGGAAAGTTTAACGCCGCCGGAAAAAGTTTTTCCTCCGCGTACGCAGACCGCCCGAACGATTCGCGCATAGCCTACAATCAGGGAAACGCTCACTATAAGGACGGTAATTTTCTGGAGGCACTTCAAGCTTTCACCCGTTCCTCTTTAGACGAAAAGAATTCAGGCATCATGAAAAATTCAATCTACAACGCCGGCAATACTCTGGTGAAGTTGGGGGAACTTAAAAAAGCCGCGGCAGCCTACAAAAAAGTTTTGACGCTTGACCCTGATGACATGGACGCCAAATTTAATCTGGAGTATGTCCGCGAACAACTAAAGAAGAAAGAAGACCGGAAACAAAATTCCGACGAAGGCGATCAGAAAAACGAAGACGGCGGTCCCTCTTCCGAAAAAAAACAAGGGGGAAACCGGGAACAGAACGAAGACCAACAAGCCGCGAATCAGCCGCCGTCAACGAAAAATAATGACGGCGAAAAAAATAACACGGAACCACCCAAGCAAAGTGAAGAGCCCGCAGCGGAGGATGAAATCTCTGAGCGGGAAGCCGAGCGGATATTGGGAAGACTCACCGAAGATTTAAAAAGCATCAGCCGCATGCAAGCCGGAAAAACAAAATCCTCATATCAAGGGAACGACTGGTAAAGTGAAAATGTTTCTGGGCAAAATTAAAAAGACAATTTGCCTTTTTCTGTTTCTCGCACTGCCCTCCGTCCCCCAAAGTTTTGGACAAGATATCTCCGTCGCGGCGACGGTGAACAAAAATCGTTTGACCATGGAAGATGTCCTGCAACTTTCCATCATCATCCAAGGAACTCAGAATACACCTCCGCCAAAGCTACCTTCTTTGCCGGATTTCCGAGTCGTCTCCGCGGGCACTTCCTCGTCCACGCGATACATCAACACCCAACGCAGTGTTTCCATCACCCACAATTATCGGCTGACTCCCATGAACACGGGGACATTTTTCATCGGCCCCGCGCGGGTGCAGGCAAACGGAAAAACTTATTCCACCCAGCCCATAAAAATTACGGTGCAAAAATCTTTAAGCCAGGAAACAGAGGGAAACAAAACTGCGTTTGTTGTTGCCAACTTGTCCAGCGAGAAAGCCTACGTTGGAGAACAACTGGTTTACACCTTCCGCTTGTTTCATCGCGTTGACGCCAAAAATCTGAATTTACATCTGCCTTTCGACAAAACTCAGTTTCATAAAGAAGAACTTGGAAAACCCAAATCATACAGTAAAGTTATTAACGGACTTCAGTATCACGTGCAGGAATTATCATTAGCCCTCGTCCCTTTAAAAAAAGGACGGCACAAAATTGCTCCCGCCCGCGTTGAACTAGACCTTATCCGCAACACGCAAAACCGTTCCAGCCGGGACGACCCCTTCGGCCAGTTTTTCAGCCGACGCACTCGAGTCGAACATAAGGTGCTTCGAGCTCAACCTCTTTCCATTGAAGTTTTACCTCTGCCTGATGGAGTGCCAGAAGGATTTGAAAATATCGTCGGGCAATTTAATATTTCCGCAGAACTTGGCAAACACAATCTTGAAGTTGGAGATACCGCCACCTTGACGGTGACCGTTTCGGGAAAGGGCAACGTTCAGGATGTCACCTTTGATGAACCGGATTTAGAAAGCCATTTTAAAATCTATCCCGACAAACCCGAGTTTCACCAAACCGTTCATAACAACCAAGTCACAGGAGAAAAAACTTTTAAATTTGCCTTGGTGCCTTTGGAATCAGGGAACAAAACCTTGCCTGAATTTTCACTGACTTTTTTTGACCCGGGGAAAGTTCAATACCGCGTCGTTCGAACTCAGCCCATTACCTTAAACGTAAAACCTGCGGCGACAAAAGAAAGTCTCAACTTGGTGCAGTCCGGACAACAAAATACGCCGTCACGAAAACCTAAAATTGAAATTCTCGGCAAAGATATTTTCCCCATCTATACCGAACTGAACAAATTTCAAAATGACGGAAACGATTCCTCGCCAGCATTCATAGGGGTCGGCCTTGGGTCGCCCGTGATTCTCTTCATTCTTTCAGCGCTTATAATTAAACGGCGGCGGCGGATGAAATATGATGCAGCTTTTTATCGATGTCAAAACGCCTACAAAAATGCAACGCGGTGTTTGAAAAAAATGTCGACGGTGGAGCATTCCGATCTTCCCGCCGCGAAGGAGTTTGGTCGAAAACTATCAGAAATTCTCAGGGAGTACGTCGGGAACAAACTGAACCTGCAAGGAAAAGCTATCACCGCCGAGGAAGTGGAACATCGGCTGAAAGAATCGGGCTACGAGTCAGCCGCAGTTACCCGGAAACTTCTCGAAAGATGCGCAACCCTTCAGTTTTCTCCGACAACCCGCGACAGCACAAAGGGATTACTCGGCGAATCTGAAAATCTGATCAAGCTATTAGAGAAACAATCGTGAAACATTCCAACAGTTTTTCATTATTTTTATTTTGCGTGCTACCACTCTTTATCAGCCCTCCCGCCGATGCCTCCAAATATTTTGAAGAAGTCGTTCGCGCTAACGACCTTCATTTCGAAAAACGTTATGCCCAGTCTGCTAAAGCTTATGAATCTTTAATCGATAAAGGTGCGCGTAACGGATATTTGTATTACAACCTAGCCAACACTTACATCCGTATGGGGAAAACAGGGCCCGCTGTTTTGAACTATATTCGTGCTCGAAAATTAATTCCGCGCGATGAAAATTTGGCAGCCAATTTGAAATTTGCTATCCAACAAACTCGGGACAAGATAGAACCTCCGTCCCCGGGAACTCTCAGCGCTCTTTTTTTGTGGAGTAACGATTTTAATTTGAGGGAACTTATTTATCTTGCCATGATCTTGAATTTTATTTTCTGGATTACTCTGGCACTGTGGATGTATTTTCGTTCCTCGTCGTTACAACTCGCCCGCAACGTTCTTCTCGGTTTACTTTTATTTTTATTTTTCTCAATCGGAGTCAAACTTAAAAATGAATCCGATTCTAAACTGGCGGTGGTTCTGGATGAAAGGGTTGAAGTAAAGTCTGGAGGTGCGGAAGACGCGATTACTTTATTCCAACTACACGAAGGCGCGCTAGTTACCGTCACCGACAAATATGAAGATTGGCTGGAAGTTCGTCTCAACGATGAACAAAAAGGCTGGGTCCCAAAAAACTCCGTGGGCACCTGATACCACTTCCCACACGAAGCAAAAATTAGTAACCTACATAACCCTCTGAAAAAATTTTATGCAGTCATCAGTAATCCAATTAATGTGCGAAAGAAGCCCGTGGTCAGAATCCAATTCTTTTAGTTGGCACCACGGCCGCGACATGACGAAGTCTCTGGACTCCTGAATGTTTATCGTTTCATCGTGTGTTCCATGAACGATGCGGGTCGGAATGTTGCGAGTCAGCGGGGAGAAATCCCAGCGCATTGCATCGCGAAACAAATCCGTATTCAACGTTACTTCCATATTGTAACCATAATGAAACACGCGGATCGTTGTCGGAATCGAACCGACGGAGTCCTTATCCCAACCCATATTTTCCATCCAACGGTCGAGAAAATTGAAGCCGGGTGCCATCAGATATAACGCTTCTATTTCTGCCCGAGTTTCCGCGGTTAGTGCCGCGACGTAGCCGCCCATGCTGCTCCCTATCAAGGCGAAACGTGTGCCGGGTTTTTCATCGATGATACGCTGAACCAGCGAAACTTGATTCGTCAGTGTCAGATTTTCAAAGTCATCTTGTTGCAAGTCTGGGATGGTGAGAGGAAGTTTGGCTTTCTCGAAGTGATTTTTAAATGCGCAGGCTTTTTGGGAACTCGGTCCCGACGCGAACCCGTGGAGGTAAATAAATTCTGTCACAACAATCTGATTAGGAAGCGTGACTTTGTCGGCCTTCTTCCTTTTCGAGAGATTGAATGTTGTCGCGCATTTTCCATAAAAGTATCAGCCCCGGTATCGCGGCGAAAAATGTTGTCAGGAAAAACAAGAGCCAACCAAACTCGTCCACCAAAACGCCCGCGGCGGGACCCACAAACACTCGCCCCAAAGAAGCCAAAGCTGAGAACAAAGCAAATTGCGTCGCCGTAAAATTATGGTTGCACAACGCCATCAAGAAAGCCACGAAAGCCGCGGTCCCCATCCCCCCCGCTAAGTTTTCAAAACCAATGGTGAAAACTAACATGGCATAACTTTTTCCAACCCAAGCCAAAACCATGAACGATAGATTTGAGATGGCTTGCAAAATTCCGAAAAATAAAAGCGCGCGAAAAAGTCCCAGACGAACCATGAGGGCACCGCCGAACAAAGCTCCCGCGATTGTCGCCGCCAAGCCCATACCCTTGTTAATCGCCCCGACTTCGCCTAACGAAAAACCGACGCCGCGGATTAAAAAACTCGTGGTCAAACTTCCAGCAAAAGCGTCGCCCAACTTGTAGAGAACAATCAAAGCCAACAGCAACCAAGCACCATCGCGGGAAAAAAATTCGACCAATGGTCCGCCGACGGCTTCCGCCAATGTCTTCGGCGGAATTCCAGGGTCATCGGGTTCGGGACCCAACGCGACAGCCGTCATGCCGACAAGCATCAGTCCCGCCATAATCATATACGTTACGCGCCATCCCGAAATTTCTGACAGGATCAAAGCGAAGGCCCCGGAAACCAACATTGCGATTCGATATCCCGTCACCGAAACCGCCGCGCCCAATCCCCGTTCCTTTTCCTTCAGCACTTCCGTGCGATAAGCGTCGACGACAATATCTTGCGATGACGAAAAAAAAGCCAAGCCGAAAGCGAGAAGAGCAAAAACCCACGGAACTTTCGCGGGCGATATGGTGCTCATCGCAAAAATCAAAACGATCAATGAGATTTGAAACACCCAAATCCAACCCCGTCTTCGTCCGAACAGAGGAACGACAAATCGATCCAGCAACGGGGACCAGAGAAACTTTAAGGTGTACGGCAAACCCACCAAAGTGAACAGGCCGATGGTTTTGATATCGACCCCTTCCACCGTCAACCAAGCCTGCAAAGTTCCCCCCGACAACGCCAAGGGCAATCCCGAAGAAAACCCCAGGAACAAAACGACCATCACCCTGCGATTCAAAAATATTCCCATGGTCGATATTATATATCAAGACTCGGTGTGCGTATAATGCATGAAAATATCACACGCTAAACGGAGACAGTTTTACAATGAGTAAGGAGAAAGCGAAATCTGCGTTGCATGATGCATTCCGAAAAGTGTACCCAGATGTTCATCTTGATGACAAGGGATACACCGCGACCATCGAGGACAACTTGATTGACGGTGTGCGCAGAGATGATTTTGAAGAAGACCTGCGGCAAGGCAACGGCGGCGAACTTAATGCCGACAAGAATGGTCGCGCGAAATTTTGCGCGGTGCATTCGTCATCCGCGTTGGCGGTCAATTGTTTCGCGCCGTTCAAGCGAAACATTGCGGACTTGTCGTTGTTGGACGAGGATGGTTTCCATGCTATGCAGTTCGAGATGCAATGCTCAACCGGCTTGCGCGGAACGCCGCCGAACCTTGACCTTGTAGTTGAAAATAAAAATATCGTTGTCGGCATTGAATCAAAATTTACCGAGCATCTTGAAGCGCATGAACCAAAGTTTGCAGACTCGTATGAGGACCGCCGACAAAAATCATGGGACGAGAAATGGGTTGCAGAAATGCGCCGTGTAAAAGAGGATCGCCCGTATCAATATTTGGACGCGGCGCAACTAATCAAACACGCCTTTGGGATCAAAAATACATTCCCCGAAAATAATCTCTCTCATAAATATTTTGATGTGGCGCAACTAATCAAAAACATCTTTGGAATTAAAAATACATCGCCCGAAAACAAACTTCCCGTGAACTCTGTTTTGCTTTACATTTTTTGGGAGCCGACAAATTATGGCGAGCATCAAAACTTCATCGACCACCGCGAAGAGATTGATTGTCTGAAGCGCATGGTTGCCGGTGCCACGCCGGCGTTCGAAGCGATGAGTTATAGCGAACTGTGGCGAACATGGGGCACCGCCGCCGCACCGTGGTTGCGCAATCATCTCGCGCGTCTTCGCGCCCGATACGAAGTCGCAGTTTGACGACAGCGTGACGGCGATGGCGGCGCCGCGATTTTCATGACAATGTTCGCGACGATTTTCTCTTCTTCACAATCCCGACGATTGCGCCGAGGGCGGCACCGATGAATACATTCCAGCCAACCAGTAGCGCGAAAAATGGGTAGTTGATGAAGGCGCCCGCGACGCCGAACATCCCGCCCGCGGCAATCTCGCCGAGCCACGGGATGACGGCAATCACCCACTGCAACGGCGCCGTGGTGACCATCATAATCGGCGCGAATAAAAAATTAAGCGGTGATGGTCCGAGGATTGAACCCAACGCCGAGACCACCAACATAATCGCCGCGCCGCAAAGCGAATATTTTTTGACGATGTTCATGTGCGATATGATACCTGAAAATAATGTGATAGCAATTGGGCGTGATACAATTATTTCCATCATGTTAAAAGAATCAGAAATTGGTTACAAAACCCTGCTACCACATGTGTTGTTGGCGTTGCACACATTAGGTGGTGCGGGAAATCCCAAACAGGTTATTGACACGGTTGCCAATGATCTTAATTTAAGCGAAGAGTTTTTAAATAGAGAAACTCGCAAAACTAATTCTTCTAGTTTTGAAAAGAGTGTTCATTTTTCAAGATTGAGACTTGTGTGGGCTGAATATATCGATAATTCAGAACGCGGCAAATGGATTTTAACAAAAAAAGCAAAAGATAAAATTTCAGAATTGCGCGATGAAAAATCGCACAGCGCATTTGCTGAAGAAGTTTTTGAAGAATCGGAAAAAGAAAGAATTAAAAGAAAAGAAAAAAATAAAGAGAATTCCTTAGATGCGGAGACAAATACCGTTTTTCGGTTCCACGACGAACATCACGATGAAGAAAAAGATGTGGAACAGGATTTAGAAGAAGAAACAAAACAAGCAGAAAGAGAGTTAGACATCATACAAAATATAACGCCAGAACAATTCGAAAGACTATGCGCAATACTTTTTGAAAAAGCCGGATATGTTGATGTCGTTAATACCCAATTATCACGGGACGGAGGATATGACGGAAAAGCTTTTTACTTATTCGGATTAACAAAAATTAAAGTTGTGTTTGAATCAAAAAGATATAGAGATGCAACTATTGATGAAAGGAAAATAAAACAATTAGAATAAGTGAAAACGGATGAAAAAGCAGAAAAGGCTGTTTTTATAACCACTTCATCTTTTACAAGAGACGCAAAAAACAGAGCAAGCGAATATGGAATGGAATTGATAGACGGGAAAAGATTAATTGAATTTTTGAAAAAATATGAAATAGGATTTGAACAACAAATAGTTAAAAACTATTTTGATAAAATATAAAAACTTTATTTATTTTTAGTGGCGGCATGTTGGAATGACGATGGCGGCGTGACGGCGGCAATGATGATGGCGCGACGACAACGGCGCGCGCAACGCCTCCGCAACAAAATCACCTGAAGCGGTTTTTCAATCGCAGCAGCGGCAACGCGGCGATGACGGTCGCCATCAATTTGCCGCGGTGGTTACGGCGCGATACAAATCCTTTAACAGATGATGGTGCGCGGTGGCGCACGGTGGGACGCGCAACGCCTCGCGGGATGCGCCGTCGTTCTAATGTCGTGCGCGACGCTGCGGATTTTTCATCGGCGTGTTGAAATCGTCATTGGTCTTTTTTTTCCGCGATGATTTCTGACGCGCATCGGAATCCCACGTTCTCAAAAAAATCATTGGGGTCGGCTTCGGTGCGGGTGAACGCGTAACGGTAGGCGGACAAAAAATAATGCCCGGCTTTTTGGAATCCGTTGCCCCGCAAAACTTTTCGTTCCTGGCCAAACTTGGGATTCGATCTAGAATTTCCCGGATAAGGAAGGTACCAATCCTGCGTCCATTCCATAACATTCCCCGACAAACCATATACTTTGTATGGGCTGACATCCTTGGCGTAGGCGGTGACGGGCGCTGTGTCGCGGTCGCCATCCATCCCCGAATTTGCCGCGCCTTTCACAAACTCATTTCCCCACGGATACGGAAGACCGTTCGGTCCGCGCGCCGACTTTTCCCATTGCGCTTCGGTGGGTAATTGTTTGTCCGCCCACGTGCAATACGACCAAGCTTCCCACCAAGTGATCTGTGTGACGGGATGCAAACTTTTCGTGGCGGGATATTTTCCGTCGACCCAGTGAGTTGGCAAGTCGATAAATTGTGTCGCCTCCAAGAACCGTTGGTACTCCGCGTTGGTCACTTCATACTGGTCGATGTAAAAGGGGCCGAGAAATAAATTTCTTTCGGGATGTTGGTCAACGTAAAGAGGTTTGATCGCGCCAATTTTTTTGTGCGTGCTCTCCGCGTCTACTTTATTCGTACCCATAATGAATTCGCCGGAGGGTATCAGCACCATTTCTTTTTGGTCGCGCGGAGAAACTTTTTTAGAAGGCAAAGCGTCCTGTCTTTTTTCGCAATCGCAAACTTGACATCCCCAAAGAAAAAATAAGAGCGCTGTAAAAATAGTTGCGGCGTAGTTTCTAAAAGCGGGGATGGAATAGGTCATCGTGCAAAATAAACGTTTCGGTTTCATAAATAAAACGCGCGTCGCCGTGTTCATTTTTGTCGCCGAGGTTGGCGGCGCGACGACGGATTAAAAATCTTCGTCATCGGGGTCGTCCTCCACGAACGCTTTGTCCACCTGTTCCTGCTCGGCTTTATCCATCAGTTCCTTAATTTGTTCATAGCCCGTCGCCAGTTTCTGAATGTTGATTAACAAAGCAACCAATTCCGCGTCCGGGCATTCCCGCATTCCTGCGACGAGAGCGCCCCGTTCATCCTCTTCGTACTTTTTATCCCATTTTTCAAAGACGGAGCTGATCTTGTTCTTGCAATGAATTAAATCGTAAAAAAAACTTTGGATTTCTATTTTTCCCATAACGTTCCCAGTATTAAAAATTAAACGGAGTCGCTCCTTAGCGATGCTACTAAAAATCAATGTTTGCCATGAAGGCGCCTTTTAAAATATACTATCCGTCATTATTTCCAAATCATTTTTTAAAGATTTATGGCGGACGAAGATCGGTTTAAGGACAACGACAACGACACTCTGACGGACACCCGATACAACTTGACTTGGGCGAAGAAAGACAGTTATCAAATGCGCGACAAGTGGTGTTCATGGAAAGGCGCCAATAATTATATTGGTTGGCTCAATGAACAAAAGTTTGGCGGGTTCGACGACTGGCGGTTGCCCAAGAGTCAAGAATGTAGGAACCTGTATGATCATGAATGCAAGAACACCGACTTCGACGGCGACATAGTTCACATCGACTATAAATTTCCCGAAGGTTGTGGGTCCACCTATTGGTGTCAGGAAGAGCAAGGGACGAACGCCATGGCCTATAATTTTTACAGCGACCGGGCTTATCTCATAAGGAAGAAAGCAAAGGACGAAGATAGTATGTGTTGCCGGGCTATCCGCACCTCCGGACCGCCGGTCAAAAAAAGCGGGCGCTTATCCAACACAGGTCGCACGCGACGAGAGTAGCCAAACCGTCATCGGACGTGAGGTTGATGAGTAGTGAACATTTCCAGCGCGCGCGGTTATCTCGATTCAAAATGTTGTAAGTTGCCGACGGCGGTTTTCCGCTTGCCCTGATTTTCACCAATTCGAAAGCCCGCGTTTTATTCTGCAAACAATTATTTTATGGCACACCATCGCGCGACTCGCGCCGAGATTGACCTGCAAGCCTTTCGGCACAATCTTCAAACTCTTAGAAAATATCTCGACCCACAAACGCAAATCATGGCGGTCATCAAAGCCGATGCCTACGGTCACGGCGCCGTCCCTTGCGCGCGGGCAGCGGTTGAAAATGGCGCAGACTATTTGGGCGCCGGGGTAATTGAAGAAGGGATGGAGCTTAGGGAAAACGGCATCGACGCTCCTATCCTGATACTCGGTAGCACATTTCCCGATCACGCGGAACATTTAGTCCGACACAATCTTGCGACCACACTTTGCACCCAGCCGCTTGCGCAGGCTCTTTCAAGGGAAGCCGAAAAGCAAAACAAAATGGTATCGGTGCACATTAAAGTTGATACCGGAATGAATCGGCTTGGGGTCTCGCCTGAAAATTTGTCCGCGCTTCTCGATCAAATCCGCAACTTAAAGAATCTAAAAATTGCCGCGGTCTCCACCCATTTTTCCTCCGCCGATGAAGACGACTTTTCCATCACCCGCGCGCAACTCAAAAATTTTCAAACCGCTCTCGCCATCTTACAAAAAGAAGGCGTCCGCACACCAATGATCCATTGCGCGAACACCTCCGCGTTGTTTAAATTTCCGGAAAGCCGTTTCAATATGGTCAGACCCGGTCTCATCCTATACGGAGTTCTCCCCTCTTCTTCCCTGCAAAAAGTTTTTGACCGGGAAAAAAACTTGCGTCCGTTCCAGCCTGTCATGCAATGGAAAAGTCGGATCATCCTCGTCAAGTCTATCGCCAAAGATCAGCCCGTGAGTTACTCAAGAAATTTCACGACGCGGCGGGATAGTCGCGTAGCCACCCTTCCCATCGGGTATGCAGACGGACTCCACCGTATCTTGTCTAACAACATGGATGTTCTGATTCGTGGGCAGCGCGCACCGCAAATCGGGAACATCTGCATGGATATGATTCTCGTTGATGTCACCGAAATTTCTGATGTTCAAGAAGGAGACGAGGCGGTCATTTTCGGCAAGCAGGGAAACCAGATGATATCGGTCGAGGAACTCGCCGTGAAAGGAAAAACTATTCCCTACGAAATTCTTTGCAACATCGGCAAACGGGTGCCGCGGATTTACAGCAACGGATGATCACTCCCCGCGCATCTTTAATTCGGAAAGTTTGCTCACTCCATTTGCCAAACAGTATCGGCGAATTCCTTCAATCACGTGAAGAGTCGAGGCCGGGTCGATGAAGTTCGCCGTTCCGATTTGTACCGCCTTTGCTCCCGCCAACAAAAACTCCACCGCGTCTTCGCCGCTTGCGATCCCCCCGATTCCGATAACCGGAATCTGCACAGCCCGAACTGTTTGACGCACCAAGTTTAACGCCAACGGTTTGATGGCGGGTCCCGAAAGTCCGCCCGTCTCATTCGCCAAATGCGGCGTTCTAGTTTTCAAATCGATCGACATTCCCACGAAGGTATTGCACACGGACAAAGCGTCGGCGCCGGCATCTTCCGCGGCTTTGGCAAATAAAGTAATGTCCGTAACGTTGGGCGACAACTTGACGATAAGAAACTTGCCGGTCGCCTTGCGAACCGCGGAAACCACTTCCGCCAAAACTTCGGGGGCGGAACTAAATTGCAAGCCGCCGTTTTCCACGTTAGGACAAGAGACGTTCATCTCCAAAGCATCCAATCGTTCTACATTAGACAACGCCCGCGCCATCTCCACATATTCGCGGGTGGTGTCGCCAAAAAAATTAACGATGATGCGGGTGTCAAAATTTTTCAACCGCGGTAACTTCTCGGATAAAAAAACCTCCAGCCCGATATTTTCTAATCCGATTGAGTTGAGCATGCCGGAGGAAGTTTCGATAACTCTCGGCACGGGGTTCCCGGATTTTGGTTTTAAGGAAAGCCCCTTCGTGGAAAATCCACCGAGTGCGTTTAGGTCCACAAACGAATGGTATTCCAAACCGTAACCAAAAGTTCCAGAAGCGGCGATGACCGGATTGTTCAAATATAAACCGCCCAGTTTGACCGACAAGTCCATAGCTGACACTTCCTTATCCTATTGACAATTAAGGAGTTATCGCGTATATTTTCGCACGACACAGCGGACGAAGTTACACGTTCGCCGCGTTTTTACATCTTAACATCCGCAACCAAAGTTGTCGCCATTAATTGTCGCGGCGATGAATTTTACTCCATAAACTTTAGAGGCACCCGCCATGCTGGAAACTCAGGAACAAGAAACACTGCCATTCACAAACGACGATCCCCGCCATGAAGAAGTCAATGAATACGAAAAGCAAATTGATGACGGCGATAACTTCGCGGAAAAAGTGGAAGAAATAGAAAACGAATCGGGGAAAAAGATCCGCGCAAAAAATTCGCGGATGTTTGCCATCGCCGTCGTCGGCATCGGACTTTTAGGGCTCGTTTATTTTCAGGCAAACCGCCAAGCAACCGCCGTCTCTCCAATTGAATCCGCGATGAAAAAACCTGATACCGCGGACGAAAGATTAGCCGAGCAGGTTCCCGTAGTGGAAGATGAATCAAGCGCCGCCAGCATCCCGGTTCCGCCGTCAAAAGTTGCGGAAGTATCGCCAAGTCCTAAACCGGAGTCAAGCGCGAGAAAAATATTGCCGGCAACGAAAAAAGAAAAGGCGGGGTTCTTCATTCAGACCGGCGCGTTCCGCGTCAAGCAAAACGCGGAATCGTTTTCACAACAACTCCAGGCGAAAGGCTTTGCGCCTTCCATCCAAGCGCAGTCGCAAAAAATCAAACAGCGCGGCGCGCGGCGTGTCGCGACGAAAAGTTTTTCGTCCGATTCGCGCGGGGCCGATGCGTCGGCTACAATCTACATCGTGCAATTGGGAGTTTTTCCCAGCCGCGAAAAAGCGCGCATCGTTCAGGAAAAGTTGGCGCGGAGCGGGTATCCCGAAACGTTTCTGCGTTGACCCCGCGCCGCGGTCGGTGGTATGACGCCGGGTTGTTATCTTTTTATTTTTTTGACCAAAACTTACATTGTTCGATTTTGCAAAAATCATCGCGGGGCTGGTGCTGTTATATTTTGGAGGAAACTTCTTGGTGACGGGCAGCGTTCGCTTCGCCCGCGCGCTGAAAATTAGTCCCTTCGTGATTGGCGCCACGGTCATCGCGTTTGGCACCTCCACGCCGGAACTCGCCGTCGCCCTCCGCGCCGCATTAGAAGGCACCCACGAACTGGCGATGGGCAACGTCATCGGCAGCAACATCGCCAACATCGGCATCGTCCTCGGCTTAACCGCTTTCATGATACCGTTGTCAATCGCGCCCGCCCGATTCAAACGGGAATCGCCGCCGCTACTGTTCGCGTCCCTGCTCATCGTGGTAATCGCTTGGGACTTGAAAGTTGATTGTTACGAAGGATTTTTCATGATCTGCCTTTTGGGAATTTATGTGTGGAGATCGTTCCGTCACAAAGAAAATTTTACCGAAGAGCAGGACGATGAAATTCAATTTTTAGCGGGACAATCTTTCTCCGTGCAAATTTTTCTGATCCTCGTCGGACTCGGATTTTTGATTGGCGGCGCCGAGTTTTTAGTCGCGGGAGGCGTGGGAATCGCCCGCAGTTTAGGGATTAGCGAATGGTTCATCGGCATCACCATCGTCGCCATAGGAACCAGCCTTCCGGAAATTGTCTCCTCCATCATCGCCGCGAAACGAGGGCACGGCGAAATGGCTATCGGGAATATTTTTGGAAGCAACATCTTTAACATCCTGATGGTTCTCGGTCTAACCGCAACCATTTACCCTTTACACATCAACGAGCCGATACGGCCAGACTTGCTCATCACCAGCGCCGTCACCGGATTGTTTCTGGGGATGATAAGGTACGGAAATTATTCTTTGGGAAAACTAAAGGGGGCGACGCTGATTTTAGTTTATTGCGTTTATGTAGGATTGAAAGGAGCCGGCGGCTTGTGAACCCGGCCGATGAGATTAGTGTTTAGATAGCAATTTGTGTTGGTGTAAGAATATAATTGCGCCGCGTTTATTTTTTCGTGAACCAAAAATTGAGGGAACATGTCCAGAAATCAAGACCGCCCATTCGATGAGTGTAGAAAAACTACAATAACGAAAAACTACACCATGCACCCGGCAGGCTCCGTTCTCATCCAAACGGGAGACACTAAAGTCATTTGCGCGGCCACGGTTGAAGAAAAAGTCCCGTTGTTTCTCCGCAACAAAAACAGCGGCTGGGTGACCGCCGAATATTCCATGCTCCCCTCGTCCACCAATGTCCGCACGCCGCGCGAGGCTTCCCGCGGAAAACTTTCGGGGAGAACGCAAGAAATTCAAAGGCTCATCGGTCGCTCACTCCGCGCAGTTGTTGACCTCAAAAAATTGGGAGAGCGTACCGTCTGGATCGATTGCGATGTCATCCAGGCAGACGGCGGCACCCGTTGCACTTCCATCACGGGAGCCTTCATAGCGATGGTGCTGGCGTTAAATAAAATGGCGGCGGAAAAATTAATCGACGAGTTGCCGATCAAAGATTATGTCGCCGCGGTCAGCGTGGGAATTGTCAACGGGGAAAAAATGCTTGACTTGGATTACAGCGAAGACTCCAACGCCGATGTCGATCTCAACATTGTCAAGACTGGTGCCGGCGAATACATCGAAATTCAGGGGACCGCGGAACAAAAACCTTTTGATGATGAGCAATTGGCGGGCCTTCTCAAATTTGCCGACAAAGGTATTAAAGAACTCATCGCGCTACAGAAAAAAATTATCGACGCCTAGCGCCTAACGGTGACCCCAACTTTTGGGCAAACTTTTGCGAGCGTGCAGGACGCGCAAAACGGCGAGATTGGTTTGCAAATATTTTGCCCGAACGCGACGAGCAAACTGTTGTAGTTCGTCCAGTATCTACGCGGTAGTTCATCCCTCAGCACCTGCTCGGTTTCGTCCGGGGACTTCGTCTTTACATATCCCCAACGATTAGAGATGCGGTGAACATGAACATCCACGCAAATCCCAGGCTTGCCGTGTCCCAAAATCAAAGTCAAGTTCGCGGTTTTGCGTCCCACCCCCTGCAACCGAAGAAGTTCATCCAGTTTGTCCGGAACTTTTCCGCCGTAGTTATCCAGCAAGTCTCGGCAAAGTTTTTTCAGCGACTTAGTTTTGTTGCGGAAAAATGCCGCGGGGTAAATGGCTTTTTCTATTTTTTTGTTTGATAGTTTCAATAACGCTTGCGGATTTTTTGCTTGTTTGAACAAACGCTCCGCGGCTATTTTCGTAACCTCGTCTCGAGTTCTAAGGCTGATGATGCAACTAACCAGAACGGCGAAGGGATTATGATTCCGACTTATGACGGTCACGCTGGGATCCGGAAATGAACGGACAACTTTCTTCACCGCGGCGAGAGCCCGACTGATATGGAATTTCTCCCGCATGATTATTTCCGACCGCCTCCATTCACAGTTTGAAAAGCAATTCTTATTAGGAAAAAAGTTTTGATTTTGTTAGCATGCGGGGTTCAACAGAAGCCATCCCCGGGCAGTAAGTTTGGGGCGCATCGCAAACTCGGGTTCCAGAAAAATGCAACATACCATTTCCGTATTGATGAACAATCGGTTTGGCGTTTTGTCCCGCGTGTCGGGTCTCTTCAGTGGCCGCGGGTTCAACATCGAAAGCCTGAACGTGGCGGAAACATCCGACCGCGGAGTTTCTCACATGACCATAGTGACCCGCGGCGACGATGCCAAAATCGAGCAGATTACCAAACAGCTCAACAAACTGGTCGATGTTATCAAAGTCGTTGACCTGACCGAGGAAAAGTTTGTCGACCGCGAATTGTTGTTAATCAAGACAAACGCCGAAGCCAGAGTCAGGGAAGAAATTCTCAGAATCGTAGATTTGTTCCGCGCAAAAGTTGTCGATGTAAGTCCCAGTGCATACACCATCGAAATCACCGGCGACGAGGGAAAGATAGCCAGCTTTCTAGAATTGTTGACCCCGTTTGGAATAAAAGAACTCGTCCGGACGGGAAGAATCGCCATCGACCGCGGAAGTAAATCGAGCCGTTAAAATTGTACACATAATTAAGGAGAACTATTTTGTCGAAGATTTTTTATGACAAAGACGCGAACATCAAAATCTTGGCGAAGAAAACAATCGCCATCGTCGGCTACGGTAGCCAAGGACACGCCCACGCCAGAAATCTTCACGACAGCGGAATGAAAGTTGTCGTCGGTCTTAGGAAAGATAGCGCCTTCTGGAAAAAAGCGCAAAGGGATGGACTGAAAGTCATGACCGTTTCCGAAGCCGCAAAAAAAGCCGACGTCATGATGATCTTGATTCCGGATGACAAACAAAAAGCAATGTATGAAAAGGACATCGAGCCTCATCTAAAAAAAGGCATGGCTTTGGCGTGGGCGCATGGATTCAACATTCACTTCGGACAAATTGTCCCGCCGAAATTTGTGGACGCTTTCATGATTGCCCCGAAAGGTCCCGGGCATTTGGTCAGGAGGACTTATGAACAAGGCGCCGGCGTTCCCTGCCTGATGGCGGTTCATCAGAACGTCACCAAGAACGCGCAAAAGATGGCCCTCGCGTACGCCAAAGGCATAGGCGGGACGCGGGCGGGCGTCCTCGAAACCAGTTTCAGGGAAGAAACCGAAACCGATTTGTTTGGGGAACAGGCAGTGTTGTGCGGAGGTCTCACCGAATTGATTCGCGCCGGATACGACACGCTGGTAGATGCCGGATACGATCCGGACCTCGCTTATTTTGAGTGCCTTCACGAAGTCAAATTGATCGTCGACCTAATTTACGAAGGCGGCATCAGCAACATGCGTTATTCCATAAGCACCACCGCGGCGTATGGAGATGTAACGCGCGGACCACGCATCATCACAAAGCAAACCCGCAAAGAAATGAAACGGATTCTTGGCGAGATCCAAAGCGGAAGTTTCGCCAAAGAGTTTATTCTGGAAAACTTAGCCAACCGCCCGGTGTTCAACGCCAGGTTGGCGCAGGATAAAAAGCACCGCATCGAAATCGTCGGAGAAAAACTCAGAAAAATGATGCCCTTCGTCGGCAAGAAGTTGCAATAAAGTTATGCGCGTCCCGATTGCCAAAGAAGGTTATCCATTCATCCTCCCGCTCGCTTTTTTGACGGGGACTTTTTGGTTTTTATCGTGGTCGTGGGTCGCCGCACTTTTTGGCGGACTGTCTCTTTTTGTCACGTGGTTTTTTCGCGACCCCGAAAGGAATATTCCCGACGACGCAGGCTCCATCGTTTCCCCCGGCGACGGCAAAGTCGTCGCGATTGTTCCAGACAAAGACCCTTTGCTAAATGACGCCTACACGCGGATCAGTATTTTTCTGAACGTTTTCAACGTGCATGTAAATCGGATGCCCATCGCCGGAAAGATACAAACCATCCGCTATAATCCCGGCAAGTTTTTCAACGCGGCGAGCCACAAAGCGTCGATGGATAACGAGCAAAAATCTATTCTCCTGACCAACGCGCGTGTTACAATTTTGGTGAAGCAGATCGCCGGTTTGATTGCGCGCAGAATTGTTTGCTGGGCGAAAGAAGGCGACGAGTATCAACGGGGGCAACGCTTTGGCCTCATCCGCTTCGGCTCGCGCGTTGACATCTTTCTACCCGAAGGCACGGAAATAAAAGTTACGGTCGGCGATGTTGTCAGCGGCGGAAGTTCCATCATCGGTTATCTAAAATAAAAATCCATGCAACGTAAAAAAGGCGTTCACATTCTCCCCAGTTTGTTCACCACAGGAAATGTTTTCTGCGGTTTCTACGCGTTCGTCGCGGTGCTGAACGAACAATTTTATTTAGCCGCGTGGGCCATCGTGGCGGGAATGATTTTTGACGGGCTAGACGGTCGCATCGCCCGGTTGACGAAAACCACCAGCGCATTTGGTCAGCAATACGATTCGCTGGCGGACATCATCACCTTCGGCATGGCTCCCGCCCTCCTCGCCTACTCGTGGGTGCTAAAACCCTTTGGCCGATTGGGGTGGATGGCCGCCTTCTTGTTTTTGCTTTGCGCCACTCTGCGGCTGGCGCGATTCAATGTGTCCAAGCCGGAAATTCGCGGCGAATATTTTATCGGCTTGCCAAGTCCAGCATCCGCGGTGGTGATCGCGTCCATCGTGATCGCCTTTGAAGACTTGTTCGCGACGCGCATGAATCCTTTCATAATGGTGATGGTGGTTTATACCTTGGCGTTCCTCATGGTCAGCAATATCAAATACCCCGCCTTCAAAAAGTTTGACTTTAAAAAACGCGTAGTGTTTTCCCGGTTCCTGTTCGTGATTTTATTTATTTATGTTTTGGCGACGATACCGCGGGTTGCGTTGTTCATCCTCGGCATCACCTACGCCGTCATCGGCCCCATCGGTTTGTTGTTTAAAAATAAAAAGATGAAGGCAAAATCTAAGGAAGCATCTCCTCCCCCTGCTGTGAATACTCATTGACCGCTCGGCGTAGTCCGATTGTCCCCAAGCCGGAGAAATTCTTAAATGTCATGGATAGATAAAATCAAAGCAGGGATTGATAGTAAGAAAGCCGTCAAGGATAAAGATCTCTGGGCCGAATGCAAAAAATGCGGGGAACAAATTTATATCGCCGAACTGGAAACCAACCTCAACGTATGCCCGCATTGCGATTACCATTTTCGTCTCGCAACCCGACAAAGAATTCATCAACTCGTGGATCAGGGCACGTTCAAAGAGTGCGACCCGTATCTGGCATCCGCGGACCCTTTGAAGTTTAAGGATACAAAAAAGTATAAAGATCGTATCAAGTCATTGGCCAAGAAAGGAGTTCCCAACGATGCGGTGGTCACCGGTTGCGGGTCAGTGGAAGGATTGCCCATCGAAATCTGCGTGTTCGACTTCAGCTTCATGGGTGGAAGCATGGGCTCGGTGGTGGGAGAAAAAATCACCCGCGCCATCGAACGCGCCACGGCGAACAATTCCGCGCTAGTCATCGCAAGCAGTTCAGGCGGCGCGCGAATGCAGGAGGGTATTTTTTCCCTCATGCAAATGGTAAAAACATCATCGGCACTCAGCAAGCTGAGCGAAACAAAAACTCCTTATATCTCCATCTTGACCGACCCAACCATGGGCGGTGTCTCTGCCAGTTTTTCCATGTTGGGAGATGTCATCCTAGCCGAGCCGGGAGCCTTGATTGGATTTGCCGGGCCGCGTGTCATCCAGCAAACCCTCAAGCAAAAACTTCCCGAAGGATTTCAAACCGCGGAGTTTTTATTGGAACACGGACTGATCGACAACGTCGTCCACCGAAAAGATTTGAAGCCCGTCATCGCCCGGCTACTTCAAATGCTGAAGAATAATTCTTCCGGCGAGTCATCGAAAATGAAAGAGCCGCGCCTCACTAAACCCGCCGAACTTCTCGGAGCCTAGCCAGCGAGACGAAGGATGAACGCAGTCCGCGGGAACGCGTGGCGTCTATGGGGAAGAGCAACCGAGACTTTTGACCGCGTCCTCAATCGACATGGCAACGCAGGTGAAGATGGGGGTGTCCTCCTTGACATACCTGCTGCCTTCGGTTTCGCGCAACTCTTGCACCAGGTCGAGGAAGTCATCGGGGCAATCGGATTCGAAAGCCACCACGAACTCGTAGTCATCAATGCCAAAACTATAAGTCGTGTTCAACTTGACGGAGGGATATTTGTTGCCGATGTAAATATGTTCGTCCATGATTCCTTGACGGGTGAACTGTGTCAGCAGATACCATTCGCGCGTCTTGACGAACGGGTAGATGAAAAGATATTTCGCTTTGCCGGGAATGATATGCGTTCGGTCTTCTTCGTGTTCTGGATTGATGAAGTCCATATACATCGACCGCTTGGTCATGGAAAGATAACTGTATGGAGTGTGCAGATACGCTCCCAAACCAGTTTGTAGCAACCGGGTAGTCATCTTCTGAAACTCTTCCAGACTGTGGCAGATGCGCCACGTCATGATGTCGACATCGCCGCGCAACCCGACCATGGAGTAACAGAGCAAAATCATATCGAAACTGTTGTCGTATTCTTCGAGAACATCGACGAACTCTTTCACGCCCTGTTCGCGCTCGCTCTTAGGCAGTCGGCGAAACGCGGGATCAAGTTTGTAAAAAGTGAAACTGACGTATTGACGTTGCACGGATTTTCCATCGGCAGAAGATTGCTGTTCCGCCTCCCTCTTTTTGCGGGCGGCTTCTATGGCTCCACTTTCCCGTTCTTGCCGAGCGCGAGAAACCACGCCGTCATCCACCACCGCGATGCTTTTGTCTTTGGCGTATTGCTCAATGCCTCGCACGACACTTTTGCGCACGAAAAATGGCACGTTCTTCATACGGGTCTGAGCCTCGTCGGTCCATTCCAACTCCAAGTCGGGCATGAACTCTTCCAATTCTTTGTCGTCAATACTCATAGTTTTTTCTCAAAATAAAAATAGTTTTCGGAAGCGGTCATTATATCTGAAACGCTTCGCAAATCAAACTCATATTAATCGTCGCGACTACGATAGTTGGCGGCGCGGCGGTCGCAACGGCACGACGGTCGTGCAACGGCGCGGAATTTTTTCACGGTGCATTCATCCAGCGGAACTGAACGCCGGTACCTGCGGCAACTTTTTCCAGCGGTTGAAATAGTAGCGGATGTTGCCGTCTTTGGTGGGATAAATTTTTTCGTACTTTTTCTCCGCGCTATCTTCCTCTGCGACCATCACGATTTTCTTATCCAACAGTTGCGTGGATTTTGCCACATACAAAAACGTGTAAGGTTGGTCGCGCGCGATGATGCGGTGCAGTTCGTGCGCCATAGCGATTTGCTTCGTCCTGTCGTATTCCCGGCGGATTCGCGTTATCAACCGATCCGCCGCCGCGTTCTTGTATCCCACAAAGTTTAACTGTCGCGGTCCGGCTTGACTGGAATGCCAAATCTGGTACACGTCCGGGTCGATGCCCATGCTCCATCCCAATATCAACGCGTCGAATTTAAGTGTGTTGACAAAATCTTTGAGGAACACAGCCCACTCGAAAAGTTGCGTGTTGCAGCGGACGCCAATCTTGCGCCAACTTTCTTGCACGATGGTGAGGATATTTTTGCGGATGGGATTCCCGCTGTTGGTGATGAGGTTGAACGCGAAAACTTTTCCGTCTTTTTCCAGCCAGCCGTCGGCGTTTTTTTTCCATCCCATTCGGTTTAAAATTTTCAGCGCGGCGGCGGGGTCATAAGGTAGTGCGCTCACGTTTGCGTCGTACCAGTCCGTGATTTTCGGGTAGGGTCCCGTCACCCTTTCCCCTTCCTCGTAAAGGACGTAACGAATGATGGGGTCGATGTCGACCGCCATGCCAAGAGCCACGCGCACATCGCGGTCGGCGAACAACGGGTTGCGCATATTGTATCCGATGTAGGAATAGAAATAACCGAGGCTGGAAAAGCGCTGGTATTTTTCGTCCTTCGAAAACCGCGCGACCTGATGCGGTTGCACGGAATAGTTGTCGATGGCGCCGGCGTAGAACTCCATCTCTTGAGTTAAACTGTCGGGGATGATGCGCATGACGTACTCTTCGTATTCGGGCGCGCCTTCCCAATAATTTTCGTTGCGCCGCAAACGTATCAGTTCATCGGATTTCCATTCGACGAACACGAACGGTCCGGTGCCGACGGGGTGCCTGCCGAAGTTGCTATCGCGCATGGTGAAGGTGTCGACGTCGCGCCTTCTTTCATTCGCTTCGGCGGAAAGCCTTTTCCGATTGAGCAAATGTTCGGGCAAAATTCCCATAGCCCAAGAGCCGACGGCCGGCGAGAACAGGCGCTTGTAAGTGAAACGGATTTTATACCGCCCTAACACTTCGGCATTTTTCACCGGTTCGTAATCGGATTTTCGCGGCGAGGTACCCTTCGGGTTTATGATTGATTCGTAGGTGAACAAGACGTCGCCGGAATCAAACGGGTGGCCATCGTGAAAGGTTACATCTTTTCTCAGATTAAAAACGATGACCGGATTGTGTTCGGTAACCGGCAATATTTCTTCATATCGAGACCGCAACGCCGCCTGCTTCGCGGGATCTTTAGCGCGGATGAATTTGTCGTAGGGGAACGCCGCGAAATATTCTTCCCCCAGCCATTCTTGGATGGGCACGAAGAAGTCTTGGTCGATCTTTTCCAAAGTAAATTTCAAGCGCGGCGGCTGATGGATGGTGTAGATGATCGCCTCCTCCTTTCCGTTCTTTTCCGCCGTCGCGTCTGTTTCCGTTTGAAAAATTTCTAACTCACCCTGAACAGTTTTTCCGGGGATGACTTCTACGGAACGCAAGTTTTGCGTCCACGCTTCATTGTCGCGGAGGGCGGCAAGCAACGCGCCGGACCAGTCCTGCAACGACGCGGCGGTCTTTCCTCCCGGCAAAAATGCAGCCGTGTTTAACGCGAGGGTAGCTTCTTCAAACAGAGTCCACGATGTGGCGAGGCGGGGTCGGTATTGCAGGTTCTGGTCGAGGTCGATGAGGCCATCGAAAACTAAATCGTTGATGGAACTGGATGAGGTGTCGGCGCTCAGTGTCGGGTTCAGTATTTGCGCGTCACCGCTGGAGCCGTGAACGTATTTGACCAACCGCGCCGGGTTGCCCACTGCCTGGTTGTCGTAGGTGGGTACCCAGAAAAAAGATTGCAGGAGAAATACACTCAGCGCGATGGGAAAATAAATGAGAATTTTTTTGACAATCATGGTGAAATCATATCAAATCAACGGAGAAGGCGGGACGAATTTTCTGCAAAATTTTCTTGACTTGTTTCGTATTTGACTATAATTTGAAATTCCTTATCGCGGACAATTTTGGCGATCTCTTTTGAAGTTTGAAACGTGTCATGTAACTAACCTTAGGGTTCATCCCTCTTTACAGATTGTAACTATTTAGAAGGAAAAACAAGATGGCAACACTAATCACTGACGAATGTATTAACTGCGGTGTATGCGAACCGGAATGTCCTAACGCGGCAATCAGCGAAGGGGAAGATTTCTATGAAATCGAGGCAGACCTGTGTACCGAATGCGTAGGGTTTCACGGCGAAGAGGCCTGCCAAGAAGTTTGTCCGGTGGACTGTTGCATTCCCGATGAAGACAAAAGAGAAACGGAAGAAGAATTGCTTGAGAAAGCCGTCAAGATTCATCCGGATGATGCTTTCCCGGTCATTGATGAGTTGACCAACGAGACTTCTCTTTTCCGCAATCCTGAACGGAAAAACGCAAATCTTTAATTCTAGAACAATCGGGCTCTGGGTTTTTTCATCTGGACCCGTTTTCTTCTCCTTCAGAAATACACGGGCAAACTAAGTCAGAAGGGCCGTTGATACAAAAGAACAATTTGCGGCTCTTGACGAATGCGCCTTAAATCAGTAAAAGTCCAGGGTCTAATTTATATTACTGCGGGGTGGAGCAGCCTGGTAGCTCGTTGGGCTCATAACCCAAAGGTCGTCAGTTCAAATCTGGCCCCCGCTACCAAATAAAAGAAGGGTTGCGGCGTTGTCTGTCTGTAACCCTTCTTTAGGTAAGCCCGGTTTTTTTGGGCAAGCTTCACTCCACGGAACGTTCGTTTTTCCGCAACTCATAGTTCACTTACTGGATAGCAATCATGAAACCAAGTGAGACTTTGGACCTCGACAAGTTCATGCACGGGCTAATAAAGAGAACGCCCGGCGAAGTAGAATTTCATCAGGCGGTTAGGGAGGTTGCCGCCAGCGTGATTCCCTTCATCAACAAGCATCCAAAATATATTAAAAACCGAGTCCTAGAACGAATGACCGAACCGGACCGAACGATTATTTTCCGGGTTTGTTGGGAGGACGATGAAGGGAACATCCGTACCAACCGCGGTTACCGCATACAATTTAACAACTCCATCGGGCCTTATAAAGGAGGCCTCCGCTTTCATCATTCCGTCAACTTAAGCATTCTCAAGTTCCTGGGTTTTGAACAAACATTTAAAAACAGTTTAACCACCCTTCCCATGGGGTCCGGGAAAGGCGGGTCAGACTTTAACCCGAAGGGAAAGTCGGAACGGGAAATCATGCGTTTTTGTCAGGCATTCATGACGGAACTATCAAAACATATCGGCGAAAACGTGGATGTTCCTGCGGGAGATATAGGGGTTGGCACCAGGGAAATCAGCTATATGTTCGGCCAATACAAGCGCCTGCAAAATAAGTTCACGGGAGCTTTGACGGGGAAAGCCCTCGAGTTTGGTGGAAGCCTCATACGAAAAGAAGCCACGGGTTACGGTTGCGCTTACTTCATGGAAGAAATGCTGAAACATCGCGGCGACTCCATCAAAGGGAAAAACTGCGTCATCTCCGGCTCCGGGAATGTCGCCCAATTTTGCGCCCAGAAAATAATGCATCTAGGCGGAAAAGTTTTGACTCTATCCGATTCCTCCGGGTTCATCCATGACCCCGATGGATTGAACGAAGAAAAATTGGATTTCATTATCGACTTGAAAACCAACCACCGCGGAAGGATTTCCGAGTTCGCCGAAAAATTCAAATGCAAGTTCTACAAAGACGCAAAGCCGTGGTCTATAAAAACGGATTTAGCATTTCCCTGCGCCACCCAAAATGAACTTGAATTATCGGACGCCAAACAACTCATAAAAAACAGATGCAAAGCCGTCGCGGAAGGCGCCAACATGCCCACCACGAAGGATGCGATTGAAGCTTTCGACGTAGCCGGAATAATTTTCTCGCCGGGGAAAGCCTCCAACGCGGGGGGCGTCTCGGTATCTGGACTTGAGATGACCCAGAACAGCATCCGCCTTTCGTGGCAAGAAGAAGAACTGGAGGAGCGATTAAAAGTAATTATGCGCGATATTCATCGGCAGTGCGTCAACTACGGAACAGAAAAAGATCGCGTTGATTATGTTAAAGGGGCGAACATTGCCGGCTTCGTAAAAGTCGCCGAAGCGATGATTGCCTACGGCATAATCTAATAATTTTATTTCACCGCAACAGATGTTCACCGACCAAGCATCCGAGCCACAATTCACAATTAAAGTATGGCCTCCAAAAACTCATCCTTTGACATTGCCTCCGTCACCGATTTGGCGGAGGTTCAAAACGCCTGCAACCAGACAATGCTTGAAATCAGACAACGGTTCGATTTTAAAGAAAGCAAAAGTCAGGTTGCGCTGGATTTAAAAAAAGCTCAAGTAACTATCAATGCGGATGATGGGCACAAGCTGAACTCCGTCATCGATATTTTGCAAAGCAAACTCATCAAAAGAAAAGTATCCGTCAAAGCATTGGACTATGGAAAAGTTGAGCCCGCTTCTGGAGATTCAGTCAAACAGGTTATCGCCATACAACAGGGAATCTCTCAAGATAAGGGGAAAGAAATCGTGAAGTTTATAAAAGGCATGGGGCTGAAAAAAATACAAGCCCAAATAATGGACGACCAAGTTCGGGTGAGCGGAAAAGACAAAGATGAGTTGCAATCTGTCATAGCAGGTCTGAAAGAAAAAGACTTCGGAATTGATATGTCGTTCACGAACTATAGATAACCCCGCCGCCTTTTATTCTCCGACTCTTTACGTTCTGAAAAAATATAAATCCCGAAGGACGGCAAACGTAGCGTTCAATTAAAACCTAAAAGTTCTAGAATTTTTTTTCCAACCGCCCTGCCACCCGAGTCATCCCCCGCCGTCACAATACGGTTGGAAGAAGTAAGAGCGTCTGCGACGACGAAAGCTCCGGCATCTTCAAGTTCCCGAATACATGTTTCATCATCTGGGGAAGAAGTCGTCTGACGAGTAAGGAGTCCAGCGCGCGCCAAAGAAACCACTGATAATCCCAACGCCGCGACCACTTTTCCCGCCCGAAAATGATCCGTTAAAATTTGCGGCAGAATCGGATCGTTCCATATCGAATTTTTCGCGCCCTTCCCTCCTACAACCACCACCGCATCGTATTTTTTATTTGGCAACGACATCTTATCCCAATCAACTAAAATCCCATCAGGGTGCACCTTGGTTTTCTTTTCTCCAACCGCGTCGTTCCCTGACTTGGAAAGGATAATAGACTCTAATGGTATCTCTTCAAAAACAGATTTCAATTCCGATAATTGTTGATCACAAAAACGGTTTTGAGGGATGACCAACAGGATGATTGCGGGAAAGAATTTTCGGGACGATAGAATTTGTCGGCTTGAACTAGACAAAACGGTTACAGTCGATTGGGTTTGTAGTCATACTGATAGACCCGGAATTTTCTAGGCGCTTCTTTCATGACTGGAGCCGCGGGGTTAGAATTTTCCGCGCGAACATTTAGAACCATTGATAAATAATCGAGAATGGTTTTCCTGTCCTTTTTTGTTAGCTCCCGCAAGCCTTGTTTTTCCTGCATCCAAGTGATGGTGACATCCCAGTTTTCACGGGTCATTCCGTTTTGTAAAACTAACTTTGAGGAATGACAGGTGGTGCAAGTTTCGACCACCAAGCTTCGTCCCTTTCCACGGGGAAACTCATCCTCGCCAGCCAGAGTCGGGTTGAGTGGAAAAAATAAACTAGCAATCCATACTTCCAACAGGATCACAAAAATTTTCGAATTCATTTTTTCCACCGTCGTTAATCTCAAAACACCGTGACGGCAATGCGGTGCATGGCGTTGTTCAAATAGCCTTTCGGATTCCAACCGGGGACGACCGTGGGTTGCATACTCCCGTTGCTGTCGGTCGCGCGCGCCCACACTTCGTAATATCCGCGGCTGGGAAAATTGAGAGCCGCCTTCCAGTGTTGCCAGGCGTAACGGTTGGCGGGTTGCTTGAGGTCAGCCCGAATCCAGTTTTGACCAAAATCAAAAGACACATGCATCTGCTTCACCGAGCGCTCCCCCGCCCACGCATGTCCGCGTAAATGGAAAGCGGTTCTCAAGTCGTGTCGGCCGCGGGTCTTCGGGAAAGTGATGAGAGATTTGACCGGCATGGATTCGATAATTTTCATGTCCGCGTCGGGAACTTTACTACCGGGAGGCACGGGATATTTTGGGACGCGGTAAGCCTTGCCCGTCATCTTCGGTCCGTCATGTTCAACGTCGCGAACCCAAATACGGTTCAGCCATTTCATCGAAACGGAACCCGGCCATCCGGGGGTAACCACGCGCAACGGAAATCCATGCAAGGCGGACAACGGTTTGCCGTTCATCTCCCAAGCAATCATCGTGTATTCATTCATCGCTTTCTCGATAGGAGTGCCGCGGGAAATCACCACGCGTTTTGGGTCGCCGCTTAAGTGAATGTCCGCACCATAATAGCCCGTGTAAAAGGCGGAAGTTTTGAGTCCCGACGCGCGCAGAACATCTCGCATTAGAACGCCGCCGTATCGCGCGCAACCGACGGCGCCCAGCGACCATTGGTTGCCTTTGACGGGAGGATTGTATCCCGCCCTGCCGTTGCCGCCGCACTCAACGGTGAGGTCGTAAGTGTGATATTCAAACCGTTGCAATTGTTCGATAGAAAGTTGCAGAGGCCGATGCACTTCACCATCAATCGACAGCATCCACTCTTTCGCCGACGCCAAAACATTTGCGGACGGCGGCACCAAACCGTTGTTGCGGACGAAGTGTCTCGCGACGGGAGTGATGTTGTCATCCAAAAGATGGGGCGGCGTTTCCGCGTTGATCGGTCGGTCGTTGAGAAGCCGAAGACCGTTTTTTCCGGGGATGACAAAATCTTCGTCCGCCTCCGCGAAGGCGACGGGGATGAAGCCGGCGGGCAAGTTTCGCAAGAAAGGAACCTGCGTTCCGAAGGCGACCATCAAAGCGACCAAGCCGCTTTTCTTGACAAAGTCGCGCCGCGAAATCCGCGCCGGGCAAAAAATTTCCGCGGCGGTTTTTTCTGCGTCCTGCTCATAAGATTCCCACAACCCGCGTTCTTTTTTGTATCCCATAAAAAGCCTCGAAGTTTTTAATCGACCGTCAATCCGGCAGAGTCCTCTGCGAAATTATTTTTTGTCCTATAATATTTTCCGATTAACATTCGCCGACCTCATCCTAATTTTTCGAAGGAGTTTTTTATGCCCATCTTAATGACAGCCCGCTATCAAGTACGGCCTCATGCTGTAGACCGTTGCAAAAAAGCGATTCAAGTTTTGGTCAACCACGTTAAAGAAAATGAGGAGGAAACACTTTTTTATATGGCGCAACAGGAAATACTAAACCCCTACGCGTTTTTACATGTCATGGCGTTCAAGGATGAAGTGGCTCTGACGCTACATCGTTCTTCTAAAGAGGCGGAACATTTCGTCAACGTCTTATATCCGGAAACCATCGACCCGCTTGAGTTCAAGGAATATAATTTGACCGCTACAAACTTTCCAATTTAAAAACGGCAGGGGATCAAATGACTTTGGCGGAGGAGTCCGTCGGCGATTTCCCGCTGAACAAGTCTGCTACCATTAAGGCTACGCCGATGGTTATGCAGGAGTCTGCGACATTGAAAGCTGGAAAGTGATGCCCGCTGATGACGAAATCGAAGAAGTCGATCACCTCGCCGTGCAGGGTTCTGTCGATGAGGTTGCCGATCGCGCCGCTGAATATTAAAATCAATCCGGTTTGCACTAATTTTTTTTCTGCAGGGTTCCGATGCAAAATCATAAGGATCGCGAAAATTGCGATGGTGGAAATGACGATGAACATGAAGGCTTTATATTCGAATTGCCGATCTGCGAACAGCCCAAACGCCACCCCGGAATTTCGAATATGGGTTAGATTGAAAAATCCTTCAACCACCTCCACGGAATAATTGAGCGGAATATAAAACGTCACCATGAACTTGGTGTATTGATCTATTACGATTAAGACCCCGGAAATAATAGACAGAAGGAAATATTTATTTTTCAAACCTCAAGCTCCTGCCGCCTGAAGGTGGTCTTCACAGCGCGAACAAATTTTGCCGACCGCCTTTCCCGCTTCAACATCTAATTCAAAATAATGCCAGCAACGTTCGCATTTTTTCCCGGGGTGCATTTCCGAAAAAACCTTCACCCCTTGCAATGAATCACTCGTAAATATTTTTTCTTCCGCGCCTAAACTGTCGACCAACTCTACTTTGGAAACGATGAAGATATATTTCAATTCGTCTTCAAAGTTTTCAACGATGCTCTTGAAATTATCGGGCAATTCAAGTTTGACAACGGAATCTAAAGAGTGGCCGATGACTTTATCCCTTCTACTTGTTTCCAGGGCCTTACTGACCTCGCCTTTTAGTCCAACGAGAAACTCCCATCTCTTTATGAGGGCTTCGTCAAAATTTACGTCCGCCGCATCTGGGAACTGCGCCATGTGAACACTTGCTTCGACCGCGCTATTCTTGGGCAGATGACGCCAAACTTCCTCGGCGGTAAAACTGAGGATGGGGGCTATCAATCTCACTATCCCCATCAAAAGAATATGCAGAGCGGTTTGCCCCGAACGCCGACCGCGGGATTTAACCGGATAGGTGTATAGTCTATCCTTCAAGATATCCAGATAAAACGCGCTCAACTCAACGATGCAAAAGTTTGAGAACGAATGGTAACACGCATGAAATTCGTAGTTCTCATAAGCGGCTAATATTTTTCCTCGCAAAATATTAAAGCGATGAAGAATATATCGGTCTAGTTCAAACATTTCATCCATCGGCACACGGTCTTCCTTGTAATCGAAATCGTAAAGATTCCCCAACAGATAACGCAAGGTATTACGGATTTTTCTGTACGTTTCCACGAGGCGTTTTAAAATCTCATCGGAAACGCGGATATCTTCGCGGTAGTTTTCTGATGCAACCCAAAGGCGGAGTATTTCCGCGCCGTACTGGTCGATGATTTTTTGGGGAGCAACCACATCGCCGACGGACTTCGACATTTTTTTACCTTTCCCGTCCACCACATAACCGTGGGTCAGCACCGATTTATAAGGCTCTTCGCCTCTTGTCCCGATTGATTCCAGCAATGAACTATGAAACCATCCGCGGTGCTGGTCGCTACCTTCGAGATAGAGATCGGCCGGCCAGTGAAGTTCTGGATTTTTTTCGACAACTGCAACATGGCTGACACCAGAATCAAACCAGACATCCAGAATATCGTCCTCCTTAGAAAAAAATTTTCCGCCACACTGGCAAACCGTTCCCTTCGGCAGCAGTTCTTCGGGCGAGCTATCAAACCAGAAATCTGACCCGCGCTTTTCCACCCCTTCCACAATTCGCTCAAACAAATCGCTGGAGTTTATAAAATCTCCGCAGGCGTTACAGGTGAGCAAAGTAATCGGAACTCCCCAGACCCTTTGCCGAGAAATGCACCAGTCGGGGCGGTTTTCAATCATGCTGTAAATCCGGTCCCTGCCCCACCGCGGAATCCACTTCGTGCGACCAATTCCGTCTAAAGCATTTTTACGCAAATCTTTTTTATCCATTGCAATAAACCACTGGTTTGTCGCCCTGAAAATAATGGGCTGATGGCATCGCCAACAATGCGGATAGGAATGTTTGATGTTTCCTTCGCGAATCAAAAAACCATCTTGCTTGAGTTTTTGGATAATTTTCGGATTGGCTTTCCTGACAAACATTCCGCCGAAGTGTTCCACATCAGATTGAAAGACGCCTCTGTCATCAACGGGATTGTAAGGCTCCAAGCCATATCGCAAGCCGACGACATAGTCTTCCTGCCCGTGCCCCGGCGCGACGTGGACGCAACCGGTTCCTTGTTCCAAAGTAACATGCTCCCCCAAGATGACTTTAGATTTTCGGTTTATGAAAGGATGACGACAAACCGCGTTCTCCCAGTCCGCGCCTTTGCAGAATCCGGATACTTTATAATCCTTCATCTCCCATTCGGCGGCCAGCGTCGACAATCGATCTTCAGCCACGACATAGGTTTCATCGCCGTGAGTCACCGCGACATAAACGAACTCGGGGTGCAGACAGATGGCGAGATTGGCGGGGAGAGTCCACGGGGTTGTAGTCCAGATAACGACATATAGTTTTTCAGAATTCAACGCCGCGATGCTTTTGGGAATTCCAGACTGCACCGGAAATTTTACATAGATAGACGGCGATGTATGTTCGCCATGTTCCACCTCGGCTTCAGCCAAAGCGGTCTCGCAGGAAGTACACCAATGGACTGGCTTGAGACCTTTATACACCAGTCCTTTTTCGACAAACTTCCCGAACTCCTGCACAATGGTCGCTTCATAGGAAAAGTCCATCGTCAGATAAGGGTTCTCCCAATCGGCGAACACCCCCAACCTTTTAAACTCTTCCCTTTGGATATCGATAAACTCCCGAGCATAAACCCGGCATTGTTTGCGGATTTCAGATTTTTCCAAGCGCAGTTTTTTTTCCTTAATCTTTTTGCCTACCTGATGTTCAATGGGAAGACCGTGACAATCCCATCCGGGTATGAACCCAGAATCGAACCCCTTCATGTTCATAATTTTGACGATGAAATCTTTCAGGAGTTTGTTCAATGCGTGGCCAATATGAATATGACCGTTGGCATAAGGCGGGCCATCATGAAAAACAAATTTGGGTTTTCCCTTGGCGGACTGGCGGATTTTTTCGTACAGCTTTTCCTTTTCCCAGCGCGCCAACAATTCTGGCTCCAGCCGAGTCAGGTTGGCTTTCATCGGAAAATCTGTACTGGGCAAATTGAGCGTGTCTTTCATTGCCATAAAATATAAACAGAAGTTGCTACGTTAGTTGCATCGCTTGTCTCGTCTGCTCCATGGTGGACTTGGCCACGGCGCGAGCCTTGAGAGCACCTTCCCGCAGAATTTCTTTTACATCACCGGGGCGGGCGAGAATCTCCTTCCGTTTTTCCCGCATCGGCTTCATGCCTTCAAGCATCGTTTGCGTAAGCATCTTTTTGCAATCTCCGCAGCCTATTTTTGCCGTCCGGCAATCGGATTCAATTTCGTCCCGCATCGTTTGCGGAGAATAAATTTTATGGAACGGATATAGGTTGCAAGCGTCAGGGTCACCGGGATCATCACGGCGGGCGCGGGCTGGGTCCGTCAACATCGATTGAATTTTTTTGGCAACTTCCTTTTCGCTATCAGAAATAAAGATGGCGTTGTTGTAGGTCTTGCTCATTTTCCTTCCATCCAACCCGTTTAACTTAGGGACATCTGATATTTTTGCTCGCGGTTCGATGAATACTTTTTTTTTATAAAGTTTGTGAAACCGCCTAACGATTTCCCTGGATATTTCAAGATGCGGAGCCTGGTCAACGCCAACCGGAACGTAGTTTGCTTTATATAAAATAATATCCGCAGTTTGGAGAACGGGATATCCCAGAAACCCATACGAGTTCATATCCACATTTTTAATTTCGTCCTGCTTTTCCTTGTAGGTTGGATTTCGCTCCAGCCACGGTACCGGCACGATCATGGAAAGGATCATGTGGAGTTCGGCGTGTTCGGAAATTTCAGATTGAACAAACATCGTGCTTTTATCTGGGTCAAGTCCAGCACTCAACCAGTCCACCGCCAACTCAAAAGAATATTCCTTAATACTCTGGGGGGTTTCATACAACGAACTGAGCGCATGCCAGTCCGCGATAGAAAAATAGCATTCGAACTCATCCTGCAAACTCACCCAATTCTTGAGGGCACCAAAATAATTTCCGAGATGCAGTTTTCCCGAGGGTTGCATCCCGCTCAATATCCTGTTTGCTTTCATTGACATTGGCCGCCAAAATCAGGCGAAGCTCGCCTGTAAAACTTCAATGATCATGGGGAACGTTTCCTGGCTTAGGAAAAGTACCGAATAATTGATTGGCAACATTAGGATGGTTGCGAGAATCCCCGTGTGAGCAAAATGGTCTAGTAGAAAAACTCCTAAAATCAGCACAGCTCCGAACCGATCCAGATTGGTTATTCTTTCAGCAACGTTCTGAGAGACCATTCCCTTCAACACGCTGGACCCATCCAAGGGATACAGGGGCAACATATTGAAGATCGCCAACGCAACATTGATCCAGATGCCGTAAGCCAAAATAATAAACAGATAAGAAAACTCCGGGGAAATCAAGCGGATGAAAAAACTACAGCCCACGGCAAGAGCAATGTTCGAGAGCGGCCCGGCAACCGCCACGTACATCATATCGCGATGCGGACTCCTGAGATTCCTCGGATTTACGGGTACGGGTTTGGCCCAGCCAAATCCCACGAAATAAAAAAAAAGCACGCCCAAAATATCCAAGTGCCGCAGAGGATTAAACGAAAGTCTACCGAGACGTTGAGCGGTGTCATCACCGAGTAGCAAAGCCATTTTGCCGTGGGAATATTCGTGCACCGTAAGGGAAAATAAAATGACCGGCGTCATCAAGATCATTAGTTGTGTTTTACTCAAGAAAAACCCTCTGGAATTCGCGGACTGGTTTGATGGATTCATCAAGGACAAAGACGGCCTCAAGTATAACATCTAACAACCTTTTATAAAAACCTTTCGGATGAGCAATTTTACTGCATCCGCGAATTATTGTGCTACCATGCGGACCGGAGTGAAACCACGATGAGACTTGGAGTTTCCTTGCGTTTTATCGCGGACTTTCTCTTGAGCCTACCCTACCGCAATGAATATAATCGAACGATATTTTCAAACTGCCTTTGAGTTTTTCCAGAAAATTTGGATGCGACTGAATTCTCAATTCGGTCTAGAAAATATAGAGGCTTTCAAATTCCTCAAATCTTATTTTACTCAGCTCCAAAGCAATCCCCTTCATATGGGTATTGCTCTTGCCGCGTTCTTTCTCATCGTGTACGGATTAGTAAAAATCAACAGTATCTCCAGAGAGCACGAACATAAATCCGATAAACCAATTGAAGAAACAGGACGGAGATACGACGAAGACGATTCGAAGAAACTTCATCGGCATGCACCTGAACTAGATGACAAGGGTAACGGTGCAACGCCTGTCATCTCGCCTTTAACGGAAAAAGCACTTGATGACGAATCAGCGGTTGTCGTCGAGGACTCTACTTCTGAAGAGGGGGAATACTCTGCGCCGGAAAAAGTCGACGACCTGATAAACCAACTTAAATCTTTGCAGACACGTTTTGAAGATTATTACCAACCTCCTCAACCCATGGGTTCCCCAGCGCCTATCGAAAAAAAGGGGGGCCCGGACTTCGCTCCAGAGAGTTCGACGGAATCTGGACGACACACAAGTACACCCGAAGGTGCATCTCCGGACAGCAAAAAATATATGGATTTACTGGAATCGTTTATTTTTATGAAAGACCAGAAAAACACAAATAACCCGTCACGGAATCCAGAGCGCCTGACGAACAAAACTAGTGACAAGCACAACTAACATCATCGCGGTAGGAGGTGGAAAAGGCGGCATAGGGAAAAGTGTTGTCTGCACCAGTCTTGCGGCGGGCATGGCTTTGAGCGGGCAAAGAGTTATTCTTGTGGACACCGATTTCGGCGCGTCCAACCTTCACGCACTATTGGGTATCAACAATCCCGACCACGGCTTCCAAGATTTTTTTAACGCCGACATTATCGATCCAGAAACACTTCTTCTTGACACCGGCATCAGTAATCTAAAATTTATCAGCGGCGCAGGAGATAACCCCGGCAGTGCAAATATTGATTCCGATAAAGTCGACGGCATAATTTCTTTCATAAAGAAACTGGAAGCCGATACCATCCTCCTTGATTTAGGCCCGGGAACCAACTACAACGGCATTGATTTCTTCAACATTAGTACGCAAGGCGTGGTGCTGACGACGCCGGAAATAACTTCCGTCATGAAAACCTTCAGCTTCATCCGGTCTGCCCTGTTTCGCAGGATATCGCGCGCTTTCCAGGCTTATCCAGAAGTCCAAAAAATGGTCGATCATTCTAATCCAGCTAACGCCGACACAGAATCCTACAGCACCGGATTATTGCGTTCAAAATTCAAAGAATCTTTTCCCAACTACGCCGAGAATCTCAACTCACTAATCAATAATTTCAAACCCTGTCTCGTAGTGAACCGAGTAAGAAGCCGCAAAGATCTGATGGCCGGGGACAATCTCCGTAAACTGATCAAAAAATTTCTCGAAGTTGACGTTAACTATTTGGGCTACATCATCGAGAGTGACCAAGTTCGTGACTCCGTCGACGCGATGGTCCCTTTTTTGATCAAGGACCCGCAAAGCAAACCTTCTAAAAATCTCCAGCAAATTATCAGGACATTAATCGATACTGATCTACAATTTATAAAAAAAGACGGGAAAATATTTGTTGCAAAACAAGCCTGCGTCTCATCTAAGTGGGAAGCCTGATTCATTTCTATAGACCGACTTAATATTTCCATCACATCTTTTTTGTTTCACAGTATCCCAGCAAGATTAAAAAAATCGTCCCTCATTTCCTGTACAATAAAATCACCATTAACTAACGACACGCCTTTCAATACATGGAGCCATCAACCCAATCCATCTTGTCGGAGCTCTTGAGTTTTGCCTCCAGCCAAAACCAAAAATTATATGTGGTTGGAGGAACACTTAGGAATTGTTTATCCCGAAAGCCCTACGCCGACTTCGACTTAACTGGAAAAAATGCCGCAGAAATAGGAAGTTGCTTTTCCCGCTCCCTTAATTTCACATGTGTTCCTCTAGACAACACCCCTGACCGACAGACAGTTCGCGTTATTCTCGATCAAAAACAACATCTGGATTTCACCGACCTGCAGGGGGAAAACATCGAAGAAGATTTGTCGCAACGGGATTTCACCATCAACGCCATGGGTCAACTCTTGTCAGATTTTCTGTCTGGAAGAAAAAACATCATCGACCCCTATAAAGGGCAGGAAGATTTGCAAGAGAAAAAAATCCGCGCGCTACAAGGTTGCGTTTTCCAATCCGACCCTCTTCGTATGCTTCGAGCCTTCCGTTTCGCGGCAACCCTTGGTTTTGAAATTGACAGAGAAACGCTAATCAAAATTTCCCTTCACAAAATCGCATTGATGGAATCCGCCCCCGAAAGAATTTGGCACGAGCTGACTTTATTTTTTAAAACTCCACGCACAATATCTCTGTTGGAAATCATGCATGACTGCGGAATTTTGGGAAGCCTTTTTCCAATGTCAGATGAAATTTATTCAAAGACATTTGTCAATTACCGACGACTAGAATCTTTACTGAAAGAACCAGAAAAAACCTTTCCCGAACATGTAGATGGGCTGATTACAAGCGGCCTGCTTGACAACCAACATCTTCTAAAAATCACTCTATTGCTAAGAGGGATAAAAGGGGAGACAGGACCTATGTCAACAGAGAATGCTTCCCCGGGTTTTTCCATGGCCAAGGATTGGAACATTCGTGCCAGCAATGCAGAAATTAAATTTGCAGACCAAACTCTGAACGGAGCGCGGTATCTAACCGAAACGTATTCCCAAAAAAACCATGGGCTGACTCACCCGGAATTGTACGAACTAACCAATATGATTCACGAAGAACTGCCAGCCTCTGTCGTCGTGTTTATCTCTGCCTTCCATTCACTAGACGACGAGGTGACCCTTTTCTGCGACAGCATACTTAAATTTTATTATCGTCAATTTCTCCCGGCAATGAACAAAAAGCCATTGCTGAATGGAGAGGATCTAATTCATCAACTTCACCTTTCCCCTTCCCCGCTTTTTGGTAAAATTCTGCACCGCGTACAAAAAGCGCAAGTGCTTGGCGACATCACAACTCGTGAAGAAGCAGTGACGCTGGCCAGAGACCTCATTCAATCACGAGTGACGGAGTCCGAGTGATGGCGAGTAGATACTCAACCACCGAATGGAATAATAAAAAAGTCATATTGGAGGAAACGAAAATTGACGAAAAAAAACCGGTTAACCTTTTGGTTGGTTTTCATGGAGCGGGTTCCAACCCCGAAAATATACTTGTGGCAAGCAACCGTCTCAAACTCCAAAACACTTTGATGATTTTCCCGGAAGGTGGAGTGAATGCAGGCGATGGCGCTTGGAGTTGGTGGGAAGATGGTCCCCAGCAAAATGAAACCGTAGCAAACTTTATTACGTATACTTCACAAATCATCGACTCTGCGCACCAACATTATTCGCATATAAATCCTGCGAGAAAACTTAGAACCTGCCTGTGGGGCTTTTCCCAAGGAGGAGCCGCCTCGTTGACTTACGCCATCCTCGGCGCACGCTCGCTGCACAAAGTAGCTTCCGTCTGCGGCTTCTTGCCAGAATTTTCCGACCAAGTTATTGAGAAAAAAAACGCCCTTAACATCCTCGGCATATTTGGCAGCAACGATGAAATTGTTCCTCCTTTCCTGGCCGACCATGCTCTGGAAGAAATGAAAAGTCACGGCCACCGGGTTGAGTTTAAAGAAACCGATCAGTCTCATGAAATCAGTTCGGAAAACTTGCAGGACTTATGCAACTTTTTTAACGCTTGAAAAAATACCACTGCTTTTAAAGAGTACGGCAGGCACAAATTTATGACAGCAAAAACTCTGATGATTCAAGGAACCGGGTCCGGCGTCGGGAAAAGTCTTTTGACGGCGGCGTTCTGCCGATACTTCTACCAAGCTGGATACAAGGTGGCTCCTTTCAAATCTCAGAATATGGCTTTAAACTCTTTCGTCACGGAGCAAGGAGAAGAAATCGGCCGGGCACAAGCCTATCAAGCGGAGGCTTGCGGGTTGAAGCCCGAAGTCGCCATGAATCCCATCTTGCTAAAACCTTGCGGGGACGATAACTCCCAAGTCATTTTGATGGGGAAACCAAGCGGGTCGCGAAACGCAAAAAATTATTACGCGCACTATGAAAAGCATCGGCAAATCGCGCTCGCCGCCTTGGAGGAACTGAGGAACAAGTTTGACCTGATAATCATTGAAGGCGCGGGAAGCCCGGCGGAAATAAACTTAAAAAAAACGGAGCTGGTCAACATGTTCATCGCCGAGCAGGCAGAAGCGCCCGTGCTTCTTGTCGGGGACATTGACCGCGGCGGAGTGTTTGCGTGGATGAAGGGAACCTACGATCTGCTGAACGAAAATGAGCAGAATAGAATAATAGGATTCATCATCAATAAATTCCGCGGCGACATTGAACTTTTGAAACCGGGCATTGAACAATTTAAGAAAATTGTGGACAAGCCGATTTTAGGAGTCGTCCCATATCTAAAGGACATGGTCATCGACGAAGAAGATTCCATCCCGCAAGAATCTTATTCGGCGGAAAAAAATGCGCAGGGAATTTTGAATATCGCCGTTATCAAACTTCCTCGAATTTCCAATTTCACCGATCTATCCCCTCTTGCACATGACCCATCCATTTCGATTCGATATGTTCATCACCCTTCACAAATGGGGAATCCGGATTTAATCATTCTCCCCGGTAGCAAAAGTACAATCCGCGATATGAAATTTTTGAACGAACAACTGCTCACCCATGAAATTCTGAAATGCCATCAAGATGGAAGTATGATACTCGGCATTTGCGGTGGATTTCAAATGCTAGGGAAAACAATAACAGATCCTGAAAATTTGGAAAGCTGTGAAAAAAAAGTAGGAGGACTCGGTCTATTTAATTTCAACACCACCCTCGTGACCAAAAAATTAACCCGACAAATACAACTTGAAACGGTCAAGAGTCGTGTATTCACGAAAGGCATCCGATGTGAAGGTTATGAAATTCATATGGGCAGAACTACTTTTGAGAACAACTATCCGGCGCTCTTCTCGTCCCCAAATGAAGATGACCCCATGAACTTCGGAATCACTAATCAAGAAGGGACCGTCATCGGCACTTACCTTCACGGATTTTTGGATAAAGATTTGCTCCGGGAAAATATTCTAAGCTACATAAGAAACGCAAGAGGAATGAGAGAACCGCAAAGCAAATTTGACTACGCCCGATTTAGAACCGACCAAATCAATAAACTCGCAGAGTTGGTGAAAACTTTCATCAACATAGAAGCTATTGAAAAAAAGATTTTTTGAGCATGGCTATTACTTTACACGGGCTAACTCAATCCAGAGAAAAGCGAGTTTCAGACGCTGAATAGACAGATGGCGAAGCGAGTATTTAATCCTTGAAAACAGAATAAAATTACACAATAATGACGCTTGAAATTTATATGTTTCAGGTTTCCTTTGTTTAGGGAATGAAAAGGGAAGGTTGTGAAATTCAACCACGGTCCCGCCGCTGTGAGTGCGACGAAATCTGCATGAAGCCACTGGCATCTTGGTTGGGAAGGCGCAGAAAGTAGGATGACCACAAGTCAGAAGACCTGCCTGGAACCGAGCGCGTAGCCTTCTAAAAAGGGGGAGCGCAAAACTAGTTGATCAAGCAAATCAGGGTGCAATCAACCTCAGTCCTCAAATGGAGGAATGAGGATTTTTTTTACCACTTTTATCTTTTAATATTTAAAACACATTCTTTCCCAATATAATTAACATTAATAACTTGGCTAATTCATTTCAAAATTTAACGAGAGGTTCCATCATGAAAAAAATTATAACCATATTTTTTCTCGTTGCTCTTCTTAGTCCCATAAATCTTTTTGCTTTTGATTGGCAGAAATATAATCTGCTTCATTTGGCAGTGATAACCAATCGCGACGCCAACGAACTGACCATAGTGGATACAAATAAAGATGAAGTGATTGGAAAACAAAAGGTCGCTACGAACAGTCAAGCGCACATGGCGGTATTTTCCCCCGATGGAAAAAAATTAGCCATCGCGGCGACGGCAAATAATTTAGTTTCTATTCTGGACTTAAAAACCAGTGAATTGAAAAACGTTAACGTCGGAGCCGGACCGGAGCATATGGACATCAGCAAGGATAACCGATGGTTGTATGTTGGGAATATTGAGGGAGGAACGGTTTCTGCGATTGACTTAGACCAAAACCGGGAAGTGACTCGGATAAAAGGTTTTTATGAACCGCATGGGGCTACGATTTTGGCGGCGGGCAACAAAATATATATTCCAAACCGTGGTGCTCAGTTGATCGGCATTGTTGAGTCAGCCGCACAATTTTCGACCCAATATATTTCTGTGGGGTCACTTGCGGGACTAGCCGCGTTCGACAGCGACCAAGCGGGAGCCGCCATGCACCGGGGGCGATCTATTGCTGTGAATGGCGTGGCAAATGTCACCTTAACCCTTGATGAAAAATTCGCTTACATCGCCACGGGGGATGCTAATTCCGTGACCGTTTTGGATACGGCGACGGATAAAATTATCCGCACTATTCCCGTAGGGTTGGATCCATGGAGAGCCTATGCTTCCCCAGACGGAAAATATATGGTGGTTCCCAATAACGGCGAGCAAACTATTTCCGTCATCGATGCACGATCCCACACCATGGTGGCGACTCTTCCCGGCGAATCAGATATGACCGGAGTGAATTTTGCCGCGGGCGGAAAAAAAGTTTATGTGGTCAGCCGGGGAGCGAATCAGATTTTAGTCTACGATTTTTCAACGCTGGAAAAAACAGGCCAACTTGATATGGGCGAAGGCGCGCGTCTTGAAACAGCGAGCACAACCCCCGCGGGCGATAAAATATACGTGGCGTCTTCCGCCAACAACTCGCTTTACGTAATAGACACCGCGTCCGATAAAGTGAAACGCATTAAGAACGTTGGTCGATTTCCTTGGGGAGTGACTATTTATCAAGGACAGAACTATTGCCACTAGGCCGCGGTTTTTATTTTGCAATTATGAATTACAACTTCGCCGTTGCGTTTTTCACAAAGTCCAACGGCGAACCATAGGTTCTCTTCCTCACAGGAAAAAGTATGGAGACGATTGACACTTTGCCAAGCGACTATGCCGTTTGCATCGCCGGCCACGGGAGCCGCGACAAGGAAGGCATACACGAATTTCTAACTTTGGCCGCAAAGTTCAAGGCAAGAGAACCCGACAGAATTGTCGAATGCGGTTTTCTCGAGTTTGCAAAACCTACCATCGATGACGCAATTGCAAAATGCGTACAGAATGGAATCAAAAATGTCGTCGTGATTCCGGGCGTGTTGATGGCCGCCAGCCACGTCAAAAATGATATGCCCAGCGAAGTCCTGTCAGCGGCGCGAAAATTTCCCGACCTGAATATTCGGTATGGTCGTCCTCTGGACATCCATCCAAAAGTATTACGGGTTTGCGCCGACCGCATTGAGTCTGCCGAAAAAACTTCGCCGCGAAAAACCCCGCGCACCGAAACATTACTCATGACGGTCGGGCGCGGTAGCAGTGACCCCGATGCCAATTCCAACATCGCGAAAATTTCCAGGATGTTGTGGGAGGGGATGGGATTTGGCTGGGCAGAAACGAGCTTCATCGGAATCACGCAACCCTTGTTGTCCGATGCTTTGGAAAAAGCCTTAAGAATGGGATTCGGGCGAATTATTATTTTCCCCTTTTTCCTTTTCACCGGAGTGTTGGTAAAAAGAATATATTCCGTCGCCGACGATTTTAAGAAAAATTTCCCCGCCGTGGAATTCTTAAAAGCTCCTTATCTGAATTATGACGATTTGATCGTGGATGTGTTCATGGAACGGGCTCGGGAAATACCTTTTGGTCTTCAAAATATGAACTGCCAAATATGTAAATACCGCGAGCAAGTGGTGGGGTTTGAAGATCAGGTGGGAGAACCGCAAGTCGGTCACCATCACCACGTTCGAGGCATCGAAGGTCACCACGGTCTAGACCATGGACACAACCATCGCCACTCCCATGATCATTCGGGTCGGGAGAAGTGAACCGTTCAAAAAAAATAAGGTGGTTTAATGTCTTCCTATCAACCACACCCCATTGAAAAAAAAAGTTACGAAATCATCGACGGCTTGGTGGATCTTTCTTGCTATCCCGAAGCGCACAGCGAAATATTCAAACGCGTCATTCACACAACTGGAGACACGGGATTTATCAGTGGATTTAAAATTTCTGCGAACGCCGTTCAATCAGCCGTGCAAGCCATTTCCAATGAAGCCACGATATGGACGGATGTCACAATGGTGCAGGCGGGCTTAAAGAGAACTCTTCTAGAAATGCTGAATCTGAAAACTTGTTGCATGATCCATGATCCAGAAACATTTCGGAAAGCTGAAAATGAAAGTACCACAAGAGCCGTAGCGAGCTTGAGACGTTTCATCGCACAAAAAGCGGATTCCCCAAAAATCCTGATTATTGGTGACGCCCCCACGGCTCTCGATGAAGCCGTCAATCTTATCTGGAACAACCAACTTGACGCTGAATTGATCATCGGAATTCCGGTGGGTTTCGTGGGGACTGAAGCCAGCAAAGATTCATTGCGTCGGCAAAATAAAATTCCATACATTACTAATGAAGGAACCCGCGGAGGTTCCACCGTCGCCGCCGCAATTTTTAATGCCCTAATGATCTGGACCCTCAAGGAAAACGCTTGACCTTTCAGGAAAACGGTATGCCAACCTCCATCGTTGATTTAACCATCCCAGCCGCAAACGGATTGACCCGGGGAATCACAACGGGTAGTTGTGCCGCGGCGGCGGCCAAGAGTGCTCTCAATTTTTTAATCTTTAAGTCCGAAGAGAAACAGATTGAAATTGATTTGCCTTCAGGAAAAAAATTGTTGGTTCCCGTAAATTTTTGCCGTAGCACAAAACAAGGGGCGATGGCTCAAGTTATAAAAGACGCGGGCGATGATCCCGATGTGACAGACAAATGCAAAGTGGAAGTGGAGGTAAAGTCAAATAAACAGAGGACGGGGATTTATTTTTACGCAGGGGATGGCGTGGGAATAATAACCGAAGCGGGACTCCAAATTCCCAAGGGGGAACCCGCGATCAACCCTATTCCCAGACAAATGATCCGGCAAAATCTCGAGCAAGTTCTTAAAGACCCCGCGACCCATGAAGCATGGAGAGAGTCTGGATTGGACGTGGTGATCAGTGTTCCCGATGGGGAGAAAATCGCTTCAAAAACTTTTAACCCCAGACTAGGAATTCACAAAGGGATTTCTATCCTCGGAACAACTGGGATAGTTGAGCCTATGTCCCAGAGTGCATGGAAGGCATCAATCGAAATTTATATTGATGTGGCTTTGGCAACGCGATCGAAGTTCATTGTTTTTAGTCCGGGACGTTGGGGGCAGAAATTTTTTCACGAAAAAAAAGGGGTGCCCTTGAACCGAATATGTATGGTTTCGAATTTCATCGGATTCGCGCTGGAGCACTTAAAACAAAAATCGTGCGCAGAAAAAGATAATGTGAAAACGCTCATCCTGGCAGGCCACCCTGGCAAATTGGCGAAAGTGATTGATGGACATTGGAACACCCACTCCAGTCAATCTCCATCCGCGCTCTCTGCCCTTTTAAAAATTGCGGAAAATATTTTTCCAAACGCTATGAAAATAAAATTGCAATCATCGAACACGGTGGAACATTTAATCCAAATCAGCGCAGAGAATCATATCAGCAGTATTTTTTTTGATGCGGTAGCAGAGAAAATTTCGCGAGCGGTTTTCGAGTACATAGAAAAAATAATGCCGGTGAAAGTTTTATTGGCAGATTTCAAAGGCAACCTGATCGGGCAAGCAGTAATCAATGAATGAAACTTGTGGAACATTTTTTGGAATCGGCGTGGGGCCGGGACCGCGGGAATATATCACCGTAAAAAGTCTCAACACTCTGATGAAGGCTGACAAGGTTTTGGTTCCTCGCGCCAGCGGCTCAAAGAGTTCCGTAGCCTTAGCCTGCATAAAGGATATCGATATCCAACAAGATGCAATTGAGTTTTTAGATTACCCCATGTCCAACGATGAAAATTTTCTCAGTTCGATTTACCGAGATATTGCTGGAAGGATTATCGTTGACCTAAAAAAAAAACTGAACCTCGTTTATATCACCATTGGGGATCCGTATATTTATTCAACCTATTCTTACACCGTCGCCGCCTTGAAAGAATTAATGCCTGGAATTTCCATCTCAACTTATCCCGGAATAAGTTCTTTTCAAGCGTTATCCGCAGCCCTAGATTTTCCCCTAGGTCAGGGTAAAGAAAAAATCCTGATTCTTCCCTGTCCGGAAACTCCCGCAGAATTAAGAGAGGAAATTGAGAGGAACGAAAGCATCGTCCTTATGAAAATCGGCGACCGGTTTGGTTGGGTTCGCGAACTTTTGATCGAAATGGATATCCTGAAAAATTGTGTGCTTGGAAAACGGATTGGTTTGGATAATGAAATCCTGACCCGCGACCTCATGAGTTTAAGTCGCGACGAAAAGCCAGGCTATTTGTCCGTAATCCTCATCCGAAAAGTTCTACCCCATAAGAGGAATGGCCGGTGAAAGTTTATTTTATAGGAGCAGGTCCGGGTGATGTTGAGCTGATGACCGTAAAGGGAAACCGTCGGTTGCACGCCTGTTCTTATGTCATGTATGCAGGTTCATTGATTAACCCAGAAATTTTGTCCAGTCTTCCCGAAGCTACCCGAATCTGCGATACTTCAAAGTTAAATCTCGAAGAACAAGTAGCCATTTATAAAGAAGCCCGAGATGCGGATCGAAATGTCGCCAGATTGCAGAGTGGGGACTTGTCGGTTTACGGAACCATCGCAGAACAAATGCGGGCTTTGAACAAAATTGGCATCCAATATGAAGTGATCCCAGGCGTCTCTTCAATGGCGGCGAGCGCTGCAACTTTAAAAAGTGAACTGACACTTCCAGGAATTTCACAAACTGTGATCCTCTCTAGAATCGGTGGAAGAACTCAGGTTCCTCCAGATGAAGATCTCGAGAAGCTAGCCTCTCATAAATGCACCCTATGCTTGTTCTTGTCCATCCACAAAATCAAAGAAGTCGTCAAAAAATTATCCATCCATTACCCCCCGGAAACTCCAGTGATAGTGGTTTATAAAGCAAGTTGGGAAGATGAAAAAATTATAAAAGGGAACATCGAAACCATCGCGGGCAAGGTGGATGAAGAAGGAATCCGTTTGACAGCGCTGATATTAGTGGGCGAAGTTTTTAATTCGGAAGACTTCTATGATTCCCGCCTATATTCAAAAGAATATTCTCATCTCTTTCGGAAAAAAAATGTCCGCATCTGACAAAACGGCAATTGTTGTCATCCGTTCAGAAGGTCTAACGTTTGCCCGGAAACTGCGCCAAGCTTATCCTTCTTGGGATTTGTGGGTTCCCAAATCTTCAGGTTTCAAAAATGGCGCGATGACATACGATTCCAAATTCAAAGACTGGCTAAGCGAAAATTTTATGAAGTACAAAGGTTTCGTCTGCGTCATGGCCGCCGGGATTGTCGTTCGTTCATTAAGCACAATGATTTTGGATAAACGGTCCGGCCCTGGAGTCATAGTTTGCGATGAGTTTGGCCGTCACGCAATATCCCTTCTTGGCGGGCACGAAGGCAACGCCAATGAGTTGGCTCATCGAGTAGCAAGCAAAACAGGTTGCGTTCCCGTCATCACCACCGGGACGGAATCCATGAAGAATTATGTTTTGGGCGTAGGTTGTAAAAAAAATGTGAACTATGATTGCTTAAAAAATCTCGTCGCCGAAATTTTAAAAAATGCCGAAGTCCCTCATGGTCAAGTCAGAATAATGGCCACCATTGATTTAAAAGAAAACGAACCCTGCATTCTAAAACTAGCAGATGAATTCCACTGGCCCTTGGTAATTTTTTCTGCGAATGAAATCAACGCAGCCAAAATTCAAGTTTCGTCTTCAAGTTTCGTGGAAGACAACGTTGGTGTTCCGGGTGTTTGTGAGCCGACGGCTTTGATGGCTTCTCATTTTGGCGAATTAGTAGTTCCCAAAACCACAGCAAATGGTTGCGCCGTCGCTCTCGTGCGGGAGTCGGAAATCATAAGCCGGAGACCATAATAATGGGCAAACTCTATTTGGTATCTATTGGACCGGGAGCACTCGATATGATTACTCCACGTGCTCACAAAGCCTTAGAGAAATGCAAAGTAATAGTTGGACATCAATTGTATTTGGATTTAATTCAAACTTTAATTCAGAATAAAATTCAAATCGCAACTCCGTGGGGAGATGAAATTGAAAGGGTAGATATAGCGATTAGCAAAACTATGGGAGGAAGTGATGTCAGCCTCATCTCCAGTGGAGACGCGGGAGTCTATGGACTAGGCGGCCTCACATTGGAAAGGCTTGAGGAAAATAATCTGCAAATTGATTACGAGATTATTCCCGGGATAACATCGGCAAATGCCTGCGCATCCATATTGGGAGCGCCTTTGGCTCATGATTTTTTGACTTTGTCTCTTTCGGATTTGTTGGTTCCCAAAAAAACCATTTTGGAGAGAGCCAAGTTCGCGGGCAAGGGGGGCTTCGTTTCTGTCCTGCACAATGTGCAAAGTTCTAAAAGAAAGAAATTAGTTTATGAAGTGCTGAGAGAATTCAAGCCCTATCGCTCGCCCCGAACACCTTGCGGAATTGTTTCAAATGCCTTCCGGCTTGGAGAAAAAACTCAAATTGCAACTTTTGAAGATTTGTTTTCGTTGCAGTTCGACATGCTGACAACGATCATCTTGGGAAATGATGCAACCAGGCTCGTGCAAAATAAACTGGTCACACAACGCGGTTATTCTTTCAATGCTCCCCCAAAAAATTCTTCAAAATAAACTGCTGTGGCTATTCTCCGGCACGTCGGACGGAAATCAAATCGCCCGCGAATTAATTTCCAGAAACTACCATCTAAGAGTATTTGTAGCGACACAATATGGAAGAAAAGTCGCCACGAAAATATTGCCGCGGGAAGTTATAGAAACTGGAAGAATAAATGACGATGAAATTTTTGCGCGTGCAAAATTAGAATCCCCCTCGCAGGTGATTGACGCCACTCATCCTTTTGCTTCGGAAATAAGTGAGAATCTGATGATCTTTTGTCGGACCTGTCGGGTTCCTTATATTCGATATGAACGACCAGAAGGAACGGTGAAAGGAAAAAATATTTGCTTTGTAAATAATATTGAACGAGCCGCAGAAAAAGCCAAAACTCTAGGCAAGAATATTTTATTGACCTTGGGCTCCAAAAACATTGACCCTTTCCTTAGCCATGACTTTCAAGGGCGAGTTCACATTAGAATGCTCCCCGACCCGCAATTGATTGATCATCTGTTATCGAAAGGAGTGTCGCCGGACAAGATCATCGCCGTCCAAGGACCGTTCAGCACTTCCATGAATCAGGCGATGATGGATGATTACTCTATTGATTGTCTCGTTACAAAATCTTCTGGGAAAGAAGGCGGGGTACCTCAAAAGATTGACGCGGCAAAAAAACTCAGAGTATCTGTCGTTGTTGTTAAACGACCGAACATGAATTACCCCATATTATTTTCCGATAAGAATGAAGTCATAAAATATCTGAATGACTCATGACTACCAGAGACCGCGCAGAGGAATTACCGTTTGCTTGTCTTCACGCAAGATTTTCCAGCGCGGTTTAGTGATACAGTTTGCGCCAAAATCTTAGCGGCTTTTTCAATTTCCGCCGTTGTGTTGCTCCAACCAAAACTAAAACGAATAGATGAGTTAATTTTTTCAGAGGGCACGTTCATCGCCGTCAGCACTGGCGAAGGTAATCCGCTGCCCGAGCTACACGCCGAACCCGTGGAGACTGCCACCCCTTCCATATCCAGGCTGATTAGCAAAGTATCCCCGTCAACTTCTTCAAATCCCAAGTTCAAAGTATTGGGAAGTCTGTTTTCTAAATCGCCAAAAATCTCCACCCCTGAAATCAGACTGGATACCAGTTGATAAAAGTGGTCGCGTAGAGAAGCAAGACGCGAGCATTCGCGGGAAGTTATATTTTTCTGAGCCAACTCGCAGGCTTTCCCGAAACCCGCTATCCCCGCCACATTTTCCGTGCCTCCCCTTCTTTTTTTTTCCTGACTGCCGCCGCAAAGAGGCGAAAATAAATCCGGGCTTCCCTTCTTCAAATAAAGTGCTCCCGTTCCTTTCGCTCCATTCAGTTTATGTGCTGAGATAGATAACATGTCGGCAGGAATATCTTGCACCCGCACCGGAATTTTGCCCACACTTTGCACCGCGTCGGTGTGAAACAATACTCCCTTTTTCTTGGCAATCTCCCCAATCTTTTTAACATCCTGCAAAACCCCGGTCTCGCTGTTTGAATGTTGCAGAGAAATCAGCAGAGTTGATTCCGTCAGACAATTTTCCAACGCTTGCAAATTAATTCGCCCCAGTTCATCGACCCTCAATCGGTCTACAACAAAACCCAGGTTTTCAAGTTGTGTGCATGGATTTAAAATTGAAGGATGCTCCACCTGGCTAGTAACTATATGCCCGCCAGATTTGCCCACCCCAAAGGCTACTCCCAGCAACGCTAAATTATTTGCCTCCGTCCCCCCGCTGGTGAAAATAATTTCGGATGAAGAAGCTCCGATGAGCGAAGCCACTTGCTCCCGCGCTTCATCCAGCAAGACGCGGGCCGTCCTGCCCATGGAGTGTGCGCTGGAAGGGTTCCCCATCTGGTCGTGCAATACAGAAGTTACGACGCGCAAAACTTCTGGAGCAATCGGCGTCGTGGCGTTGTGGTCGAGGTAGATTTTATCCAAATGTAAAGTACCGAAAATATACCCGCGAGAAAAATCAGATAAAATAGAGCACGAAGGAACGGGGTGGAGTGTAACAGGAAACGGCGAGACTTTTGTTCAGCGAGTAATCTAAAATTAAGACTTCGACTGGCCGGACATCCGCTTTATGTTGGAGGGATCGATTTCAACTGGTCTTGATGGCGCAGAACTTACTCCCTTCTGCCCAAGGGTTTCCTTTAGCTGACGGATTTCTTTTTCCATTTGCGGCAACCGATCCAACATGCACTCAATCGCCCGCGCCACAGGATCAGGAAAAGATTCCGGCCCCTCATCATCTTCCGCGTCGGAAGAAACGCCAGAAAAAACCACCCTGCCGGGAACTCCAATCACAGTGGAATATTCAGGAACGTCTTGAAGAACTACCGAGCCCGAACCTATCTTGGTGTTACGGCCAACGTGGACTGGGCCCAAGACCTGCGCGCCAGCACCGATGACCACGTTGTCGGAAATGGTGGGATGGCGTTTGGCTTTCTTGGTCGCCAAGCCCCCCAATGTCACCCCGTGGTAAATGAAAACATTGTCGCCAACTTCCGAAGTTTCCCCAATCACAACTCCCATACCGTGGTCGATAAAAAATCGGCGACCAATTTTTGCAGCGGGATGAATTTCTATACCCGTTATCCACCTGAAGAATTGGGAAATGATTCGGGCAAGAAACTTAAACTCCATATTCCATAAACGATGCGCCAGCCGATAACTAATCAAGGCGTGAACACCGGGATACAAAATTAAAACTTCGAGAAAATTTCTCGCGGCGGGGTCTTTTTCTAAAGCAATCTGAACATCCTCTTTAATCAGACGTAGCATAACTTTTTTTTCGTTTGGGATAACCGTGAGACAACCGATTGTTTGTTGCAATAGTATATCCCACCCCGCACCAAACAGAAAGTCTCTTTTCCAACTCAACGGCACGCCGACCGCGCCACCACCACCGCGGAAAATACTTTTTCGCAATCTGCGCAAAGCGAGAAACGGCAAGGTTGCGCAGTGTGTTTTCTCATTCAAAAATGAAATTGAAAACCGCCCTAGGCTGGTGTATTGTCCCCGAACGATTTGTTGCGTTTTGATCTTGCGCTAACTAATCTGTCACGCCGAGACCAAGATACGACTCAGGGGTTGAATATGTCATACACAAAAGAAATTGTTTGTTTAGCCAACTCAAGAAAAATAAGGGGATACTGTGTTGCCGGAAAGGAAGTGGTTGGCGCAGGCTACGGTGGGTGGATACGGCCAGTAAGCGCGCGGGACACCGAAGAAATTTTGGAGCGGGAACAAATGTTTGCCGACGGCGGTTGCCCGCAAATTTTGGATGTGGTGACCATTCCCATGATGGAACCAAAACCAGCGCACCATCAGCGGGAGAATCATCTGATCGACAGCGCGGGTTCATGGGAAAAAATAGGCGACTTGGACAATCGGGACTTACCGGCATTGCTGGACGATGTTTCCAATGGTCTTTGGATAAATGAGGGCTCCTCTCGCGCAGGACACAATGACCGGGTCTCGATTGCCCAAGCGAGACGTTTGAAGAACTCATTGTTATTGATACAACCGCAATCGTTGACCATCATCGTTCAATGGGGAGCCCGTTGGAAGAAAGGAGATAGACCCGAAGTTCGCGCTGATTTTGAGCACAACAAGCACAACTATCGGTTGAAGGTTACAGATCCGGTTGCCGAGGATAAGTATCAAAGTAAAGGGCTTGGAGAGTACTCCATTGCGACGGATGATGTTTATCTATGCGTAAGCCTCGCAGAGGCATTAGGAGACAATTGCTACAAGTTAGTGGCCGCCATTATCGGAGATGACTAAGTGCCCGCTGAGTTATTCACCATCGGTCATTCCACGCATACCACGGATTACCTTGTCGGTTTGTTGAAGCAACACGGGGTGACCGCGGTGTGCGACGTGCGCTCTCATCCATACAGCAAGCACAACCCGCAATATAACAAAGAGCAAATTTCCCGCGAACTAAACGCCAGCAATATCGCTTATGTTTTCCTTGGAAAAGAATTAGGCGCCAGAAGCGATAATCCACGCTGCTATGTGAACGGCAAGTTACAGTATGACAAACTTGCCAATGAGCCGTTATTTCAACAGGGGCTGACCCGGCTGAAGCAAGGCATGGAAAAATATTCCCT
>DKID01000001.1 GCA_002454045.1 Nitrospina sp. UBA6727 | reverse complement strand
AGGGGTTGCCGTGGTTGTGGTCATGGTTTCGGTATTCCCAAATCCTTGAAAATTTGCCTTGCAAGGTTGTCGTCAATTTCCCTGTGTCTTGGAATGGACGCGACTTTCTTTTTTCGGCGGTTGGCATAGACGCTGTGCTTGCCGCCTTCGCGTGATAGTTCGCAACCCATTTTTTCAATATGGCTAATCAAAAACCGACGCTTCATATAGAAACGCTGCCCAAAGCCTCTTTCACAATTTCAGGTTTCTCGACATCAACATTGCGCGCCGCTATCTCTTCTTCCGCCAGTTGCCGATTGGCTTGCAGCACGAGTTGGATGGCTTCGACCAAGTTGGCTTTCGTCTCCTTCAAGGTTTTGCCTTGCGTGTTGGCGCCGGGGAGTTCCTCGACATAGCCGATGTATCCGTATGGAGATTTTTCAAATACCGCGGTCAAAGTTTCTTTCATAATGATTCTCCTTTTTCGTGAAGTGTAAAGCATAACCGTTGTTGTCGTCAAAGTCATTGTTGTGGTCGTTGGTGCTGGCGATTAAAAATCTGGTCGGCGGCTTGGTTATTTTAGAGATTGATTGATATGTTTTTTGTCGTCGTCGTTTAATCTTGGGTTGAACACAAATCCGAAAGTTTCAAGTCTCCATACTAGGATGTCCAAACCTTTGAGCATTTGAAACCAGTAAAGCATGGCGGAAAAAAAAGGTTTTTGAATCAAACCGTTTCTGCAAAGAATGAAATTCCACAACTGGTTTTTTGATTTTCGGATGAGGGGCCAATTCCCGCGGGTTTTTAGAATTTTGCACAGACGAAAAAAATTACGGAGGTTTTGAAACATATCAATTTTTAGAAAGATGTTCGCAATCGGGTCGCGATTTTATACCACGCGTTCGATGCAGTAAAGAAGGCGCGGGCGCGCGAATTAATTTTTTTCCAACTTCGCGGTGTCGTGATGTTCCTGGTTCGCCATGCCGAAAGATATGATCATCTTCAATCCTTCTTCCACCGACATTTTCATGGCGACGGCGTCTTTTTCTGGGACCATGAAAAGAAAACCTGTGGTCGGGTTGGGCGATGTGGGGACGAACACGTTGAGCATTTTTTCACCCGACGCGTCTTGGATTTCTCCCGGCGTGTCGCAGCATACGATCCCCAGTATTTTCAACGGCGCGCGCGGGTAGGTGATGAGTACCATTTTTTGGAAGTTGGCGGTTTCGGTCATGGAGATGGTGTCCACAACTTTTTTGATGCTCGTGTAAATAACTCGCACTACCGGGATTTTGTGGAGAAACTTTTCCCCCAACGCCACAATTTTTTTGCCGATGAAGTTTGTCCCGAACAATCCCACGGCGACGATGAAGAGGAAGAGCGTGAGAAATCCCATGCCCGGGACTTGCCATTCTTCCACCAAGCGCAGTCCTCGCGGTCCAAAGATTCCTCTGACCACGGGCGCCATGGCGCGGTCAACGCTGGTGATGACGAAGGACAGCACCATGTAGGTTAGGCTTGCCGGGATGGTCACCAGCAACCCGGCGATGAGATTTTTCTTGAACGCTTTTTTGAGCATGGGCAAGTTTCCGCGGTCCGCTTTTCGCGTCGCTTCAGAAAAATATTTTCGCGCATGAGTATATCACGCCAATGTTGCCGTCAAGTTTTGCGCAGGGAATTATGTAGTTGACATCGCCGCCGCGGTTTTTATCGGGACGAAGAAAATGCGGGAAGGAGTGCGCGGGGTTCGTTCAGGCGGACAGTTGGCACATGTCCTGTTTTTGCGGACGCGATTTATTTTCGGAGTTTCTTTTCGCGGCGGCGTTTTTGCTGGTGGGTTGTTGGTAGCGAAACACTTTGCCTTCGTAATTTGTAATCACCACTTCGTCCTCATTGTGTTCGACGATGCTGTTGGGGAGCAGTCGTACTTTGCCGCCGCCGCCGGGGGCGTCAATCACGAAGTAGGGCACCGCCATCCCCGAGGTGTGGCCGATGAGGTCTTTTAGTATGTCGAGTCCTTTTTGCACGGACGTGCGGAAATGGTCTGTCCCTTCCGTCATGTCGGCTTGATAAATGTAGTACGGTTTGACGCGGTTCTTCAGCAATTTCAGCATCAACTCTTTCATAACTTCCGAATTGTCGTTGATCCCTTTCAAGAGCACGGTCTGACTGCCTAGGGGGATGCCCGTGTCCGCGAGCATGGCGCAGGCTTTTTCCACTTCGGGCGTGAGTTCCGCGGGGTGGTTGAAGTGCATGTTGAAGTACAGTGGATGATATTTTTTTAATATCGCGCAGAGGTTTTCCGTCACCCTCGCCGGCAAAGTTCCGGGAACTCTCGTTCCGATGCGAATGATTTCCAGATGCGGGATAGAGCGCAGTTCGCCGAGGATGCGGTCTAACTCTTTATCCGGGACGAGAAGCGGGTCGCCGCCGGACATGACCACGTCGCGGATTTCGGGATTGTTGCGGATGTATTCGATTCCTTGCCGCAGAGTTTCGCGCGTGACGATTCCGGCAAAACCGATTTTGCGTTTCCTCGTGCAGAAGCGGCAGATGATGGGGCATTGATTGTTGATCATCAGCAAAACTCGGTCGGGATAACGGTGCACGAGTTCCGGGACCGGCATGTCGCCTTCTTCGTTGAGCGGGTCGGAGAGCAGGGCGTCGCCGTCGATGGCGTCGTCCAACTCTTCAATCGTGGGGACAACCTGTTTCCATAAAGGGTCGTCGGGACCTTGGATGAGATTCAGGAAATAAGAATTGATTCGTATCGGGTAGAGTTCTCCCACTTTCTTAAGCCGTTCCCGATATGCAGGAGATTTGGGGATGAACGGGATGTCCTCAATTTTCACCGCGCTCTGGCTGAGTTGTTTTTGCCAAGACTCCATATTTTTTTACCTTCGCGGAAGATTAAGAATTGACCAGATAGGTCTTTTTCAGATAGTCGATGATTTCGTTTTCGTCGTCAAGGATGATGTCTCCATCCACCAAAACCGGGACGGTGGTCTGCCCCGATATATCGTAAACTTCTTTGCGTTGTTCATGCGACAACGGCACATCAATCTTTTCGTATTGCAGGTTCATTTGCGTCAGCGCATCTTTGACCATCGCGCAATAACCGCATCCGTCTATGTTATAGAGTTTCATCGTTTAGAAATTACTTTGAATTTTTTACGGCGCAGGGCACCATCACCGCGTCCGCCATCCCGTGAATTTTCTTTTTATCTTGCGGACAAAGTGTCGCCAGAATGCCCGCCAGATGGGCGGCGTCTCCCACCACAAAATAATAAGGCGTCAGCCGCACTCGACTTTGCATCGTTTCCATCTTGCCCGAGTTTTGATCCAAGTAGGAAATCGGCACGCGCTTCCCCTTGTAAAACTTTTGCAAGATTGAAGTCTGCGCGGGAAATCTCTGCAAACTTTCCGCCAGAGTTTCCCGCCACGCCGCGCCGGAAACATCGTGTCCTACTACGACTCCCCGGCTTCCCCACGCTTCCGATGAGAAACCGGAAGGCTTGATCACCATCTCCCGTTCCTTTTGCGTCAAGTCCGTCAACTCCCGCCAATCCTGAACCGGCGCGCCTCTTAACTCCAACCCCGGGATCACTCCGTAAGGGGGCATCGCGCGGGAGTCTAGTATCCAAGTTTCAGGGATTAGATGTGACAAGGCGCGAAAAGTTTCAGAACCCAAAGTTTTTTCCCAATCCGGTTTCAGGGAAGGATGATGGAACAACGCGAAACCGAGTTTTTCTTCCAAATAAGTTTTGTAAGGCGGCGTGGTTACGACCTGCCCCTTTTTTGCCGCATACATCAGCAACTCGGATTTTGAAATATTTTTGAGATCAAACAATTCGAAAAAACGATACAGGACATCCACCCGCAACCATTCCCCCGCATCGAGAACGAACAAGCCCTCCTCCCGAAACTGAACTTCTTTGGGATGAACCGTGTAAACTGGCAAACCTTTTTTGTGTAACAAAGTTGCAAGCCACGCCATCTCGCTACGATAGTCTTGCGCTTCGTCAGAAACAACAATGGCGACGCAAGGTTTTTCCTCTTTAGCGAGAGCCTCGGCCATCTTGTAAAACAGGGTCGGGATTCCGCCCGCGGAGTCGCCGATGATCTGCCACGACGGGTCCTCGTAGAGAGACATGAGTTCCGCCGTCAAGCCGAATCCTCCGGGAACCGAGTCCAACTCGGTTACGGTGAACCCGTCTTCCGTCACGATTACATCGGGGCGAAGCAGTGACGGCACGGCGTGGCGGAACCGTTTCATCCTGCCGAACTCGATTAACTCCCGCGGTTTTCCCGCATCCAAATATTGCGCGAACCATTGCGTCCCCTTCACGCTTTCCAAATAAAGTTTATTCCAAGCGGCGTAAAATTTAAGCAGGTGCGGACCAAGTTGATGGAAAAACTCTGCATCTTCCGGCGCGAGAAAAAACGGCGTCGGCGAAATCCGCCAACGGTTTCCCGCGTTGGAAGTATTATCCGCATCTGCGAACAAACCGGCGCGAGTCAGCGACGTCCGGATTGCACCACAAATATTTTCAGGTTGAACAATCATGCGTTGCCAAATCAAATGTCACGAAGTTCAAGTTACGGTGGCGGGAAGCCGTCATCGCATCGTCATCAGCGAAACGATTACGCGGCATTAAGTCTCAAACCCAATCATATCCGGTTGTTCTGGCTCGTAGTTTTTTATCGCCGCAATAATCTCAGCCAAATCGCCCGGCACCCATTCATGGTCGCCGTTGAACTTATGGTGAATATACGGCTCCAGCGTTTTATATTCGGCGGTCTTTTTTTTATACTCCACCTCATACTGCCGTCGCGGGTCGGCGGTTTGATACTGGTTCAACCGCGCCTCCACACTCGTCGCCACGCCGACTTTATAGATGCCGGGAAAAGCCGG
>DKID01000035.1 GCA_002454045.1 Nitrospina sp. UBA6727 | reverse complement strand
CGCGCATGGCGTTGTTGATGGCGGTGCCGATGTTGGCACCTTCCGGCAACTGAATCAGCGCCGAGAAACGTGCTGACTCGGGGATATAGAGGACACCTTTGGCATGATAGTCCTTGGCACCGATCTTGCGGCGCTTGCTGCCGGTATCCTTAAGTTGTGTCGCTGCCGTCTGGAACCTGTGGTCGGCGTAGCGCAGGAAGACCAGACCCAGCACCGGGGTGGAATATTCCGAGGACTTGAGTTTGGAATTGGCTCGCAATTCATCCGCCGCTTCCCATAGTCGTGCTTCTATGTTGTTGCTGGTTCTGTTCATGGGTGTTGTTTTTATGTAATGCCTGAAAGGAAAGATACCCGTTGGGAAGTTGACTCTAAAGAGTCGTGCATGAATGACTTTTAATGCTGATATTTATCAGCATGCTGGAAGGGTGGAACTCCTTATCATTTACTTTTTAACGATTCATCATAAGACGAAAAAATAGAATCTACTAATCGCGTGCATCCAGAAGTTATCCTAGCAAGAACACGAAGTTGTTCACGACAAGACATTGAGGCGGTCTCTACAGGATAATTTATAGAGTGTGAAGCCTCACTCCAAACTTCTTCCATAAGCGTTCTGACTTGAATCTCCATTTTCATCTCTGGTCTGGCCGCGGAACTGACCACATAATGAACACTGGTATACATCTCATATCGTTCTATAGGTTTCAGTCCAATCTCCTCAAAAAAATTCTTTGATTCAATATCCCAGATATAGACCAAAGGCTTTCCTTTAATTTTATAGTGGTTTTGTTCAAGAATTTTTAAAATCAGGGGATGTATTTCCGACATCTGTTTCGTGTGCAAATGTAATAGTCTTACTCCAACAAGATCGTTCACCTCATCTAATATATTTTTTTTATTGACTAATTTCGGGCGTTTATCTGGTTCAATATTTCGTCGTTGAATCTCTTTCCGTTCTAATTTTTTCTGAAGGTGGTCAGGGTCTTTTGTTCGATATTTCTGTGAATGAATAAAGGGTTTTAGGCGTGCGTCATTCGCAAACTGATCCATGAGGTGTTTTCCTTGAATATCAAAGTCACTGCGGAGTGTCTCGTATCGAGCAACAGCTTCCTTCAACATTCGTAATCGTGAATTGCTCAGATTAGCCACAAATCATGCTTCCTTAATACGTCGTTTAAGTTTCCTCGCCATTGAATAAAACACTTTCTTGGCTTCCATAACCTGATATTCAGGACCTCCTTGAACCCTCCATAACGGAACTCCTTGCTCTTGTGATTTTTGGACAAGGTGTGCGAAGTTTTTAACTTCTTCTAACTTGGCTTTTGCTACGGGGACTGCCACTAGGTCACCTGATATTCGTTCAAGTGGCTTTAAAAGAGATGTCCTCAATTCCTTATCGAATTTGGCATGGTAACGTGATGGTGACTGAGCCATTCCTTGTCCATAAACTCTAAATCCTTGCAGGACATAACCAAGGAAAGCAGGGCTACCCTGCAATAGTGGGAAGTCTTTACGCGCACCACTGCGTATAGTCTCCCATCCTTTAATCCATTTTGTTAGTGACGCACCAAGTGTTTTTAATGCTCTGACTGAAAACAGATCACATGCTCCTGGCACCAAAAAGTAATCACAATCCAGTAATATGATTCGGTTCAATGGGCCAATGTTGGGACCAGTATCAAAAAAAATAAAATCCAGTTCATATGCTTGAGCGTAGTAGTTAGCAAGCATGCTTAGGCTAGTTGTCACATTAAGTCCGCGTTTTTTCCCTTGAAAGCAATCACTCCAGTTGTCAGAAAGTTCTATCTCATACTCAGAAAGCCGTATGTCGCCGGGTAGCAGATAGAGTCCATCAACTGAAGTCTCGTTAATTTTAACCCCACGAAAACTTCCATCGCCTTCTGCTACTGGTTTTAACGCGGACCAGACTGTCTCCCCATTTTTCTTATCGGAGTTCTCCAGAAGGTCATCAACTACTGAATCCTCGTAAAGACATGAAGTGATATTGCATTGTGGGTCTGAATCTATTAGCAGAACTCTATGTCCTTGTTCCGCCAGTGCCGATGCTAGGTTGACCGTCAGCGTGGTTTTTCCTACGCCACCCTTGTGGTTGTATATTGTTAACCGTGCTGCTTTATGTCTTTCAGTCATCAACGCCCGCCTTATTGTTTGCGCTCCGCTTTGCCCTGCTTTTTTTTGTAGTAGATTTTCGCCGTTTTCTGGGACCCATTTCTCGCTGCTTTTTCTGTGCTGCATCACGATCGGGCAAAGCCAAAACAAATTGCTCACCCATCGCACTTATTTGTTTGGCACCTTTACCGCTCGCAACCACCAAACCTGACTTCGCCGCACTATCTAACGCAACAGTGGGGTTGGCGAACTTCGGCTGCGCCGCTTCAGTATTAAGTTTGCTTATATCTATGGTTTTGAAGTGGCGCGCCCCTCTATAATGAGTTAAGTAATATGCAAGACACGCGACCCTTTCAACATTTGTGCGTGGGTTTTTCTCCATCAAAAATTCTTTTGGTGTTAGATCAGATTCTTTGCTAAACATACCAACTGATTTCTCTGGTGAATCAGGCTCTGACACATGCGACCGAGTTGGTATTTTTGAGTGAGCAGAAAAGCGAAACCACTGGCAGACCATATCAAGAACGTGTTTTTGGTCTGCTTCGTCGAGTATTGAAAGACGCGATACTATCTCATTGTGAGCATTTAGATTGTCATTATCCATAGTGTTACCCTAATATAAAAATGATGTATTGGTTATTAAAATATACTTTAAACTAATAGTCAACCCCTAATGATAAATATTTTTTGTCTAATCTATTGAGGGAACCTGTGGCTAACGTATATCACGCTGAATTGACCCACATAAGGCAGTATCTACACGGGTTTTTGAGAAACAAACGCCTTTCATTGCTACTCTAGCAGTATAAACACATATACCTGTAGTATGCTTTTGTAGTTTAGCGGATTGCTACTAGTCTATGTTTTTTCCTAGATATTCATGCAAAATTATCCCAGCCCACTAATCAAAATAATCACAATAGCGGGCGGTACGATATATCGGATCAAAACATACCAGGCGTCAAATGCTTGGCTTGCTCTTATCCCCAGTTCGTCATGCAGTGAGACTTTGCTGATCTGCTAGCCGGCAAAGAACGCGATGAGCAAGCCGCCCACCGGTAACATAATTTGATTGGCAACGAATTCAAACAGGTCGTTGATATTGAGAGAGGCGATAGTCCAGTCCGCCAGCAGATCGTAGGACAGAACGCAGAGTCCCGCCGCCAGACTGAGCGCGCCCAGGACGAGTAGCGTCGCTTGGTGCCTGCTTACTTTGTAGCGCTCCTCCAGCCGGGCGTATCAAGTCGTGCTTCTATGTTGTTGCTGGTTCTGTTCATGGGCAATCGACACGACATTCCGCCGAGGATGGAAACTGGCTCCGGTGAGAGGACTCGAACCTCTAACACATCGGTTAACAGCCGATTGCGCTACCATTGCGCCACACCGGAATCGTTTTTTTGTAGGACAAAATTGTTGGGGTTCGTCGAAACTTAATTGCTTTGTATCATATTGTCAAGCGGATTGGAACTCCGCGCTCGGCGCGCGGGCAATGCGCCATCGCTTGGTCCGGTGGGCAACTCGTTTGCCGCGGCGGAATAAATCGTCGGCGTCATCATCGTCATCATCGCCGCGACGTTTGTGTTCGTCATCGTTACCCCGCGCGCGCCGTCACCATCACCGCCGCCGTCGTCATCGTCACCGCATTTCCATGCGCCCTTCCAATGATTTCAGTAGCGTCGCGGGGTCGGCGTATTCAATGTCCGAGCCGACGGGCAAGCCTCTGGCGATGCGCGTGACTTTGACTTTCTCCGCGAAGGGTTTCAAGATTTTCGACATATAAACCGCCGTGGATTCGCCTTCCATGTTTGGATTGGTGGCGAGGATAACTTCTTTGATGCCGGGCTTGCTGACTTTTTCTTTCAACGCTTCGATGTTCAGGTCGTCGGGACCGATGCCGTCCAACGGCGAGATCACTCCCATGAGCACGTGATAAACTCCTTTGAAGCAACCCATGTTTTCCATCACGTAAACGTCGTGCGGTTCTTCCACCACGCAAATCTGCGAGTGGTCGCGGGTGGCGTCGGAACAAATTTCGCACGGCTCCGACTCGGTGATGCCGTGGCACAGCGAGCAGAGGATGATTTTTTCTTTAAGGTGTTGGATGGCGGCGGCGAGGTTGTTTGCTTGCTCGGCTTTTCCGCGTAACAAAAAAAACGACAATCGCTCGGCGGTTTTCTGACCGATGCCGGGGAGTTTTTTCAGTTCAGTGATGAGGTTGATGACGGCGGGTGGTCTTTTCACGGCAAGTTGGCTAATGAAAAAAGTTGATGTCGGAGAGGTGCCGCTATGTGAAGAGTCCCGGAATTTTCAGGCCGCCGGTGACTTTGGACATTTCGTCCTGCGCCAACTCTTTTACTTTTTTTTGGACTTCGTTCATGGCGCCGACGAGCAAATCTTCGAGCACTTCGCGGTCGTTCATGTTGATCAACTCGTCGTCGATATGGATTGAAATAATTTCATGGAGTCCGTTGGCGATGACCTTCACCATCCCGCCGCCGGTGGAAACCTCCACCGTTTTTTCGGCGAGACCTTTCTGAACTTCGGAAAGTTTGCCCTGCATGTCCTGCGCCTGTTTGAATAACGAAGTCCAATTTTTATCGAACATGGAAACGCCTGTCGTCGCGGGGAAATATCATTTCACCACAATGCCGCCGAAGATGTCCAGAGCATCTTGGATAATTTCCGATTCGGTTTTCTGCCGATTCTCGCCGCCGTCATTCGTAGTTTTTTTCTTCGGCTCGCTCGCCGCCGCGGGAGAATCGGCGGCGGCGTCCAACTTTAATGTCACCCGCACTTCGTGACCGCTGACTGACCGGACTACATCCTCGATGAACTTTCTGTTTTCCAGCGTCTTCACCATTTCAAGTGTAAAGGAATCCGCAAACGCAAGTTGAATTTCTTTTTCGTTCGGCGCGAGCGGCTGACATTTATCCAGGTAATGATCGAAATCGGGCCGTTGGCGAGAAACTTCCTGGCGGATTTTAATCCATGCCGCAGGGTCAAAAGAATCCGCGGCCGACCGCGGCGGCGATGACGGTGGTGACAATGACGGCGGTGGCGGCGATGGGCGGATGGACTGAACATTGCTTTCCGCCTGATTGATTTTGCGGATGAGGTCGTCGATTTTTTTGAAGGGCCGGGTCTCGGTCAGTTTTAGAATTGCCATTTCAAAAACCATCTGCGGCAGGGAAGTATTTTTCATTTCCATTTCCGCGCGGGAAAGAATGGTGAACATTTGTTGCAACTCATCGGCGTGAAACTCTTTCGCCTGCTTCTTCAAAATTTCCAAGTTGCAGGTCTGCGCGTTCAACAAAGTTTCCGGGCTGCTGGATACTTTGACCATTAGTAGATTTCGCAAATATTCCATCACGCTCTGGCAAAACAGGTGCAAGTCTTTCCCTTGATTGACGACGTCCTGCACCACGGTGATCAGTTCGGAAGGTTCGCGTTGAATCAGCCGTTGCGCGAAAAGTTCCAGCGTGGTTCCGCCGACGATGCCGAGCACCGCTTCCACCGAATCGGTGTCGACTTTTTTGCCGCTGTAGGCGATGACTTGATCCAGCAGGCTTTGCGCGTCGCGCATACTGCCGGCGCCGATTTTGGAAATTTCCACCAAGCCTTTTTCGTCGATTTGAATTTTCTCTTGCCCGCAAATCAGCGCCAGTTGTTTGGTGATCTGCGCGTTGGATAGCGGCTTAAATTCAAAACACTGGCAGCGGGAAAGAATCGTTTCCGGAATTTTAATCAACTCGGTGGTGGCGAATATGAAGACCACGCGGGGCGGCGGTTCTTCCAACGTTTTCAACAAGGCGTTGAACGCGCTTTTCGAAAGCATGTGGACTTCGTCGATAATATAAATTTTGTAACGGGCGGAGGACGTGGCGTATTGAACGTTGTCGATAAGGTCGCGCGCCTCGGCGACGCCGTTATTGGAGGCGCCGTCGATTTCTTGAACGTCGATGCAGTTGCCTGCCGTAATTTCGCGGCACAAACTACAAGTGCCGCAAGGGTCCACGGTCGGTCCCGTTTCGCAATTTAGAACCCGCGCTAGAATTCGCGCCGTGGTGGTTTTGCCGACGCCGCGTGTGCCGGAAAATAAAAACGCGTGCGAAACGCGGTCCATCGCGATGGCGTTCGAAAGAGTTCGGACGATATGTTCCTGCCCGATTAATTCGCTAAATTTCTGCGGGCGCCATTTGCGAGCGGAAACTTGGAAGTCCATTATTTCAGAAGACCGATAATTTTTCGACGGCGGCGGAATGACGACGGTGACGACATCTTTCTAATCGCCAACGGATTATACAATATTCGGCGACGGTGAACCTTGATGAAAAAAAGTTTGTGCGTTGCGGGACGATGGCGGAGAGGGAGGGATTCGAACCCTCGGTAGGGGTAAGCCTACACACGCTTTCCAGGCGTGCGCCTTCAACCGCTCGGCCACCTCTCCTTCGTAACGCCAAGGGTAAAGTGCGCCCAGGAGGACTCGAACCTCCGACCTACGGTTCCGCAAACCGTCGCTCTATCCAACTGAGCCATGGGCGCATACTCGGGCCGTGGTTTCCACCGTGAATCGCGGACGAAACCGGCGGCAAATAAACTTTGTCGTTGCCGATGAATGTCGCGGCGGCGATGAAGCGTGCCGCAATTTTTCCGCGCGAGCCTATCGTCATCGCACCGTCGTCGTCACCGTCATCACGGTTGCGGGACGATGGCGGAGAGGGAGGGATTCGAACCCTCGGTAGGGGTAAGCCTACACACACTTAGCAGGCGTGCGCCTTCAGCCAACTCGGCCACCTCTCCGTATTTTGCGTGCGACATTTTACCGCGGCGCGCTGACTGGCGGAGGGAGTAGGATTCGAACCCACGGAACTTTCGTTCAACGGTTTTCAAGACCGCCGCCTTAAACCACTCGGCCATCCCTCCCGAATATTCGTGAACTCGTTTATATTTATCCACTCGCGATGAAATGTCAAGCGAGCCGAGTCTGGTTGAAATGCGCGCTTTATAACTTCAAAACTTTTTGCCCGTGCATGTAGGGACGCAAAGCTTCGGGGATGATGACCGTTCCGTCTTGCTGCTGATAGTTTTCCAGCAAGGCGACGAACAATCTGCCGGCGGCAAGACCTGACCCGTTTAGAGTGTGGATGAATTTCGGTTTGCCGCCGCCGCGTTTTTTACAACGTATCCGCATGCGCCGCGCTTGGTAGTCGGCGAAATCCGTGCACGATGAAATTTCGCGGTAAACGTTCTGACTGGGTAGCCACACTTCCAGGTCGTAAGTTTTGGCGGCGGCAAATCCCAAGTCGCCGGCGCAGAGTTCCATCACTCGGTAATGCAGGTTGAGTTTTTTGAGGATGGCGGCGGCGTCCTCGACCAACACTTCCAACTCGGCGGCGGATTCTTCTGGCCGGCTGAATCTAACCAACTCCACTTTATCGAACTGGTGCTGCCGAATTAGTCCCTGCGTGTCTTTGCCGTAGGACCCCGCTTCGCGCCTGAAGCACGGGGTGCAGGCGGCGTAACAAATGGGCAACGACTCGTCGTCCAAAACTTCGTCGCGATGAAAATTGGTGACGGGAACTTCCGCGGTGGGGATGAGATAGAAGGGGTCGTCGCGGGTGGCGAATAATTCTTCCTCGAACTTCGGCAACTGCCCGGTGCCTTGCATGCTCTCCTTGTTGACGAGGAAGGGCGGGTACAATTCTTGGTAACCGTTCTCGCGAGTTTGCACATCGATCATGAAGTTAATCAAAGCGCGGAGCAAGCCAGCGCCTTGACCTTTGTAGACAACAAATCGCGCGCCGGAAATTTTCGCGGCTCTTTTGAAATCGATCAGGTCAAGTCGCTCGCCGATTTCCGCATGATTTTTTGGCGTGAATGAAAACTCCGGTTTCGCGCCCCAATCGCGCACCCATCGGTTTGCGCTTTCATCGGCGCCGTCGCCGACGGAATCGTCGGGGAGGTTGGGGATGCCGAGCAGTTTTTCGTGGACGCGTTGTTCGCAGTCGCGGATTTTTTCGTCCAACTCTTTTATGGAAACGTTGATGGCGCGGACTTCTTCCATAAGTTCGGCGGCGTCTTGTCCTTGCTGTTTGAGTTTGCCGACTTGCGCGGAGAGTTGCTTTTTTTTATTTTTCAGCCGCTCGGATTCTTGCAGTCCTAACCGCCGGTCTTCTTCGGGTTGGAGCAGTTCGTTCAGTTCATCGAAATCACCGCCACGACGGCGAAGCCGATTTCTCACCGCCTCCGGATTTTCGCGAATGGTTTTTAAGTCAAGCATCGGGATTAGCCTGTATTGGAGCGGGAATGCCGGCGGCATCGTCGTCGCGACGTTCGCGGTCGTCGTCGCCGTCGTAAAGTGCGCGGATTTTATTCAACCAGTTTTTCGATGCTGACGACTTGGTTGTCTTCGCCGACGCCGACCAAGCGAACGCCTTGGGTGTTGCGGCCTATCACGGATATTTCGTTGACTTGCATGCGCACGATGTTGCCGTTGGAGGTGATGACCAAAAGTTGGTCGGCTTCGTCCACTTGTTGCACGCCCACCACGGTTCCTGTTTTTTCGTTGCAGCGAATCGTCACGACGCCCATGCCGCCGCGGCCTTGCACTGGATACTCTTCCATCGGGGTTCTCTTGCCGTAGCCCTTTGAAGTTGCGGTGAGGAATTTGTTGCCGGGTTGGACAATTTCCACGCCGACGACGCGGTCTTCTTTTTTGAGGCGGATGCCGCGAACGCCTCTGCCGGTGCGACCAATGGGGCGTACTTCCTTTTCGGAAAAACGGATGGAAAATCCATTCGCCGTGGCGAGCAAGATGTCGCTTGCGCCGTTGCACAATTCCGCGCCGATGACGCGGTCGCCGTCGTCAATCGTCAACCCGATGATCCCGCCTTGCCGGGGTTTGCTGTAAGCCATCAGCGAAGTTTTTTTAACGACGCCGCGTTCCGTCGCGACCAAGACAAATTTGTCTTCCTCAAATTCGCGGACGGAAAGGATGCTGGCGATGGCTTCGCCGGGCTGGAGTTGCAAAAGGTTGGCGATGGATTTTCCTTTCGCGATTCGGCTCACGTCGGGAATGGAGAAAACGCGCAGGTGATGAATCTTGCCGATGCTGGTGAACACTAAGAGATGGCTCAACGTTGAGGCGATGAAAAGTTTTTCGACGACGTCTTCTTCTTTGAGGTTCATCCCGCGAATGCCTTTGCCGCCTCTGCGTTGCGCGCGGTAGTTGTCGACGGTTTGGCGTTTGATGTAACCGCTGCGGGTGTAAACGACCACGGCGTCTTCGTCGGCGATGAGGTCTTCCATTTCAATATCGTCGTCGTCCGCGTCCGAAATTTTTGTGCGCCGTTCATTGCCATATTTATTTTTAACTGCCGTCAACTCTGCTTTGATGATGTTGAGTTTGACTTCTTCGTGGGCGAGGATGTTTTGTAACTCTTTAATTTGTTCGCGGGTTTCGTCCAAGTCCGCAATTATTTTTTGCCGCTCCAATCCGGTGAGACGTTGCAGGCGCATTTCGAGGATGGCTTTGGCTTGCGTTTCCGACAACCCGAACTCGGCGATGAGTCCATCGCGCGCAGCGGCGGGGTCTGCCGCGTTGCGGATGAGTTGCACGACTGCGTCGAGGTTTTCGAGCGCCGTGACTAATCCTTCGAGGATGTGTTCTTTTTCGCGGGCTTTGCTTAAGTCAAACTCGGTGCGGCGGGTTATCACTTCTTTGCGGAACAAAACGAAGTGGCGCAAAAACTCTTTCAGGTTGAGGACTTTGGGTTGCCGATTCACCAGTGCCAAAAGGATAATCCCGAAGGTGTCTTGTAACTGGGTGTTTTTGTAGAGGGCGTTCAAAACCACTTGGTTCACGGTTCCCTTTTTTAACTCGACGACAACGCGCACTCCGTCGCGGTCTGATTCGTCTCGCAAGTCGGCGACGCCTTCCAGTCGCTTGTCTCTCACCAACTCGGCGATCTTTTCGACCAGCCGGGCTTTGTTGACTTGGAACGGGAGTTCGCTGATGACGATGCGCTCTCGGTCGCCCTTCTCCATGGTTTCGATTTCAGCCTGCCCGCGAATCCGAATGATTCCTTTGCCGGTTTTGTAAGCAACTCTTATCCCGTTGCGTCCTTGTATGTTTCCGCGGGTGGGAAAATCGGGACCGAGAACAATTTCCATAATGTCTTCCACGGTGCAGCCGGGATAATCGATAATGTGAATCACGGAGTCGATGACTTCGGTCAGATTGTGCGGGGGAATGTTGGTCGCCATTCCCACGGCGATTCCGGATGAACCGTTGACCAGTAGTTGCGGAAAACTCACGGGCAGGACGGAAGGTTCTTGCATGGAGTCGTCGTAGTTGGGGACGAACTGGACGGTGTCTTTCTCTAAATCGCGGAGCAGTTCGGCGGTGATTTCTTCCATCCGAATTTCTGTGTAGCGCATGGCGGCGGCGGAATCGCCATCTATCGAACCGAAGTTTCCCTGACCGTCAACGAGGGGATGTCGTAGCGAAAACTCCTGCGCCATGCGAACGATGGTGTCATAAATCGCTTGGTCGCCGTGCGGATGATATTTGCCCATCACGTCGCCGACGATGCGCGCGGATTTTTTATACGGCTTGTTGGAAACGTTTCCGGATTCATGCATCGCGAAAAGTACGCGGCGATGAACCGGCTTCAATCCGTCGCGGACGTCTGGCAAGGCGCGCCCGATGATCACGCTCATGGCGTAATCCAGATACGAGCTTTTCATCTCGTCATCGATGTTTATCGGCGTGATTGTTTCTGGCATGCAAATACTTTCTTTGATGAAGGTGGAGGAGAACGGCGGCGCGGCGGCGCGGGTTTTCGCGGCGGGTGCTAAATATCCATGTTCCTAACCTGCAGCGCATTTCTCTCGATGAACTCGCGGCGCGGCGCCACCTCTTCCCCCATCAACACGGTGAACAAATCTTCCGACGCGACGAGATCGTCGGCGCGAACTTGCAAAAGAATTCGGACTTCTGGGTCCATCGTCGTTTCCCAAAGTTGTTCCGGATTCATTTCGCCCAGACCTTTATATCGCTGGATGTAAATGCCTTTTTTCGCCATGCTCAAAACGGCTTGCAACAGGTCGTGCTTGGAGTTGACGGTGGTGCTTTCCCCGTTATTGTGCAGGACGAAGGGAGGATGATCGTTCGCCTTGATGGGTTCGTAGATTTCCATAATGTTTTGGATGATGACGGATTCCATAAACTCCGCGGTGAAATTTAGTTGGAAGTCGCGGCCGTTATTGGAACCAAACATCTCTACTTGATAGTTGCCTTTTTCCGGGTTGAACGCTAATTGAAAATGTACATCTTTCAACTCTTTGTTTAAGTCCACCCGGTCAAAACCGTGGGAGGTTTTACCGACGACCCGGCGGCGGTCCGTCCTGTCTATGGCTATCATAAATTCGTTGAGTTTGCTTTCTGCTTCGTCGTCAAGTTCGATGCTGTCCGCGAACTGGATGGGAACGTTCAGGTGTTGCGATTTGTATTGATATTTTTTGCGGCATTCTTCGTCCATCAAGGAATCGAGAATTTGGATGATGGTCGCCATAATTTGTTCCAAACTTGAGAACGCCGCCTTCTCCGCGCCCAGTCCTATCAACACATTTAGCACAGACCTGGGGATATTATTTTTCACGACTTGATCGAAACATTCCTCGAATCGGTACAGGTCTTCTATTAGTTGATTGAGTTCCCGCCCGGATATTTTTTGGTCGCTTTTTTGCGTCGTGATTTCTAATTTTTCTAGGCTTTGTTTCATCAGATATTGGAAAAGAAGTTTCTCGTCTTTCAAGTAACTTTCTTTCTTCCCCTTTTTCGCTTTGTAGAGCGGCGGTTGCGCGACGTATAAATAACCCTTGTCAATCAGTTGCGGCATCTGACGAAAAAAGAAAGTGAGCAACAGCGTTCTGATATGCGCGCCATCGACATCCGCGTCTGTCATGATGATGACTTTGTGGTAGCGGAGATTTTCTAAATTGAAATCATTGCCGATACCAACTCCCAACGCGGTGATGAGCGTTCTAATTTCGTTGTTGCCTATCATCTTTTCCGTGCGGGCTTTTTCCACGTTGAGTATTTTCCCCCGCATCGGCAGGATTGCTTGATACTTCCTGTCGCGGCCCTGTTTCGCGGAGCCCCCCGCGGAGTCGCCTTCAACGATATAAAGTTCGGATACCGCCGGGTCTTTTTCCGTGCAGTCCGCCAACTTGCCCGGCAATGAACTTACCTCCAGCGCGTTTTTTCTGCGCACCAAGTCTTTGGCTTTTTTCGCGGCCTCCCTGGCTTGCGCCGCGCTGATGACTTTGCCGACAATTTTTTTGGCGACCGCCGGCTGCTCCTCGAAAACTTGCCCCAACTTTTCATTGACAATTTGTTCGACGATTCCTTTTATATCCGTGTTGCCTAACTTCCCTTTCGTTTGCCCTTCAAACTGCGGCTCCGGAATTTTAATACTCAATACCAGGATCAAACCCTCCCGAGTGTCATCGCCGGTTAAAGCGACTCCCGAATTTTTCAGCAGGTTGTTCTGGTTGGCGTAACTGTTAATTGTTCTGGTCAGGGCAGATTTGAGTCCGCTCAGGTGAGTACCGCCGTCGCGAGTGTTGACGCTATTGACAAAGGAAAACGTTTCCTCGGCGTAACTATCGTTGTATTGAAGCGCCATTTCCAAATCGCATTTGTCCCGGCTTTGTTCAATGTAAATTGGATCCTGATGTATGGTTTTTTTGTTCTTCCCCAAATGTTCAACGAAAGAAAAAATTCCGCCGGCGAACAAAAACTCGTCGTCCTTCCCAACTCTTTCATCGTGGATACAAATTTTCAGTCCTTTGTTTAGGAAGGCAAGTTCCCGCAAACGATTAGACACAATCTCAAACCGGAAATTTAAATCTTCAAAAATTTCACGGTCTGGATTAAAAATAATTTTCGTCCCCGTCGCGCTGGTGTTTCCTCCGACCACTAATTCTGTAACCGGTTTCCCGCGACTAAACTTTTGCGTATAACTTTTCCCTCCTCGCTTTATTTCCAGATGCAGCGTCTCGGACAAAGCATTGACTACCGAAACGCCGACGCCATGCAAGCCCGCCGAAACTTTATAACTATCTTTGTCAAACTTGCCGCCGGCGTGGAGCACCGTCATCACCACTTCCGCCGCCGAGATATTCCTATCTGGGTGCGTATCTATGGGAATGCCGCGGCCGTCGTCGGCGACCGAAACGGTGCCGTCAATATGCAGGACTACGCGTATCTCGGAACAATAGCCGGCGATCGCTTCGTCGACGCTATTGTCCACCAACTCGAAAACCAAATGATGCAAGCCGTTGATTCCGGTCCCGCCGATATACATCGCGGGTCTCTTGCGAACGGCTTCTAATCCTTCTAGGATTTTAATATTTGAGGAGTCGTAGATTGCTTTTTGCGGAGAGTTCATCTTGTCTATCAATAATAACTTTATAAGAAAAGATTTGTACTTATAGTTGTAGTTGTAGGCGTTGCGAGTATGTGGAAAAGCCGACTAATTTTTAAAATCAAAGGAAGGTTTTGAAGAAGGAACTGTTATTAAAATTGTCCTTTTTGAACATCAGCGCGGCGAAAAATTACTCTCAAAATTATACCCCATTTTATCCATTTTTATTTAGGTTTTTTTAACATGTTTTGGACAGGTTATCCTCTTTCAATTAGGGCGATAATTTCCTGAAGGTCGGACTCTAATTCTTTATTCCCCTTCACTTTTTTGTAAGAAAAAATCACCGTCGTGTGATCCTTGCCGCCGAACTGACGGCCAATTTCGGGGAGGGATGCTTTCGTGTGTTCCCGACACAAAAACATGGCGACTTGTCGCGGCCGGGAAATGTTGCGGGTGCGCTTCTTGGACTTAATGTCGGAGACCGTGATGTCATAATATCCCGCCACGGTTTTGATGATATTCGTAATCGTGAATTGTTTGTTCTTGTCAATGGTGAAATCCTTCAGCACTTCCATCGCTAATTCCAAGTCGAGTTTGCGCCGCGTGAAGGAGGAGAAAGCGATTACGCGTAACAGAAATCCTTCGAGTTCGCGGACGTTAGATTTTATGCTGCCGGCGACGAAGGTGGCGACGTCATGGGGAATGGCTTTTTGATAGTACTCCGCCTTCTTGTACAATATGGCGACCTTGGTTTCCAGGTCCGGCGGACTGATGTCCGCGACCAGTCCCGATGCAAACCGCGACCGCAGACGCTCGGCCATGTTCTGAATATCTTTCGGGTACCTGTCGCCAGAGATTACGAGTTGTTTGTGCGACTCAAAAAGTGTGTTGTAAGTGTAGAAAAACTCTTCTTGGGTTCTTTCTTTCCCCGCAATAAATTGAATATCGTCGACCAACAACACGTCCAAAGGACGATACCTTTTGCGAAAAGACGGCATCCTATCTTTTTTTATGGACTCGATAAGATCGATAGTAAAACTTTCCGCCGAAATATATCGGACGTGAAAATCGCCGCCGCGGTCTTCGCAAAGTTTATTTCCAATCGCATGCAGGAGATGCGTTTTCCCCAGTCCCACCGCGCCGTACAGGAACAACGGATTGTAGGCCGTGGTCGGATGAGTGGCCACCGCCAACGCCGCGGCGTGCGCAAACTGGTTGCTTGACCCGACGACGAAGTTTGAAAAATTGTATTTGGAATTGAGAGAAGACGGGGCTTGCGGCGGCGCGACTGACTCAACCGCCGACGTTTCTTGCGGTTCTTTTTCCCGCTCCGTTTTTTCGGTCGCGATGCAGAAGGCGACGAGAATTGGTTTTTCCGTTACCAACTTTAAGGTGGTCTCGATCAGGTCGCGGTAATTTTCTATGAGACATTTTCTGTAAAACTGATTCGGCACCGCGATGGTCATCAGCCCGCCGTCAAGGGTTCTCGGGTAAGTCGACGAAAACCACGCGGAATAATTTTCGGCGGGTATCCGCGCTTCAATTTTTTCCAAACATTTTTTCCAAAGGAGTTCTTTGGCTTCCATGAACGCCGCGACAAAAAGTGTGTTATGAGGGAAAGAAATCGGCGGAAGCATATAAAATAAATCCGCCAAAATCAACTGCAAAAAAAATAAAAATAAGTTATGAAAATCATCGTTTGCGTCAAACAAGTTCTCGACACCGCCGCCACAATCCAAATTGAAAACGGCGCCGTCGTTTCCCCCGGGAGTTCCCGCATCATCAATCCTTACGACGAGTTTGCGATTGAAGAGGCGGTGCGCATCAAAGAAAAAAACGCCGCCGCTGAAATCACCATTCTGTCGCTGGGACCGGAAGGATTTAACGACGCAATAAAAAAAGCGCTGGCGATGGGCGCCGATAAAGCCGTGCATTTGCTCGACCGCAAGTTTGACGGATTGGATTCCTACGCCGCCGCAAAAATTTTGCAGCGTTACATCGCCAGCGTTCCCCACGATCTAATTCTTTGCGGCAAGCAAGCCGTGGACGTGGACATGGCGCAGACCGGCGCGATGCTGGCGACTTTTCTCGGCATCCCGTTTGTCACCGTGGCAACGCGGATTGAGTTCGCCGCCGATTTTCAAAACGCGAAAATTACTCGGCAGGTGGAAGGCGGTAGCGAAGTTCGCGAGTTGCCGCTTCCGCTATTGGTGACTTGCCAGAAGGGACTTAACGAGCCGCGGTTGCCGTCACTCAAAGGAATTATGGCCGCCAAGAAAAAAGCAGTTTTGACGCTTTCCGCCGCCGACCTCGGCGTCGATGACGGCGACATCAACATCGCCGACAACAGAATTGTTCAGGAAAATATTTCGCTCCCCGCGCCGCGAAAAAAAGGGAGAATCCTCGCGGCTAACGAAGCCGCCGAAGAAAAAGTCGCCGCCGAGTTGGTTCAAATTTTACGCGACGAAGAAAAAATCATTTGACGAAAATCCGCTTGACGAAAACCCACCGTCCCGCGAACGACCGCCGCGGTTTCCCAAACTTTTTGCGCAGGAGTTTTCCGTGAACGCAAACACAAGTTGGCAAGTTTTTGGCGTCGTAATCGAACACGATGCCGCCGGCGTCAAGCCCGTCTCTTTGGAAATGATAAACGCCGCGCGGAAACTCGCCGACCAAATTTCGGCAACGGTCGTCGCATTTTATTTATGCCGCGACGACGGCGGGGGTGATGACGGCAACGCGACGGCAACGCAACGTCGTCAACTTGCCGCCGAAGAAAAAGTCGCCGACGCACTCATTCAAAACGGCGCGGATGAAGTTCGTTTTCTCACGCATCCCGACTTGAACATTTACATTCACGAAAACTATAGTTTCGCGTTGATGCGGCAACTCGAAAAGTCGCGCGCAGATTATTTGTTTTTGCCGGCGACGAACAACGGCAAGGAATTGTCCGCCGTGCTTTCCGCCAAGTTGGGCGTCGGCGTCGCCACGGATTGCGTCGCGCTTTCTGTGTCGGGCGATGGCGACGTCGCGGCGGTGCGGCCCGTGTTCGCGGGGAAGGCGCTCGCCACCGTCCGGTTCCGGGGCAAGACGCCGCACATCCTGACGCTGCGGCCAAATATTTTTCGCGGGACGGATCCCGCCGCCGCCGTTCCGCGCCGCGGAGAAATTTTTCGGGAAGACGTCGCGTTGCCGGAATTTTCACATCAAGCGCAACGGTTGGTCAAGAAGGCGGCTTCGCAACTGGACATCACCGAAGCCCGTATCGTGGTCGCCGGCGGATTGGGGATGCAGTCGCCGGCAAACTTCAAACTATTGGAGGAGTTGGCGGAAGTCCTCGGCGCCGCGGTGGGTGCCAGTCGTCCCGTCGTGGATAATGGTTGGCGGGAATATTCCAATCAGGTGGGGCAGACCGGCCGCACCGTTTCCCCCGACCTTTATATTGCGTGCGGGATTTCCGGGTCGGTGCAACATTTGGCGGGAATGTCGTCGTCGCGTTGCATCGTAGCCATCAACACCGACGCCCACGCCGCCATTTTTTCGGTCGCCGATTATGGTATAGTTGGCGACGTCATCAAAGTGGTCCCCGCGCTCACCCACGAATTTAGAAAGGTCCTCGCCGCCTGACGCCGCTGAACTTTTTTCATGCCGCCACCATCGACCCCGATGCAAAGGACGATCCTAAATATTTTGCGCGACCCCAGGCTGGCACTTGATATTGATGCTGCCCCCGTCACGCCACCACCTTCACCGCGCCGTCACGCCACCACCGCCAACAGTGCCGCGACCGACATCGCCGCCGCGCCGGTTGTATCCCAACTTACGCAATACTTACAACTTTTGCGGAAGTGGAACCGGAACATCAACCTCACCGCGGAGCAAGACTGCGGCGAGATTTTGAAGTCGCACGTTTTCGATTCGCTGCAATATTCCAAAGCCATTGAGCCCGGTTTCCGCGTGATGGACATCGGCAGCGGCGGCGGTTTTCCGGGGATTCCGCTGAAAATTATTTTCCCGCAACTGCGATTAATTTTGGTGGAAAGCCAGCGCAAACGATGCAGTTTTCTGGAAACGGTGGCGCGAGAACTTAAGATGGAGCAAGTGCAGGTGCTCAACGCCCGCGCGGAGGATATTCCGGCGCAGCAGGCGGGCAAATTCGACGCCGTCGTTTTTCGGGCGGTGTCGGGGGGACGGGAATGTTTAACCCTAAGCGAGAGGTTTTTGTCGCCGGGCGGGCGGGTTGTGCTGAAGAAAAATCCCGAAGAAGACCCGCGACGAATGGCGTCCGGCCTGCAGTTTTCGTTGCGGGAAGAGATTTCCGTAACCAGTTATCACGCCGTGGTCTCGCGCCTTTTGGTGTTTGAAAAATGTTCCACATGAAACATTCCGCCGCCGTTGCCCGCCATTGTTTCACGTGAAACCATTCCGCGAACACGGGCCCGCACCGCGGCGTTTCTCGAAAAAATTGTTTTTTTAGCCGCGACGGGATTGGCAGCAGCGTAAATCTGTGATACTTTTAGCGTGATTTTTGTTCGGCGGGCCATGGAAAAAATAATAAGCGTCACGAATCAAAAAGGCGGCGTGGGGAAAACCACCACCGCGATAAACTTGTCGGCGTCAATCGCCCTCTCGGGGAAAAAGGTGTTGTTGGTCGACATGGACCCGCAAGCCAATGCTTCCAGCGGATTGGGTATCGCGGCGGAGGCGCGCGGGATTTATGACCTTTTGCTCGGCGCGGCGAGTTGCGAGGAAGTCATCCACTCTACGGAAATTGAAACGCTTAAAATCATCCCGTCGCGGGTGGACCTCATCGGTGCCGAAATCGAGTTGGTGTCCAAAGAGTCGCGGGAAAAAGTTTTGAAGTCCGCCCTCCGCGGGGTGCGCGATGAGTTCGCGTTCGTGGTCATAGATTGTCCGCCGTCGCTGGGGCTGTTGACGCTGAACGCCTTGGCGGTTTCCCACTCGGTGCTCATCCCGATGCAGTGTGAATACTACGCCCTGCAGGGTTTGAGCCATTTGCTGAAAACTTTGCAGTTGGTGAAAAACTCCGTCAATCCCGATTTGCAGGTGGAAGGGATTCTGCTGACCATGTATGATGGTAGAACCCTCTTGGCCGCGCAGGTGAGAGACCAAGTACAAAAATACTTCCGCGATTTTATGCTGAAAACCGTCATCCCAAGAAATGTGCGACTGAGCGAGGCGCCGAGCCACGGCAAACCGGTTATCCTTTACGCGGGACGGTCGCGGGGCGCGGATTCTTATGTGGACTTGGCGAGAGAGATCGTCGCCCGCTCCAAACGCAACGCGCGGACTTCCCGGGCTTCTTCCATGGAGGGTGCTGGGGCATGAATCGCGAAGCATTAGGCAAAGGCATCAACGCGTTAATTCCGGGATTTGAGGCGGGAGTTCCGGAATCTCGCGCCAACGGTCCCGTGAAAAACACGGAGTTGCTGATCGACGAAATCTCCCCGAACCGGTTCCAGCCTAGAAAATATTTCGACGACCACAAGTTCGCGGAGTTGGTGGAATCTATCCGCGAGAACGGCGTCCTGCAACCGATACTGGTGCAAAGGTTGTCGGACGCGGACGAATCGCGCGGCGTTGCGGGGGGATACGAACTGGTGGCGGGCGAAAGACGGTGGCGCGCCGCGAAAAAAGCCGGGCTGAAAAAAATCCCCGTCGCAATTCGCGACAGGGCGACCAATGCGCAGGCGTTGGAGTTGGCGATCATCGAAAATATCCACCGTCAGGATCTCAATCCCATCGAAGAGGCGGACGCTTACGCCCGTCTCGCCGACGAGTTTTCTCTGACGCAGGAAATGATAGCCAAGAAGGTGGGGAAAAGTCGCGTCGCGGTGACCAACATTTTACGGCTTCGCAAGTTGTCCCGAAACATCAAGGAGGATTTAATTTGCGGGAAAATATCTGTGGGACACGCGCGGGCTTTGTTGGCCGTTGACGACGCCAAACAAATGGAAATGTTGCGCAAAGAAATTTCCGCGCAGGACCTCACGGTCAGGCAAACGGAAAACCGCGCAAGCAGATTGAAACGACCGTCGGCGACAAACTCAGCATCCGCCACCGCGACGCAAAATATTTTCATCAAAAGCCTGGAGAAAGAGTTGGCGCGCAGGTTGGGAACTAAGGTTGACATCAAGCCGACGAAAAACGGCGGCAAGTTGGTGGTAACTTATTACTCAGACGACGACCTAGAGCGCATCAAAAACTTGGTCGGCGGCGGACAAGTTTTCAGTTGAAGTAGGGAGGCCACGTACAGAAAATGGAAAAAATAGACGATCCAATCAAGGCTTATATCGGCGAAGGTACGATTCTTAAAGGGTCGCTATCTTTTAGTGGGACGGTGCGCGTTGACGGCAAAATCGAGGAAGGTCGGGTGGACACCGACGGCACGCTAATCATCGGGGAGACGGGGCATCTCATCGGCGAAATTTTTGCGGGAACCGTCGTTTGCATGGGACACGTGGAAGGACCCATCGTAGCCTCCAAACAGGTTGAGATTCATTCCAAAGGCAAAGTGGTGGGCAACATCAAATCCCCCGCTTTGTCCATTGAGTTAGGCGGGGTGTTGACGGGTCTTGCGACATGACGGCAAAGGAAGGCGCAACCATTTCGTCAGGCGACACAGAAGAAAAAATCGCCGCCGCCAGCGAGAATAATCGGCAACCGGTGAAGTTGGAAGGAATCATCAGCAAAAAAGTTTTCGCGGCTTTCACTAGCAAATAGAGTCAAAATTGTCGACACCTGAATCGGAGAAAACGGGTAACTTATTCGTAGTGAGTACCCCCATCGGCAACTTGGGCGACGTAACGCAACGCTCCGTAGAAACCCTCAGCGCGGTTCCCTTGATCGCCGCCGAAGACACCCGCCGGACGAAGATATTGTTGAACAAATATCAAATCCGCACGAAGCTTTCCAGTTACAACAGTTTTAACAAAATAAAAAAAGGCAGAGAGTTTATCGCGCATCTCAAAAAAGGCGCCGACCTCGCTTTGGTTTCAGACGCCGGCACGCCCGGGATTTCCGACCCGCATTATCATTTAGTGAACGCGGCAATCGACGCCGACGTCGCCGTTTTTTCCGTGCCGGGTCCTTCCGCTTTGCTGGCGGCGTTGACCGTTTCCGGTTTGCCCATGGACCGCTTTGCTTTCGAGGGATTCCTCCCCCGCAAAAAAGGCCGCACGACGATGCTGGAAAACTTAGCGGCGGAACAACGCACCGTCGTTTTATTCGAGTCGCCCAACCGCATCCAAAAAACGCTCCGCGACCTACACCAATTTTTTGGCGACCGCACCGTCGTCATCGCACGCGAACTAACCAAAATGTACGAAGAAGTAATCCGCGGAAGTTTGCGCGAACTTTCCGTTCAAACGCGAACTTGGAAAGGCGAAGTCACCGTCGTCATCGCCGGCGCAAACGCGACGAAAAAAAAGCAACGCGCGTGACAACGACGCCGCCGAAAAAATACTCGCCGCGGTGTCGTTGGAAAAGTCGCCGCAACAAAACGGCGGTCAATTTTTTTGTAACGGTAACGGATTTAGAAAAATGAAAAAACCATGGAGCGGCAGGTTCAAACAATCAACCGATATTTTGATGGAAACCTTCTCGGCTTCCATTTCGTTCGACAAACGGTTATACGCCTGCGACATTGAGGGAAGCATCGCGCACTGCAAAATGTTAGCGCATTGCAAAATAATTTCCCCGACCGACGCCCGCAAAATCTTGAACGGCTTGCGGCGGATTTTGCGGGAATGCGACGCGGGACGTTTCCCGTTCAGCGATAAGTTGGAAGACATCCACATGAATATCGAAAGCCGCCTGTGCGAAATAATCGGTCCCGCCGCCGCCGGCAAACTCCACACCGCCCGCAGTCGCAACGACCAAATCTGCTTGGACATCCGTCTTTATTTACGCAACGAAGTGGACGAAACGGTGCAAGCGATTAACCGATTGTGCAAGACGCTGGTGGGTCTCGCGAAAAAAAATATTGACCGGGTGATCCCGGGATACACGCATCTACAAAGGGCGCAACCCGTGTTGCTTGCGCATCACCTCTTGGCGTACGTGGAAATGCTGCTGCGCGATGAAGAGCGTTTCTGCGATGCGCGAAAAAGAATCAACGTCATGCCATTAGGTTCCGCGGCGTTGGCGGGAACCAATTTTCCCATCGACCGAAAATACACCGCGAAACTTTTGCAGTTCCCGGAAATTTCCCACAACAGCATGGACGCGGTGGCCGACCGAGATTTCGCCGCCGAGTTTTGTAGCGCCGCCGCGTTGCTGATGATGCACCTCAGTCGGTTCTGCGAAGAACTCGTCATCTGGAATTCCAGCGAGTTTGGATTCGTGGAATTGTCCGACGCCTTCACCACCGGTAGCAGCATCATGCCGCAAAAAAAGAATCCCGACGCGGCGGAATTGATTCGCGGAAAATCGGGGCGCGTGTTCGGCAACCTCGTCGCTCTACTCACGTTGATGAAAGGATTGCCGCTGGCTTACAACAAAGATTTGCAAGAGGACAAGGAACCCCTTTTCGATTCGGCGGACACGACGCAAGTCTGCCTGAAAATTTTCACCGCCATGATGAAGTCGGCGAAATTCAAATCACTTTCCGCCGCCGAACTTTCGTCGCGCGGATTTTTAACCGCCACCGACATGGCGGATTACCTCGTCGTGAAAGGAGTGCCGTTCCGCGAAGCGCACGAAATCACCGGCAAAACCGTCGCCTATTGTTTGGACAACGGCAGAACTTTGGACGACCTTTCGTTGCGGGAACTCCGCAAAATTTCGCGGCGGTTTCAGGACGACGTCTCGCAACACATCGCCATCAAAAACTCGGTTGACCGCAAAAATGTGTACGGGGGGACGGCGAAAAAACAAGTGCGGGCGCAGATTTCCCGGCTGACGAAAAAACTTAAATGACGGCGACGGCGCGCGCGCAGGGTAACCGGCGGCGCAACACCCCCGCCGTCATTCCAGTGAAACATACGACGGTGGTGACCGCGACCGTGACGACGCAACCGTGGTCGCCGCCGTCACCGCGCGACTGCGGCGGAAAAAAGCGCAACGCATCCCGCCGCGCCGCGCCACAAAATGTTAATTTGTATCAGCAACTTTGCATGCGAAACTTTTTCGTCACCGTGATTTTCGTCGCTGCGTTTTTGTTCGCCGGGCTTATCGGCTGCGGTCATAAAGCTCCGCCGCAATCGCCGCCCCCCGACTCGCCTAGGCACGACGCCGTGAAACACCCCGACACTTTTATCAGCGCAACGATGACGACGACGCGACGGTGATGACGGTGACGGTCACCACCGCCGTCATTCCAGCGCACGCTGGAATCCAGAGGGAAATGCGCGGCGAAGTCGCTCCACTTTTTTATGACGACAAAACAGGAAATCGAAAAGTTGCGGCAGTCTATCCGCGAACACGACCACCGTTACTATGTCAAAAATTCCCCGACCATTTCCGACCGCAAATACGACGCGCTTTTTCGCCGTCTGAAAAAATTGGAATCCGCCCACCCTGAATATGTCGCGCCCGATTCCCCCACGCAGCGGGTCGGCGGCAAAGTGGATGAGCGGTTTCAGGCGGTCGTCCACCCAGTCCCCATGCTTAGTCTCGACAACACTTACAACGTGGAAGAGGTGCGGGCGTTTCATCAGCGGGTGTTGCGCGGACTTCCGGATGTTCGCGACGACGCCATCGAATATGTGGTGGAGTTGAAGTTCGACGGCTTGGCGGTGTCCCTCACTTACGAAGACGGTTTGCTGGTGCGCGGCGCCACCCGCGGCGACGGTTTGCGCGGCGAAGACATCACCGCAAATTTACGAACGATACGTTCCGTCCCGTTGAAAATCGACGCCGCATTTTGTCGACGCATGGAACTGCGCGGCGAAGTTTATATGCCGAAAAAAGAGTTCGCGCGCATTAACACTCAACGCGCGGCGGACGGCGAAATGCCATTCGTCAATCCGCGCAACGCCGCCGCGGGTGCGCTGCGCCTGCTCGATCCCGCCGTCACGGCGCAACGCGGACTCGGCATATTTATTTACGGCGTGGGTTTTCTCGACGCCGCCGCCGATTTTCAGACGCATTATGAATTGCAAAAAAAACTCGCCGCGCTGCAGTTCCCCGTCAACGAACACAACCGACTTTGCAAAAACTTCGCGGCGGCGCTCGCGTTAATTGAAGAGTTTCGCGACAAACGGCAAGACCTTGATTACGAAGTGGACGGTCTCGTCATTCATCTAAACTCGCTGGACTATCGCAAAAAGTTGGGCGCGACTTCGCGGTTCCCCCGCTGGGCGGTGGCGTATAAATATGCAGCCGAGCAAGCCGTAACCGAAATCGCGGACATCGTCTGCCAAGTAGGCAGGACGGGCTCCATCACCCCCGTCGCCGAGTTGCAACCGGTGTTTCTTTCTGGCTCCACCGTCGCCCGCGCGACCTTGCACAACGAAGACGAAATCAAACGCAAAGACATCCGCGTCGGCGACCGGGTGGTGATTGAAAAGGCCGGCGAAATTATTCCCAAAGTGGTGCGGGTGATCGAATCTTCCGGCAAACGCCGCCGCCCTTTTGCGATGCCCACCGCTTGCCCCGAATGTCGCGCGACCATTCACCGCGGCGACGGCGAAGCGGTTTGGCGATGCGTGAACAGTGCCTGCCCGGCGCAACTAAAAGAACGGCTAAAATATTTCGCTTCCCGCAAGGCGATGGACATCGACCATCTTGGTCCCGCCGTGATTGAACAGTTGGTCGACACTGGCGGCGTCAAAAACTTTTCCGACCTTTACGTTTTGAAAAAGGACGACCTGACTTCGCTGGAGCGGCTCGGCGATAAGTCCGCGCAAAACTTGCTTGACGAAATTGCGAAGAGCAAGTCCGCCGGATTTTCCCGGTTGCTGCACGCGTTGGGAGTGCGCCATGTTGGGCAACGCACGGCGAGCATTTTAGCGCGGCGGTTTCGTTCCATCAACGAATTGCAAACGGTCGGTTACGACGAGTTGGAAAAGATCGACGAAGTAGGTCCCGTCATCGCCGAAAGTTTGCGCGCGTTTTTGGAGCAAGACAGCAACCGTCGCGAAATCGAAAGTTTGCGGCGGTTGGGCGTCGTCATGAAAGAGCGCGGTGGTTCGCCTGCCCGCGACGCGTCACTTGTCGGCAAGCAGTTTGTCATCACCGGAACTTTGTCGCGGTTCACCCGCGAAGAAGCCAAAGAAAAAATACAATCCCTCGGCGGACGAGTCACGGCAACGGTTTCCAAGAACACCGATTATTTGGTAGCGGGGACGGCGGCCGGATCGAAGTTGGAGAAAGCCCGCCAACTCGGCACCGCGATACTGGATGAGGAAGCGTTGCGGAAATTAGTGGAGCGTGACGGCGCGGCGTGATGGGGGGTTTGTGGATTGCTTCGCGATGGTTGCGGTCGGCTACGCGCCGCGTCAACGGGTGCGTGCTAGTTCTCTTCCGCGGGGACGGCGGCGGCGTGATGGCGACTCTGCGTTGCGCCGTCTGCCATCTTGCTTTTTGGGTTTCGATTTTGGCGCGCCGTTGCGGCGTTTTCGTGGCGGCGGTTTGCCTGCCCGCGCTTCCAAAAATAATTCTTCCCCAGCCCACGCGACGGGGATTTTGTCCTTCAGATAATCTTCGACTCGGTCTAAATGTTGGGCGAAGTTTTCGCAGCAAAGGGTGATCGCGGTGCCTTGGTTGCCGGCGCGCGCCGTCCTGCCGATGCGGTGGACGTAGTCTTCCGCGTCTTGGGGTAAATCGTAATTGATGACGTGCGTGATGTTGTCGATGTGAAGTCCGCGCGAGGCGACGTCGGTGGCGATGAGAATATCTAATGTGCCTTCTTGAAACTTTTGCAGCACTCGGATTCTGGCGCGTTGGTGCAGGTCGCCGCTGATTTGCCCGGCGTCGAAACCGTTGTGGTTCAGTTTCCATTCCAACCGCTCGGCTTCAATTTTGGTGTTGCAAAAAATCAGCACTTTTTCGCCGGCTTCTTGTTTGATCAAACCCAGCAAGAGATTGAACTTTTCGTGTTGCCCGACGTGGTAAAGCATTTGCGTAACTTCGTCCACCACCGCCTTCTCTGGCTCGATGGTTACCTTGACCGGATTGTTCATGTGTTCGTAACACAATTCCATGACGCGGTGGTTGAGGGTCGCCGAAAACAGCATCGCCTGCCGTTTGTTGTAAGGAGGACACGCGCGGAACAAATAGCGCAGGTCGGCGATGAAGCCCATATCAAACATGCGGTCGGCTTCGTCCACGACTAGCACTTCCACTACTTTTAAACTGAAAAACTTTTGCTTGTAGAAATCGATCAACCGACCGGGCGTGGCGATGAGGATATCCACCCCCGCCTTAATCTGATTTTTCTGCTTTTCATAATCCACGCCGCCGATGACGCACACGGTGCGGAACGGACAATGTTTGCCGAGCAGCAAGGCGTCCCTTTCAATTTGCATCGCCAGTTCGCGTGTCGGGGCGATGATTAATGCCCGCGGTCCAACTTTTCCTTTCGTCGGCGGAGTATTATTTTCCAACAGCCGCGTGAATAGGGTGATCAAAAACGCCGCGGTTTTTCCCGTCCCGGTCTGCGCTTGCCCGGCGAGGTCTTTGTTCTTAAGAGTAATCGGCAGGGACTTGCTTTGGATGGGCGTGCAAGTTTCGAAGTTTGCTTCGCGGATGCCTTGTAAAACTTGTTTCGGCAGCGGCAGGGATTCAAAAGCCAGAGGTTTCAAAAGATGCTCCAAGCGTCAGCGCCATCGCGAACACCGCCGCCGTCGTCATCGCCGCCGCCGTTGCAGGTTATCATCGTCATTGCTTTTCCTCCGTCGCCGTCGTCATCGCTGTCGTTGCCGTGAATACCGCGGCGGTGTGGGCGTTTCTTAATGTTCGTGGTTAAAAATTGCTGTTGCTGATCGGCGGCATTATGCTAGGCTTGTCGCTGATTTGCAACTCAAAAAACTTTCAATGGGCGAAATGGTTTCATGATCCAACACGATGTGGTGATTGTCGGTGCTGGGCTTGCGGGAATGCGCTCGGCGCTGGAAGTGTGCAAGGAACTGGACGTCGGCATGCTGACCAAAGTCTATCCTTCGCGGTCGCATTCCGGCGCCGCGCAAGGGGGCATCGCCGCTTCGCTGGGGAACTCGGAGTCCGATAGTTGGGAAGAGCATATGTTCGACACCGTCAAGGGCGGCGACTTTCTCAGCGACCAAGATGCCGTGGAAGAGTATGTCAAAGCCGCGCCGCGGGTCATCTACGAATTGGAACACATGGGCTGCGTTTTTAGTCGCACGCCCGACGGCAAAATCGCCCAGCGCAGTTTTGGCGGGCACTCGAAACCGCGCGCGTGTTTTTCTGCCGACCGTACCGGTCACGCCATTTTGCATGCTCTCCACGAGCAACTTCTCAAGAACGCGAAGTCCGTAAAAATTTACAATGAATGGTATATGCACGCGTTGATTGTCGATGGCGACCGTTGCAACGGCGTCGTGGTCAGCAATATTCAGAGCGGCGAGGTGGAAGTGATACAGGCGAAAGCCGTGGTGTTTTGCACCGGCGGATACGGCAGGGTGTTCAAGATTACCTCCAACGCTTTCGCCAGTACCGCCGATGGCGTGATGGCCGCTTACGCCGCGGGCATTCCTCTGGAAGACTTGGAGTTCGTGCAATTTCATCCGTCCGGTTTGTATCGACAGGGAATTTTATTTTCGGAAGCGGCGCGCGGCGAAGGCGCGTATCTCCTCAACGGCAACGGCGAACGTTTCATGAAAGAGTATGCGCCGTCGCGGATGGAACTGGCGCCGCGGGATATTGTCGCCCGCGCCGAGCAAAGCGAAATGGATGCCGGCCGCGGCGTTGACGGCAAAGATTGCATCCACCTTGACTTGCGTCACCTCGGCGAAGCGCGCATCATGGAACGCCTGCCGCAAATTCGGCAACTGGGGATTGACTTCCTCGGCGTGGACTGCGTTGCGGATTGTTTGCCCATTCAGCCGACCGCGCATTACTCGATGGGTGGCATCCCGACCGACTTACATTCCCATGTGATTATCGACGCAGGCGGCACGCGCATGAACGGGTTTTTCGCCGCCGGCGAATGCGCCTGCGTTTCGGTTCACGGCGGAAATCGGCTCGGCACAAATTCACTTTTGGAAGCGGTGGTGTTCGGCGAACGCGCGGGGAAATCTGTGCTCGAATACGTGGCGGGCATCGACCACGGCAACGTGAATGAAGGGCGGGAAAAAGCCCGCGTCTTGAAAAAGTTTGAAGATGTTTTTCAACGCGACGGCTCGGAAAGTTACAACGCCATCCGCGAAGAAATGAAAGAGGTGATGATGACCCACTGCGGCGTTTTCCGCGACGCGGAAAAACTCAACGTCTGCATTGAAACTTTGCAAGGCTTGCAAGAGCGGTTCAAAAAAGGGAAAGTGACCGACAAGGGAAAACTTTTCAACACGGAAATTTACGAGATTTTGGAACTGGGAAATATGTTGAGCATCGCTCAACTAATCGCCAACAACGCCTTGCAGCGGAAGGAAAGCCGCGGCGGGCATTTCCGTACGGATTACCCGAAACGCGACGACGTGAACTTTCTCCATCACTCCATGGTTTACGGTTCGCAGAATGGCCCGGTGGTCAAACCAAAACCCGTCGTGATTACCAAACACCAACCCGCAGAGAGAACCTATTGATGGCGACCTTCAAGATCAAACGCTTCAATCCAGAAAAGCAACCGCAGCCTTATTACGAAGAATTCCAACTAGACATTCCGCCGGCGGCGACGCTTCTCGATTGCATGAACCAAATCAAGTGGACGTTGGATGGAAGTTTGACTTATCGGATGTCCTGCCGCAGCGCGATTTGCGGGTCCTGCGCCGTCAAGTCAAACGGCCACGCCCTGCTGGCTTGCCAGCGTCAAGCCGAACACCTCTTGGATGACAACGACACCATCACGCTGGAACCGCTCGGCAACATGCAGCCGATAAAAGATTTGGTGGTTGACTTCACGCCGTTCTGGGACAAGATCAACCAGGTCAAACCTTATCTGCAACCCGACGACGAAGTTCCGCCGCAAAAAGAACGCCGCCAATCCCCGCAAGAATTTAGTCTGATCGACGACGCCAGCACCTGCATCATGTGCGGTGCCTGCTACTCCGATTGCAACACGTTGGAAGTGGACGACAACTTCCTCGGTCCCGCGGCGTTGGCGAAGGCGCAGAGGTTCGTCGGCGATTCCCGCGACGCGCAAACCCACGCGCGAGTGCAAGCACTCAGCGAGCCGGGCGGCGTTTGGGATTGCACGCATTGCGGCGAATGTGTCGAACGTTGCCCGAAACCGACGCGGCCGTTTGACCGCATCAAGGAAATTATGACCGTGGCTTTGGAGCACGGCGTGCATGATAACAACGGCGCCCGGCACGCGCTGTCGTTTTTCAATTCCGTGAAACGAAGCGGCAACCTAAACGAAAATAGAATTCCCGTCGAGTCGATGGGATTCTTCAATATCCGCGGACTGCTCAGTCTGCTTCCCGCGGGGTTGCGGATGTTTCTCAAACGCAAGGCGCCGCCAGTCATTCATCATTCCATCGACGAAGTGGACGACGTAAAACGAATCTTCAAGGAGTTGGGACAATGAAGTTTGCCCTGTTCACCGGCTGCGTTGCCAAAGGCGCGACGCGGGAGTTGATGCTTTCCACCACCAAAGCCGCCCGCGGTCTCGGTTTCGATTTCGTGGAAATGAAAAGTGCTTCCTGTTGCGGCGCCGGCGTGGTGTCCGAAAAAAGTCCGCTGCTCGCCGACGCGCTCAACGCACGCTCGTTTTCCATCGCGGAAAAACAGGGGCTCGACATCGTCACCATCTGCTCCACTTGCCAAGGCACTCTGAAAAAAACCGAGGCGCACCTCAACGAAGACGCGGAATATAAAAAGCAAGTCAACGACATTCTCCGCGAAGGCGGGCACCAATACAACGGCAAGACGCGCATCAAACATTTCGCCAACATCCTCGCCACCGACGAAGGCATGGCGCGGTTGAAGGAGCGCGTCAAACGGCCTCTGACCGGACTAAAAGTCGCCGCGTTTTATGGTTGCTACGTGCTTCGTCCTTCGGACCGTTCCGACTTCGCTAACCCGGATAATCCCACCGGCATGGAAGATATTTTCGCGGCGTTGGGCGCGACGCCCGTGTATTATCCCAGCCGCATCAAATGCTGCGGTTTTCCCATCGTCATGATGAACAAAACCGCTTCCTTGGATATGTCGGGCAACGCCTTGTTGGACGCGATTGACCACGGTGCCGACGTGGTGGCGACGGGGTGCCCGCTCTGCCACCTGAGTCTCGACTCCTATCAACCGGAAATTAAAATCCTGCAAGAAACCAATAATTCCATCCCCGTTTTGCATTTGCCGCAGTTGGTCGCTTTGGCGCTCGGCTATTCCCCCGACGAACTGGGCATGGACAGACACATCGTCTCCACCCTCAAAATTAACGAAATCCTGCACTGCTGACCGCGCCGCGATAATTCTATAACCCATTGATTTTATATGTTTTATTTTTTATGATGGGCGGAGTTTATGGTATCCTGTTCGCCGATGTGTTTTTACTTCTAACAGGAAATCCTCATGAACAAAGACCAGATTGCGGTTTACCTGAACGAGCATCTTGAGTTTTTCAACGAGTATCCAGAACTGCTACAAAAAATCAAAAACATTCAAGACGAAGATATGCCCATCGCGCCGCCGCGGATGTTGAGTCTGACCGACCGAATTGTCAAACGGGTTCACGACGACAAAGAGCATCTCAAAAGCAAACTGGAATGGGTGTGCGAAGTTTCCCGCACCAACGGAAAAATTCAGGAACACCTGTTCGAAATTGAGCGGTTGATATTGACCAGCACCAACTTGAATCAAATGGTCGAACAACTGAAGAAAGAAATTTCCAACCGGTTTGATATCCCCAACGTCGTTTTGTGTTTGGTCAAAGGTTCCGACCATTTCATGGAAGACCGATTGCGGCAACGTTACAACGGCAACCTAGACGAAACCGTGAAGTTCATCTGCCAAGAAACCGCGGACGGCTGGTTCGCGGCTGGACTCAAACCCGTCTTGCGCAGCGAGATAAAAGAGTCCGCAGTGTTCGGTCGCAACAACGGGCACAACGATATAAAATCCGAAGTGCTCCTCCCCATCATCGCGCAAAACGCAATGGTCGGGACGATTGCGTTCGGCAGTCCCAACCCTTTACATTTTCACGACGGACTCAGCACCGAGTTTCTCGAACGCATGGCAGACAAAGTCGCCATCTCCATCGCCAACATCCTCCTCATCGACCAACTCAAAGACCAGTTGGCAGTGAATCAGTAACGACTTCGCCCGGCAAGATTTCCCCCGCCGCGCCGCCGCGAAATTATTTTTCACCGCCGCCGCCGCCGTCGCCGTTGCGAACACCGCCGCTGCGCCGCGTCATCCCGCCGTCGCGCGCGCGGGGTTGACTAATCCCGCATCTTCCCCGATACTGCACCATCACCACGCCGACGAAATTGCATGATACAAAAAACCAAAATAGCGGATGCGCAAGCCATCCAAAACTCGATTTGTTTTTATTCCGAAGACGGCAAGATGTTGTTCGCCCGGGTCGGATTTCAAGTCGTCGACAAAATGGACTTGCCGCAAAAAGTGTGGAACGATTGCCACGCCCGCCTGCACAAAAATAATCGCTACGAAACGGCAATGAGCCTTTCATTGTCGCCGCGGAAAAAGTTTTCACCGTCGTCACCGAGAAAGTCGCCGCGGAAAAAACACGGCGACGCGGCTTCGAAAAACTCAGCAGCAATCCTGTATTCTTGACCAGCAGAAATTCGGAGGACCGCATCGTGTCGGATTCACTTCCCAGCGAAACGCCAAACTATCTCGCCACCGTCGAGCGGTTTTTTCTTTCCCTGAAAGATTCGGGGCTAACCCTTTCCGCCACCGACTACGACCTCATCCAGCAATGGGAAAACCGGGGGATACCGATCCGCATCGTCTGCCGCGGCATCGAAAACGGCATCGCCGAGTTTGCGCAGCAACGCACCTCACCGTCATCGCGGACGTCGCGGATGGGACTCAGTTACCTCAAAGTTTTCGTTGAGGCGGAACTAGAACGGTCGCGGCAATGAAAGAAAAAACCACGACCGCGTCCCGCTCCGCGCCGACCGCCGCCGCGCCGTCACCCGCAACGACGACCGCTGCCACGATAAATTGCAACGCTTGCCGCGACCGTCAGCATGTGTTGTCCAACCAAAAAGGGAAAGTCCGCGCCGTCGTCTGCAAATGCGCCGCCTGCGACAAGTGTCACGGGACGGGAAAAGTTTTGCGCGAAGCCGCCGACGGCGTTTCCCAAATTTACGAATGCCAATGCGCCGCACTTTTCCGGAAACTAAAATTATTCAACAAGGCGGGAATCCCAGGCAAGTTCGTGTACGAAAGTCTCGACAATTTTGATGTCGCAACGCCCCGCCACCGATCGTTGAAAGACGCGTTGTCGCGGTCGCGAACTTTCATCAAAGAGTTCATCCAGATGAAAGGCAGATACAGCCAGGGCTTGATTTTCATGGGCGAGCCCGGACTCGGCAAAACTCATCTCGCCGTCGCCATCATCAAGGAACTGATTTTGGAACAGGGTGTCGAATGCAAGTTCGTCGACTTCTTCGAACTGCTGCGGGAGATCCGCCAAGGCTACGAAAAGAACATTGCGGAAAGCGAATTCACCGACCCTTATGTCGGCGTTAAAGTTTTGGTGATTGACGATTTAGCGAAAGGCAGAAACACGGAATGGGAACTGACGATTCTCGACCACTTCATCTCCGCCCGTTACAACGACGACGACAAAGTAACCTTGGTCACCACCAATTTCAAAGACAAACTGGACAACAAAACCAGCGGCGGCGAAGACAGCAACCGCGCCCCGCTTGCCGACGCCAGCACTCGTTATACGCTGGCGGAAAAAATCGGCGCGCGCATTTTTTCCCGCTTGATGGAGATGTGCAAGAAAGTACATCTGCAGGGGAAAGACTTCCGCCAAGTTTAGCCGCCGTCGTCATCGCGAACAACGGCGACGCGATAGTCGCGGTGACGCCGCCGCGGTCTGCTGGTTTTTTGTCGGGGCGAGGCTGATGGAAAACGCGGAAGAAAAATTTGCGCAGGCTTTGGTCGCCGTCGACCAAAAAGATTACCGGAGCGCTTTTGAAATGTTCCAACCTCTAGCGGAACAAGGCCACGCCGCTGCGCAATTCCACCTCGGATTTCTTTATAGAATCGGCGGCGGAGTTGATCAAGATTTCCGCAAGGCGCATCACTGGTATTCGCTCGCCGCGGAACAGGGCGACGCGGCGGCGCAATATAAAATCGGGTTGATGCATTACAAGGGCCAAGTCGTCGCCAAAGATTTCCGCGCAGCGCATCGTTGGTATTCGCGCGCGGCGCAACAAGGTTACGCGAAGGCGCAATTCAATCTCGGCGTTTTGTATCGTCGCGGACAAGGCGTTGCCCACGACCACAGTCAGGCGTTCGATTGGTTTTTGCTCGCGGCGCAACAAGGTTACGCGCTTAGTCAATTCACGCTCGGCGGCGTTTACGAAAAGGGCGACGGCGTCGCGCAAAACTTCGCGGCAGCCGTCGAGTGGTTAAAGCGCGCGGGCGAACAGGGTTACACGGCGGCGCAATATAAACTTGGGTGGATGCATTACCACGGCGACGGCGTCGCGCAAAATTTTCGCGAGGCGTTCAAATGGTATTCCCGCGCCGCGGAAACGGGCGACGCGAAAGCACAATTCAATCTTGCGGTGATGTACGACAACGGGCAAGGCGTTGATCAGGACTACGAACAAGCGTTCAAATGGGTGTCGTTGCCGGCGGCGAAAGGCGACGCGAACGCGCAATTTTTTCTCGGGTGCATGTATGAGGATGGACAAGGCGTGACGCAAGATTACGCGGCAGCCGTCAAGTGGTATTCGCTCGCGGCGCAACAAGGCGACGGCATGGCGCAATCCAATCTCGGACACTTGCACGCGGAACGGCGAAGCGGCGCGCGGGATTTTGTTCAAGCCCACAAATGGTTTCACATCGCCGCCGCGAATGGCGATGAGGAGGGGCGCAAAAACGCGGACGCCGTGGAGCAATTCATGACGCCCGCCGAGATTGACGAAGCGCGGAGATTGGCGGAAGAATGGACGACGCCGCGGCGGCGGAAAATATCAAAATAATTCACGCCGGCGACATCGCGAAAAAAAATTCACGACGCCGGCCGCGGAAAAAATTCACACCGCCGCCGCGACAAAATAATTTTATCGATGGGATGATCATGGACGATGACAACGCGTATGCATCACCGTCGCCGAACAAAATCGCGGTGGGGAACGGCGAACTTTTTGCGGGCGATGCGCTTGACATTCTTCCCACGCTGGCGCGCGATACTGCGCAGGTTATCATCGCCGACCCGCCGTATTTTCAAGTGCTCGACGAAGCGTGGGATAACGAGTGGCGGTCGGCGGAGGATTATTTGGATTTCACGGTGCGCTGGGTCAGAGCATGCAAGCGCATCCTGCGCCGCGACGGTCTGCTGTACATTTTCGGTCAACTCGGCAAAAGGGAACATGTCTGGCTACACACCTGCGCGCGCGTTGCGAAAGAGATGCAATTTCATGACATGATTATTTGGGACCGCGCGGTGGGATATAACGACCGGCATGATTCCTTCACGCCGCAATACGAAATGATTCTTGCGTTGCGAAAGTCGGCCGATGCAAAACCTTTTTTTAATAAAGACGCGGTGCGGATACCGTATGAAAAAGAAAAAATTCAAACCTACCTGCGCGACAAACGATACAAAGACATGCCGGCGCGGGAACGACATTTGCTGAAGGGGAAGTATGCCACCAACATTTTGCGCGTCCCTTCCCTCAAAGGGTCGTCGAAAGAAAAGGTGGGGCATCCGTCGCAAAAGCCGATAGCGTTGATCGATCATCTTGTCCGCTCAAGCAGCAGGGAGGGCGACTTGGTGGTTGACCCGTTTTTGGGAAGCGGCACCACCGCCGAGTCAGCGGAAAGGAACGGGCGCCGATGGGTGGGCATAGAGCAAAACGAAAAGTATGTCGCAATCGCCAAGAAAAGAATCGCGAACAGCTGTGCGCAAAAGGGGATTGAGTTGTTGCCACGACGGCGACGGCGATGAACGCGATGACGCCGCCGGAATAGCGCGTGCCCGCTATGCGTCGTCGAAGTTTATGTCTTCTTGCGGCGGTCGGCCGCGGCCCTTTTTCTTTTTCATCGTCTCGCGTAACGGTTTGCGAAAAAAAGAATCCCAGTACTCGTTGCTGAGTTTTTCGCTGGAAAGAACTTTTTTGACCTTGCCTTTTTTGTCGAATATTTTGACTTCGTGAAACATGGCACACCTCCAACTTATTCTCATTCCGATGGTCGCCGCTGGACGCCACGCCCCGCTCGCAACGACGGTTTCGTGCCGTCATCGCGAACGACGGTGCGGAGCGCAGCGAACCATGGTCTTCATTGCTTCGTCAGTGAAATTTATAACCGGGTTCATCGTATCTATGATATTCATAATTCGCGATGTCAAGCCGTTGCGCATGATTTTTACTTTGACCGATAATTTCTCGTCGGAGGACAACCGTGAAAAGTTTCGCGTTGCTTTTTTTTCTTGGATGGATTGCGGCGATGACGGGATGCGACCGCGGCTTGAAGGAGCATCCGCTACCCGAAAGTTTGAAGAAAGAATTAGCACGTAAAGCCGACCCGATGATTCACGTCAACGATGTGTCCGGCACCATTTCGCTCGACCCCTCCATGCAAGCGCGCATGAGTCCCGCCGCTAAACTTTTCATCTTCGCCCGACCACAAGGCGTGGAAACCGGACCGCCCCTCGCCGTCAAACGGCACAGCGTTTTTCAATTTCCCTTCGCGTTTGAAATTGGGCAACTGCACACCATGCTCGACGGCGCGCAGTTTGAAGGGACGATGAACTTGACGGCGCGCCTGGACCACGACGGCAATCGCAAGTCAAGTCCGGGCGATGTGGAAGGAAGCGTGCAAGTTACGGCGGGGCAAAAGGGAGTGCAACTGACGTTGAACGATTTGATCAGCGCGTCCGACGACAACATCCGCGGAACCGTTCGCGTGAGCGCACGGCTTCAGAACAAAGTCCCCGCGGACGGCGCGCTGTTTATTTTTGCCCGCGCCGAAAATGTTAAGCGCGGCCCTCCGCTAGCGGTCAAGCGGATTACAGACGTTCAGTTTCCCTACGAATTTACTTTGGGACCAGGCGACATCATGGTGCCGGGAACTTCCTTCGAAGGCGCCATGGTGTTGACGGCGAGGATGGATAGCGACGGCGATGCCCGTGCCGGTCCCGGCGACATCGAAGGTTTCGTCGGCGCGCAACCCGGCGACCGCGGCGTGGAATTATTTTTGAACCGCGTCACCGCCGAGTAAAATTTTTTCGCGCCCGCAGATTTATCGCGGCGATGAATTTATCGCGGCGACGAAAAAAGTTGCCCGCAAGTTGCCCGCCGCCCCTGTCATTCCAACCCCCCCC